>NZ_RXOZ01000022.1 GCF_003991205.1 Georgenia sp. SYP-B2076 | reverse complement strand
TAACCACCAACAACGACCCACCCCCGTTCTGACCGGGACGGACTGACACGGCCTGTCCGGGGTAAACCCTCGCGTAGCTGCTCGCGTAGCTGCTCCCGTTCGAGCCGACAGACTCGCGTCTCGCCGCTCACCGCGGTCAGCTCCCGCGTGACACCGACGCCCGCGACTGGCCACGCACCTAGTCAGAGCACGACGACCACGGACCCGCGTCACAGCACGACGACGAAGATGCCTCCGTCGCCCGTCCCCGCGGCAATGACACGGCCACGTTGAGGATCTCGGCGCCGTTCTGGGTCAGCGTTTCAGACAGGTAGTGGTTCTTGATCGCGATCTCGGTGGTATGCGGGGGCATCAGCGCCAACGCCGCGGCAGCGCGTGCCGCTACCGGGGCGGCCCGGACGGCTTCGAGAGCGTGAGGGTTGCGGTCATGGGACCGGTGAACGACAAAACCCCCGACCGCGTTACCGCGTGTCAGGGGCTTGTCGTCGCTGTCTCAACGAGTGTCCGGAGGGGGACTTGAACCCCCACGCCCGATAAAGGGCACTAGCACCTCAAGCTAGCGCGTCTGCCTATTCCGCCACCCGGACAGGTGGTGCTGCCGCCGGTTGGAACCGGTCTTGCGACCGCTTCCGTCTTGCTGGGCAACGCCAGAAAAGATAGCACGCGCTCGGGGCCGGATCCGAACCGGGAGGCCCGCCGGACCGCCATTGGTGACCGATGCCACACTCGCGGCGTGGGTTGGTCAGAAGACCGGCTTGCCTCCCGTGACACCGAGGACGGTGCCCGAGACATAGCTCGCCTCGTCGCTGGCGAGATACACGAAAGCCGTGGCGACCTCGACCGGCTGCCCGGGACGACCCAGCGGCGTGGCCTTGCCGAACCCCTCGACGTCGGGCTTGGTGGCGGGCTGTAGCGGCGTCCAGATCGGGCCCGGTGCCACGGCGTTGACGCGCACGCCCTTCGGTCCCAGCTCGGCCGCCATGTTCACGGTGAGGTTGTTCAGTGCCGCCTTGGTCGCGGCGTAGTCCATGAGGGACTCGGACGGCTCGTACGCCTGGATGGAGGTGCAGTTGATGACGCTCGCGCCCGCTGTGAGGTGGGGGAGGGCCGCCTGCGTCAGCCAGAACGTCGCGAATACGTTGGTGGCGAAGGTCTGCTCGAGCTGGGCTGCTGGGACGTCCTCCAGCCCACCCGGTTGGGCCATCTGAAAGCCCGCATTGTTCACAAGCACGTCCAGGCCGCCGAGGGCGTCGACGGCCTTGCTCATCAGGGCGACGTTGGCCTCCTGGGTGCGCTGGTCGGTGGGCAGCAGCACGCAGGTGCGCCCGGCCGTCTCAACGTGCTTCTTCGTTTCCTCGGCGTCGGCCTGCTCCTGGGGCAAATAGGCGATGGCGACGTCGGCGCCCTCCTTGGCGAACGCGATCGCGGTGGCCCGGCCGATGCCCGAGTCACCGCCGGTGATCAGGGCCTTCTTGCCGACCAGACGCTCGCGGCCGGTGTAGCTGGTCTCGCCGTGGTCGGGGACGGGCGTCATGTCGTCGGTGCGCCCCGGCCACTCCTGCTGCTGCTGCGGGATGTTCTTCAGGGCTTCGGTGTCGATGTCCATGCGTGCCAGGATGACCGGCCGGGCGTCGGCCCGCACGCCCGGCGTCGTATCGTCGGGCTCATGGATCCCTTCCCGCTGAGCACGCCCGACGGCACGTTGCTGCTGACCGCCCCGACCTCCGCGGACGTCGACCGGATCACCCAGCTTTGTCAGGAGCCGGAGATCCAGCGCTGGACCACCGTCCCCAGCCCCTACCGGCGGGTGGACGCCGAAGCCTTTACCGGCCAGGTCGTTCCCGCCGGCTGGCGGAAGGACTCGCCCACGTGGGCCGTCCGGACCGTCGGCCCGGACGGGACGGCGACGCTCGTGGGCATGGTCGGCCTCGAGGACGTCAAGCACGGCAAGGGCGAGCTGGGGTACTGGCTCGCGGCCGAGGCAAGCGGCCAGGGGATCATGCACCGTGCGGTTGGCCTCGTCCTCGACGCCGGGTTCGGGCAGCTCGGCCTGGAGGTCGTGCAGTGGCGCGCGGACGTGCCCAACTGGGCCTCGTGGCGGGTGGCCTGGCACCACGGCTTCCGCAAGGAGGGCACGGTCCGGGCGCTGAACCCCTCGCGCGGGCAGTGGAAGGACGGCTGGATCGGCACGCTGCTGCGCACGGACCCGCGCACGCCGTTCGCGCCGTGGGACGGGCCCGGGCGGGCGAGCGACTCGGAGGGGGCGGCGGGCTACACGGCCGGGGCGACCGCCACCGAGCCGACCGCTACCGAGCCGACCGCTACCGAGCCGACCGCTACCGAGCCGACCGCTACCGAGCCGACCGCTACCGAGCCGACCGCTACCGAGCCGGCGAGCTCCCCGGCGGTGGGCAGCCCGGCGGACGGCGCGCCCTCGGCCCGCGACCCCGAGGCCCTCGTCCGCCAGTTCCACCAGACGTACCACCTGCCCGTGGTCGCGGACGCCCCGAGCGTCGACCGGGACCGGGTGCACATGCGCATGGCGCTGGTGGCCGAGGAGCTCGCCGAGCTCGTCGAGGCGGTGTACGGCGAGGCCGCGGGCGCCGAGATGGCCGCCGCGTTCACCCGGGCCGTGGCGGCCGACGACGGCACGCGGGACACCGTCGAGGCCGCCGATGCGCTGGGTGACCTCACATATGTCATCTACGGCATGGCGCTTGAGTGCGGCATCCCACTCGAGGACGTGCTCGCCGAGATCCAGGCCTCCAACCTCTCCAAGCTGGGTGCCGACGGCCGCCCGATCTATCGCGAGGACGGCAAGGTCCTCAAGGGCCCCGGCTTCTTCCCGCCCGATGTCGTGGGCGTGCTGGCCCGGCACGGGTACCGGTCGCCCTCGCGCCACTGACCCGGCGGCGGGCCGCGCCCGCCGGACAGCCGTACCACGCCGTCAGGCCCCGCTGGGCGGGCCGGCGACCCGGAACGGTCCCGGACACACACCGGTCCTGAGCCGAACGACGGCACAATGGCGGCATGCCTGCTGATGCCGCCCCCACCGCCGCGACCGCCATGCTCGACGCGTCCAACCCGTTCGCCGCGCCGTCGACGCTGGCCTACGGACTGCCCGACTTCGCCGCGGTCCGTACGGAGCACTTCCGGCCGGCCATCGCGGCCGGCATGGCAGCGCAGCGGGCCGAGTGGGAGGCGGTGGCCACGGACGAGGCCGTTCCGGACGTCCGGAACACCCTCGAGGCGATCGAGCGCTCGGGCACGCTGCTGCGCCGCGTCATGGCCGTGTTCCACACCCTGGCCAGCTCGGTCGGCGGGGACGAGATCCATGCCATCGAGTCCGAGGTCGCCCCCCAGCTCGCCGCGCACGGTGACGCGTTCTGGCTCGACCGGCGCCTCTACGGGCGGCTCGAGTCCCTCGCCAACGCGACGGCGCTGCTCGACCTGGATGCGGAGACGGAGTGGCTGCTGCAGACGTACCGCAAGAACTTCCGGCGCGCCGGCATCCGGCTCGGCGACGCGCAGCACGAGCGGCTGCGCGAGCTCAACGGCCGGCTCGTCAGCCTTGAGACCGAGTTCTCCCAGCGCGTCGTCAAGGCCATGGAGGCGGGCGCCGTCGTCGTCGACGATCCGGCGCAGCTCGCGGGACTGGACGCGGGCACGGTCGCGGGCCTGGCGCGCAACGCCGCCGAGCGGGCGGGCCTGACGCTGGCGGTGCCCGGGGCGGCCCACCTGATCACCCTGCAGCTGCCCACCCAGCAGCCCCTCCTCGCCCGGCTCACGGACCGCGGCCTGCGCGCCCGCCTGCTCGCCGCGTCGACCATGCGCGGCACCGGCGTCGACGCCGCCTCCGACACGCGGGCCACCCTCCTCGAGATCGCCCGGCTGCGGGCGGAACGCGCCCGGCTGCTCGGGTACGCCCACCACGCGGCGTACGTGGCCGAGGACGGCACCGCCTCCACGACCGAGGCCGTCTCGGAGATGCTCGCCCGGCTGGCCGCACCGGCCGCCCGCAACGCGGAGCGTGAGGCCGCCGAGCTGCGGCAGGTGCTGGCGAACGACCCGGCCGCCGGGACGGGCGCGGCCCTCGTGGCGTCCGACTGGGCCTACTACGCCGAACGCCTCCGCAAGGAGCGGTTCTCGGTCGACGACGCCGTGCTGCGCCCGTATCTCGAGCTCGACCGCGTGCTGGCCGACGGCGTCTTCTTCGCCGCCAACCGGCTCTACGGCCTGACCTTCCGCGAGCGGCCGGACCTGGCCGGGTACGCCGACGGGGTGCGGGTGTGGGAGGTGCTCGAGGAGGACGGTACGGGTCTCGGGCTCTTCGTCGGCGACTGCTACGCCCGCGCCGGCAAGCGCGGCGGCGCGTGGATGCACAACCTCGTGGACCAGTCGCACCTGCTCGGTGAGAGGCCGGTGGTGGTCAACAACCTCAACCTCACGGCGCCGCCGCCCGGCGAGCCGACGTTGCTGACCTGGGACGAGGTGCGCACGTGCTTCCACGAGTTCGGCCACGCGCTCCACGCCCTCTTCTCGGACGTGCGCTACCCGTCCCTCTCCGGGACCTCGGTGCCCCGCGACTTCGTCGAGTACCCCTCGCAGGTCAACGAGATGTGGATGGAGAACCCCGCGGTCGTCGCCCGCTTCGCGCGCCACCACGTGACGGGAGAGCCGTTGCCCGCGGAGGTGCTCGAGAGGGTCCTCTCGGTGGGCGCGCACGGGGAGGGGTTCGCGACCACCGAGTACCTCGGGGCCGCCCTGCTCGACCAGGCCTGGCATCAGGTCACCCCCGAGCACGTGCCCACCGACGTCGCCGACGTCGAGATCTTCGAGCGTGAGGCGCTCCAGCGGGCGGGGGTGGGGCTGGAGCTGGTGCCGCCGCGCTACCGCTCCACCTACTTCAACCACACCTTCGGTGGCGGGTACGACGCCGGCTACTACTCCTACATCTGGTCCGAGGTGCTCGACGCCGACACCGTGGAGTGGTTCAAGGAGGAGGCCACTGACGGCGACGGCGGGCTCAACCGCCGCGCGGGTGGGCGGTTCCGGCGGGCGCTGCTCTCGCGCGGGTACTCCCAGGACCCGATGGCCTCCTTCCGGGACCTGCGCGGGCGGGATCCCGTCATCGACCCGCTCCTGGTGCGTCGCGGGCTCACCGACTAGCACGACCCGCCCGGCCCATCCGGTCGCCCGGCCCATCCGGTCGCCCGACCGGTCTGGTCGCCCGCCTGCGCGCGTGCCGACCGGCGCGTGTCGCCTCATCATGGATGGCGGGCGCCGGGACGGGCCGGCTGCGGCTCGCCTGCGCCCAGGCAAAGCCAGTCCGGGCGCCGCCACGCCGGCGCACGGCAGCACCCGCCGTCGCAAAGGGGTTCAGAGATGAGCACGCCGACGCCTGTACCCGCCCGCACCGCCAAGCAGGACCGCTCCGCCCTGCTGGGGGCCATGTTCCTCATGGCCACCAGCGCCATCGGCCCCGGGTTCATCACCCAGACGACCAACTTCACCGTCCAGCTCGGTGCGGCGTTCGCGTTCGCCATCCTCGCGTCGGTGGTCGTCGACATCTGCGTCCAGCTCAACGTGTGGCGCGTCATCGGGGTCAGCGGGCTCCGCGCGAGCGCGCTCGGCAACCGGGTGCTCCCCGGCGTGGGCGTGCTCCTCTCGGTCCTCGTCTTCGCCGGCGGCCTGGTGTTCAACATCGGCAACACCGCCGGCGGCGGCCTCGGCATCAATGCCACCTTCGGGCTGGACCCGACCATCGGCGGCGTCATCACCGCGGTGATCGCCATCGCCGTGTTCCTCAGCCGACGCGCCGGCATCGCCATGGACCGGATCGTCGTCGTGCTCGGGGCCCTGATGATCCTGCTGACGCTCTACGTCGCGATCGTCTCCCAGCCCCCGGTCGGCCAGGCCCTGAAGAACATGGTGCTGCCCGAGAAGGTGGACTTCTTCATCATCACCACCCTCATCGGCGGCACGGTCGGCGGGTACATCACGTACGCGGGGGCGCACCGCATGATCGACGCCGGCGTCCACGGTCCAGAGAGCATCCGGCAGATCAGCCGCAGCTCCGCCATGGGCGTGGTCATCACCGGCCTCATGCGTTTCCTGCTCTTCCTGGCGATCTTCGGCGTCGTCGCGGGCGGGGCGCAGCTCGTCGGGGAGAACCTCGCCGCCAAGGCGTTCGGCATCGCGGCCGGCGAGCTGGGCCTGCGGCTGTTCGGCGTGATCCTGTGGGCCGCCTCCATCACCTCGGTCATCGGCTCCGCGTACACGTCCATCTCCTTCATCACCCGGCCGACGACGGCCCCGCGCACCCGCAGCCTCCTCACCTGCTTGTTCATCGCCGTCAGTGCGGCGATCTTCGTCCTGGTGGGGCAGACCCCCTCGGCGCTGCTCATCTTCGCCGGGGCCTTCAACGGCCTGATCCTGCCCATCGGGTTCGCCGTCATCCTGTGGGTGGCGTGGCGGCGCCGGGACCTCCTGCACGGCTACCGCTACCCGCGCTGGCTGCTGGCCCTCGGCGTGCTCGCCTGGCTGCTCACCCTCTACTTCGGCTACAACTCCCTCGCCGGCATCTCGGCCCTGTGGAAGTGATCGCCATGACCTCCTCGACAGTTTCGCCCGCCGACCTCGCCGACGTCGCGGGGCTCGCGCCCGCCGCGGCGCGCGGCCTCTTCCGGGAGGGGCTCGTCACCCCGACCGCGGGGTGGTCGCACGGCTACGCCCAGGCGAACCTCATCATCGTGCCGCGCGAGCACGCCTTCGACACCCTGCTCTTCGCCCAGCGCAACCCCAAGCCCTGCCCGATCCTCGGGGTCCTCGACGCCGGGGAGGTCAGCGGCCCGCTGTTGCCCGGTGGGGACATCCGCACGGACCTCCCGCTCTACACGGTGTACGAGCACGGCGAGAAGGTGGAGGACACCACGGACATCCTCGGCCGCTGGCGGGACGACCTCGTGACCTTCATCGTCGGGTGCAGCTTCACGTTCGAGACGGCGCTGCAGGACGCGGGGATCTCCATCGCCCACATCGAGCAGGGGGTGAACGTGCCGATGTACCGCACGACCACCCGCTGCGCCGGCGCCGGCAGCATGTCCGGCCCGCTGGTGGTGTCCATGCGGCCCATCCCGGCCGGCGCCGTCGCCGACGCGGTCCGCATTACCGCGCGGTACCCGGCCGTGCACGGCGCCCCCGTCCACGTGGGCGACCCGGAGGCCCTCGGCATCCGCGACCTCGCCGTCCCGGACTTCGGGGACCCCGTGACCATCGCCGACGGCGAGATCCCCGTCTTCTGGGCGTGCGGGGTCACGCCCCAGGCCGCCGTCATGGAGTCGAGGCCGCCGCTGGCCATCGGGCACGCCCCCGGGCACATGCTGATCACGGACGCGAGGGACTCGGCCTACCAGGTGCCGTGACGGCCGCGGCCCTGAACGAGGGAGCGTTGGCCGCCGGCCTCAGGCCTCGATGAGGGCGAGCGTCGCGCCGGCCGTGACCCGGTCCCCGGCGGCGGCCCGGGGCTCGCCGAGGACGCCGTCGCGGTGCGCGGTCACCTTGGTCTCGGTCTTCATGGCCTCCAGGAGCAGGACGGCGTTGCCGCGCGTGACCTGCGCGCCGGGCTCCACGAGCCACCGGACCACCGTGCCGCCCATGGGGGCGGTCAGGGCCGCCGCGTCTTCCGCCACGGCCGGGCCACCGCCGCGCTCACCGCCGCCGTCCTGGCCGCCTCCGTCCTCGCCCCCGCCGGCGGACCGCGCCGTCGCCAGGCCGGCGAGCAGGTCCGCGGGCAGGCCCAGGACCACCCGGCGGCCGTCGACGTCGATGACCACGCGGCGCCGGCCCGCGCCGGCCGGCCCCTGCGCGAAGTCCGGGTCGGCAGGGACGCGGGTGGCGAACTCGTCCTCGATCCACGTGGTGTAGATCCCGAGCCCGTCGGGCGAGGCGAAGTCCGGGTCCGTCAGGACGGCGCGGTGGAAGGGCAGGACGGTGGCGACCCCGGCGATCTCCATCTCCGCCGCGGCCCGGCGCGCGCGGCGCAGGGCCTGCTGCCGGTCGCGGCCGTGCACGACCACCTTGGCGAGGAGGGAGTCGAAGTCCCCGGAGACGACGGAGCCGGCGCGGACACCGGTGTCCACGCGCACGCCCGGCCCGCTGGGGGCGTCGAAGGTCGTGAGCGTGCCCGTCGAGGGCAGAAACCCCCGGCCGACGTCCTCCGCGTTGATCCGCAGCTCGATGGCGTGCCCGACCGGGTCCGGGTCGGCGACCACGGGCAGCACCCCGCCGTCGGCGACGGCGAACTGCAGCTGGACGAGGTCGTGCCCGCTGGTGACCTCGGTGACGGGGTGCTCCACCTGCAGGCGGGTGTTGACCTCGAGGAAGGACAGGACCCCGTCGGCGCCGAGGAGGAACTCCACCGTCCCCGCGCCGACGTACCCGGTCTCGGCGCAGATGGCGCGCGCGCTCTCGTGGACGCGGCGGCGCTGCTCCGGCGTGAGGAAGGGGGCGGGGGCCTCCTCGACCAGCTTCTGGTGGCGGCGCTGCAGGGAGCAGTCCCGGGTGCCCATGACGACGACGTTGCCGTGGGTGTCCGCCATCACCTGCGCCTCCACGTGGCGGGGCCGGTCGAGGAACCGCTCGACGTAGCACTCGTCCCGGCCGAACGCGCCCCGGGACTCCCGCTGCGCCGAGGCAAAGGCGTCCTCGACGTCGTCTAGGTGGCGGACCACGCGCATGCCGCGCCCCCCGCCGCCGAACGCCGCCTTGATCACGACGGGCAGCCCGTGCTCCTCGGCGAAGCGGTGGGCCGCGGCCGGCGTGGGCACCGGCCCGTCGCTGCCCGCCACGAGCGGGGCCCCGACGCGGCGGGCGATCTCACGGGCCTGGACCTTGTCGCCGAGCACGCGGATGGCCTCCGGGGGCGGGCCGATCCAGGTCAGGCCGGCGTCCAGGACCGCCTGGGCGAAGGCGGCGTTCTCGGCGAGGAAGCCGTAGCCGGGGTGCACGGCGTCGGCGCCGCTACGGCGCGCCACATCCAGGAGCTTGCCCGCGTCGAGGTACGTCGCGGTGGCCGAGGAGCCCTCCAGGGCGTACCCCTCGTCGGCGAGCTGGACGTGCAGGGCCGCGGCGTCGGGGTCGGCGTAGACGGCGACGGAGGCCAGGCCCGCGTCGGCGCAGGCGTGCACGACCCGGACGGCGATCTCGCCGCGGTTGACGATGAGAACCTTGCGCACGGGTGGCCTCCTTTCACCGCGCCGGGCGGCCGGGGTCGACGGGCGCGAACCGGATCTCGTCCCCCGGGCGCACCTGCGCGAGCCGGTCGAGGTCGGCGTCCCGGACGACGGCGATGACGGGGTAGCCGCCGGCCGTGGGGTGGTCGGCGAGGAAGACCACCGGCAGGCCGGAGGCGGGGATCTGGACGGCCCCGGCGACGGTGCCCTCGCTGGGCAGCTCCTCCGCCCGCGCGCGGGCGAGGGGCTCGCCGGCCAGCCGGAGGCCGACGCGGTTGGACTGGTCGGTGACCGTCCACGCCTGGGCGTACAGACGTCTCAGCGACTCGGCGGTGAACCAGTCCTGGCGGGGGCCGGGCACGACGGCGACCGTCACGGTTCCGTCCGGCCAGTCCCGTTCCGGGTCGGGCAGGGCGACGACGGCGCCCGGCCGGGGCGCGAGCACGGCGAGCGTGGCCCCGGCCTCCAGGGGCGGCGGCCCGATCCCGGACATCGTGTCGGTGGCCCTGCTGCCCAGGACCTCCGTGACGTCGAGCCCGCCGCGGACGGCGACGTAGGCGCGCAGCCCCGCGGTGGGGTTCCCCACGGCGAGGGTCTGCCCGTCGCGCAGCGCGAAGGGGGCGTCGGTGGGCGGGCGGAGGACGACGGCGTCGTTGTCCGCGAGGACGGCGAGGGGGACGCGGGCGCCGGTGACGGCGAGCACCTGGTCGCCGCGGGCGCGCAGCCGCAGGTCGCCCAGCAGCGTCTCGATCACCGCGGCCCCGCGGTCGTTGCCGACCAGCCGGTTCGCCCGGACGGCCGCGCCGCGGTCGAGCGCCCCCGAGGGGCACACGCCCAGGTCGAGGTAGCCGGGCCGGCCCAGGTCCTCGACGAGGCTCTGCAGGCCGGGCGTGACGACGGTGAGCGCGCCACCGGGCGGGTCGGTGCCGACGGGGGCCTCGGCGTCCGCGGGGGCCTCGACGCCCGTGGGCGCCTCCGCGCCAGCGGGGGCCTCGACGACCTCGCGCACGGCGTGGTAGCGGACGCGGTTGCCGGGTCGGACGAGGGCCGGCTCGGGCCGCCCCAGGTCCCACATGCGCGCGCCCGTCCGGCCGATCAGCTGCCAGCCGCCGGGGGACTCGCGCGGGTAGACGGCCGAGAAGCCGCCCGCGAGCGCGACCGAGCCCGCCGGCACGGACGTCCGCGGGCTCGTGCGGCGGGGGACGTCGAGGACGTGGTTCTCCCCGACGAGGTAGGCGAAGCCCGGCGCGAAGCCGCCGAAGGCCGCCGTCCAGACCTGCCCGGTGTGGGCGCCCACCACGCCCTCGGCGCTCAGTCCGGTGAGCCGGGCCACCTCGGCCAGGTCCTCGCCGTCGTACACGACGTCGATCGTGACCAGCCGGTCGTCCTTGGCGCCGCCGCCCCGCGCGGGCATCTCGGCGACCTGCCGGGCGAGCCGGTCCACCGCGGCCGGGCCCGTGGCGCGCACCAGCACCGTCTCGGCGGCGGCGAGGACGTCGAGCTGTCCGTCGAGGGGGTCGCTGACGAGGGCGGCGTGGAGGTCGACCACCTCCTGCAGGCTCCCGCACTCCACCAGCAGGGCACGGTCACCGACCGGGCGGACGCTGCGTGGGGGAGCGGCGGTCACAGGAAGCTCGTGACCGTGACGCCCGCGTCCTCCAGGGCGCGGCGCACGGCCGTGGCGATGGCGACGGCGCCCGCGGTGTCCCCGTGCACGCACACGCTCTCGGCGTCCACGCCGACGACCTGCCCGTCGATGGTCTCGATCGTCGACTCCTTCGCCATCCGCACCACCCGCGCGGCGATGACGTCGGGGTCGTGGAGGACCGACCCCTCCAGGCGCCGGGAGACCAGCGAGCCGTCGGCGTTGTAGGCCCGGTCGGCGAAGGCCTCGACCACGGGCCGGAGGCCGGCCTGACGCGCCTCCTCCTGGATCACGCTGCCGGGCAGGACCAGGATCGGGAGCGAGGGGTCAAGCGTCCGGATCGCCTCCACGACGGCGCGGGCCTGCTCGCGGTGGTGCGCGATGGTGTTGTACAGCGCGCCGTGCGGCTTGACGTAGCGCACGGACGTGCCCGCCACCGCCGCCATGGCCTGCAGGGCACCGATCTGGTAGATCACGTCGTTCGTCAGCTCGGTGGGGGAGACGTCCATGAACCGCCGGCCGAAGCCGGCGAGGTCGCGATAGGCCACGTGCGCGCCCACGGTCACGCCTGACTCCGCCGCGGCGGTGCACGTGGCGCGGGCGGTGACCGGATCACCGGCGTGGAAGCCGCAGGCGATGTTCGCGCTGGAGACGACCTTCATGATGGCCGCGTCATCGCCCATCGACCACGAACCGAAGGACTCACCGACGTCGCTGTTGAGGTCCATGCGCCCGATTCTCCACCGCCACCGGACCGGCGTCACGCGCTACGGGCCGGGGTCGGTAGCCTGGCGGTATGAGCGCCGAGACCATTCCCAGCCCGGCCCCGGCGAGCACGCGGCCCGAGGACGAGGTGGTCGGCATCTGCCGGGACCTCATCCGCATCGACACCTCCAACTTCGGGGACGGCTCCGGGCCGGGGGAGCGCGCCGCCGCGGAGCTGGTGATGGCGCTGCTGACCGAGGTCGGGTGGGAGCCCGAGCTCGTCGAGTCCGAGCCCGGGCGTGCCAGCGTCCTCCTGCGCATCCCCGGCACCGACCCGGCGCGCCCGGCGCTCGTCCTGCACGGCCACACCGACGTCGTCCCGGCCCACGCCCCGGACTGGTCGGTCGACCCCTTCGCCGGCGAGGTCCGGGACGGGATGATCTGGGGCCGCGGCGCGGTCGACATGAAGGACATGGACGCGATGATCCTCGCGGTCGTGCGGGACATGGGGCGCACGGGCTGGCGGCCGCCGCGCGACGTCGTCGTCGCGCTGATGGCCGACGAGGAGGCGGGCGGCAAGCTCGGCGCGCACTGGCTCGTGGACCACCGCCCGGAGGTCTTCGCCGGCGCCACCGAGGCCGTCAGCGAGGTGGGCGGGTACTCCGTCGAGGTCGACGGCCGGCGGGTCTACCTCCTCCAGACGGCGGAGAAGGGCCTGGCCTGGCTGCGCCTGGTGGCCGACGGCACCGCCGGCCACGGCTCCCAGGTCAACACGGACAACGCCGTCACCCGGCTGGCCGGGGCGGTCCACCGCATCGGCGCGCACAGCTGGCCGATGCACCTGACCGGGACGGTCCGCCAGCTCCTGGCGGGCGTGGCCGACCTGACCGGCACCACGTTCGACCCCGACGACCCGGCCGGCGTCGCGCGCCTGGTCGACGCGCTCGGCCCGGCGAAGAAGTTCGTCGGCGCCAGCCTCGGCCCGGGCGCGAACCCCACCCAGCTCGCCGCCGGGTACAAGGCCAACGTGGTGCCGGGGCACGCCACGGCCGCGCTCGACGTGCGGTTCCTCCCCGGCCAGGAGCAGGAGGTCATGGACACCCTCGCCCGCCTCGCCGGGCCCGGGGTGCGGTTCGAGGACATCCACCGGGACACCGCGCTGGAGGTGCCCTTCGAGGGGGACCTCGTCGACGCGATGGTCGCCGCCCTCGACGCCGAGGACCCGGGCGCCGTCGTCCTGCCCTACCTCCTGTCCGCCGGGACCGACAACAAGGCGCTGAGCCGCCTCGGGATCACCGGGTACGGCTTCGCGCCGCTGCGCTTGCCGGCGGACCTGGACTTCGCCGGCATGTTCCACGGCGTGGACGAACGGGTGCCCACGGACGCCCTGCGGTTCGGCACCCGCGTGCTCGAGCGGATGCTCCGCACCTGCTGATGCCGCGGGGCCGCCCGACCGGCGCCGCTGGGCTGGCGCCAGCGGGCGCCGCTGGACGGCCCCAGCGGGCGCCGCTGGGGCGGCGATACCGGGGGGCGGCGATACCGGCGCCGCGGTCCCGCCGGGTCAGAGCGTGCTGGGGACCTTCATGGCCTTGCGGCGCAGCCACACCTTGCGCGTGCCCCCCACGTAGACCCGCGTCCGCGCCAGCTCCCAGCGGCCGTACTCCGCCTCGTCCGTGAGCAGCCGGCGCACGTCGCCGCGGCTCACCGAACCCGGCAGGGTGACGGTGCGGTACTCGAAATACGTCGTGCCCGACCCGGTGCGCCGTGCCATATCCACGGATCGGTGGTTCATCCTCGGCATGTCCACATGCTCCCCCGCGCTCTCGGTAGACGCGAAATCTACCGTGTCCACGCTGGTCAGGGGCGGGGCTGTGCCACCCCGGCACGGGCGCTACGCTCGGCACATGGCTAATGACCCCCGCGCTGCCCTCGACCGACTGATCGCCGCGTTCGAGGCGCACTACGACGCCGTGGCGGCGGCCCAGGACAGCGACGCGCCGGCCGTGGTGGCGGCGGCGAACACCCTCATGGACGCCTTCGACACCTACGACGACGCGCTGTTCACCGGGTTCGGGGTCGACACCCCCTTCGACATCTACTCCGAGGACGACGACGAGGACGACGACGAGGAGTACGAGGACGACGACCCCCTCGCCGAGGGCGAGCTCGACGACGAGTTCGTCGACGAGGAGGAGTAGGCGCCCGGCGGCAGACCGACACACAACCCGCCGTCGCCCGTCGCCCGACGGCGGACGGCGCCGCGCGCGGCGCCGTCGGCGGTGCCCTCAGAACCGCTCGGGATAGCCGATCTCGATGCCGGTGACCTCGTCGAGGACGCTACGGATCGGCTGGGGAAGCGCGAGGTCGTCGCCGGCGAGCACCCCGCGCAGCTGGCCGGCGGTGCGCGCCCCGGCGATGGCGCAGCTGACCCCGGGCGCGTCGCGCACCCAGGCGAGCGCCACCTCGAGGGGCCCGCGCCCCAGGCCCGAGGCGGCGGTGGTCACGGCCTCGACGACGCCGTGCGCGTGGTCGTTGAGATACGGCTCGACGAAGCCGCGCAGGTGCGGCGACGCGGCCCGCGAGCTCGCCGGGACGGTGCTGCGGTACTTCCCGGTGAGCACCCCGCGCCCGAGCGGCGACCACGCGAGCACGCCGGCGCCGAGCGCCCGGGCGGCCGGCAGCAGCTCCCGTTCGATGCCGCGCTGGAGCAGGGAGTACTCCACCTCGACGGCGGCCAGGCCGGGCGCCGCGCCCGCCCCCGCGGAGAGCAGCGTGGCGGCCTGCGCCGTCGCCCACGCCGGGAAGTTCGACAGCCCCACGTAGCGGGTGCGGCCGGTGCGGACGGCGTGCTCCAGCGCACCGATCGTCTCCTCGATCGGTGTCGAGAAGTCCGGGGACTGCACGAGCCACAGGTCGAGGTGGTCGGTGCCGAGCCGGGCCAGCGAGGCGTCGAGCGTGTCCAGCAGCGTGCCGCGTGAGGCGTCGACCACGCCGCCGCCGTCCGCGGTGCGCCGCGACCGGACGCCGGCCTTGGAGACCAGGACCACGTCCTCGCGGTCCACCGCGCTGGCCAGCAGCGAGCCGATGACCCGCTCGGCGTCGCCGTCGCCGTACGTGGCGGCCGTGTCCACGAGGTTGCCGCCGGCCTCGAGAAACATCTCGAGCTGGTCCGCGGCCTCGTGCGCGTCGGTGTCCCGGCCCCACGTCAGGGTGCCCAGACCCACGCTCGAGACCGTCAGACCCGTGCGACCGACCCTCCGCTGCTGCATAACCCCACGGTAGTGGCCGGTGGGCGCGGCTCCCGCGCACGTCCACGGTCCCGCGGCGCCCGGGCGGACCGGGGGCGGCAGGCGGGTGCCGTATGGTATCCGACCGTGACATGGTGGGAAGCAGTGATCCTGGGCCTCGTGCAGGGCCTGACCGAGTTCCTCCCGATCTCCTCGAGCGCGCACCTGCGCATCGTCGGGGACCTGATGGGGGCCGACCCGGGTGCGGCGTTCACCGCCATCACCCAGATCGGCACGGAGGCGGCCGTGGTCCTGTACTTCCGCCGGGACATCGTCCGCATCGTCAGGGCCTGGTTCCGGGCACTGCCGGTCGGTCCGTGGAAGAACACCGTGCCGAGCGACGACCCTGACGCGCGCATGGGCTGGTACGTCATCGTCGGGTCGATCCCGATCGTCGTGCTCGGCCTGCTGTTCCAGGACGCCATCGACACCACGTTCCGGAACCTCTACCTCACGGCCGCGAGCCTGGCCGTGTTCGGCGTCATCCTCGGTGCCGCGGACGCCACCTCACGCCGCACGAAGACCCTGGACCACATGACGTGGCGCGACGCCGTGCTCCTCGGCCTGGCCCAGTCCCTCGCCCTCATCCCGGGCGTCTCGCGCTCGGGCGGCACGATCACCGCGGGCCTCCTGCTGGGCTTCACCCGGGAGGCGGCGGCGCGGCTGTCCTTCCTCCTGGCCATCCCGGCGGTGCTCGGCTCGGGCTTCTACAAGCTGTTCACCGACGGCACGGGCGGCACGGGCGGGGCTGGCGCCGGGGCGACGGTCATCGCCACGCTGGTGGCGTTCGTGGTGGGCTACGCCGTCATCGTCTGGTTCCTGAGGCTCGTCTCCACCCGCAGCTACCTCCCCTTCGTCATCTACCGGCTGCTGCTCGCCGTGCTCGTGGTGGTGCTCCTCGGCGCGGGGCTGCTCTCGGCGGTCCCCTCCGCGGTGTGAGGGGCCCGTCACATCCAGCCCGACAGCCTGAACGGCCGGCGCAGCGTCAGGACGATGGTCACCATGGCCGCGAGGGTCAGCGGGTACCCGAACGTCCAGCTCAGCAGGGCAGGCACCGGAACGTGACGGGCTCCACATCGACGTCCGCGGTGGCCTCCTCGAACCGCCGCGACGACGGCACCGGCGTGTCCACACCAGCGTCATGACTGCACATGGTGCTCCGGCGTCCGTACCGGGGCCCGGGACGTCCGGCGGTTAGAGTCGGGCGTGTGCATGCCTGGACCTCTCCCGCTCTGCCCGACCTCCCTGGCTCAGGTGCCGACGTGCACCTCTTCGACACGCCCGCCGGTGCGCTAGCGCCCACGCGGCCGGTGCGCGACGAGCCGGCCACGCTCTACGTCTGCGGCATCACGCCCTACGACGCCACGCACCTGGGCCACGCGAACACCTACGTCGCGTTCGACCTGCTCGTGCGGGCCTGGCGCGACGCCGGCCGAGAGGTCAAGTACGTGCAGAACGTGACGGACGTCGACGACCCCCTGCTCGAGCGGGCCACAGCGACGGGCCGGGACTGGCGTGAGCTCGCGGACAGCCAGATCGACCTGTTCCGCTCCGACATGACCACCCTGCGGGTCGTCCCGCCCACGCACTACGTCGGCGCCGTCGAGGCGATCCCGCTCGTCGTGCGCAGGGTCGAGGAGATGCTCGACGAGGGCTCGGCCTACCGCGTGCCGCTGCCCGCGGGCGAGGGCGCCGGCGGCGACGACCCGGGCCTCGGCGACGTCTACGCGGACCTGTCCGGCGACCCGCTCTTCGGCACCGGCGCGGACCTGCCGGTGGACCGCATGCTCGCCGTCTTCGCCGAGAACGGCGGCGACCCCGAGCGCCAGGGCAAGCGGCAGCCGCTCGACCCCCTGCTGTGGCGGCGCAGCCGCCCGGGGGAGCCCGACTGGGACGGCGCGAGCCTGGGGACCGGCCGGCCGGGCTGGCACATCGAGTGCGCGTGCATCGCGCGCGCCTACCTCGGCCCGCTCGTCGAGGTCCAGGCCGGCGGGCGGGACCTCGTCTTCCCGCACCACGAGATGAGCGAGTCCCACCTGCGGGCCATCACCGCGCAGCCGGCACCCGTGCTGCTGCACGCCCACGGCGGCATGGTCGCCTACGAGGGCGAGAAGATGAGCAAGTCGCTGGGCAACCTCGTGCTGGTCTCCCGGCTCGTCGCCGAGGGCACCGACCCGATGGCCGTCCGCCTGGTGCTGCTGGCCCATCACTACCGCGCCGACTGGGAGTACACGGACGCCGCCCTCACGGAGGCGACCGGGCGCCTGGAGCGGTGGCGCGCGGCGATGGGCCTGCCGTCCGGCCCCGAGGCGGACACGCTCCTGGCACGCGTGCGGGCGGCGCTCGCGGACGACCTCGACGCCCCGACAGCCCTGGCGGCCGTGGACGAGTGGGCCGCCCGGGCCCTCGAGGCGTCCGGCGGGCGGCCCGGCCCGGACGGTGCCGTCACGGGCTCGGGCGGCGCACCCGACCTGGCGCGCCGCACGGTCGACGCGCTGCTCGGCGTCGCGGTGTGACGGGCGCCTACCGCCCGGCGGGAGCGGGCGCCTACCGCCCGGCGGGGCCGGGCGGCCCGCCCTTGTCGCCCTTGTCCCCGCGGATGTCCCGGCGCCGCAGGTAGCGCTCGAACTCCCGCGCGATGGCCTCCCCGGAGGCCTCGGGCAGCTCGGCGGTGTCCTTGGCCTCCTCGAGCTGTTGGATGTACTCGGCGACGTCGGGATCCTGGCCGGCGAGCTCGTCGACGCCGGCCTGCCAGGCGCGGGAGTCCTCGGGGAGGTCGCCCACCGGCAGCGGCTCGCCCACGAACTCCTCGAGCCGCAGCAGGATCGCCAGGGTCGCCTTGGGGGAGGGCGGCT
The DNA here is from genome assembly GCF_003991205.1 of Georgenia sp. SYP-B2076. Classification (GTDB taxonomy): domain Bacteria; phylum Actinomycetota; class Actinomycetes; order Actinomycetales; family Actinomycetaceae; genus Georgenia. The sequence continues at coordinate 410,190 of NZ_RXOZ01000022.1, read as the reverse complement.
GCGCCACGTAGTGGGGGACGGCCGCCCACACGCTCAGCGTGTGCAGGTCCCGCTCCCCGGCCATGTGGGCGAGCACGCCGACGATTCCCGAGGGCCCCTCGTAGTCCGAGCCCTCCACGCCGAGGAGCGCCTGCACCTGCGTGTCGTTCGAGGTGGTCTGCACCGGGATGGGCCGCGAGTGCGGGACGTCGGCCAGCAGCGCGCCGATGCCCACGACGGTGCCCACGCCAAGCCCCTCGGCGACGTCGAGGATCTCGTCGCAGTAGTCACGCCACCGGAACGAGGGCTCGATGCCCTGCACGAGCACGACGGTCCTGCCGGTCATCGGGGCCCGGGCCACGGAGATGGTGGTGGACGGCCAGGTGAGGGTGCGGCGGCCGTCCGGGCCGACACCCACGTGCGGCCGGTTGACCTGGAAGTCGTGATAGTCCTGCGGGTCGAGCTCGTGGACGACGTCGGCGTCCCAGGCGTCGGCGATGATCTCCAACGCCTGCGTGGCGGCACCACCCGCGTCATTCCATCCCTCGAAGGCCGCCAGGAGGAGCGCGGGAGGCGCGCCCGGGGAGGGCTGCGCCTCGTCCGCGTCGGCGGCCTCGGGCCCCTCCGCCCGGGGCGTCCCCATGCCGGGGTCGTCGGTGCTCGTCATACGTCCACCCTAGGCGCCCACCCCGGCGGGGTCGCGCGACGGCACACCCCCGCATGCCGGGTCGCGGCGCGCCCGCCGGCGGCCGGTAGGGTCGGGCGCGTGCACACCCCCCACCTTCCTGCGGCGGTCCTGTGGGACATGGACGGCACCCTCGTCGACACGGAGCCGTACTGGATGGCCGCGGAGACCGCCGTCGTCTCCCGCCACGGCGGCACCTGGACCACCCTGCAGGCGCTCGAGCTGGTGGGCAACGACCTGATCACCTCCGCGCAGATCATCCGGGCCCGCACGGGCATCCCCGGCACCGACGAGGAGATCGTCGCGGAGATCCTCGCCGGCGTCGTCGCCCGGGTCGCGGCCGACGGGGCGCCCTGGCGGCCCGGCGCGCTCGAGCTGCTGGCCGGGCTGCGCGCGGCGGGCGTGCCGTGCGCGCTGGTGACGATGTCCTACCAGGTGCTCGCGGACGCCGTGGTGGCAGCCGCGCCCGCCGGCGCGTTCGACGCGGTCGTCACGGGCGACCAGGTCAGCCACGGCAAGCCGCACCCCGAGGCCTACCTCACCGCCGCGCGGCGGCTGGGCGTGGACATCACCCGGTGCGTCGCCATCGAGGACTCCTCGGTGGGCGTCGCCGCGGCGCTGGCGTCGGGGGCCCGCACGATCGCCGTGCCCCTCATGGTTCCCGTCGCGGCGCAGGACTCCCTGAGCCGGCTGCGGTCCCTGGCCGACGCCGACCTCGACCTCCTCGGCCGGGTGCTCGGCGGCGAGGTGGTCGACGCCCTCGAGCCGGCCCCGGACACCCTGCGCGGCTGAAGCCGGTCGCCGCCCGTCGTCGCCGGTCGGGTCAGCGCGTCGCGACCGAGAGCAGGTGCTCGACGCCGGCGGCGGGGAGCTCGGGCGGCTGGCCGCCGAAGGCGGGGCACAGCGCCTGGAAGCTGCACCAGTCGCACAGCCGCGACGTCTTGGGGGCGAAGTCTCCCGACCGTGCCGTGGCGGCGATCGTGCCCCAGAGCTCGTCCAGCTCACGCTCCAGCGCGACGAGCTCGGCCTCCTGGGGGTCGTGCGTGAGCGTGCGGCCGTCACCGAGGTAGACCAGCTGGAGCCGCGCCGGGACCCTCCCGTGCAGGCGCCACAGCATCAGCCCGTAGAACCGCATCTGGAACAGCGCCTCGTTCTCGAAGCGCGGCCTGGGGGACTTCCCCGTCTTGTAGTCGACCACCCGCACGGCACCGTTGGGGGCGACGTCCACCCGGTCCACGAAGCCCCGCAGGAGGACGCCGGAGCCCAGCTCGGTCTCCACCAGCATCTCCCGCTCGGCCGGCTCGAGGCGCTGGGGATTCTCCATCTGGAAGTACTGGGTCAGGAGGCTCCGGGCCTGGGCGAGCCACGCACCGAGGTCCTCCGGGCCCGTGAACATCGAGAGCACCTCCGGGCGCCGCTCCCGGAGCGCGGCCCACTCCGGGTCGAGGAGGGCGTGCGCGGCGTCCTCGGTGCGCCCGGCGGCGGGCAGGTCGAAGAGGTGCTCGAGGACGGCGTGCACGAGGGAGCCCTTGACCGCCGCGGGGCTCGGCGGTTCGGGGAGGCGGTCCACGGTGCGGAAGCGGAAGAGGAGCGGGCACTGCATGAAGTCCTTGGCCCGCGACGGCGACAGGGCGGCCCGCCGGCGCCGGCTCGCGGCCGCCGCGTCGGGCGACGTCGCGGTGTCCGGCGTGGTCGCCCGGTCCGGGGAGACCACGCCGTCGGGGGCTGTTCCGTCGGCCGGGGCGGTGAGCGTGCTGGGCTGGTCGGGCATACCTGCACGCTAGCTCCCCCCACCGACACCGCCGCGCAGGGTGTGGACGGCGTGGCCGCGGGCGGGCGGCGGCGGCCCCGTAGGCTGGGACGATGAACCGACCTGCCGGCGCCACCAGGCGCCTGGGTGCCCGCACCACCTCCGGCTGGGTGATCGGGCGGGTCGGCGGCACGCCGGTGATCCTGGCGCCGTCCTGGCTGGTCATCGCCGCGGTCCTCGTGTTCCTGTACTTCCCGCTCGTGCGCGGCATCGTCCCGGGCGCGAGCGTCGGCACGGTCGCGGCGACCACGGGCGCCTTCGTCGTCATGCTGTTCGTCTCGGTCCTCCTCCACGAGCTGGCGCACGGCCTGACGGCGCGCCCGCTCGGCGCGCAGCCGCGCGAGTACGTCGTCACCTTCTGGGGTGGGCACACCTCCTTCGACCGGGAGCTCCCCGGCGCCTGGTCCTCGGCGGCCGTGTCCGTCGCCGGGCCGGCCGCCAACGCCGTGCTGGCGGGCCTCGCGTGGGCGGCGCTGCAGGCGGGCACGCCGAGCCAGCCGCTCCAGCTGGTGCTGTGGGGCGCCGTGATCTCCAACGCGTTCGTCGCCGGCTTCAACCTGCTGCCCGGGCTGCCCCTGGACGGCGGGAAGGTCCTCGAGGCCCTGGTGTGGAAGGCCACGGGCGACCGCACGCGCGGCACCGTCGTCGCCGCCTGGGGCGGGCGGGTGGTCGTCGTCGGCGTCCTGCTCGTGGTCGTCGGGCGGCCGCTCCTCCAGGGCCACCGGCCCGACCTCGGCACCGTGGTGTGGGTGGCGCTGCTCGGCTCGTTCCTGTGGGCGGGGGCGAGCCAGTCGCTGCGCGCCGTCCGCGTCGAGCGGTCCGCGCGCGACCTCGACCTGCGCACCCTGGCGGCCCCGGCCGTGGTGCTGCCCACCTCGGCGTCCCTGGCCGACGCCGACGCGGTCCTCGCGGACCGTGGCCCGGCCGGCGTCGTCCTCGCCCACGACGGCGTGCTCGTGGCGCTCCTCGACCCCGCCGCCGCCGCCCACGTGCCGCCGGCGCGCCGGGCCACCACCGCGCTGCACGCCGTCGCCCGCACCCTCGCCCCCGAGCAGGTGGTGAGCGTGATGGCGGGCCCGGCGGCGCTCGCCGCGATGGCTCGCGCGCAGGGGCACGGCCCGGTGGCGGTGCTACTCGACCACGGCACCGTGCTCGGGGTGGTGGAGGTCGCCCGCGTGGCCGCCCGGCTCGGGGAGCAGGGCCGGCGGTAGCGACCCGCCCCCGTAGACTCGCCCGTCGTGACCCGCCACCTGGACGACAGCCCCACCGACCCGACCGAACCCGTCGGCGCCGCGCTCGCCACGGGCCCCGCCGAGACCGACGGGGCACCCGACGTGCCGGGCGGCCCGGCCCGGCGCCGGGGCCCGCTGCGGGCGGGCGAGCGCGTGCAGCTGACCGACTCCAAGGGCCGACTCCACACGATCCTGCTCACCCACGACGGGTACTTCCAGAGCCACCGCGGCTCGTTCCGCCACTCCGAGCTCATCGGGCGCCCCGACGGCACCGTGCTCACCACCGCGAGCGGCCACCAGCTGCTCGCGCTGCGCCCCCTGCTGAGCGACTACGTGCTCTCCATGCCCCGCGGCGCCGCCGTCGTTTACCCCAAGGACGCCGGGCAGATCGTGCAGATGGGCGACATCTTCCCCGGGGCCCGGGTCGTCGAGGCCGGCGTCGGCTCCGGCGCGCTGAGCATGAGCCTGCTCTCCGCCGTCGGCGAGCGGGGCTCCCTCCTGTCCGTGGAGCGGCGCGAGGACTTCGCCGACATCGCCCGCGGCAACGTCGAGTCCTGGTTCAGCGGCCCCCACCCCGCGTGGGAGGTGCGCGTCGGTGACCTCGCGGACGTGCTGGACACGCTGGCGCCCGGCTCCGTGGACCGGATCGTGCTGGACATGCTGGCCCCGTGGGAGAACCTCGACGCCGTGGCCCGCGCCCTCGCCCCCGGCGGCGTGGTCATCGCCTACGTCGCGACGACGACGCAGCTGAGCCGCTTCGCCGAGGACGCGCGGTCCGCCGAGAGCTTCACGGAGCCGCAGGCCTGGGAGGCGATGGTGCGTACCTGGCACCTCGAGGGCCTCTCCGTCCGGCCCGACCACCGCATGATCGGCCACACCGGGTTCCTCGTGACCGCCCGGCGGCTGGCGCCCGGCAGCACGCCCCCGCAGCGCACCCGCCGGCCCGCCAAGGGCGCCTACCCCACGGCGGAGGAGGAGTGGTCGCCCGAGGACGTCGGCGAGCGGGCCATCTCCGACAAGAAGGTCCGCCGGGTGCGCCGGGACATCCACCGCCGGGCCACGATGGAGCAGACCGGGATGGCGAGCCAGCAGGTGGAGGCTCCCCGCCCGGGTGACCCGCTCTCCCACCCCGAGGTCTAGGCCCGCGCCGCACGACGGCGCCGACTGGGCGGCGGCCGCGGCCCCGCGCGCGCCGGGCCAGAAGTGCCGCCTGCGGCGCGGTCCCGCGGACGCCGGATCACGGTGTCGGGGGCTCGGCCTACGCTGGAGACGTCGAACGAGGAAGGGACCGTCATGGCAGAAGCGGACCGTTACAGCGAGGCCCGCGCCCGCGAGCTCGAGCAGCAGGCGATCTCGCTCGCGAGCAAGAACGAACGCCTCGCGACCGCGCTCGACAACGCGCGCCAGCGTCTGGTGCAGATCCAGGACCAGCTCGACAACGTCTCCAAACCGCCCGGCTCGTACGGCACGTTCCTCGCCGCGCACCTCGAGGAGCGGGAGGCGGACCTGTTCGTCGGCGGCCGGAAGATGCGCGTGGCCGTCTCGGCCGCCGTGCCCCTCGGGGCGCTGCGCCCCGGCCAGGAGGTGCGCCTCAACGAGCAGTTGCTGCTCATCGGGGCTGGCGCCTTCGAGACCACGGGCGAGATCGTGACTGTCAAGGAGATCCTCGACGGCGACCGGGTCCTGGTGCTGGCCCGCGCCGACGACGAGCGCGTGATGCGCCTGGCGGGCCCGCTGCTCGCCACCGGGGTGCGCGTGGGCGACGCCCTCACCGCGGACATGCGCACCGGGTTCGTGACCGAGCGCGTGGTCCGCTCGGAGGTCGAGGAGCTCGTGCTCGAGGAGGTCCCCGACACCGACTACGCCGACATCGGCGGCCTGGGACCCCAGATCGAGCAGATCCGCGACACCGTCGAGCTGCCGTTCCTGCACCCCGAGCTCTACCGCGAGCACGGCCTCAAGCCGCCCAAGGGCGTGCTGCTCTACGGCCCGCCCGGCTGCGGCAAGACCCTGATCGCCAAGGCCGTGGCGACGTCGCTGGCGGCGACCGCCGCCGAGCGCGGCGGGCCGCCCCACGAGCGCCACGGCACCGAGTCCCGGTCGAGCTCGCCGCGCAGCTACTTCCTCAACATCAAGGGCCCCGAGCTGCTCAACAAGTACGTGGGGGAGACCGAGCGCCAGATCCGTGTCATCTTCGCCCGCGCGCGGGAGAAGGCCGTCCAGGGCATCCCGGTCGTGGTGTTCTTCGACGAGATGGAGTCCCTCTTCCGCACTCGCGGCACAGGGGTCTCCTCCGACGTCGAGACCACGATCGTGCCCCAGCTGCTCAGCGAGATCGACGGTGTCGAGAAGCTCGAGAACGTCATCGTCATCGGCGCCTCGAACCGTGAGGACATGATCGACCCGGCCATCCTGCGCCCGGGCCGGCTGGACGTGAAGATCAAGGTCGAGCGGCCCGACGCCGACGGGGCACGGGAGATCTTCGCCAAGTACCTGACCACCGACCTGCCGCTGCACGCCGACGAGCTTGCCGCCCACGACGGCGACCCGGCCGCGACCGTGGCCGCCATGATCGACGCGGTCGTGACCGCCCTGTACGCGACCGCCCCCGAGAACGAGTTCCTCGAGGTCACCTACGCCAGCGGCGACCGTGAGGTGCTCTACTTCAAGGACTTCGCCTCCGGGGCGATGATCGCCAACATCGTCGACCGCGCCAAGAAGCGTGCGATCAAGGACCTGCTCGCCACCGGCGGGCGCGGCCTGCGCACGATCCACCTCCTCACCGCGCTCGCGGCGGAGATGCGCGAGAACGAGGACCTGCCCAACACCACCAACCCGGACGACTGGGCCAGGGTCAGCGGCAAGAAGGGGGAGCGCATCACCTACATCCGCACCTTGGGCACCGGCCACGCGGACCTGGACGCGGAGGGCCGCGCGGTCGTCCCGCACGGCGGCACCGCGCCCGCCGGCGGGCACGCCGAACCCACCACGGTCGACGGCGTCCACCCCGCTGCGGCCGACCGGGTGGGCGAGCGCGAGGTCGACACCATCGCGCCGGCCGGCGGCTACCTCTAGGCCCGGGGAGGGCAGCATGAGCGTTCACCGCCCGATGGGCATCGAGACCGAGTACGGCCTCGTTGAGCCCGGGAACCCCGGGGCTAACCCGATGGTGCTCTCCGCGCACGTGGTCGCCGCCTACGCCGCCGCGCCCGGCAGCGCCGGTCGCGGCGGCCACGTGCGGTGGGACTACGCCGGGGAGGACCCGCTGGCGGATGCCCGCGGGTTCCGGCTGGACCGGGCCAGCGCCCACCCGTCGCAGCTGACCGACGACCCCGACCGCCCGGCCCCCTCGGCGGAGGACGACGACGCGGTCGCCGGCGGGACCCGCACCTCGATGCTGCGCCGGCCCACCGCTGAGGAGCTCGCCCTGCCGACCGCGAACAACGCGGTGCTCACGAACGGGGCCCGCCTCTATGTCGACCATGCGCACCCCGAGTACTCCAGCCCGGAGGTCACCAACCCCCTCGACGCCGTGCGCTGGGACCGGGCCGGCGAGCTCGTCATGCGCGGCGCGATGGACGCGCTCCGCGCGCAGCCCGCGCTGCCCGACGTGGTGCTGTACAAGAACAACGTCGACGGCAAGGGCGCGGCCTACGGCACCCACGAGAACTACCTGGTGCGCCGCGAGGTGAACTTCGGCGACATCATCCGCTACCTCACCCCCTTCTTCGTCACCCGTCCCGTCTTCTGCGGCGCCGGCCGCGTGGGCCTGGGCCAGCACAGCGAGCGCCCCGGGTTCCAGATGTCGCAGCGGGCGGACTACGTGGAGAACGACGTCGGCCTCGAGACCACCTTCAACCGGCCGATCATCAACACCCGCGACGAGCCGCACGCCGACGCCGGGCGGTTCCGCCGCCTCCACGTCATCGGCGGGGACGCCAACCTCATGGACGTGTCCACGTACCTGAAGATGGGCACCACCTCGCTGGTGCTGTGGCTGCTCGAGGCGGACGCCGTGCCGCTCGCGCTCGACGCGATGATGCTGGCCAACCCGGTGGGGGAGACGTGGCAGGTCAGCCACGACACGACGCTGACCCACCGCCTCACCCTGGCGGACGGCAGGGAGATGACCGCCCTGCAGATCCAGCGCGTCTACCACGGCGTCGTCGCCGACGCCCTGAGCCAGGCCGGACGCACCGACCAGGCCACCCACGACGTCCTGGAGCGCTGGGCCGGCGTCCTGGACCGGCTGGCCACCGACCCCGCCTCCGCGGCCGCCGAGGTCGAGTGGGTCGCCAAGCTCCAGCTGCTGGACCGCATGCGCGAGCGCGAGGGCCTGCCCTGGCACCACCCCCGACTGGCGGCGCTCGACCTGCAGTGGTCCGACCTACGTCCGGAGCGCTCGATCCTCGCGCGCCTCGTCGCCGCCGGCCGCGTCGAACGGCTCGTCACGGACGCCGAGGTGGCCGCCGCCGAGCACACGCCGCCCGCCGACACCCGCGCCTGGTTCCGCGGGCAGGTCGTCGCCCGGTATCCCGGTCAGGTGGCCGGGGCCAGCTGGGAGTCCGTGGTGCTCGACGTCCCCGGCGCCAAGCACCTCGTGCGCGTGCCGATGACGGACCCGCTGCGGGGCACCCGCGCGCACGTCGGCGCGCTCCTCGAGGGCGCGGACACCGCCGCCGAGCTGCTCGAGGCCCTCACCGCCGGCACGCCCGCCGCCGCACCCGGCCCCGCGGCCGGCTGAGCGGCCTAGGATCAGTACGACGAGCCGTTCTTCGACAGGGAGAATTCCCATGGCACAGCAGGAGCAGCGACACACCATCCGCCGCGAGGACCCGGGCACCGACGCCATCGACCCGCCCGTCGCCGTCGCCGCCCAGACGCGAACCCAGCAGGTCGACGACCTGCTCGACGAGATCGACTCCGTGCTCGAGGCCAACGCCGAGACCTTCGTGCAGGGCTTCGTGCAGAAGGGCGGCCAGTGACCGCTCGGCGCATCTTCGGCGTCGAGACCGAGTACGGGATCACCTGCGCGCAGCCGGCGCCCGCCCAGGGCGCCGGCACCACGGGCGTGTCCGCGGACGACGCCGCGCGCTACCTGTTCCGCAAGGTGGTCGCGTGGGGGCGGTCCTCCAACGTCTTCCTGCGCAACGGCGCGCGCCTCTACCTCGACGTCGGCTCCCACCCGGAGTACGCCACGGCCGAGTGCGACGACTTCCACCAGCTGGTCGTCAACGACCGCGCCGGGGAGCGGATCCTCGACCGGATGGTCGAGGACGCCAACGCGCTCCTCGCCGACGAGGGCGTGGCCGGCACGATCCACCTGTTCAAGAACAACGTGGACTCCGCGGGCAACTCCTTCGGCTGCCACGAGAACTACCTCGTGCGCCGCCGCCGGGACTTCCAGGCCATGGGCCAGGCACTGATCCCCTTCTTCATCACCCGGCAGATCCTCACCGGCGCCGGGCACCTGCGCCCCCGCGCCGGCGGGGGCGCCTCCTACGCCTTCTCCCAGCGGGCGGACCAGACGTGGGACGCGATGAGCTCGGCGACCACCCGCTCCCGGCCGATCATCAACACCCGCGACGAGCCGCACGGGGACGCCGACCTCTACCGGCGCATGCACGTCATCGTCGGCGACTCCTCCGTGGCCGAGACCACCACGATGCTCAAGGTCGGCATGACCGACCTCCTCCTCGGGATGCTCGAGGACGGCGTGAAGCTGCGCGACCTCGCCCTGGCCGAGCCGATGCGCGCCATCCGGGAGATCTCCCACGACACCACGGCCACCGTGCCCGTGGAGCTCTCCACCGGGCGGCGGATGAGCGCCCTGGACATCCAGGAGGAGTTCCTGGCCCGCGTGACCGGCTACCTGGACGCGGGCGGGTTCACCGCCGAGCTCACCGAGGTGCAGCGCCGGGTCCTCGAGCTGTGGGAGCGGGGGCTGCTGGCCCTGCGGACCGCGGACCGGACCCTGGTGGACACCGAGCTCGACTGGGCGATCAAGGCCACGCTCATCGAGCGCTACCGCTCCAAGCACAACCTCGGCCTGGACGACCCACGTGTGGCGCGTCTCTCCCTCGCCTACCACGACATCTCGCCCGCGCGCGGGCTGGCCACCACGCTCGCCCGGCGCGGGCTCATGGCCCGCATCACCACGGACGAGGAGGTGGCCGCGGCCGTGGACACCCCGCCGGCCACCACGCGCGCCAAGCTCCGCGGGGAGTTCGTGGCCACCGCGCAGGACCGGCGCCGGGACATCACCGTCGACTGGGTCCACCTGAAGATCAACGACGCCGCCCAGCGCACCGTCGTCCTCAAGGACCCCTTCGCGCCGGTCGACGCGCGCGTCGACGCCCTCATGGCGGCGCTGCAGAACTGACGGCCGCGCGGGACGCCCGGCGCCCCGACGTAGGCTTCCCCCGTGGAGCAGGACGCAGCGACAGTCACCGACCCGCGCCGCCGTGCGCACCGAGCGGCCACCATGGTCGTCGCCGCGCTGCTGGCAGTGGTCCTGCTCGTCGCCTGCACCGACGCCCAGGACCGGGACGATCCCGCCGCCGACGACGTGTTGGTCTCCGGCTCCTTCGGGTCCGTCCCCGTGGTCACCTTCACCCCGCCGCTGCCGCTCGAGGACTCGAAGGTCGAGACCCTGATCCAGGGGGACGGGCGTGAGCTGGCGGCCGACGCGCCCCTCCTGATGACCCTGACCGCCTACGACGGCGAGGACGGCAAGCTGGTCGAGGGCCGGGAGGTCGGCGTCGCCCGCACCCTGATGCTGACTCCGGAGGACGTCGGCGACGACCTCTACCCGGTGCTGCTGGGCACCCGGGAGGGCAGCCGCCTGCTGGTGCGCCAGCCCATCAACCAGGACGGCACCGACCGGATGCTCATCCTCGTCATCGACGTCCGTTACACCCGGGCCGCGGGCGAGGCCGTGACCCCGCCCGAGGGCCTGCCGACCGTGGCCCTCGCGGAGGACGGCGCGCCGAGCATCACGCTGCCCGAGGGCGAGCCGCCCGCCGCGCTCGTCGTCCAGCCGCTCATCCGGGGCGAGGGCCGCCAGGTGCGGCCGGCCCAGGACGTCACGGTCCAGTACACCGGGGTCGCGTGGGAGACGGGCGAGCCGTACGACTCCACGTGGGCCACCGGCAAGGTGCCCCAGACGGTGGCGATCGACGAGACCTTCCAGGGGCTGCGGGACGGCCTCGTGGACCAGACCGTCGGCTCCCAGGTGCTGCTCGTCATCCCGCCGGGCCTGGCGCAGGGGACCAGCACCCTGGTCCTCGTCGTCGACATCCTGGCCACCTCCGGCGGCGACGACGCCACGGTCGTCTCGCCGTCGGGCGGCGCGGTGACCGGCAACGACTGACGCGGCGCGCTACTCGCTCACCTCCACGTGGCGGATCCCGGCCGGCCCGGAGGAGGTGTGGGCGGCCCTGTGGGACGTCGGCTCCTGGCCGCGGTGGTGGCGCGACGTCGCCGAGGCGCGGACGCTGCGCCCCGGCGACGAGTCCGGCGGCGGACGGCGCGCGCTCCTCGTGTTCCGCAGCCCCCTGGGCTACCGCCTGGCCTTCGAGACCGAGATCGTCCACGCCGAGCGGCCCCGGTGCTTCCGGGCCGTGGTCTCCGGCCAGCTGCGCGGCACCGGCACCTGGACCCTGACGCCGTCCGGGGACGGGGTCGTCGCCGTGATCACCTGGGTCGTCGAGGTGCGGAGCCGCTGGATGCGGGCGCTGTCCCCGGCGGCCGCGCCGGCGTTCCGGTGGGCGCACCGCCGGGTCATGCGCCGCGGCGAGCGCAGCCTGGTGCGGTACCTGGCCCGTCGCTGACCTGTTCAGCCCGTGCGCACCACCAGGTCCGCGGCCGCGCGGGCGTCCCGGGCGTCCAGCAGCGCCTGCTCCTGCGCGCTCCAGGCGTCCCACAGGTCCGCCCACGCGCCGTCGTCACGGGCCATCGCCCGACGCCGCCGCTCGGCCTCCGGCGCGTCCAGCCACACGAGCACGTCGACGAACGGGGCGCAGGCGGCCGAGCCCGCCCCGCAGCCCTCGAGGACAAGCACGCGAGGCAGCGGCGCGCCCGGTGCGGGGACGGTCAGCGGGCCGTCCAGCTCGCCGGCGCCCCAGTCGAAGCGCCGGACCGTCCCCGGCAGACCGCGGGAGAGAGGCTCCAGCACCCCGGCCGCCACGGCGCCGACCCCGACGCCCAGGCCGTACCAGCCCCGGTAGGCGTCCTCCAGGGCGAGGAGCGCGACGGCGCCCGGGCCCGCCAGGTCGGGGAGCGCGCGCAGGCGGTCCACGACCTCGCCGGCGAGGTCGGACTTGCCCGAGCCGGATCGCCCGTCGATCCCGACCACCAGCGGGCCCGGGGCGGCTCGGCCGGTCAGGGCCGTGCGGACGAGCGCGGCGACCGCCGCGGCCGGCGGTGTGTGGGCCGTCATGACGTCCGACGCTACCGGGCGGCTAACCTCGGTCTGTCACCGGCCCGCGCGGGCGTGGCAGAGAGCGAGCAAGAGATGAGTGTGGCGGTCCGGGTCATCCCGTGCCTTGACGTCGCCGACGGCCGGGTGGTCAAGGGCGTGAACTTCCAGGGTCTGCGGGACGCCGGCGACCCCGTCGAGCTGGCCCGGCGCTACGACGCCGAGGGCGCGGACGAGATCACCTTCCTCGACGTCTCCGCCTCGGCCGAGGCGCGCGAGACCACCATGGAGATCGTCTCCCGCACCGCCGAGCAGGTCTTCGTGCCCCTGACCGTCGGCGGCGGCGTGCGGGCGGTCGCCGACGTCGACCGGCTGCTGCGCGCCGGGGCGGACAAGGTGGGCATGAACACGGCCGCCATCGCGCGGCCGGAGCTCATCAGCGAGGTGGCCGAGCGGTTCGGCAACCAGGTCATCGTGCTCTCCGTCGACGCGCGCCGGTGCACCGGCGAGACGCGCACGCCGTCGGGCTACGAGGTCACCACCCACGGCGGGCGGCGGGGGACCGGGATCGACGCGGTCGAGTGGGCGGTGCGCGGCGCCGAGCTGGGCGCCGGGGAGATCCTCCTGAACTCCATGGACGCCGACGGCACCAAGGACGGCTACGACCTCCAGATGCTCACCGACGTCCGCGCCAAGGTGACCGTGCCGCTGATCGCCTCCGGCGGGGCGGGAAAGGTCGAGGACTTCACCGCCGCCGCCCGGGCCGGCGCGGACGCCGTGCTCGCCGCCTCCGTCTTCCACTTCGGGACCCTGACGGTCGGGCAGGTCAAGGACCACATGCGCGCGGCGGGCCTCCCGGTCCGCTAGCCGCAGAAGGAGGCAGCGTTGCTGGGGTTGGAGGGGGGGCTCGAGCGGTCAAGTCCTCGCAGCGTTGGTGGGGGAGGGCAGCGTTGGTGGGGTTCGAGCGGTCAAGTCCTCGCTCGGCCGACGACGGCGAGGAACTGGTCGACGGTCTCCGGTCGGCCCGTGACGTCCACGTCGGCGGCTTCACGCCGCCCCGCCGCGTGCAGGGCGAGCTCGACGGGGTCGCCGGTGAGCAGGACGGCGTCCGGGCGGCGGCGAACGACCTTCCGCGGGCCGCCGGGGACGGCCAGGACGACGCCGACGGGGCTGGTGCGGTAGCCGAGCCTGGCCATGGTCGCCACCTGGCCCCAGATGGCCCGGACCTCGTCGGTGGGCAGGACGCGGGGCTCGGCCGGGTCGGTGCCGGCGCGGCGGATGTCCTCGTGGTGGATGACGTACTCGAGCAGGTGCCCGCGCTCGCCCAGCCACCCCATCGGCTCCCAGGGCGTGAACCCCCGCTCGAACCGGCGCACCAGCGCCTCGTAGCCGTCCCGGGTGCGGGCGCCGTCGACGAGGCGGCTCATGAACGGCTCCCGGCCCGGCGTCCGCGTGACGACGGCGTCCGCCCCCGCACGGAGCGGATGGTGCTCCCGCTCGACGAGGTGGGCGAGCAGGTGCCGCACCGTCCATCCCTCGCACAGCGTGGGTGCGTCCGGGTCCGCCCGGCGGAGGGTCTGCACGAGCGCCGCCCTCTCGGTCTCCATCCACGTCATGCGCACGCCTCCAGCATCGGGTGCCCCCATCGTGTCACCGCCCCGGCGCGAGGGCGCGGCCTGGTTAGTACTTGACCTGTCGGCGTCAGAAGAGGGGGCCTGTCGGTACCTCCGGAAGGGGGTGTGGGAGGATCACCGTGCCGGGATCGCCGGACACCCTGCCCGAAGGAAGTATCAGCCGTGCCCGTCCCCGCGTCCGTGCCGCGCCCTGACGCGCGCGCGGCGACGCGCCCCTACGCCCTCCGCGGCGGCACCCTGCGCCGGAGCCTGGGCCTGATCCGCCGCGGGCTGGCCGACTCGCCGCGCACGTCCACCGTCGCGATCCTCGCCTCCGCGGTCTACGGCGTCGGCACCGTCGCCTCCGGGTGGCTCCTCGGCCGGCTCACCGACACCGTCGTCGCGCCCGCCCTCGAGGCCCGGTCCGTCGAGCCCGCGCACGTGTGGTGGGCGGGCGCCGTGCTCCTGGCCGTCGGCGTGGTCACCGCCGTCGGTGTCGCGCTGCGCCGCATCTACGCCGGGTGGGCCACGTACGAGGTCCAGGCGGCGCACCGGCTGCGCGTCACCCGCCAGTACCTGCGGCTGCCCATGAGCTGGCACCGCCGCCACCCCACGGGGCAGCTGCTCTCCAACGCGAACGCCGACGCCGAGGCGGCCGGCGGGGTCTTCGTCGTCCTGCCCTGGGCGCTGGGCGTCGCGGTCATGCTCGTGGTCGCCGCGGTGGCCATGGTCCTCGCCGACCCGCTGCTGGGCGCCGTCGGCGTCGCCGTGCTGCCGTTGATCATCGTCGCCAACGCCGTCTTCCGGCGGAAGATGTCCCCGGCGGCGACGCGGTCGCAACGCCTGCGCGCGGAGGTCTCCGACGTCGCCCACGAGAGCTTCGAGGGCGCCCTGCTCGTGAAGTCGCTCGGCGCGGAGAGCGTCGAGGAGGCGCGCTTCGCCGCCAAGGCCGAGGAGCTGCGCGCGGCGAACGTGGAGATGGGACGCATCCGCTCGGTCTTCGACCCGGTCATCGAGCTGCTGCCGTCGGCGGCGACCCTGGCCGTCATCGCGGTGGGCGCCTGGCGGGTCCGCGGCGGCAACGCGGAGACCGGCGACGTCGTCACCATCGCCTACCTCCTGACCGTGATGACCATGCCGGTGCGCGCCATCGGCTTCCTCCTGGGCGAGCTCCCGCGCTCCCTCGTGGGGTACGAGCGCATCGCCCGCGTCGTCGACGCCACCGGCGCCCTGCCGAGCGGCAGCACGCCGCTGACCGGGACCGGCGGCCTCGACGTGCGCCTGGAGGACGTGGGCCTGACCGTCCCCGCGCGCATGGCCCCCATGGCCGACGACGCGCCGGCCGCCCGGCCGGGGGCGGCGCCGGGCGCGGTCGACCTGCTCAGCGGCGTGTCCCTGCACGTCCCGCCGGGCGCCACGCTCGCCCTGGTCGGCCCCACCGGGGCGGGCAAGTCGACGCTGACCGCGCTCGTGGCCCGGCTGATGGACCCGACGTCGGGGCGGGTGCTGCTGGACGGCGTCGACGCCGCCGCGGTGGACGCCGCCAGCCGGACCGACGCCGTGGCCCTGGTCAGCCAGTCCACGTTCGTGTTCGACGACACCGTGCGCGGGAACATCACCCTCGACGACACCGGCCGCTTCGGCGACGACGAGGTCTGGGCCGCCCTGCGGACCGCCCGGGCGGACGGGTTCGTCCGCGCGCTGCCCGGCGGCCTGGACGCCACGGTCGGCGAGCGCGGCGCGACGCTCTCCGGCGGGCAGCGCCAGCGCCTGGCCATCGCCCGCGCCCTCGTGCGCCGGCCGCGGCTGCTGATCCTCGACGACGCCACCTCCGCCGTCGACCCCCTCGTCGAGCAGCAGATCCTCGCGGGCCTGGGCCCGGCCGGCCGTGGCGCGGACCGCGCGGTCACCGTGCTCCTGGTGGCCTACCGCACCGCCACCATCGCCCTCGCGGACCGCGTCGTGCACCTGGACGGCGGCCGGGTGGCGGGGGCCGGCACCCACGCCGAGCTCCTCGCCCGCGACGCCGGCTACCGCGCGCTCGTCACCGCGTACGCCGCGCGCACCGCCGAGCGGGAGGCCGAACGGGCCGCCGAGCGCGAGGCCGAACGGGTCGCCGCGCGCGGGGCGGGCGACGCCGCGGCCCCCGCGGCGACGGGCGGCGCCAGTCATGCCGACACCGCCAGGCGCGCCGTCGCCCCCGAGGAGGCCCGATGAGCTCCGAGATCTCCTCGGCGAGCGGCCTCGGGGTGGTCGCCACCGTCCGGCGCGGCCTGCAGCTCTCCCCGGCCATGACCGAGGGCATCGCCGGGACGCTGGCGCTCGCGGCGGTGGCCACGGTGGGACGCGTGGTGGTGCCCGTGACGGTCCAGCAGGCCACCGACCACGGCATCCTCACGCCGGGCGGTCCCGACGTCGGCCGCGTGGTGCTCTCGTGCGTGCTGGGCCTGGTCGTCCTCCTGGTGACCGGCCGCGTCAGCGCGCTCGTCAACGTGCGCCTCTACCGCACCAGCGAGCGGGGCCTGGCCCAGCTGCGCGTGCGCACCTTCCGCCACGTCCACGACCTCTCCGCCCTGACGCAGTCCGCCGAGCGGCGCGGCTCCCTCGTCTCCCGGGTCACCTCCGACGTCGACACCATCTCGCTGTTCGTGCAGCGCGGCGGGCTCATGCTCATCCTCAACGCCGGGCAGCTGCTGCTGGCGAGCGCCGCCATGCTGATCTACTCCTGGCGGCTGGCGCTGCTGGTGTGGCTCTGCTTCGTGCCGATGCTCTTCCTCGCCCCCCGCGCCCAGAAGGCGGTCTCCGCCGCCTACGCCGGGGTGCGGGTGCGCGTGGGGATGATGCTCTCCGCGATCTCGGAGTCGGTGGTGGGCGCCGAGACCATCCGCGCGTACGGCGCGTCCGCCCGCACGCAGGACCGCGTCGACGTGGCCGTGCGCGCGCACCGCGGAGCCGCGGTGCGCGCCCAGACCTACGTCTCCCTCGCGTTCTCCTCCGGGGTGGTCCTCTCCGGGGTGGCGCTCGCGGCGGTGGTCGTGGCCGGGACCTTCCTCGGGGTGCGCGGCGAGGTGAGCATCGGCGCGCTGCTCGCGTTCCTGTTCCTCGTGCAGATGTTCACCGGGCCGGTGCAGAACGCCACCGAGATGCTCAACGAGCTCCAGAACGCCGTCGCCGGCTGGCGCCGGGTCATCGCCGTGCTCGAGACGCCCGTCGATGTCACCGACCCGGCCCACCCGGTGGTGCCGCCGCGCGCCGCGGACCGGGCGGCGCGCGTCGACTTCCGCGGCGTGCGCTACGCGTACCCCCACGGCCCCGAGGTCCTCCACGGGATCGACCTGACGATCGAGCCCGGCACCCAGGTCGCTGTCGTCGGGCAGACCGGTTCCGGCAAGACCACGCTCGCCAAGCTCCTCGTCCGGCTCATGGACCCGACCGACGGGGAGGTGCTCCTCGGCGGCGTCGACCTGCGCGACCTGGCCCTCGCCGACCTGCGCTCCCGCGTGGTCCTCGTGCCGCAGGAGGGCTTCCTCTTCGACGGCACCCTCGCCCAGAACATCGCCTACGGGGCCCGTCCCCGCACGCCGGGTGACGTCGCGTCCGCCGTCGCCGCGCTCGGCCTGGACGCGTGGACTGCCGCGCTGCCCGGCGGGCTCGACACCCCGGTCGGGCAGCGCGGGGAGTCGCTCTCCGCGGGGGAGCGCCAGCTCGTCGCGCTGGCCCGCGCCTACCTCGCGGACCCCGACCTGCTCGTCCTGGACGAGGCCACGTCCGCGGTCGACCCGGCGACCGAGACCCGCATCAACCGCGCGCTGGACCAGCTCACGGCCGGCCGGACGTCCGTCACGGTCGCCCACCGGCTCTCCACCGCCGAGGCCGCGGACCTCGTCGTCGTGGTGCACGACGGCGAGATCGTCGAGTCCGGCACCCACCGCGGCCTCCTGGCCGCCGACGGCCTCTACGCCCGCATGTACGGCTCCTGGGTCGTCCAGACGCGCTGACCGGCGGCGCGACGCGGTCGACGTCGAGTCGATTGCGGGCTCATAAGCCGTAAATAACGTACGGATAGTCCGTACGTTATTTACGGCTAGGTCCTCGGCGGCCTCGGCGGCCTCGGCGCGACGCGCGGCCGAGGAGCCAGCTGTCCCGGACGCGGACGTGGCCCCGGCGCCCGGCCGTGGCAAGATCGACCGGTGCCCGAGACCACTTCCCTGGACCCCACCATCGCCGCCCGCCTCAAGCGGGACGAGCACGGCCTCGTCTGCGCCGTCGTCCAGCAGCACGACACCGGCGAGGTGCTCATGCTCGGCTGGATGGACGACGAGGCGCTCGGGCGAACCCTGACCAGCGGGCGCGTGACGTTCTGGTCGCGGTCGCGGCAGGAGTACTGGCGCAAGGGGGACACGTCAGGCCACACGCAGCACGTCAAGAGCGTGGCCCTGGACTGCGACGGCGACGCGCTCCTAGTGCGGGTCCACCAGGTGGGTGCGGCCTGCCACACCGGCACCCGCACGTGCTTCGACGCCGGCGGCGACCTCGGCGCCGTCGTCGGGACCGCCCCGGGGGAGGGGGAGTCGTGAGCGCCCCGACGAGCCCGGGCGCCGTCGTCAGCGCCGAGACGATCGAGTGGGGCCAGACCTGGCCGGCGCTGCCGGCGTTCCGGCAGATGGCGGCCGACCGCCGGGTCATCCCCGTCGTCCGGCGGCTCCTCGCCGACGACGTCACCCCCGTCGGCCTGTACCGCCAGCTCGCCGGCGGGCGGCCCGGGACGTTCATCCTCGAGTCCGCCGAGCACGACGGCGCGTGGTCGCGCTGGTCCTTCGTCGGCGTGACCTCCCGCGCCACGCTGACCAGCCGGGACGGCCACGCGCGGTGGAGCGGCGACGTCCCCGTGGGCGTCCCGGAGTCGGGCCCGGTGCTCGAGGTCCTCGCCACCACGCTCGAGCAGCTGCGCACCCCCTCCGTCCCCGGCCTGCCGCCGCTGACCGGCGGGCTCGTCGGCGCGATCGGCTGGGACGTGCTGCGCCAGTGGGAGCCCACCCTCCGGGCGACGGCCCCGGTCGAGCACGACACCCCGGAGGTGGCGCTGTGCCTGGCGACGGACATGGCCGCCGTCGACCACCACGACGGCTCGGTCTGGCTCATCGCGAACGCCGTCAACTTCGACAACACGGACGCGCGCGTGGACGCCGCGCACGCGGACGCCGTCGCCCGCCTCGACGCCATGCAGGCCGCGCTCGCCCGCCCGACGGTGACGCGCGCCGCCGTGCGCGTGCCGGGCGCGGAGCCCGAGCTGCGCTTCCGCACCCCGCGCGCCGACTTCGAGCGCTCCGTCCTGGCCGCCAAGGAGGCCATCCGCGACGGCGAGGTGTTCCAGGTGGTGCTCTCCCAGCGCCTCGACATCGACTGCGCGGCCGACCCGCTCGACGTCTACCGGGTGCTGCGCACCATCAACCCCAGCCCGTACATGTACTACCTGCAGCTGGCCGACGGCGGTGCGGACGGCGCGTCCGACGGCGCGAGCGGCGCGGGCGCCGGGTTCGCCGTCGTCGGGTCGAGCCCCGAGACGCTCGTGCACGTCCAGGACGGCCAGGTCACCACCTTCCCGATCGCCGGCTCGCGCCCACGGGGCGCCACCCCGGCGCAGGACAAGGAGCTGGCCGAGGAGCTCCTCGCCGACCCGAAGGAGCTCGCCGAGCACGTCATGCTCGTCGACCTCGCCCGCAACGATCTCGCCAAGGTGTGCCGCCCCGAGACGGTCGAGGTGGTCGAGCTCATGGAGGTCAAGCGCTTCAGCCACATCATGCACATCTCCTCCACCGTGGTGGGGCGGCAGCGCCCCGAAGCCAGCGCGCTGGACTGCCTGACCGCGACGTTCCCCGCCGGGACGCTCTCCGGCGCGCCGAAGCCCCGGGCCATCGAGCTCATCGACGCCCTCGAGCCGGCCCGCCGCGGGATCTACGGCGGCGTCGTCGGGTACTTCGACCTCGCCGGCAACGTCGACATGGCCATCGCCATCCGCACCGCCGTCATCCGCGACCACCAGGCCACGGTGCAGGCCGGCGCGGGGATCGTGGCCGACTCCGTGCCCGCGACCGAGTACGAGGAGACGCGCAACAAGGCCGCCGCGGCCGTCCGCGCGATCCAGGTGGCCGCCGGGCTGCGTCCCCTCGTCGACGCGACGTGAACCGGCTGCTCGAGCGGCGCACCGTCGTCCTGGCCGCCCTGCTGCTCGCGGTGGCGCTCGTCGCCCTCGGGGCGGCGCCGTGGGTCCACGCCACGGTCGCGACCGTCATCGACGTCCGCGACGTCAGCGTGAGCGGCTCGGCCGCGGCGCCCGCGCTGACCGCCGGTGCGCTCGTCGTCGGTGCGGCGGCCCTGGCCGTCGGGATCGGACGCCGGGTGGCCGCCGCCGTCGGGGGCGTGGCGCTGCTGGTCGCCGCCGTGCTGGTCGAGGCCGCCGTCGTGAGCTTCCTCCGGGACCCGCGCTCCCCGGCGCTGACCGCGGCCTCCGAGCTGAGCGGGGTGCGCCAGCTCTCGGGCGAGGTCGTGACGACACCGTGGCCGTGGGTCGCGGTGGTCGTCGGTGCGGCGGTGGCGCTCCTCGCGCTCGTGCCGCTGCTGCGCGGCGGGCGCTGGCAGGCGGCCGGCCGGCGGTTCGAGCGCGGCGAGCCTGGGCGCGCCCGCGGCCGGTCCGCGTCGAGCGACGCGACCGACGCCCGGACCCGGGCCATGGACGACTGGGACGCGCTCGGTCGCGGCGAGGACCCCTCCACCGAGGCGGAGGAGTAGCCCGCGGGCGGGGCGGCGGGGGCAGCCGTGGGCGCGCCCGGCGCCGCGGCACCGCCGGTGTCGATAGGGTAGGACCAGCACAGACGCGCCATCACAGAGGAAGAGACATGCCCCAGAGCCCCGAGCCGCAGACCTACTCGCTCCCGTCCGCCGCGCCGTACACGAACCACGGCAAGACGAAGGCGGCGTGGACCCTGATGTGGGGCATCTGCCTCGGGGTCCTCGTGGTGGGTCTCGGGCTGATCCTCCAGAACAACGCGGTCGAGATCGCCGGCGTCGTCATCGTGGTCGTCGCGCTGGTCGCGAGCCAGATCATGCGCGGGATGGGGCTCGGGCAGCCCGCGGCGGCCAGCGCGCCGTCGAAGGAGCCGGACTGGTACGGCGCCTGACCCGACCGCCCGGCCACCGGCCGGTGACCAGCACGGCCGGACCGATGGTCGGTGCGGCGTTCCACTGGAGGATGACGTCATGAGCACCCCATGGGCGGACCAGCCCGGCAACGACGCCCCGCGGGAGACGCCCGGGCAGCCGCCGTCCCACGGGCAGGGCACGCCCGGGTACGCGCAGCCCGACACCGGGTACGGCCAGCCGGCGCCGCAGTACGGCCAGCCGGCGCCGCAGTACGGCCAGCCGGCGCCGCACTACGGCCAGCCGGGCCATTTCCCCACCCCGGCGTACGGGGCCGGCTACGGCGCGCCCGCCGCGGCGACGGAGAAGAACAACCTCGGCATCATCGCGCTCGTCGCCGCGCTGGTCGGTGCCGCCAGCCTCGTCGTCCCCCTCGTCGGACTGTTCCTCGCGCCCATCGGCGGCATCGTCGGCGTGGTGGCCGGGATCATGTCGATCCGCGCGGCCCGGGCCGGCCGTGCGACCAACAGGGGCATGGGTATCGCGGGCCTGCTCGTGGGGATCGTGCTCCTGGCGCTCCTCGTCCTCGCGGTGGTCGGCGCGGCGATCCTTTTCAGCAGCTACGACTTCAGCTCGTACGACTTCAGCTAGCGCGCGCGCTCTCGCGGGCCGCGTCGCCGCCCGCGGTCACAGGCCGTCAGGTGTCCCGCGGTGGACAGCGACGAGAGGCGTCAGTGGCGCGGCCTACCATGGGGCCAGCCGACAACGAAGGGGGACAGCGCTGTGACCGTGCTGGAAGACATCGTCGCAGGGGTCCGTGAGGACCTCGCCGAACGTGAGGCGCAGCGTCCGCTGGACGTGCTCAAGGAGATGGCGCAGCGGCAGGACAGCGCCAAGGACGCCGTCGCCGCCCTGCGCGGCGAGCACGACGCCGTCACCATCATCTCCGAGGTGAAGCGGTCGAGCCCGTCCAAGGGCGCCCTCGCCGACATCGCGGACCCGGCCGGGCTGGCCTCCGAGTACGAGGCCGGCGGCGCCAGCGTGATCTCCGTGCTCACCGAGCGGCGCCGCTTCGGCGGGTCCCTCGAGGACCTCGCCGCCGTGCGCGCCGTCGTGGACATCCCCGTGCTGCGCAAGGACTTCATCGTCACCCCCTACCAGGTGTGGGAGGCGCGGGCCTACGGCGCGGACCTGCTGCTCCTCATCGTCGCGGCGCTCGAGCAGGAGGCCCTCGTCTCCCTCATCGAGCGGACGGAGTCCCTCGGCATGAACGCCCTGGTCGAGGCCCACAACCGCGAGGAGGCCCAGCGCGCCGTCGACGCGGGGGCCCGCGTGGTCGGCATCAACGCCCGCAACCTGCACACGCTCACCGTGGACCGCTCCGTGTTCGCCCAGGTCGTCGATGTCGTCCCCGCCGGCATCCTCAAGGTCGCGGAGTCCGGCGTCCGGGGCCCGCACGACGTGCTGGACTACGGCCGCTCCGGGGCGGACGCCGTCCTCGTCGGGGAGGCGCTGGTCACCCAGGGCAACCCGCGCGGTGCCGTCGCGGACATGGTGGCCGCCGGCGCGCACCCGTCCCTGCGGGCGGTGCGCAAGTGAGCGACCTGCAGACCGGCCACCTCGCGGACGCGGCCGGACCCTACTTCGGTGACTTCGGCGGGCGCTTCGTCGCCGAGGCGCTGGTCGCCGCGCTGGACGACCTGACGCAGGCCTGGGAAGAGCTCAAGGTCGACCCCGAGTACCTCGCCGAGATCGACCACCTCAACCGGACCTACACCGGCCGCCCC
Organism: Georgenia sp. SYP-B2076; assembly: GCF_003991205.1. Classification (GTDB taxonomy): domain Bacteria; phylum Actinomycetota; class Actinomycetes; order Actinomycetales; family Actinomycetaceae; genus Georgenia. The sequence goes on along the minus strand of NZ_RXOZ01000022.1, from coordinate 387,528 downwards.
AGCATCATCACGGAGGTGCCCCGCTTCGCGGAGCACGCCGGCGGCGCCCGGATCATCCTCAAGCGCGAGGACCTCAACCACACCGGCTCCCACAAGATCAACAACGTTCTCGGCCAGGCCCTGCTGACCCGCAAGGTCGGCAAGAAGCGCGTCATCGCGGAGACCGGAGCGGGACAGCACGGGGTGGCCACGGCCACGGCCGCCGCGCTCCTCGGCCTCGAGTGCACCATCTACATGGGCGAGGAGGACACGCGCCGCCAGGCGCTCAACGTCGCCCGCATGCGGCTGCTCGGCGCCGAGGTCGTGCCGGTCACCGCCGGTTCGCGCACCCTCAAGGACGCCATCAACGAGGCGTTCCGCGACTGGGTGACCAACGTCGAGACCACCAACTACATCTTCGGTACCGCCGCGGGCCCCCACCCCTTCCCGGCGATGGTCCGCGACCTGCAGAAGATCATCGGTGACGAGGCCCGCGCCCAGGTGCTCGAGCTGACCGGCCGCCTGCCCGACATCGTCGCGGCCTGCGTCGGCGGCGGCTCGAACGCGATCGGCATCTTCAACGCCTTCCTCGACGACGAGGGCGTGCGCCTGGTCGGCCTCGAGGCCGCCGGGGACGGCGTCGAGACGGGACGGCACGCGGCCTCCATCACGGGCGGCGACCCCGGGGTGCTGCACGGCGCCCGGACCTTCGTACTCCAGGACGAGGACGGCCAGACCAAGGAGTCGCACTCGATCTCAGCGGGGCTCGACTACCCGGGCGTGGGCCCCGAGCACTCGTGGCTCGCCAGCATCCACCGCGCCGAGTACCAGCCCGTCACGGACACCGAGGCCATGGACGCGTTCCGGCTGCTGTGCCGCACGGAGGGCATCATGCCGGCGATCGAGAGCGCCCACGCCCTCGCCGGCGCCATCCGCCTCGGCCTGGAGGCCAAGGACGCCGGCCGGCCCGCCCCCACCATCCTCGTGAACCTGTCCGGGCGCGGGGACAAGGATGTCGAGACCGCCGCCGCCTGGTTCGAGCTCCTCGACGCGGGCGAGCACGACGGCAACGTGCCGGAGACCTCCGCGGACCCCGGCGACGGGACCAAGACCGGCTCGGTGGACGGCGCCGGGTACAACGCCACCGGCAGCGTGGAGAAGTGAGCAGCGCACCCATGACGAACACCCCGACCACCGCCGCGACGACGTCGAAGAGCGCGGCGGCGATCGACGCCGCGAAGGCACGCGGGGGAGCGGCCCTCGTGGGCTACCTGCCCGTGGGGTTCCCCGACGTCGACACCTCGGTGCGCGCCGCGCGCGCGCTCGTCGCCGCCGGCGCGGACGTCATCGAGCTGGGCCTGCCCTACTCCGACCCGGGGATGGACGGCGAGGTCATCCAGCGGGCGGCCCAGGCGGCGCTCGACGGCGGCACACGCACCGCCGACGTGCTGCGCGCCGTCGAGCGCGTCGCCGAGACGGGCGCCGCCGTGCTCGTGATGACCTACTACAACCCCGTCTACCACTACGGCGTGGACCGCTTCGCGCGCGACCTGGCCTCCGCCGGCGGCGCCGGCCTCATCACCCCGGACCTGATCCCCGACGAGGCCGCCGAGTGGGTCGCCGCCTCCGACGCCCACGGCCTCGACCGGGTCTTCCTCGTCGCGCCCAGCTCGACGGACGCGCGCCTGCGGATGACCTCCGAGGCCTGCCGGGGCTTCGTCTATGCGGCCTCCACCATGGGGGTCACGGGAGCCCGGGCGAGCGTCGACGACCACGCCCGCGGCCTGGTCGCCCGCACCCGGGAGGCGGGGGCCGAGCGCGTGTGTGTCGGCCTCGGCGTGTCCAACCGCGAGCAGGCAGCGGAGATCGCCGCGTACGCCGACGGCGTCATCGTCGGCTCGGCGTTCGTGCGGGCCCTCATGCGGGACGACGGCGACGCGGACGCCGGCGTGCGCGACCTCAGCGTGCTCGCCGAGCAGATCGCCGCGGGGGCCCACGGGGCCTGAGCCCGGACGCGGCGGCTCGCCGCGGCACCGGACCAGTACGCTGCGCAGGTGCTCCCCGACCTCCTCGCCTCCGCGCCCGGCCTGCTCCCCTCCGGGATCCCGAGCCCCTCGCAGGGCGTGTGGCACCTCGGGCCGGTGCCGCTGCGCGCGTACGCGATCGCCATCCTCCTCGGCGGGATCTTCGCCTGGTGGATCCTCGACCGGCGCTACACCGCCAAGGGCGGCCCCAAGGACACGGCGGTCGACGTCGTCTTCTGGATGGTGCCCTTCGGGATCGTCGGCGCACGGTTGTATCACGTCCTCACCACGCCGGACCCGTACTTCGGGCCGGACGGGAACCCCTGGAACGCGTTCGCCATCTGGAACGGGGGCCTGGGCATCTGGGGGGCTGTGGCCCTCGGCGCGGTGGGCGCCTGGATCGGCCTGCGGCGCCGCGGCCTGCGGCTGGCCCCCTTCGCCGACGCGCTCGCCCCCGGCCTGCTCGTCGCGCAGGCCGTCGGGCGGCTGGGGAACTACTTCAACCAGGAGCTCTACGGCAGGCCCACCACGCTGCCCTGGGGCCTGGAGATCGACGACGCCCACCTCGTCGCCGGAGCCGCGCCCGGCACGCTGTTCCATCCCACCTTCCTCTACGAGATGCTCTGGAACCTGGCCATGGTGGCCGTGCTGGTGTGGGCGGAGCGGCGCTTCCGGCTGGGCCACGGCCGGGTGTTCTGGCTCTACGTCATGCTCTACACGCTCGGCCGGGTCTGGATCGAGATGCTTCGGATCGACGAGGCCGAGATGGTCCTCGGGCTCCGGCTGAACGTCTGGACCTCGATCGTCATCTTCCTCGTCGCCCTCGTGGTCTTCGTGGTGGTCGGGGCCCGGACCCGCGGCCAGGCGGACAGCCTGTGGCTGCCCGGCCGTGAGCCGCACGACGACGACGTGGACGCGTCCGCGGGCGCAACCGTCGCGGCATCCACGGGCTCCGTCCCGTCGACGGACGCAGCAGCCGCATCCACGGACTCCGCCGCTGAGAAGGCCGACGCCGCCGAGGAGGCCGTCGCCGACGACGGGGCCACCGGACGCGGGCCGGCGCAGGGCACCGGTTCCGGGCACGGTCCCGTCCGCGCCTGAGGCGCCCCGCCCGCGCCTGAGGCGGCCGACCCGCGCCGGAGGCGGCCGACCCGCGCCGGAGGCGGCCGGCCCGCGCCCCCGGCCGCCGTCCCGTGACCCGGTCGCTGACCCGCTCGCGCGGGCCGCGCCTGCCCTCCTCTTGACAGGTGCGGCGGCCAGGCATTTCTCTGGAACGGAGCGCGCCGTCGTACGGGCGTTCCGGCGTCACGCCGTCGAGTGTCAAGCATGTGGACACCTTGTGTTTCGCACTGGTCATCAGCGAGTAATATCGCGGCACCCGAGGGACGACGGCGCCCCACCGGCATCACTTGCTCGACGATGCGGGGAGCCTTCTGGGCGCCTCGCGGTGAGGACGACACCCGGATGGATGCAGCTCAACCCACGGCCGGCCCCTTCAGCGCGCCGGCCCGCACCGGCCTCTACGACCCCGGGCACGAGCACGACGCGTGCGGCGTCGCCTTCGTCGCCACCCTGCGCGGCACGGCGGGCCGGGACATCGTCGACGCCGGGCTGACCGCCCTGACCAACCTCGACCACCGCGGCGCCGTCGGGGCGGAGGAGAACACCGGCGACGGCGCCGGGATGCTCACCCAGGTGCCCGACGCCTTCCTGCGGGCGGTCGTCGACTTCGACCTGCCCGCCGCCGGGCGCTACGCCGCCGGCCTGGTCTTCCTCCCGGGGGCCGGGAAGGGAGAGGACGCCCGCGCCGACGCGGTGGCCCGCATCGAGGCCATCGCCGCCGAGGAGGACCTGACCGTCCTCGGCTGGCGCGAGGTGCCCGTGGACGCGTCCATGATCGGGCCGAGCGCGCTGGAGACCATGCCGACGTTCCGCCAGCTCTTCGTGACCGGCGGCGAGCTGGCGGGCCTCGAGCTCGACCGGCGCGCCTACCGGCTGCGCAAGCGCTCGGAGCGGGAGACGGGCATCTACTTCGCCTCGCTCTCGGCGCGCACCCTCGTCTACAAGGGCATGCTCACCACGACCCAGCTGCGCCCGTTCTTCCCGGACCTGTCCGACGAGCGGTTCGCGAGCGAGATCGCCCTCGTGCACTCGCGCTTCTCCACGAACACCTTCCCGTCGTGGCCGCTGGCCCAGCCGTTCCGGATGGTCGCGCACAACGGCGAGATCAACACGGTGCGCGGCAACCGCAACTGGATGGCGGCACGCGAGGGCATGCTCGGCTCCGACCTGCTCGGCGACCTCGACCAGCTGCTCCCGGTGTGCACCCCCGGCGCCTCCGACTCGGCGACGTTCGACGAGGTCCTCGAGCTCCTCCACCTCGCCGGCCGGTCGCTGCCGCACGCGGTGCTCACGATGATCCCCGAGGCGTGGCAGAACCACACGTCCATGGACCCGGCCGTGCGGGCCTTCTACGAGTACACCTCCACGCTCATGGAGCCGTGGGACGGCCCGGCGGCGATGACGTTCACCGACGGCACGGTCATCGGCGCCGTCATGGACCGCAACGGGCTGCGCCCGGGGCGCTTCTGGGTGACCGAGGACGGGCTGGTGATCCTCGCCTCGGAGTCAGGCGTGCTGGACATCGCCCCGGAGAGGATCGTGCGGAAGGGGCGGCTCGAGCCGGGCCGGATGTTCCTCGTGGACACCGGCTCCGGCCGGATCGTCGAGGACGAGGAGATCAAGCGCACCCTCGCCGAGCTCCACCCCTACCAGCAGTGGCTCGACGAGGGCCTGGTCCGGTTCGAGGACCTGCCGGAGCGAGAGCACGTCGACCACTCCCGCCTCTCCGTCGTGCGCCGGCAGCAGACCTTCGGCTACACCGAGGAGGAGCTGCGCATCCTCGTCGCGCCGATGGCCGCGACCGGCGCCGAGGCGATCGGCTCGATGGGCACCGACACCCCCGTCGCGGTGCTCTCCTCCCGGCCGCGCCTGCTCTTCGACTACTTCAGCCAGCTCTTCGCGCAGGTGACGAACCCGCCGCTGGACGCCATCCGCGAGGAGCTCGTCACGGCGCTGGGCGGGGCGATCGGACCGGAGCCGAACCTCCTCGAGGACACCCCGGAGCACACCCACAAGCTGGTCGTGCCGTTCCCGACGATCGACAACGACCAGCTCGCCAAGATCCGGAACATCGGCAAGGTGCCGCACCTGGGCCACGGGTTCACGTCCGTCACCGTCTCGGGCCTCTACCCCGTCGCCGGGGGCGGCGCCGCGCTGCAGGCACGGCTGGAGGAGATCTTCGCCGAGGTCGACGCGGCCGTGGAGAGCGGCGTGAGCTTCATCGTCCTGTCCGACCGCGAGTCGACGGCCGAGCTCGCCCCGATCCCGTCGCTGCTCCTGACCTCGGCCGTGCACCACCACACGCTGCGCCAGCACACCCGGACGAAGATCTCCCTGATCGTCGAGGCCGGGGACGTGCGCGAGGTCCACCACGTGGCGCTGCTCATCAGCTACGGCGCGGCGTGCGTGAACCCGTACCTCGCGATGGAGAGCGTCGAGCACCTCGTGCGCTCCGGCGTCGTCTCCGGGGTCACGCCGCAGCAGGCGGTGAAGAACCTCATCAAGGGCCTGGGCAAGGGCGTCCTCAAGGTGATGTCCAAGATGGGCATCGCGACCGTGGCCTCCTACCGCGGGGCGCAGGTCTTCGAGGCCATCGGCCTCTCCGACGACCTGGTGGAGGAGTACTTCACCGGCACCCCCTCCCCGCTGGGCGGGGTGGGCCTGGACGTCATCGCCGCCGAGGTCGCCGCCCGGCACGCCACCGCCTACCCCCGCTCGGGCATCTCGCCGGCGCACCGCACGCTGCGCATGGGCGGGGAGTACCAGTGGCGCCGCGAGGGCGAGCCGCACCTGTTCGACCCCGAGACGATCTTCCGGCTGCAGCACTCCACCCGCACCCGCCAGTTCGACATCTTCCGCAAGTACACCGACGGCGTGAACGCCCAGTCGGAGCGGCTGATGACGCTGCGCGGGCTGATGACGTTCAAGGACGGCCGCGAGCCGATCAGCATCGACGAGGTCGAGCCGGTCAGCTCGATCGTCAAGCGGTTCTCGACCGGGGCGATGAGCTACGGCTCCATCTCCGCGGAGGCGCACGAGACGCTCGCGATCGCCATGAACATGCTCGGTGCGAAGTCCAACACGGGCGAGGGCGGCGAGGACACCGACCGCCTGCACGACCCGCGCCGGCGCTCCGCGATCAAACAGGTCGCCTCGGGCCGGTTCGGCGTCACGTCGGACTACCTCACCAACGCCGAGGACATCCAGATCAAGGTCGCCCAGGGCGCCAAGCCCGGCGAGGGCGGCCAGCTGCCCGCGCACAAGGTCTACCCGTGGGTGGCCAAGACGCGGCACTCGACCCCCGGCGTCGGGCTCATCTCCCCGCCGCCCCACCACGACATCTACTCGATCGAGGACCTCGCCCAGCTCATCCATGACCTGAAGAACGCGAACCCGGCGGCGCGCATCCACGTCAAGCTGGTCAGCGAGATCGGGGTGGGCACGGTCGCCGCCGGCGTCGCGAAGGCGCACGCGGACGTCGTCCTCGTCTCCGGGCACGACGGCGGCACGGGCGCCAGCCCGCTGACCTCGCTCAAGCACGCCGGGGCGCCGTGGGAGATCGGCCTGGCCGAGACCCAGCAGACGCTCGTGCTCAACGACCTCCGCGACCGGATCGTGGTCCAGACCGACGGCCAGCTCAAGACCGGCCGCGACGTCGTGGTCGCGGCGCTGCTCGGCGCCGAGGAGTTCGGCTTCTCCACGGCCCCGCTGGTCGTGGAGGGCTGCATCATGATGCGCGTGTGCCACCTGGACACCTGCCCGGTGGGCGTCGCCACGCAGAACCCCGAGCTGCGCAAGCGGTTCACCGGCAAGGCCGAGCACGTGGTGACGTTCTTCGAGTTCATCGCCCAGGAGGTGCGCGAGCTGCTCGCCTCCCTCGGCCTGCGCTCGATCGAGGAGGCCGTCGGCCAGGTGGACCTGCTCGACACGCGCAAGGCGGTGGACCACTGGAAGGCCTCCGGCCTGGACCTCGCGCCGCTGCTCGCCAAGGTCGAGCCCAAGGAGGGGTCGGCCCTGCGCCAGGTCCGGCACCAGGACCACGGCCTCGAGAAGGCGCTGGACAACCAGCTCATCGCCCTGTCCGAGCCGGCCCTCGAGCGCGGCGAACGGGTCACGATCGACCTGCCGGTGCGCAACGTGAACCGCACGGTCGGGACCATGCTCGGCCACGAGATCACCCGCCGCCACGGCGCGGAGGGCCTGCCCGACGGCACGATTGACATCACCCTGACCGGCTCGGCCGGTCAGTCCTTCGGCGCCGTCCTCCCGCGCGGCATCACGCTGCGCCTGGTCGGTGACACGAACGACTACGTCGGCAAGTCCCTCTCCGGCGGGCGCATCGTCGTGCGGCCCGACCCGCGGTCGATCTTCCCCGCCGAGGACAACGTCATCGCCGGGAACGTCATCGCCTACGGCGCCACCTCGGGGGAGATCTACCTCCGCGGCCGCGCCGGCGAGCGGTTCGCGGTGCGCAACTCGGGGGCGACGGCGGTCGTCGAGGGCGTGGGCGACCACGCCGCCGAGTACATGACCGGCGGGACCCTGCTCATCCTGGGCCCCACCGGGCGGAACTTCGGCGCCGGCATGTCCGGCGGCACCGCGTACCTCCTCGACGTCGACACCGGCCAGGTCAACGCGCCGGCCCTCGCCGGCGGCGAGCTGATCCTGGCGGAGCTCGACCCGGAGGACCACGCGATCGTCGTCGACCTCCTGCGCCGGCACCGCGACCTGACCGGCTCGTCGGTGGCCGGGGAGCTGCTGGAGGACCTCGGCACCCTGGACGGGCGGATCACCAAGGTGCTCCCGCGTCAGTACGCCGCCGTCTCCGCCGCCCTCGTCAAGGCGGCCGAGGACGGCCTGGACCCGAGCTCGCCCGACGTGTGGGCCAACATCATGGAGGCGACCCGTGGCTGACCCGCGCGGATTCATGCAGTACACCGAGCGCGAGCTCCCGAAGCGCCGGCCGGTCCCGGTGCGCATCATGGACTTCCACGAGGTCTACGAGCGCCGCGCGGAGGACGCCGCGGCGCTCACCCGGCAGGCCAGCCGCTGCATGGACTGCGGCGTGCCGTTCTGCCACAACGGCTGCCCGCTGGGCAACCTCATCCCGGAGTGGAACGAGCTCACCCGCCACGAGGACTGGCAGGGCGCGATCGAACGCCTGCACGCGACGAACAACTTCCCGGAGTGGACCGGGCGCCTGTGCCCGGCCCCCTGCGAGACGGCGTGCGTGCTGGGCATCAACCAGCCGCCGGTGACGATCAAGAACATCGAGCAGTCCATCGCCGACAACGCCTGGGAGCTGGGCCTCGTCCGGCCGCGCATCCCCCAGCGGCTCACGGGGTACACGGTCGCCGTCATCGGCTCCGGCCCCGCGGGCCTCGCCGCCGCGCAGCAGCTCACCCGCGCGGGGCACACGGTCGCCGTGTACGAGAAGGACGACCAGATCGGCGGGCTGCTCACCTACGGCATCCCGGACTTCAAGATGGAGAAGGACCAGGTCACGCGCCGCCTCGCGCAGATGGAGGCCGAGGGCACCCGCTTCCGTCCCTCCGTCGACGTCGGCGGCCCGGGACCCGGCTCGCTCAGCGGGCAGGACCTCCTCGAGCGCTACGACGCCGTGGTCCTCGCCATGGGCTCGACCGTCCCCCGCGAGCTGGGCGTGCCCGGACGCGACCTGGGCGGGATCCACCCCGCCATGGAGTACCTCGTCCAGGCCAACCGGGCGGTGGACGGCCAGGACGTGCCCGGCCAGGTCCTCGCCGAGGGCAAGGACGTCGTCATCATCGGCGGCGGCGACACCGGGTCGGACTGCCTCGGCACCGCCACGCGCCAGCGGGCCCGGTCGGTCACCCAGATCGACATCAACCCGCTGCCCTCCGGCGACCGGCCCGAGAACCAGCCCTGGCCGACCTACCCGAAGGTCTACCGGGTCTCGACCTCGCACGAGGAGAACGGTGAGCGCCTCTACGCCAGCTCCACCGTCGAGTTCCTCTCCGACGGCTCGGCCGGCGAGGGGCAGGTCACGCACCTGCGCCTGGTGGACGTGGACCGCACGTCCGGGCAGACCGTGCCGGTCGAGGGCACCGAGCGGGTCATCCCCGCCCAGCTGGTGCTCCTCGCCCTCGGCTTCACCGGCGTGCCGCGCACCGGCCTGGTCGAGCAGCTCGGCCTGGAGCTGGACCACCGCGGGCGGGTGGTGCGCGATGAGAGTTTCGCCACCTCGGTGCCCGGCGTCTACGTGGCCGGTGACGCCGGACGGGGCCAGTCCCTCATCGTCTGGGCGATCGCGGAGGGGCGCTCCGCGGCGTCCTCCGTCGACGCGTTCCTGCGCGGGGAGACCGAGCTTCCGGCCCCGATCCTGCCCTCCACGGTGTCCGTGTCCGCCTGAGCGGCGCCGCCGCCACCGCACCCCCCGGCGGCCCGGCGGTCCCTGCCCCGGGGCCGCCGGGGGGCGCGGGCGGCCGCCCGGGGACCGCCGGGCCGGCGAGGCAACTCGTGGCACCCGGGACCTCGCGCGGGCGGCCTGGGACCTCCAGGCTCTAGGCTGGGGACCATGCGCAGAGCGAAGATCGTGGCCACCCTCGGCCCCGCAACAGAGTCCCCCGAGAAGGTCCAGGAGCTGGTCGACGCCGGCATGGACGTCGCCCGGATCAACCGGAGCCACGGAGCCGTGGAGGAGCACGAGGCGGTCTACCGCAACGTGCGCGCCGCCGCGCAGGCCTCCGGCCGGGCCATCGCGGTGCTCGTCGACCTCCAGGGCCCGAAGATCCGGCTGGGCAACTTCGCCGACGGGAAGGTCGCGCTCCACGAGGGCGACACCTTCACCATCACCACCGAGGACGTCTCCGGCACCGCCGAGCTCGCCTCAACCACCTACAAGGGCCTGCCCGGCGACTGCCACCCGGGCGACCGCATCCTCATCGACGACGGCAAGGTCGCGGTGCGCGTCCTCGAGGTGGACGGCCCCCGCGTCGTCACCCGCGTGGAGGTGGCCGGCGACGTCTCCAACCACAAGGGCCTCAACCTCCCCGGCGTCGCGGTGAACGTGCCCGCCCTGTCCGAGAAGGACAAGGAGGACCTCCGCTGGGCCCTGCGCATCGGCGCGGACCTCATCGCCCTGTCCTTCGTGCGCTCCGCCGCCGACGTCGAGGACGTCCACGCGATCATGGACGAGGAGGGACGCCGCGTCCCGGTCATCGCGAAGGTCGAGAAGCCGCAGGCCGTCGAGAACCTCGTCGAGGTCGTCGACGCCTTCGACGGCATCATGGTCGCCCGCGGGGACCTCGGCGTGGAGCTGCCGCTCGAGCAGGTCCCGCTCGTCCAGAAGCGCGCGATCGAGCTCGCCCGCCGCAACGCCAAGCCCGTCATCGTCGCCACCCAGATGCTCGAGTCGATGATCACGAACCCCCGTCCCACCCGGGCCGAGGCCTCCGACGTCGCCAACGCGATCCTCGACGGCGCCGACGCGGTCATGCTCTCCGCCGAGACGTCCGTGGGCGCGTACCCCATCGAGACCGTGCGGACCATGGCGCGCATCGTGGAGAACACCGAGGAGAACGGCGGCGAGCGGATCGCCCCGCTGGGGTCCAGCCCGCACACGCGCGGCGGCGTCATCACCCGCGCGGCCGCCGAGATCGGCGAGATGCTCGAGGTCAAGTACCTCGTCACCTTCACCCAGTCCGGTGACTCCGCGCGCCGGATGTCCCGCCTGCGCTCGCCCATCCCGCTGCTCGCCTTCACGCCGTCGACCGACGTGCGCAACACCCTCGCGCTGACGTGGGGCGCGCAGACGTACACCGTGCCCGAGGTCAGCCACACCGACGACATGGTCAACCAGGTCGACCAGCTCCTGCAGACCACCGGTCTGGCGGAGGAGGGCGACCGGGTCGTCATCGTCGCCGGGATGCCCCCGGGCAAGGTCGGCTCGACCAATTCGATCCGCATGCACAAGATCGGGGAGACCTACACCAAGGCCTGATCTCAACCCGAGGACCGGGCCGGGGGAGGGACGATGACCGGCGTCGCGCGGTGGACGGTCGCACTGGCGGCCGCGAGCGTGGTGTGCTGGCTGTTGTCCTTCTCCTGGGTCCTCGGCGGGGCCATCCCCGTGGGCGTCCCCGCGGGGTGGCGGGTCTCGCCGTGGGTCGTCGCCGAGCTCGCCGCCATCCCCCTGGGGGTGGCGGCGGCCGTGTGCGGGGCGGTGGAGCTCGGCAACAGCGCCTCCCCGGGCCGGCGGTGGATCACGCTGGCGGCGTGGGCCGGCGGTTTCGCGGCCCTGCTGGCGACGATCGGCGTCGCCAGCTCGTAGGCGCCGCGGCGCGCATCCGCGCCGGCCCTCCTCGCCGGGCCGCCGGTCTCGCGCACGTGCCGGCGCGGACGGTGGCACGGGCACCCCGCGGGCCGCGCTAGCCTGAGGCCCGCAACACGCTCCTGTGGTGGAACTGGCAGACACACCGCACTCAAAATGCGGCGCCGCGAGGCGTGCGGGTTCGAGTCCCGCCGGGAGCACCGTCCGGCCGCCGGATCCCACGGGGGTGCCGGGGACGGGGTGTTAACCGTGTCACGTGACCGGGGGGCAGGGCTGCCCGGGAGCCTCACGGGCTATACGCTTGCACGCGTGACAGACAAGCAGACCGAAGCTCCCACCAGTGGCGACGCGGCCACCTCCAGCGACGACGCACCGGAGAACCCCGCCGCTGACGCCGTCGAGCTGCCCGGCCCGGAGGCCGGCGCGAGGCAGGAGGCCGTCGGTCGGCGCCGCGTGGTCGTCGCCGAGGACGAGACCCTCATCCGCCTGGACATCGTCGAGAGCCTGAACGACGCCGGGTTCGACGTCGTCGGGGAGGCCGCCGACGGGGAGGCCGCGGTGCGCCTGGCCACGGAGCTCGAGCCCGACGTCGTCGTCATGGACGTCAAGATGCCCGTCATGGACGGCATCACCGCCGCCGAGCGGATCATCGCGGGCCGTACGTGCGCGGTCGTGATGCTCACGGCGTTCTCGCAGAAGGAGCTCGTGGAGCGGGCGCGCGACGCGGGGGCCATGGCCTACGTCGTCAAGCCGTTCACCCCGGCCGACCTGCTTCCCGCCGTCGAGATTGCGATCTCGCGCCACCAGGAGATCACCTCGCTCGAGGCGGAGGTCGCCTCGCTGTCCGAGCAGTTCGAGACCCGCAAGCGCGTGGACCGCGCCAAGGGGCTGCTCATGACGAAGATGGGCCTGTCCGAGCCCGAGGCCTTCCGGTGGATCCAGAAGACGTCCATGGACCGCCGCCTCACCATGCGCGAGGTGGCCGACGCCGTCATCGAGCAGGTCGGCTCCAAGTAGGCCCACGCCCGTCGACGCAGGCCCGGCCCTCCTTCTGGAGGGCCGGGCCTGCGTCGTCGGCCCGCGCCCTCGCACGGTCCGTCCCCTCGCACGGCCCGCGCCGGCGGGGCGTGCGTGCGCGCCCAGGAGCGCCCGGCCGCCCCGACCGGCGCCGCAATCGTGACCGTTCCGTGATGGTCCGGTCGCGAATTCCAGGACACGGACACATGTCCCCAATACGTTTCTCCCACGACGGCGTGACCTGGGCGCTGCGGACGAAGGAGACGGTATGAGTCGCAGGAGAACAGCGGTCCGGTCCCTCGCGCTGGCGGCGGCGGTGTCCCTCACCCTCGCCGCCTGCGGGTCCGCGGAGGGGGAGGGCGAGCCCGCCGAGGGCGGCAAGGGCCTGGTCCTGGGCACGCTGCTGCCCCAGACGGGTTCGCTCTCGCAGCTGGGACCGCCCGAGATCGCGGGCGTCGACCTCGCGGTGAAGGAGATCAACGCGGCCGGCGGCGTGCTCGGCGCCGACGTCACGACGTCGCACAAGGACTCCTCGGACGCCGACAACGCCCAGGTGGCGACGCAGTCGGTCACCGAGCTGCTCAGCGAGAACGTCTCCGTGATCATCGGCGCGGCCTCCTCGCAGGTCACGCTGAACGTCATCGACGACGTCGTCGGCGACGAGACGGTGATGTTCTCCCCGGCGAACACGTCGGCGACGCTCTCGGGGTACAGCCCCTTCTTCTTCCGCACCGCTCCGCCGGACACCGTCCAGGGCGACGTGCTGGGCAACCTCATCCTCGCCGACGGCGTCTCGAACCTGGGCATCCTCGTCTTCAACGAGGACTACGGCACCGGCCTGCGGGACGTCATCCAGGGCGTCGTGGAGGGCGCCGGCGGCACCGTGACCTACGGCAAGCCCGGCGAGGAGTTCGACCCGACCGAGCAGAACTTCGCCACGATCGTGGGCAACGCGCTGGCGACCTCGCCGGACGCCATCGCCATCGTGACCTTCACGACCCAGACCCCGCTGATCATCGCCGAGCTCGTCAACCAGGGTTTCGACATGTCCAAGGTCTACTTCGTGGACGGCAACCTGCAGAACTTCGGCGCCGACTTCGACCCCGGCACCCTCGAGGGCGCCCAGGGCACCCAGCCCGGCGCCTTCCCGAGCGAGGAGTTCCAGGCGCGGCTCAAGGAGGTCGACCCGGACCTGAAGGACTACAACTACGCGGCCGAGTCCTACGACGCCGCGGTGCTCTCCGCCCTGGCGGCCGTGCGCGGCGGCGCCACCGACGGGCCGACCATCAAGGACAACATGGCGGCCGTGTCCGGCGCCGACGGCGGCACTGACTGCACCGGGTTCGAGGAGTGCGCCAAGCTCCTCGAGGACGGCGAGGAGATCGTCTACAAGTCCGTCTCGGGCAGCGGTCCCTTCAACGCGGACAACGACCCGTCCGCCGCCAACATCGGCATCTACCTCTTCGACGCCGAGAACAACAACGCCTTCCAGCGGGCGGAGTTCGGCGAGATCGGCTGACCTGCGGCGCGGCGACGAGGGCGGGGCCCCGGTGGCGACCACCGGGCCCCGCCGTCGTGCGTGCCACGTGCCACGTGCCACGTGCCACGTCCGTGCCCGGCCCCGTCCTCGCGCGTGCCCCGCCCCCCTCACGCGTGCCCGGCGCCGCCGGGTGCCGGGCCGTGACCGTGGGTGCTACGCCCCCGGCGGGCGGGCGGCGTCGGCCTTCTCGACGTCGGTGGCGAGGGTGCCGAGATAGAGCTCGACGACCTTGGGGTCGTCCATGAGGTCCCGGCCGCGGCCGGAGTAGGCGTTGGCGCCCTGGTCCAGGACGTAGGCCCGGTCGCAGATCTGCAGGCACCGGCGGGCGTTCTGCTCCACGATGACGATGGAGACGCCGGCCTTGTTGATCTTGCGGGTGCGGATGAACGTCTCATCCTGGCGCACGGGGGACAGGCCCGCGGACGGCTCGTCCAGGAGCAGCACCGAGGGGTCCATCATCAGCGCGCGGGCCATCGCCACCATCTGGCGTTCCCCGCCGGAGAGGGAGCCGGCGCGCTGGCGCCGGCGGTCGCCGAGGGTGGGGAAGATGTCGACGATCGCCGCGAAGCGGTCGGCGAACCTCCCCGGCGACTGGTAGAGGCCCATCTGGAGGTTCTCCTCGATGGTCAGCGAGGGGAACACGTTGTTGTTCTGCGGGACGAAGCCGATGCCGCGGCGCACGAGGGAGTCGGCGCGCTCGTTGGTGATGTCGTCGCCGTCCAGGACCACGGAGCCCGACCGGACCGTCACGAGGCCGAAGAGGGCCTTGAGGAGGGTGGACTTGCCCGCGCCGTTGGGGCCGATGATGCCGACCAGCTCACCGGGGTGGACCTCGAGGTTGCAGCCACCCAGGATGTTCACCCCCGGCAGGTAGCCGGCGACGACGTCCCGGGCGCTGAGCAGCGGGTCGCCGTCGGGGGCGCCGGCGTGGGTGGTGGTCTGGCTCGCGGCGGTGGTCATCGGTCCTCCTCGAGCAACGAGTCGTCGCCCAGGTCGGTGTCGTGGTGGGCGCCGAGGTAGGCGTCGATGACGGCCTGCTCGTGCATGACCGTGTGCGCGGGGCCCTCCGCCACGATCCGCCCCTCGGCCATGACCACGACCCAGTCGGAGACGTGCCGGACCATGTGCATGTCGTGCTCGACGAACAGCACGGTCATGCCCTGGTTGCGCAGGTCGGTGATGTGCCCGAGCAGGGACTGCGTCAGCGCCGGGTTCACCCCGGCCATGGGCTCGTCGAGCATGATCATCTCGGGGTCGCTCATGAGCGCCCGCGCCATTTCGAGGAGCTTGCGCTGCCCGCCGGAGAGGCTGCCGGCGAAGTCGTCCCGCTTGGCGTCGAGCCTGAAGCGGGTCAGGAGGTCCATGGCCTTCTCGGTGACCTCCCGCTCGCGCGCCCGCCACAGCGGGGGCAGGAGCGCGACGGCGGGGTTCTCGCCCGGCTGCTGCCGCGCGCCGAGCCGCATGTTCTCCAGGACGGTCATGCGGCCCAGGGCCTTGGTGAGCTGGAACGTGCGGACCATGCCGGCGCGGGCGACCTTGGCGGCCCCCATCCGCTCCACGCGCCGGCCGTCGAAGGACCACCGCCCGGAGCTGGGCCGGTCGAAGCCCGTCAGGAGGTTGAAGAAGGTCGTCTTGCCCGCGCCGTTGGGCCCGATGAGCGCGGTGATGGCGTGCCGGGGGACCTCGAGGTGGTCCACGTCCACCGCCTTGATGCCGCCGAAGCTGCGGGTGACGTCGTCGGCCACGAGGATGGGGTCGGCCTTCGGCGCGCCGGGGACGTGCTCGGCGCGGCCCAGGTCGGGTACGGGCGCCCGCGCTGCGGCGGGCGTCTTGGCCTCAACGGACATTGATCGCCAGCTCCTTCTTGTCGCCCAGGAGGCCCTGCGGCCGGAAGATGATGAGCAGCATCAGCGCCACGCCCACGAGGATCCATCCGAAGGCCTCGATCTGGGCGACGCTCAGGACGTCTGCGGGGACGGCCGCGCGCATGACCGACTTGATGAGCATGAGGCCGGCCCAGAAGAGCATCGAGCCGAGGATCGGGCCGAAGACCGTCGCGGCCCCCCCGAGCAGCAGGATGGTCCAGATCCAGAACGTCGTCGGCCTGCCCATGGCATCGGGCTGCACGGCCCGGGGCAGCACGTACAGCACCCCCGCCAGGGCGCCGATCGTGCCGCCGAGGATCAGGGACTGCATCTTGTAGGAGAAGACGTTCTTGCCGAGGGAGCGCACCGCGTCCTCGTCCTCCCGGATCCCCTTGAGCACCCGTCCCCAGGGGCTCTTCATGAGCCGCCAGACGAGCAGGGCGACGAGCGCCACCACGGCCCAGCCGACGATCCGGAGCCACCAGCTGTTCGAGGCGTTGATGGCGTACGTGAACGGGCCGAGGGAGAACGTCCCGTCGGGCAGCGGGGAGGCGCCGGCGAAGGTGTGCTTGAAGGCGTTGCCGAGCAGGCCGTTGGACGCACCGGTGAGGTCGGTGAGCGCCGTCGACCGGCCGACGAGGCGGACGATCTCCGCCGCGGCGATGGTCACGATGGCGAGATAGTCCCCGCGCAGCTTCAGGGTCGGGATGCCCAGGATGATCGCGAAGACGACGGCGCAGCCGATCGCGACCGCCACGGCCGCCCACAGCGGCCAGCCGGCGATGGTGGAGATCGCGAAGCCGTAGGCGCCCAGGAGCATGAAGCCGGCCTGGCCCATGTTGAGCAGCCCGGTCAGGCCGAAGTGCACGTTCAGGCCGATGGCCGCCAGGGCGAACGCGGCGGTGGTGGGGGCGAAGAGCTCGCCGGCGACATTCGTGAGCAGGTTGGACCAGTCCATGTCGAGCCCTTTCCGTTAACCGACTCGTTGCGCGCGGCCGAGGAGGCCCTGAGGCCTCAGGAGCAGGACGACGATGAGGATGACCAGCGCGGCGGCGTAGCGCATGTCGCTGGGGATGACGAGGGTGGACAGCTCGACGACCAGGCCGATCACGAGAGAGCCGGCGAGCGCGCCGAACGCGGTGCCCAGCCCACCCAGGGTCACGGCCGCGAACATGAGCATGAGCAGCGCCGTCCCCATGTTCCACCGGGTGGCGCTGAGGTAGAGCCCGAGCAGCACGCCGCCGAGCGAGGCGAGCCCGGTGCTCAGCGTCCACACGAGCCGGACGATCCGGTCCACCCCGATGCCGGACGCCGCGGCGAGGGCGGCGTTGTCCGAGACGGCGCGGGTGGCCCGCCCGATCCGGGTGCCGGTGAGGAAGTACGCCACCGCGATCAGGACCATCACCGCGATGATGACCGACACCGCCGACTGCTCGGTCAGGCGGACCGGGCCCAGCCGGATGATGCCCGGGTTCGAGGTGACGATGCGCAGGCTGCCGCCGCCGGCGAGGAGGTTGAAGGCGTACTGCAGCGCCATGGACAGCCCGATCGTGACGATGATCTGCTGCGTGACGCCGACGCCCCGGCGGCGCAGCGGCGCCCAGATGGCGGCGTCCTGCAGGTACCCGGACAGGAGCCCGACGGCGACGGCCAGGACGCCGGCCACCACCAGGGGCAGCCCCACCACCTGGACGAGGTAGTAGGCCAGGAGCGCCCCGAGGGTGACCTGCTCGCCGTGGGCGAAGTTGCTCAGCCCGGTGGTGCCGTAGATGAGCGAGAGCCCCACGGAGGCGAGGGCCAGCATGAGGCCGAAGATGAGGCCGCTGACCACGAGCTGGATCACGCGCCCCGCGGTGATGTCCGAGCCGGCCGCCGCGGCGCTCTCCGGCGAGACCTCCGCCTCGCTGCCGCCCGCGGTGGTGCCGGCGGCGGTGGAGCCGGTCGTGGCCTCGTCGGGGCCCGTCGAGGCGTCGGGGGGCGGGGTGGCCGCGGCGGCGCCCCCGGCGGCGGGGGCGCCCAGCGGGAAGAGCGCGCCGGCGGTGCTGCCGAGCTCGACGGTGACGGTGCGCGGGTTGTTCGCGGGGTCGCGCAGCGTCTCCCCGGGCGGGAGGGTCGAGGCGTCGACCGCGACGGCGTACTCGCCGGCCGCGGTGACCGCGGCCGTCCAGCGGCCCTGCCCGTCCGTGGTGGCCACGACCCGGGTGCCCGCGCCCTCGACGGTGAGCGTCACGCCCGCGGCGGGCTCCCCGGCCGCGGTGCGGATCGTGCCGCCCAGGCAGCCCGTCGCGGCGTCGGGGGCGCACGCGGCGGTGGCGGCGCCCGCCGGGGCGGTGGTCCAGGGGAGGGGCGCCAGGGCGAGCAGCGCCGCCACGGCCAGGGCCAGGAGGACCGGGAGCGCGCCGAGCGGCGCACGAGCACGGGTGGCGCCGAGCGGCGCAGAAGCACGAGTGGCACCGGGTGTCACCGGGAGCCTCCGTCCGGTCGGCTGATCACGCCCGGCGGCCCGCGGTGGCCGCCCGAGTGGTGGTGAGCCTAGGGGAGGAGGTCTGCGAATCTGGTGACGTTCACCACATCAATTCGTCACGGAAGCGTTCCGGTTCGTCGCGGCGTCACCGCCGGGCCTCTCGACGAGCATGCAGCTCAGCCGTGCGGTACAGGTGCGGCGGCCCTCGTCGTCGACAATCACGATCTCGTAGGTGGCCGTGCGCCGGCCCTCGAACAGCGCGGTGGCGGTGGCGGTCACGGAACCGGCGCTCACCCCCCGGTGGTGGGTCGCGCTGATCTCGGTGCCCACGGCGGCGCGGCCGGGCCCCGCGTGGATCGTGGCCGCGAAGGAGCCCACCGTCTCCGCGAGGGCGGCGGAGGCCCCGCCGTGCAGGAGGCCGTGCGGCTGGGTGTTCCCGGCCACCGGCATGCGGGCCACCACGCGCTCCGGCCGCGCCTCGAGCACCTCGATCCCGAGCCGCTCGACGAGGGTGCCGACCGAGGCCGCGCGCAGCGCGGTGAGGACATCGTCCGTGTCGTTCATGTCTCAAGGGTGGCACGACGGTGCCGGCGCACCGCGCCGCCCACCAGCGACGGCGCGGCCCGCCGCCCCCGCCGGGGCCCGGGCGCGGCCTGTGCCCGCGAACCCGCCGCCACCTAGGGTGTCCTGTGTGACCGACAGCCAGCCCCCGCGTCTCCTCCTCGTCGACGGCCATTCGATGGCGTTCCGCGCGTTCTACGCCCTGCCGGTGGAGAACTTCTCCACCTCGACCGGGCAGCCCACCAACGCCGTCTACGGGTTCCTCTCGATGCTCATCAAGATCATGGCCGAGGAGGAGCCCACGCACGTCGCCGTCGCGTTCGACGTCTCCGACGTGACGTTCCGGACCCAGGAGTACGCGGAGTACAAGGGCACGCGCGACGAGACGCCGCAGCCCTTCCGCGGGCAGGTGCCGCTCATCCAGGAGATCCTCCACGCCATGAACGTGGCGGTCCTGGAGAAGGACAACTACGAGGCGGACGACATCCTCGCGACCCTGTCCACCCAGGCGGCCGCCGCCGGGCTCGACGTGCTCGTCTGCTCCGGGGACCGGGACACCTACCAGCTCGTCAACGAGCAGGTCACCGTGCTCTACCCCGTCAAGGGTGTCTCGACCCTGACCCGGATGACGCCCGAGGCTGTCACCGCGAAGTACGGGGTCGAGCCCGCGCGGTACCCGGAGATCGCCGCCCTCGTGGGGGAGACGAGCGACAACCTTCCCGGCGTCCCCGGCGTCGGGCCCAAGACCGCCGCCAAGTGGATCAACCTCTACGACGGCCTGGACAACGTGGTCGCCCGCGCGGACGAGATCGGCGGCAAGGCCGGGCAGAGCCTGCGTGACAACCTCGACCTGGTGCTGCGCAACCGGCGCCTCAACCACCTCCTGACCGACCTCGAGCTGCCGCTGGGCGTCGACGACCTCGCGCGTCGTCCCCTCGACCGCGAGGAGGTCCACCGCGTCTTCGACGCGCTGGAGTTCGACACGCTCCGTGAGCGCCTCTTCGCGACGATCCCCGAGGGGGAGCCGGAGGAGTCCGCCCACGGCCTGGACGTCGACGTCGTCCACGCCACCGACCTCGACGGCGGCCTGGGGCCGTGGCTGGAGCAGCGCCGCGGCGCACGCCTCGGCCTGGACGTGACCGGCCGCGCCGCCTCGGGCACCGGTGACGCGTGGGCGCTCGCCGTCGCCGATGACGACGGCCACGCGGTCACGGTGGACCTGACGGACCTCGACCCCATGGAGGAGGAGGTGCTCGCGCGCTGGCTCGCCGACGCCGACGCCCCCAAGGCCCTGCACGAGGCCAAGGCCGCGTGGCACGCGCTGGACGGGCGCGGCCTGGCGCTGTCCGGGATCACGTTCGACACGGCGCTCGCGGCGTACCTGTGCCACCCCGACCAGCGGCGGTTCGCCCTGCCGGACCTCAGCCTGCGTCACCTGGGCCGCGAGCTTCGCCTCGACGAGGACGAGGGCGGCCAGGGCCTGCTCAGCCTGGACCCCGAGGGCACCGACAAGCTGGCCGGCCTGCGCGCCGGCGCCATCGTCGAGCTGTCCGGGGCCCTGGCGTCCGAGCTGGCCGACCGGGGCGCGGGTGCGCTGCTCGACCGGCTCGAGCTGCCCGTGCAGCGGGTCCTCGAGCGCATGGAGAAGTCGGGCATCGCGGCGGACCTGACCAACCTCGAGTCGCTCCGGTCGGACTTCGACCACGCCGTCGAGCGGGCGGCCGCCCAGGCCTTCGAGGCGATCGGCCACGAGGTGAACCTCTCCAGCCCCAAGCAGTTGCAGGAGGTGCTGTTCACCGAGCTCGACATGCCCAAGACCAAGAAGACCAAGACCGGGTACACCACGGACGCCGACGCGCTGGCGGACCTGTTCGTCAAGACCGAGCAGCCCTTCCTGGCGCACCTCCTCGAGCACCGCGACCAGATCCGGCTGCGGCAGACGGTCGAGGGGCTGCTGCGCTCGGTCGCCGAGGACGGGCGGATCCACACCACCTTCCAGCAGACCATCGCGGCCACCGGGAGGCTGAGCTCGACCGACCCGAACCTGCAGAACATCCCCGTCCGCACCGAGGACGGCCTGCGGATCCGCGAGGGGTTCGTCGTCGGGGAGGGCTACGAGACCCTGCTCACGGCCGACTACTCGCAGATCGAGATGCGGATCATGGCGCACCTGTCGGGCGACGCAGGGCTCATCGAGGCCTTCCGCTCGGGCGAGGACCTCCACTCGTTCGTGGGGTCCCGGGTGTTCGAGGTGCCCACGGACCAGGTCACCTCCGCCCAGCGCAGCAAGATCAAGGCCATGAGCTATGGCCTGGCCTACGGGCTCAGCGCCTTCGGGCTCTCGCGCCAGCTCAAGATCGACGTGGCGGAGGCGCGCGCGCTGATGGAGGGCTACTTCGAGCGGTTCGGCGGGGTGCGGGACTACCTCCGCAGCGTCGTCGACGAGGCGCGCAGGACGGGGTACACCGAGACCATCATGGGTCGGCGCCGGTACCTGCCCGACCTGACGAGCGACAACCGGCAGCGTCGTGACATGGCCGAGCGCATGGCGCTGAACGCCCCGATCCAGGGCTCCGCCGCGGACCTGATCAAGGTCGCCATGATCAACACGCACCGGGCGCTCGAGGCGGGCGGGCTGCGGACCCGGATCCTCCTCCAGGTGCACGACGAGCTGGTCCTGGAGGTCGCGCCCGGCGAGGCCGTGGAGGTCGAGCGGATCGTCCGCGAGCAGATGGGCTCCGCCGCGGACCTGTCGGTCCCGCTCACGGTGTCCGTGGGCACCGGCCGGTCCTGGCGCGACGCCGCGCACTGACGCCCGCGCCGCCGCACGCGCAGGCCCGCGACGCCGTCGGGCACGGCGGTGGCGGCAGCGCGAGGCCCCGCTGCCCGGTCTGGGCGGCGGGGCCTCGCGCGGTCATCGCGCCTGGGAGGAGAGCGTCAGCGGCGCTCGGGGAACTTGCCCTCCGCGGCGATGCGCGTGTTCAGCTCGGTGAGGTACTCGTCCTCGTCGAAGTCGAGCGGCACCTCCCGGCCGGTCCAGCTGGACAGGTGGATGGCATTGGCCAGGCGGACGCCGTTGATGCCGTCCGACCCCGGGGCGAGCAGCGGAGTACCGTCCAGGATGTTCGCGGCGAAGTTCTCCAGCACGCCGGAGTGCTGCGCACCCCAGGCGGACTCGAACTCGATGACCTCGGACGAGTAGTAGTCGGCGGTGTCGACAGTGCCCATGAAGAGCTTGCGGACGTCCTCCATGCCCATGTTGGCGCTGAGCTTCTGCTCGTCGTCGACGAGGCGGGTCACCGTGGCGGTCTTCGAGCCGTCGACCACGATCTTGCCCTTGTCGCCGAGGATCTCGAAGCGGTCGGTGCCGGCGAGGTCGTGGGTGGCGGTGACGAAGACGCCGGTGGCGCCGTTGCCGTAGTCGACCAGCGCGGTGACCTCGTCCTCGACGGCGATGTCGCGGCGGAAGCCGTACGCCACCTTGGAGAACACGGACGTGGGCACGCCGCAGATCCACTGCCACAGGTCCAGCTGGTGGGGGGCCTGGTTGACCAGGACGCCGCCGCCCTCGCCGCCCCACGTGGCGCGCCACTCGCTCTGGTCGTAGTAGCCCTGCGGGCGCCACCAGGTGGTGATGATCCAGCTGGTGTGGCGGATCTTGCCGATCTCGCCGCCCGCGACGATCTCCTTGATCCGCTGGTAGAGCGGGTTGATGCGCTGGTTGAACATGATGCCGAACGTGAGCTCCGGCTTCGTCGCGGCGAAGGCGTTGAGCTCCTTGACCTGCTTGGTGTAGACGCCGGCGGGCTTCTCCACGAGGGCGTGGACGCCGCGCTCGAGCGCGGCCATGCCCATCTCGGGGTGGAGGTAGTGCGGCACGCACGTGATGACGGCGTCCACGTCGCCGCTGTCGAGCATGGCGACGTAGTCGTCGTAGAAGGGCACGCCGGGGTACTCCGCCGCGACCGTCTCCTTCTTGGCCGGGTCGGTGTCCGCGACGGCGCCGATCTCCATGTTCGGGACCATGCCGTCCTTGATGAACTTCGCGTACATCGATCCCTGCGTGCCGAGCCCGATGATGCCGAGCCTCACCTTGTTCGCCATGAGATGGCTCTCCGTTCAGTCGTGCGTGGGTTGTTGGTCAGTGCGCGCCGGCCCCGGGAGCCGGCAGGGCCGGCTCCCGGGGGTGGTCAGTTCGCCGAGTCGGCCAGCGCGGCGGCCTTCCGTGCCTCGGTCTCGGTGGTGATCTCCTTGAACCGCGAGTCCGTGAGGGGGTACCTCGCCATGATGAGCACGGCGAGCAGGGCCAGGGCGGCGGGCACCAGGCCGGCCGCGATGCGGATGCCCTGGATGGCCTCGGGGGACTGGACGGCCGCGGCGCCGACGTAGCCGGTCAGGCCGATGATGCCGGCGGCGGCGAAGCCGCCGAAGGCCTGGCCGAGCTTGCGGACGAAGGAGAACACCGCGTACGTGGTGCCCTCGGTGCGGCTGCCGGACTTCCACTCGCCGTACTCGACGGTGTCGGCCTCCATGGCCCACATGAGGGTGTTGAACAGGCCCTGGCCCACGCCGAGCAGGAAGTACGCCACCAGGGCGACCGCGGGGGTCGAGGCGGGGGCGACGAACAGCAGAAGGGCGCCGACGATGAAGACCGCCCCACCGATGAGGTAGCCGCCCTTCTTGCCGAAGCGGATGACGATCTTGGAGACGAAGGGCGCGACCACGAAGATCGCGCCGGTCATGAGCAGCGACAGGACCGGGTAGAGGCCGGCGTTGCCGAGGACGTCGCGGGCGTAGTAGATGCCCAGGGTGTTCAGCGCCAGGACTGAGGTGATCATCGCCAGCGCGCTCGCGCACAGGAACATCAGCGGCTTGTTCTTCACCACGATCTTCAGGGCGGCACCGAACTTCACCGAGTCCTCGGCCGGGCGGACCACCTGCTCCTTGGCGGTGAGGAAGGTGAAGAAGTACAGCAGGAAGCCGACCACGACGAAGATCAGGGTCAGGGTGGTCAGGGATGACTGGAGGCCGGTGGAGGCCTCGGCGCTGGCCGCGGCCTGGGCGGCGTCGAGCTGGGCCTGGGTGGCGCCGGAGCCGAGCTCGGCGGACTTGCCGGCGAAGAGGTTGGCCGCGCTCCAGCGCTGCACCTGCGGGGCGACGACGAGGGCGAGCATGAGGCCGGTGGCGGCCGCCCCGAGGGACCGGAAGGTAGCGAGCTTCGCGCGCTCGGTGGGCACCTGGGTCATCGTGGCCGCGAGCGAGCCGTACGGGATGTTGACGGCGGAGTAGAGCGTGGAGAGGACGGCGTAGCTGACGTAGCCCCAGAACAGCTTCATCCCGACGGTGTCGGAGGCCGGCAGGGTGAAGGCCCAGACGCTGGCGAGCAGGAGCGGGAGGGAGCCGAAGAGGATCCACGGCCGGAACTTGCCCCACCGGGTGTGGGTGCGGTCGACGAGGCGGCCGATGAGCACGTCGACGAACGCGTCGTAGATGCGCACGACGAGGAAGATGGTCCCGGCGGCGGCCGCGGGGATCCCCACGACGTCCGTGTAGTAGAGCAGCAGGAACATCGACGCCATCGAGAAGGCGAGGTTGTTCCCGGCGTCCCCGGCCGCGTAGCCGAGATAGTTCTTCAAGGTAAGTCTCTTGGTCGCCGTGTGCGGCGACGCCTGTGTGACGGCCATGTGTATTCCTCGTTCCGCGCCGTTTGGCGGGCGCTGGTGCGGCACCTTTGCGGGATTCACTATGGGCGTGGCGCGGGCGGCGACAAAACGGTTGCCATATGTTGTCACCCGGCCTGACCCGGGCCCCGCGGGTCGCCGCGACGATGGTGCAGGTCAGGGCGGCGCGGCCCCCGCCGGCTGTCTTCATCCCGCGCGAACCGCGGGCTGTCGCGGCCTTGCGGTGCCGCGAGGGACCGCGGCGCGGGTCGGCGTGGTGTGCCCGGGCCGCGCCCCACCCGGATGGCGACGCGCGGTTCGCCGACCACGCCGCGGGGCGCGCTGCAACATGTGGCAACCAGTTGTTGCCCTCGATGCGGGCGTGACATAAAGGGGGAGCATGATTTTCAGTTCTCGCCACTCAGTGAGGAGTCGCGCCCAAATGTGGACGCTTTCCGGATTTTCCGACGAAATTTCACCCGACCTCGAGCAGCAGTGCGCCCTCGTAAAAAAGCTTGGGCTGAAATACATCGAGTTTCGCAGCGCGTGGGGCACCAACGTCCTCGACCTGGACGAGGAGCAGCTGGCGCGGGCGACGGAGATCCTCGCTGCGCACGGACTCCAGGTCTCCAGCATCGGCTCGCCGATCGGCAAGATCTTCATCGACGAGGACTTTGGTGCCCACCTCGAGCGGGCGAGGCACGCGGTGGAGGTCGCGAAGCACTTCGACGCCCCGTACATCCGGGTCTTCTCGTTCTTCATCCGCCCCGGTGACGACCCGGACGACCACCGCGACGAGGTCATCCGCCGCATGCGGGCGCTGGCGGACGTGGCCGAGGAGGGCGGCGTCATCCTCCTGCACGAGAACGAGAAGGACATCTACGGCGACATCCCCCGCCGCTGCCTCGACATCGTCGAGTCGGTGGCGTCCCCCAGTCTCAAGGTCGCGTGGGACGCGGCGAACTTCGTCCAGGTCGGGGTGCACCCGTTCACTGAGGCGTTCCCGCTGCTCCGCCCGCACCTGGAGTACGTCCAGATCAAGGACGCACACCTGAGCAACGGCGAGGTCGTGCCCGCCGGCGGCGGTGACGGCCAGGTGGTCGAGACCATCCGTGCCCTCAAGGCGGACGGCTTCGACGGCTTCTTCTCCCTCGAGCCGCACCTGAGCACGGCGCACAGCCTGGGCGGCTTCTCCGGGCCCGAGCTCTTCACCGAGGCGTTCGAGGCCTTCACCGGGATCCTGGCGCGCGAGGAGATCTCATACGCATGAGCGGGCGCCGCACCTGCCGGGTGGCCGTGAACCCGATCCTGTACTGGGACCGGGACCGCGGCGTCGACAGGTCGCCGGCGGTGTTCGCGCAGGCGTTCGCCGACCTGCAGGACATCGGGTTCACCGCCGTGACGGCGGACGTGCCCGAGGACGTCAGCACCACGGACTACCACCACTGGATCTCCCTGTACGGGCTGTCGCCCTCGCCCGGCCTGTTCAGCGCGCGGTTCGACGAGACGGTGGACCTCGCGAGCGAGATCAACCGCGCGAGGCGGTTCGCCGCCGAGCAGGTCGCCCTCGGTCTCGACCGCACGATGGTCGCCGGCGCCATGGTGCCGGCCCGGGAGCTCCGCCCGGCCGTGGGGGCGGACTTCTCCTACGACCGGCTCGCCGGCGCGGTCGACCGGCTGGGGGCCCTGTGCCTGGCCCTGCAGGAGGAGGGGCTCCGGGCCCTGCTCCACCCGCAGGTGGGTGGCCTCTTCGAGACCGAGGAGGAGGTCACCACGGTGCTGGACACCCTCGGCGCGGACGTCATCGGATTCGGCCCGGACACCGGCCACCTGCGGTGGGCCGGGATGGACCCGGCCCAGATGGTGCGGCGCTACGCCGGGCGCGTCGGCGGCATCCATCTCAAGGACGTCTTCGGCGACCACCTCGAGCCCGGCCGGCTGGGGCGCATGAGCTACCGCAGGACGGTCGAGACCGGCCGGCTCTGGGCGGAGCCCGGCCGCGGGGTCGTCGACCTCGACGCGGTGCTCGCGGCCATGCCGGACGGGTACGACGGTGACTACATGATCGAGATCGACCGGACGAGCATCGACTCGGCCTACTACTCCCTCAAGGAGGCCTACGCGTGGGCGACGCGGGCCTTCGCCCTGACCTAAGACCCTGACCCCTGAACCAGAGGAGCACCCATGCCAACGGCGGCAATCATCGGCTGCGGCGACGTCTCGACCATCCACGTGGAGGCCATCACGGCCATCCCCGGCATCGAGCTGGTGGCGGTGTGCGACACCGACCCCGACGTGCTCTCCGCCGCGGCGAGCGCGAACGACGTCCCGGGCTTCGCCGACCACCGGCAGCTCCTCGAGGAGATGCATCCCGACGTCGTCCACATCTGCACCCCGCACCACCAGCACGTCCAGGTGGCCATCGACTGCCTCGCGGCCGGGGTGAACGTCATCATGGAGAAGCCGCTGGCGCACACCAGGGCGGAGGGGGAGCGCCTCGTCGAGGCGGCCGAAAGCAGCCGGGCGAAGATCGCCGTGTGCTTCCAGAACCGATACAACGCCACGTCGCAGGCGATGCGGGCGCTGCTGGACTCCGGGGAGCTCGGTGAGGTCCTCGGCGCCTCCGCCACGGTGATGTGGCAGCGCTCGGCCGAGTACTACCGCGCCAAGCCATGGCGGGGACGCTGGGAGACCAGCGGCGGCGGCGTGCTCATCAACCAGGCGATCCACACGCTCGACCTGCTCCAGTGGCTCGTGGGGGACGTCACGGAGGTGCGCGGGCACGCGGCCACCCACCTGTTCGCGGACGTGATCGAGGTCGAGGACACCGCGGAGATGGTCCTCACGCACGAGGGCGGGGCCCGCAGCGTCTTCTACGCCACCCTCGGCAACGTCGTGCACGACCCGGTCACGCTCGAGATCGTCACCGAGAACGCCACGATGTTCCTGCGCAAGGACCTGACTGTCACGTACGCGGACGGCCGCACCGAGGTGGTGGCGGAGCGCGCCGCGCCCTCGGCGGGGCGCTCGTACTGGGGCGTCTCCCACGAGCTGCTCATCCGTGACTTCTACGACCGGCTGGCGGACCAGGGGCCGTTCTGGATCAGCCCGCGAGAGGCGTCCGCGTCGTTGCGCATCCTCAAGGAGGTCTACGCGCAGAGCGGCGACCTCATCCGCGAGGTCTGACCGGCCGGCACGCACGCCCGGCCGGCACGAACACCGGGCGCCCCGGCGCGTCCCACGAACCATCCGCACGAACAACCACCAACACGAAACAACCACCAACACGAAGGAGCTGGCATGGCGAAGATCGGCGTCCAGGCAATGATGCTGAAGAAGAAGATCGAGGAGGACGGCGCCTTCGCGACCCTCAAGAAGGTCAGCGAGCTCGGCTTCAACGCCGTCGAGATCTCCCAGATCCCGATGACCCCCGAGAACGTGGCCGAGATCAACCGCGCCCGCACCGAGCTCGGGATGGAGATCGCCTCGCTCTCGGCCACCCTTGACTCCAAGCCGGGCGGGGCCAACGACTCGCTCGTGACCGACTTCGACAAGGTCGTCGCGGACTGCAAGACCCTGGGCGCCACCATCGTCCGCATCGGCATGCTGCCGTTCGACGCCATGGCCTCCCTGGACGCCGTCCTCGAGTTCTGCCGCACGGCCGACGAGACCGCCGTCCGGCTCGCCGAGCACGGGATCGGGCTCTACTACCACAACCACCACATCGAGTTCACCAAGTACGACGGCAGGTACCTCCTGGACCTCATCCGCGAGAACGCCCCGCACCTGCGGTTCGAGATCGACGTGCACTGGGTCCAGCGCGGCGGGCTGCACCCGCAGTCCGTGCTGAAGGAGTACGCCGGCCTAGTCGACCTCGTCCACCTCAAGGACTACCGCATCGGGAAGATGCCCCCCGCGGCGTTCGAGGCCCTGGGCAAGGGCGACTACCCGGCGTTCATGGCGGCGTTCACGGGCGTCGTGCAGTTCGGGGAGGTCGGTGAGGGGAACCTGGACTGGAAGGGCGTCATCGACCAGGCGATCGAGAGCGGCGCGAAGTACCTCCTCATCGAGCAGGACGACCAGTACGGCCGGGACCCCTTCGACTGCCTCGCGACGTCGCACGAGAACCTCGTCGCACTCGGGTACTCGCACCTGTTCTGACCCGCCCCGGCCCGTTCGGGACCGGGAGACGACGGCCGCGCCGGCACCGCCGGCGCGGCCGTCGCGGTCCGGGCGCGGGCCTATCGATCCTGCCCGCCGCCGGGCTTGCGGGTCACGAAGATCGCGGTGCCCGGCAGAAGCGCGCCGCGCTCGGGCCCCCAGCCGCCCCAGACGTTCTCGTTGCCGGCCGGCCACTCGGGCTCGACGAGGTCCTCGACGACGAGGCCGGCGGCGACGACGTCACGGACGTGGTCGCCCAGCGTGCGGTGGTACTCCGCATAGAGGGGGGCGCCCGCGCCGTCGGTCTCCACGTACGGGGTGCGGTCGAAGTAGGACCGGTGGACCCGCAGCCCGCCGGCGCCCGGGTCGTCGGGGAACGCCCACCGGATCGGGTGCGTCACGGAGAACACCCACCGCCCGCCCGGCCGGAGCACCCGGGCCACGGAGGCGTGGACGCGCGCGGCGTCCGGGACGAACGGGATGGCGCCGAAGGCCGTGAACGCCACGTCGAAGGCGCCGTCGGCGAAGGGCAGGTCGCGGGCGTCGGCGAGCACGGCCGGCACGGCGACCCCGGTGGCGGCGTCGAGCTCGCCGGCACGCGCGAGCATGCCGGCGGCGACGTCCGTGGCGACCACGGGCACGCCGCGGGCCGCGAGCCAACGCGAGCACTGCGCCGCGCCGCACCCCACCTCGAGCACGCGCGCGGCGCGCAGCTCCTCCAGCGGCCCGAGCAGCTGGGCGTCGCCCTCGCGCAGGCCCTCCGGGCACCAGCAGAAGTCCGCCGCGCCGAGGAAGTCGCCGTGCTCGGCGAGGTACTCGCCCGCTCCGGCGCTCCACCAGGCCGCGTTCGCGCGGGCGGCCGCCTCGCCGTCCACGCTCTCGTACGCCGCGCGCCCGAGCGGCGCCGCGGGTGCCGGCGTCGGGTCAGCGTCGGGATCGTCGCGCATGGGCCCGGTCTGCGTGACCCGGGCGGGCGCCCGGCGGAGGCGTCACCGGGCCTCCTCGACCAGCTCGGGACCGTCGTTGCGGACGTTGCCGACGGCCTTGCCCACCCGCCGCGGGGTGAGCGTGGGGGAGGGCATGGCGTCGATCATCGCCCGCACGTCGGCCGCGTCGGTGGTGGCGGGGTCGAGCCAGTCGTCGACGAGGTCGGGCGGGACGATCACGGGCGTGCGGTCGTGGATGTGCCCGAGCGCGTCGGTGGCCGTGGTGGTCAGGATCGTGTTGGTCCACAGCCACCTGCCCGGGTGGTCGTCCGGCAGCGTCGGGTCCGGCCACAGCTCGTACAGGCCCGCGAAGGCCAGCGGCGCGTCGCCGTGGAGGAAGTAGGGCTGCTTCTGCCCGTCCTCGAGCTTCTGCCACTCGTAGTAGCCGTCGGCGGGGACGAGGCAGCGACGCCGGAGCGCGGCCGCCTTGAACGACGGCTTCTCGGTGATGGTCTCGGAGCGCGCGTTGATCAGGCGGGCGCCGGTCCTGGGGTCCCGCGACCAGGACGGCACCAGCCCCCACCGGGTCGTGCGGAGCTGGCGGGTGGCGGCCCCGTCGGGCTCGCCACGCGGCGAGCGCTCGAGGACGGCACGGACGTCCTGCATCGGGGCGACGTTCCAGGACGGTCCGAGGTCGTCGCCGACGATGTCGTCGACCCGGAAGGCCGCGGCCAGGTCGGTGTCCCGACGGGCGTTGGCGTAGCGACCACACATGCCTCAAGTGTGCGGGATCGCCGGGCGCTGGGCGGGGAGCCCCGGCCGCGCCGCGCTCCACCGCCGCCGAGCACGGTGCCGGGCGCCGCGGTCCGCCGTCGCCGCGGTCCGTCGCCGCCGGGGGCGCCGTCGGCGGGCGGACCTACGCGGCGAGGGACGGCTGCAGCGGTTCGGGCAGCATGTCGACGAAGCGGTCGACGGTGCACGCGATGTCGAGCTCCCGGTCGGCGATGACGGCCTCGATGAGCCCGTAGGCACCGAACCCGAGGGTGAGCGCGAGGGCCCTGTCGTCCATCCCGGGCCGGTCCCCGCGGGCCGTGGCGGAGGCCAGCGCCCGCTCGGTGCACAGAGTGAGCCGGTCGCACAGGCCGCGCATCAGCACCGGGTCGCCGTCGGTGCACAGGAAGTGCCGGTAGACCTCCCGGTCGTCGGCGACCTGCTCCAGCACGGCCACGAGCCAGCTCGAGAAGCTGTGCCGGGCACGGCCGGAGGGGCCGTCGACGCGGTCGAGGAGCTCGGTCAGCAGGGACCCGGCGAGCTCGGAGACGGTGTCGAAGTGCTTGTAGAACGTGGTGCGGTGCACGCCGGCGGCGCGGCACAGGGCGGTGATGTCGATGTCGGCGGTGGGCGTCCCGTCGGCGATCTCGCACAGCGCGTGCTGCAGGGCGGCGATCGTGCGGCGGGCCCGCGGGTCGCGGCGGGCCCCGGGGTCGCCGTCGTGTGAGTGCGTCATACAACTCATGATCGCGTCGTTCGTCCGAAATGACGCTGGCCGATATGTGCCACGGCACCTACCTGCCTCCCTGTGGCGTCGGTCCCACGTGCGCCGGCGCCGCCCGCGCGGCCGCGCCGTCGTCACCGGCGGATGCGCCGCCAGGGCCGGCGCATGGTTGCCCGGTCTCCGTCGGCGCCGGTAGGATCACCTCTGGCGTACGTATGCATTCACGCCATTTGAACGATCAGCAGCACTCACCTCTGTCCACAACTATTCCTGTCCGCATCGGAGTCCACAGCTCAATGACCACCACTACGCCCACGCAGCCGACGTACCCCCAGGTCGCGATCAACGACATCGGCTCTGAGGAAGACTTCCTCGCCGCTATCGACGCGACCATCAAGTACTTCAACGACGGGGACATCGTCGAGGGCACCATCGTCAAGGTCGACCGGGACGAGGTCCTCCTCGACATCGGTTACAAGACCGAGGGCGTCATCCTCTCCCGCGAGCTCTCGATCAAGCACGACGTCAACCCCGACGAGGTTGTCTCCGTCGGCGACCAGATCGAGGCGCTGGTCCTCCAGAAGGAAGACAAGGAGGGCCGCCTGCTCCTGTCGAAGAAGCGCGCGCAGTACGAGCGGGCGTGGAGCACCATCGAGAAGATCAAGGAAGAGGACGGCGTCGTCACCGGCACCGTCATCGAGGTCGTCAAGGGCGGCCTGATCCTCGACATCGGCCTCCGTGGCTTCCTGCCCGCCTCCCTGGTCGAGATGCGCCGCGTGCGCGACCTCCAGCCCTACGTGGGCAAGGAGCTCGAGGCCAAGATCATCGAGCTGGACAAGAACCGCAACAACGTCGTGCTCTCCCGCCGCGCATGGCTGGAGCAGACCCAGTCCGAGGTGCGCTCGCACTTCCTGCAGACCCTGCAGAAGGGCCAGGTCCGCACGGGCGTCGTCTCCTCGATCGTCAACTTCGGTGCGTTCGTGGACCTCGGCGGCGTCGACGGTCTCGTCCACGTCTCCGAGCTGTCCTGGAAGCACATCGACCACCCGAGCGAGATCGTGGAGGTCGGCCAGGAGGTCACCGTCGAGGTCCTCGACGTCGACATGGACCGCGAGCGCGTCTCGCTGTCCCTCAAGGCGACGCAGGAGGACCCGTGGCAGGCCTTCGCACGCACCCACGCCATCGGCCAGGTCGTGCCCGGTAAGGTCACCAAGCTCGTCCCGTTCGGTGCGTTCGTGCGGGTCGAGGACGGCATCGAGGGCCTCGTCCACATCTCCGAGCTGGCCCAGCGCCACGTCGAGCTGCCCGAGCAGGTCGCGAAGGTCGGCGACGAGCTCTTCGTCAAGGTCATCGACATCGACCTCGAGCGTCGCCGGATCTCGCTGTCCCTCAAGCAGGCCAACGAGGGCGTCGACCCCAACAGCGAGGACTTCGACCCCTCGATGTACGGCATGGCGGCGGAGTACGACGAGGCCGGCCAGTACAAGTACCCCGAGGGCTTCGACCCGGAGACCAACGAGTGGCTCGAGGGCTACGACACCCAGCGCGAGGCGTGGGAGAACCAGTACGCCCAGGCCCAGGCCCGCTGGGAGGCGCACAAGAAGCAGGTCGCCGCGGCGATCGACGCCGACACCGAGGCCGCCGAGGTCGGCACCCCGGGCGCCGGCACCGCCGGCCCGACGTCCTACACCTCGGCCCCGGTCGAGGCGCACGGCACCCTGGCCTCCGACGAGGCCCTGGCCGCGCTGCGCGAGAAGCTCACCGGTCACTGAGCCCCAGGGCTCACCGGGCCTGACGGCCCGGCGGGTCGGATGACCCGCTGACCACGGACGAGGCCCGTCACCCCTTTCGGGGGTGGCGGGCCTCGTGCCGTGCTGGACGCGCACACCGTGCCGGCGCCACCCCTGCCCGAGGTGGCGCGCCGGTCAGGCGAGGGTGGCGGTGAGGGTGATGTCCGTGCCCTTGAGGGCCTGGCTCACCGGGCAGTTCTCCTTCGCGGAGCCGGCGATGCGCTGGAAGTCCTCCGCGGAGATGCCCTCGACCTGGCCCTCGACGGTCAGGTGGATGCCGGTGATGCCCGAGCCGACGGCGAACGTGACCTCCGCGGCGGTGCGCAGCCGGGTGGGGGACGTGCCGTTCTCCTTGAGCTCGTTGGAGAACTGCATCGCGTAGCAGGTCGCGTGCGCGGCGGCGATGAGCTCCTCAGGCGACGTCTTCGCGCCGTGCTCCTCGGTGCGGGCCTTCCAGTCGACCTCGAACGTCCCCAGGCCCGAGCTGTCCAGCGACGTGCTGCCCGAGCCGGAGAACAGGTCGCCGTTCCAGGTGGTGGTGCCCTTGCTCACGAGTGGTGTCGGCATGATGCTCCTCTCCTGCGGGCCGGTCCCTCCGGCCCGCGACGGTCGGGTCCATCCTGCCTCGGCGGGCTGCGGCGCGCAGCGCCCGGGAGCTGCCGGCGGTCCGCGCGGCACCGTGCGGCGGCCGTCCGGCCGTGATGGGCGCGTGGGCGTGACCGCACGGCGGCGGGCTAGGGTTCGGCCATGCCTGAGAACCTCGCCGCGGCCCCCGCTCCCGTCCTCGCCCGCGAACGTGTGCGCCACTCGCTGGCGGCGCGCCGGCTCACGGTGCTGCGCCGGGAGGCCCTGAGCCCGCGGATGCTCCGGCTCACCCTCGGCGGGGAGGAGCTGGGCGGCTTCGTGGCCGACGGCCCCGCCGACCACGTCAAGCTGTTCGTGCCCGACCCGGCCACGGGTGAGCTCCACGTGCCCCGGGTCGGTCCCCAGGGCATGGAGCGGCCCGCCGGCGCCCCGGTCGTCCGCGACTACACGCCCCGCGCCGTGCGGCCGGGGGAGATCGACATCGACGTCGTCCTCCACGACCACGCGGGCCCGGTCTCCGCCTGGGCGGCGCAGGCGGCGCCGGGCGACGCCGTCGCCATCGCGGGCCCGCGCGCCTCCCAGCTCGTGCCCCTAGGCGCGGACCACCTGCTGCTCGGGGGCGACGAGACCGCCCTGCCCGCGCTGGCGCGCTGGCTCGAGCGGGTGCCCGTCGGCACGCCGGCGGACGTGCTCGTCGAGCTCTCCGACCGCGCGGACGAGGGCTACCTCGCCGCCGCCGTCCGCCCCGAGCACACGGTGCACCACCTCTACCGCGACGGGCGTGAGCCCGGCACCACGACGCTCCTCGCCGAGGCCGCGCAGGAGCTGGTGCCGCGCGACGGCACCGGGTACGCCTGGTTCGCGGGGGAGGCGACCTCCCTCGTGCCGCTGCGCCGGTGGCTGCGCGGCGAGTCGTCCTTCGCGGCCGGGAACGTCAAGGTGGACGGCTACTGGAAGCGTGGCGTGGTCGCCCTCGACCACCACGCCCCGATCGATCCCCAGGACACGGACGACTAGGCCGTGACGTCCCGGCCGGGCGGCCGGGAGTGCGGCGGGACGACGGGCGCGGCGTGCCCGCCGGTGTGCGGCGCGGGCTCGCCGACCGCCCGCTGGGCCGCCGCCCCGGCGACCGTGAGGGTGAGGCCGGGCCGCGGCGCCTCCCGGCGCGGTGCCGGCCGGGTGGTGGGCGTGCCGCGGCGGGTACGCAGCAGGACGCTGCGGTACACGTCCTCGTAGCCGGCGGCCATCACCTGCGGCGTGAAGCGCACGAGGACCTCCTGGCGACAGCGCGCCGGGTCGATCTCGCCCACGGCGTCGAGGGCGTCGGCCAGCTCGTCGGTCTCGTCGCAGACGATGCCCGTGACCCCGTGCGCGACCACCTCGGGCACCGAGCCCCGGCGCATGGTGACCACCGGCGTGCCGGCGGCCATCGCCTCGATCATCACCATGCCGAAGGGCTCCTCCCACTGGATCGGGAAGAGCAGGCACCGCGCCCGGGCGAGCAGGTCCGCCTTGCGGTCGCCCCCCACCTCGCCGAGCCACTCCACCGCGTCGCCGAGGCGCGGCCGGATCTCGGCCTCGAAGTACGCTCGCTCCTCCGGCTCGCTGCACTTGGCGGCCAGCCGGATGCCGCGGCCCGCGCACCGTGCCGCGTCGATGGCCAGGTGCATCCCCTTGTCGGGGGTGCAGCGGCCGAGGAAGAGGACCCACTCCTCCTTCTCCGCGCAGAACCGCAGGTCGGCGGGATCGATCGCGTTGTGCACCGTGCCGCACCAGTGAAGGTCCGGTGCCCACCGCCGCTGCGCCTCGGAGATCGCGACGAGGTGGACCGTCGCGCCGAGGTGCCGGTAGTACTGGCCCGGCTCGCCGGCGACCGGACCGTGGACGGTCACGACCGTCGGCGTCTCCCGCCCGCGGGCCAGCAGCGGACCGGCGAGCGTGTGGTCGTGGACGACGTCGACGTCGAGGTCCGCCAGGATCCGCGCGGCGGCGGCGGCGTGGAGGACCTCGGGCAGCGGCTGCCCCAGCCGGGGGCCCTGCGGCTCGCGGAAGGTGCGGCGGAAGTGCGCGGTGGTGCCGTTGCGGCCGGCCCCGATGAGGGTGACGTCGTGCCCGCGGGCCACCAGGGCGTCGGTGAGCTTGGCGAGCACGGTCTCGATGCCCCCGTAGCCCCTGGGCGGCAGCTCGTAGAACGGTGGAGCGACCATGGCGATGCGGAGTGACGCGGCATTCATGGGAAGACGCCCTCTCGTGATCTCTGCGGACCCGCGTGCGCGGGCCCGGCTCCGGGCCCCCGAGCGGCTCAGGCGGGGGTCATGCAGTCACAGCCTTCGTCGACCACCCGGATTCCCGCGGGCAGCCCGGTCACGACGGCGCTGCCGTTCGTGACCTCCACGTCCACCCTGGTCCCGGCGATCGGCACGCCGTGCAGGCGGAGCGGCTCGAGCTCGGGCGGGACGGCGGGATCGAGCCGCAGGCAGCCGTGGGGCACGCAGGCCTCGGCGCCGAGGAGCACCCGGACGAGCTCGAGCGGTGCGGCCGAGGCCCACGCCTGCGGCGAGCACGCCGTCGGGTAGGGGACCGGGGCCGCGTACTCGGACCGGTCGAACCCGCAGATCAGCTCCGGGAGGCGCCCGTCGAACGCCTCGGCGGCGGTCAGGATGGCGGAGGCCACCCTCTGGGCGTGGCCGTCGAACCCGTACCGGCGCAGGCCGCCGGCGATGATGGCGTTGTCGTGGGGCCAGACGGACCCATTGTGATAGCTCATGGGGTTGTAGGCGCCCATCGAGCTCGCGAGCGTCCGGACGCCCCAGCCGCTGAACATCTCCGGCGAGAGCAGGAGCTCGGCGACCGCGGGCGCCTTGTCGGTGTCGACGATGCCGGTCCACAGGGCGTGGCCCATGTTGGAGGCGAGCGCGTCGACCGGGCGCTTCTCCCCGTCGAGGGCGAGGGCGTACCACCCGCGCTCGGGCAGCCAGAACCGCTCGTTGAAGGCCCGCCTGAGCTCGGCGGCCCGCTGGTACCACGGGCGACCGGCGCCGGCGCCGTCGAGGACCTCGGCGAGCAGGGCGCGGGAGCGGTACGCGGCGTAGACGTAGGCCTGCACCTCGCATGTCGCGACGGGACCCTCCGGGATCCGCCCGTTGGCGTAGGTGATGCCGTCGAAGGAGTCCTTCCAGCCCTGGTTCAGGAGGCCGCGGTCGGTGGCCCGCTGGTACTCGACGAAGCCGTCCCCGTCGGCGTCGCCGTGCCGCACCACCCAGTCGAGCGCCCGGTCGACGTGCGGCATGAGAGCGCGGACCCGGTCCGGGTCCGCGCCCCAGCGCAGCAGCTCTCCCACAAGCATGACGAACAGCGGGGTGGCGTCGGCGGTCCCGAAGTACCGGTTTGCGCCGAGGGCGACGGAGCCGTTCACGCCGAAGCGGATCTCGTGGACGATGCGCCCCGGCTGTTCCTCGGTGAGCGGGTCGACGCCGCCGCCCTGGTGCGCGGCGAGCGTCTCCGCGGTGCCGAGCGCGAGCGACCGCTCCATCGAGACGGTCATCAGCGAGGTGATGATGGAGTCCCGCCCGAACAGCGCCATGAACCAGGGCGCCCCGGCGGCGACGACCGGGAGCTCGGGCCTCGCGGGGTCCTGGATCTGGAGGGCCCCGAGGTCACCCGTGCTGCGGGCGAGGGTGGTGCGCACGGCCTCGTCGGGCACGTCGATCCGCGGCGTCGCCCCGAGCCACGCGCGACGGCGCAGCGCGGCGGCCGTCTCCTCGATGGCCTGCCCCTGCGGGAAGGACTGCGGGGGCTCCTCGCCGTCGACGACGGGGGCGACCTGGATGGTGGTGCACCACATGCCCCGCGCGGGAACGAGCGCCCGGTACGTGAGGTGGTCGGAGCCCGTCGTGGCGCCGGGCGCGATGATGCGCACTTCGTGGGAGTGCTCGTGCCAGTCCCGGCGGAGCCTGATCACGCCGTCATCGTGTGCGACGGAGTGGTGACCACGATCGCGCGGGCGCCCCTGCTTCACCTCGAACAGGTCGCCGAAGTCGGCCTCCAGGCGCACCGTGACCTGGCACGCGGTCGCCTCCCGGCCCAGGTTGCGCAGCACGAGGTCCTCCCTCATGCCGGCCCCGACGAAGCGGTGGCGCTCCACCAGCAACGTGCTGTCCGCCAGGCCCGTGAGCGGCCGCGCCCGGCCCACAAAGGTGGCCTTGTACGTGTCCTCGCCGAGCACCGTGAGGGCCTCGACCGGCTCGTCGTCGACCCTCAGCTCCCAGCGCGAGAGGAGGCGGGTGTCGCGGTAGAACAGGCCCTGGGTCAGGCCGTGCTCGATGTCGCCGCACGGCGTGCTGAGGCAGAACGACGACCCCTCCAGGAGGGTGACCGTCGCGCCGGTGACGCGCACCGGGCGCCGGATGTGCGTCTGCGTCTGCGTCATGCCCTGCCCTCCGCCGTTCTACCCCACGGCGCGTGGTTCCGCGGTGCTGGCGCGGCGGTGCGCGGGGGCTCGTCGACAAGTGTAGAGCGGGCTCGGGCGTGGTGTGCGGCGGGCACCGGCCAGGTTCGGCGGGCGACGCGGCGTCCCGCCCCGCACGCGGCCCGGCGCTAGGCTCGGCGCCGTGCTCACCATCGGCCTGACGGGCGGCATCGCCTCGGGCAAGTCCACGGTCTCGCGGGAGCTGGCCCGGCTCGGCGCGGTCGTCATCGACGCCGACGAGATCGCCCGCGCCGTCGTCGCCCCGGGAACCCCCGGGCTCGCGGCCGTGGTGGACGCGTTCGGCCCGGAGGTGCTGCGACCCGACGGCGCCCTGGACCGTCCCGGCCTCGGCAGGCGCGTGTTCGGCGACCCGGCGGCGCTCCGGCTGCTGGGGGAGCTCACACACCCGCTCATCGGCGCGGAGACCGCCCGCCGCCAGGCGGCGGCGCCGCCGGAGGCCGTCGTGGTGCACGACGTGGCCCTCATCGTCGAGAACGACCTGGCCGGCAGGTACGACGTCGTCGTGGTGGTCGGCGCCGACGAGGACGTCCGCCTCGGCCGGCTCGTGCGGGACCGCGGGATGTCCCCCGAGGACGCGCTGGCGCGGATCCGCGCCCAGGCCTCCGACGCGCGGCGGCGTGCCATCGCCGACGTCTGGCTGGACAACTCGGGGACCCCGGAGGAGCTCCTCGCGACGGTGCGGCGGCTCTGGGAGGAGCGGCTGGTCCCCGAGAACGCGAGGCTGCTCGCGCAGGCGCGCGGGCGCGCCTGAGCCGGCCTGCCCCGCGCGGCACCTCAGTCCGGCATCCGCGTCTGCGGGTACGGCGTCTCGCGCCGGGCCAGCATGGCGACCACCTCGGTGATCTTCCGGGCGCGGCTCTCCGGCCTCTTGAGGGAGCCGATCCGGTATATCAGCGCGTACCGGTTCGTCGCGGTCAGGACGTCGAACATGGCCTGGGCGGCCGCGTCGGCGGCCACCGCGGCGGCCAGGTCCGCCGGGACCTCGGCCGCGGCCTGGCCCGCGTACGCCCGCTCCCAGCGGCCGTCCGCCTGGGCGAGACGCACCGCGGCGCGACCGGCGTCGGTCATCCTGCCCTCGCGCTCGAGGCGGGTGACGTGTTCGACGTTGCGGGCCGACCACGCGCTCCGCGGGCGGCGCGGCGTCATCCGCTGCAGCGAGCTGCCGGCGTCCCGCGCGGCGCCCTGCCCGTCGATCCAGCCGAAGCACAGTGCCTCGTCGAGGGCCTGCGCGTACGTCAGCGACGTGACCGTGCCGCCCTTCTTGTGCAGGACCAGCCAGACGCCGGGGGAGGAGCCGTGGTGCTCCGCCAGCCAGGCGCGCCACGCGGGCGCGTCGGGGACGAGGAGCTGCGGCAGCTCGACGGCCATGGTGCCCTCACGTCAGCCGTCGTGCCCGCGGCGTCGCAGCAGGCGGCTGCGCAGACGGTCCGCCGCCGCGCTCCGTTCGATGGGCCGGTTCGGCGGTGTGTCGGGCCCGCCCAGCTCGCCGACGACCGCGGTGACCAGGCGCTCGCGCACCAGGGCTCGCCGGATCTGCTCGGAGGTCGCGTGGTCCGCGCCGAGGGACCGGTACAGCGCCACGCACATCGCGATCATGACGATGCTGAACGGGGCGGCCACGAGGATCGCCATCGTCTGCAGGGACGCCAGCGCGCCACCGGCGCCACCGGTGCCCAGCAGCACCGCGGCGATCGCGCCGGAAAGTACGGCCCATGTCAGGCGGGTCCACAGCGGCGGGTTGGGGTCCCCGCCCGTGGAGAGCATCGAGACCACGTAGGAACCAGAGTCCGAGCTGGTGACGAAGAAGATGACGACGAGCAGGATCGCGAGGCCCGAGAGCACGGGGCCGCCCGGCAGCGCCTCGAGCATCTGGAAGAGGGCCGTGTTGTTGTCCACCTTGCCGTCGGTGATGAGGCCGCCGTCGCCGAAGAGCTCGCGGTACAGCGCCGTCCCGCCCATGATCGAGAACCACAGGAAGGTCACCAGGGTGGGGGCCAGCAGCACGCCCACGATGAACTCGCGGACCGTGCGGCCCCGTGAGATCCGGGCGATGAAGATGCCGACGAACGGTGACCAGCTCATCCACCAGCCCCAGTAGTACGTGGTCCAGCTCGCCAGCCACGCCTCACCCGCGGCGCCCTGGTACGGCAGCGTCGCGAAGGAGAGCCGCACGATGCTCTCCAGGTACGAGCCGACGGACTGCACGAACTCGCGCAGCAGAAAGAGCGTGGGTCCCGCCAGGAGGACGGCGAGGAGGAACAGGCCCGCGAAGACGAGGTTGATGTTCGAGAGCCACTTGATGCCCGCGTCCAGGCCCGTCGCGACCGAGAGCGCGGCCATGCCCGCGATCACGATGATCAGGACCACCAGCGCCGTGCGGGTGAGCTGCAGCACGCCAAGGTGGTCGAGCCCGGCACCGATCTGGACGACGCCGAAGCCGAGCGACGTCGCCACGCCGAACATGGTGCCGACGACGGCGACGACATCGACCACGTGGCCCCAGCCGCCCTGGACCCGCTCGGTGCCCAGCAAGGGCTCGAGCGCCCAGCGCAGGGACACGGGGCGACGACGCCGGTGCACCACGTAGGCCATGGACAGGCCGACGACGATGTAGATCGCCCAGGCGTGCAGCCCCCAGTGCAGGAACGTGTACGTCATCGCCCCCTGGGCGAGGGTTTCCGGCCCGCCCACCGCCCGCGGCGGCGGCGACGCGAAGTGGTTCAGCGGCTCCGCCACGCCCCAGAACACCAGGCCGATGCCCATCCCCGCCGCGAACAGCATCGCGAACCAGGTGAACATCCCGTACTGCGGCTTCTCCTCGTCACGCCCGAGCTTGATGTCACCCAGCCGGGAGAACGCCAGGTAGAGGGCGAACAGGACGAAGCCGGTGACGATGAGGACGTAGTACCAGCCCAGGGAGCTCACCACGACGGTGTTCGCCGCGGCCATGAGCGAGCCCAGCCACCGGGGGAACGCCACCGCCACGAGCACGAACGCCAGGACGATCGCCGCGGCCGGGATGAAGACCTTCAGGACGACACCGTGGGAGGTCACCACGGGCCGGGTCGTCGAACCGACCCTCTCGAGGGCGACGGCGCCGGCGGGCACGTCGGTCTCTGTGTCGGGCTGCGCCGGGTGCTGACGCTGACCGGTCCTGTCGTCGTCCATGGCACACTCCCGCGAGATCGACGCCTCCGAGGATGCCCCAGGAGGGGTGGTGCCGCCAAGGGGGTGCCGGGGACCGGTGCGTCGCCGCGGCCGCCGCCAGGAGGACGGCCGCTCGTGCTCACGACTCCGGTGCGCCTCGATGGCGGGCGGCCGATTTGGTTGGTGTAGCCTCACTAATGTGGAGACCATCGGGGGCCGCGCAGCTGCCGCGGAGGACGGCGCCGGAGAGGGCTCGAGCGAAACCGAGGACGGGCTTCAGGCAGCGTTCGCGGCGATGCTGCGGTGGGCGAGCCGGGCGAGCGTGCGGACCCGCCTCTGGGGCGGCGACGGCACGGAGCTGACGCCCACCGACGCGTGGCTCGTCGAGGCCCTCGCAGGCCACGGCCCGATGCGGGTGTCGACGCTGGCCGCGTGGCAGGGCGTGGACAAGTCCACCGTCACGCCGCAGGTGCGCCGGCTGGAGCGCGCGGGCCTTGTGGACCGGGTGCCCGACCCCCAGGACGGGCGCGCCGCCCTGCTCAGCCTCTCCCCGCGCGGGCGCGAGGTACGGGACCGCGTGCGGACCTCGGGCACCGAGGTGCTCGCGGAGCAGCTCGCCTCGTGGAGCGCGGCCGACCGCCGGACGTTCACGGAGCTGCTGACCCGCTTCGCCGCCGGGCTCGCGGGCGGGCCCCCGGCGGGCCGCCGCGACCCGGCCTGAGGCGCCGGCGCCGCCAGGGTCCCGCCGGGGCGCCGCGGCCGCGGCGCCCCGTGTCGGTGCCGGGACGTACCGTTA
The DNA here is from genome assembly GCF_003991205.1 of Georgenia sp. SYP-B2076. Taxonomy (GTDB): domain Bacteria; phylum Actinomycetota; class Actinomycetes; order Actinomycetales; family Actinomycetaceae; genus Georgenia. Next base: position 345,596 of record NZ_RXOZ01000022.1, on the reverse strand, counting down.
CCACATGCGTCCCGTGACCGATCTGCAGCGTTCAGTCGCCCCGTTCGAGGTCATCTCGGAGTACACGCCCTCGGGGGACCAGCCCACGGCGATCAAGGAGCTCACGGAGCGGCTGACCGCGGGGGAGAAGGACATCGTCCTCCTCGGCGCCACCGGCACGGGCAAGTCGGCCACGACCGCCTGGCTCATCGAGCAGGTGCAGCGGCCGACCCTCGTGATGGCGCCCAACAAGACGCTCGCGGCGCAGCTGGCCACCGAGTTCCGCGAGCTGCTGCCCAACAACGCGGTCGAGTACTTCGTCTCGTACTACGACTACTACCAGCCCGAGGCGTACATCGCCCAGACGGACACCTACATCGAGAAGGACTCCTCGATCAACGACGAGGTCGAGCGGCTCCGGCACAGCGCGACCAACTCCCTCCTCACCCGCCGGGACGTCGTCGTCGTCGCCTCCGTGTCGTGCATCTACGGCCTGGGCACGCCCCAGGAGTACGTCGACCGCATGGTCCAGCTGCGGGTGGGGCAGCAGGTGGATCGCGACGACCTGCTGCGCCAGTTCGTCCAGATGCAGTACGTGCGCAACGACATGGCGTTCACCCGCGGCACGTTCCGGGTGCGGGGCGACACGATCGAGATCATCCCGGTCTACGAGGAGCTCGCGATCCGCATCGAGCTCTTCGGCGACGAGATCGACGGCCTGAGCACCCTGCACCCCCTCACCGGCAACACCGTGCGCACCGAGGACGCCGTCCACCTCTTCCCCGCCACGCACTACGTGGCCGGCCCGGAGCGGATGGAACGCGCCATCGCCGGCATCGAGGAGGAGCTGGCCTGGCGCCTGGAGGAGCTCGAGCGCCAGAACAAGCTCCTCGAGGCCCAGCGGCTGCGCATGCGCACCACCTACGACATCGAGATGATGCGCCAGATCGGCACCTGCTCCGGCATCGAGAACTACTCCCGCCACATCGACGGCCGCGCGGCCGGCACGGCGCCCAACACCCTGCTGGACTACTTCCCCGAGGACTTCCTCCTCGTCATCGACGAGTCCCACGTCACCGTCCCGCAGATCGGGGCCATGTACGAGGGGGACATGTCCCGCAAGCGCACGCTGGTCGAGCACGGCTTCCGGCTGCCCTCCGCGATGGACAACCGGCCGCTGCGGTGGGAGGAGTTCCTGGAGCGGATCGGGCAGACCGTGTTCCTCTCGGCCACGCCCGGGCCGTACGAGCTGAGCCAGTCCGACGGCGTGGTGGAGCAGATCATCCGCCCCACCGGGCTCGTGGACCCGGAGGTCGTCGTCAAGCCGACGCAGGGACAGATCGACGACCTGCTCGGCGAGATCCACGACCGGGTGGAGCGGCACGAGCGCGTGCTCGTGACCACGCTGACGAAGAAGATGGCGGAGGACCTCACCGAGTACTTCCTCGAGCGCGGCGTGCGCGTCCAGTACCTGCACTCCGACGTCGACACCCTGCGCCGCGTCGAGCTGCTCCGCGAGCTGCGCATGGGCAAGTTCGACGTGCTCGTGGGGATCAACCTCCTGCGGGAGGGCCTCGACCTGCCCGAGGTCTCCCTCGTCGCGATCCTCGACGCGGACAAGGAGGGCTTCCTGCGGTCGTCGACGTCGCTGATCCAGACGATCGGCCGCGCCGCCCGCAACGTCTCCGGGCAGGTGCACATGTACGCCGACAAGATCACCCCGTCGATGGCGCAGGCCATCGAGGAGACGACGCGCCGGCGCGAGAAGCAGGTCGCGTACAACACCGAGCACGGCATCGAGCCCACCGCCCTGCGCAAGAAGATCGCCGACGTCACGGACATGCTCGTCCGGGAGGACATCGACACGGCCGAGCTCCTCGAGGGCGGGTACCGCGGGGCCGGGAAGGGGCCCGGCACGCGCGAGCGGAAAAAGACGGGGGAGTCGGTGCGCGAGAAGCTCGCCGGCGCCGCGGCCGGGGACCTCGCCCAGCTCATCCAGGAGCTCTCGGACCAGATGCACGGCGCGGCGGAGGAGCTCCAGTTCGAGCTCGCCGGCCGCCTCCGGGACGAGATCTCCGACCTCAAGAAGGAGCTGCGCCAGATGACGGCGGCGAACGCGTAGCCGTGGCGGACGCGTAGCGGCGGGCCCGTCGCCGCCGCCCGCGGGACGCCGACGAAGGGCCTGAGCGTAACGTCACCGCGGAGCGTCGTCGCCATCCGGCCCCGCCTGCCGTATTCTTTCCGCAGCGGAGGGGAGTATTCCCCGAACAGTGACGTCGTCATCACGGTGGGTGAAGCAGCCCACCCGGCGTCATCGGCCCGGACCACGACGGTCATCCAGCCCCTCACCAGGGTCGAGGATTGCCCGGACCAGGCGGAAGAGACCTCCGGTACCTGCCCCTACGTACCGGAGGAACTGTGGAAGTTCATGCACTCGGTTGGATCATTCTCGCGGCGGTCGTCGTCGTCCTCATCACCATCGACCTCGTCGGGCACGTCCGCACCCCGCACGCACCCTCGATCCGCGAGGCGGCCCGCTGGACGGCCTTCTACGTGTCCCTGGCGGTGGTGTTCGGCCTGATCCTCTGGGGGGTCTACGGCGGTCAGTACGCCGGCGAGTACTTCGCCGGCTACATCACCGAGTACAGCCTCTCGGTGGACAACCTCTTCGTCTTCATCATCATCATCGGGGCGTTCCGGGTGCCGCGGGAGTACCAGCAGAAGGTGCTGCTGGCCGGCATCATCATCGCGCTGGTCCTGCGGCTGGTGTTCATCCTGGTGGGCGCCGCGGTCATCCAGAACTTCTCCTGGGTCTTCTTCCTCTTCGGCGCGTTCCTCCTGTACACCGCCTACACGCAGGCCCGTGAGGGCACGGGTGCCGCCCCCGCCGAGGTGGAGGAGGGGTATCACGAGAGCGCCGTCGTGCGGTTCATCCGCCGCGTCCTGCCCGTGACGGACGGGTTCGTCGGCGACAAGATCGTCCACCGCCACGGCGGCAAGACCTTCATCACCCCGCTGCTCATCTGCATCTTCGCGCTGGGCACGGCCGACCTGATGTTCGCCGTCGACTCCATCCCCGCCGTCTTCGGACTCACGAAGGAGCCGTACATCGTCTTCGCGGCCAACGCCTTCGCGCTGCTCGGGCTGCGTCAGCTGTACTTCCTCATCGACGGCCTGCTCGACCGGCTCGTGTACCTGCACTACGGGCTCGCGGCGATCCTCGGCTTCATCGGCGTCAAGCTGGTCGTTCACGCCCTGCACGAGAACGAGCTGCCCTTCATCAACGGGGGCGAGCACTGGACGGCCATCCCCGAGCCGACCATCGTCGTCTCGCTGTCCTGGATCGTGGGCGTCCTGCTCATCACCGTCTTCGCCAGCCTCGCGAAGAACAAGAAGGATGCGCGCGTGGCCGCTGCGGAGCGCGCCGTGGCGGAGGCGCGCGCCGTCGGCGAGCACCACGTCACCCCCGCCGCGACGTCCGGCACGGCCGCGTCGCCGAGCGCGGCCGAGGCCGACGCGTCGGTGGAGGCCCGCCCCGCCGAAGAGCAGGCCGGCACGCCGACCCGCGACTGAGCACGCGCCGCACGGGGAGACCCGCGCGGCCACGGCACGCCCATGTGGCCCGGCCCCTCCCGAGGGGCCGGGCCACGTGCGTCCGGGGCGCGTCCGTCCGGCCGCTAGCATGCCGAGGGTGAGAGCTGGGGACGGCGTGAGCCACGGTGTGGAGGGCACGGCCGCCTCCGGGCGCGACGCGGACGCGGACGTCGACGCCGTCCGGGCGCCCGAGACCATCCGCGCGCTGGAGCGCGGGCTGTCGGTCATCCGGGTCTTCGACGCCGACCACCCGAGCCTCACGCTCAGCGAGGCGGCCGCCCTCTCGGGGATGCCGCGGGCCGGCGCGCGGCGGGCCCTGAACACCCTCGTCGAGCTGGGCTACGCCGAGCAGGTGGGGCGCGAGTTCTCGTTGCGGCCGCGGATCCTCGAGCTCGGGTTCGAGCAGCTCGCGGACCTGACCCTCGCCGAGGTCGTCGACCCCCACGTGCAGGAGCTGTCCGAGCGCGTGGGCGAGTCGGCGTCGGCGTCGGTCCTCGACGGGGGCGAGATCGTCTACATCGCCCGCGCGGCCACGCGCAGCGTCATGCGGGTGCACATCCGCACCGGCACGAGGTTCCCGGCCGAGTCGACCTCGATGGGGCGCGTGCTGCTCGCCGCCCGGTCCGACGACTGGCTCGACGGCTTCATCGCCTCCGTCAGGGTCGAGCGCCGCTCCTCCTTCACGACGACGGACACCGCGCGGCTCCGCGCCATCCTCGAGCAGACCAGGGAGCAGGGCTACGCCCACGTCGACCAGGAGCTCGAGGAGGGCGTGCGCTCGCTCGCGGTGCCGGTGCACGACCGGGACGGGGCCGTGATCGCCGCGGTCAACGTCGCCACCGCCGTCGCCCCCGGCAGCCCGAGCGACCTCGTCCGGCGGGTACTGCCGGAGCTGCGCCGCACCGCCGCGGCCATCGACGCGGACCTGCGCCCGTTCGGGCACATGGAGCCCTGACCGGGCGGCTCAGCGGTCCAGGCTCGCGAGGGCCCGGTCGATCAGGCCGTCGACCGCCCCGAGCGCGGACGCCGGCACGAGGGCCCCCATCAGCACCTCGCGGGAGACTCGGTCGGTCCTGGCCGTCAGCGCCTCCACGAGCTGGGCGTCGGAGAGCCCCTGCCCGTGCTCGGCCGTGGCCGCCGCGAGCGCCTCCGTGACCACCCGCTGGGCCTCGCCACGCCCCAGGGCGGGGGCCAGGCGGGTGGCCAGCGCCTCGGCCATGACGGACGGGCGCGCCCGGTCCAGGTTTGCCTGCACCGCCTCCGGGCGGACGTCGAGGCTCGCCAGCAGCTGGTCGACGCGCTCGGCGGCCCCCTGGGCGAGGAGGAGCAGCTCGCGCAGCGGCTGCCACTCCGCGTGCCAGTGCCCCGTCGCGCGCTCGTGCTCCTGCAGGGACGCCGCGAACACCGTGGCGACGAGCCCGGGGCCGCGCACGGCGGCGGAGCGGACGAGGACGGACGTGACGGGGTTCGCCTTGTGCGGCATCGCCGAGGAGCCGCCGTGGCCCGGGCCGCCCCCCTCGCGCACCTCGCCCACCTCGCTGGTGGCCATCTGCACCACGTCCGTGGCCACCTTCCCGGCCGCCGCGAGCACCGACCCCAGGGCGGCGGCGAGCTCCCGCACCCGGGACCGTTCGGTGTGCCAGGGGGCCTCGGGCGCCACGAGGCCCAGCTCGCGGGCGAACGCGTCGACGACGTCGGTCCCGGCGCCCCCGTAGACCGCGAGGGTGCCGGCCGCCCCGGCGAGCTGGACCGCCAGCCGCTCGGTGCGCACCCGCTGGAGGTCCCGCGCCGCGGCCCGCAGGCCGGTCGCCCAGCCCGCCGCCTTGAGGCCGAAGGTGGTCGGCACCGCCACCTGACCGAGCGTGCGCCCCGCCATCGCCGTCGCGCGGTGCTCGCGGGCGAGCCGGGCCGCGGAGCCCACGGCGCCCTGCAGGTGCGCGAGCACCGCGTCCGCCGCGCGCGCGCCGAGCAGCATGAGGGCCGTGTCGACGATGTCCTGGCTCGTGGCCCCGACGTGCACCCAGGGCCTGACCTCTGGCGGCACGGCGGCGAGGAGGTCCTTCACGAGCGGGACGACGGCGTTGCCCGCGCCGCGGGCGCGGCGGCCCAGGTCGCCCGGGTCGATCTCGAGCCCGGCCGCGGCGCGCTCGAGCGTGGCCGCGGGGTCGCCCTCGGCGGGGACGACCCCGCAGGACTGGGCCGCGCGCAGCAGGGCGACCTCGGCGCGCGTCATGGCGTCGATGACGGCGCGGTCGTCGACGGCCGGGGTCGCCTCGCCCGGCGAGGGTCCGAACAGCTCGTCGTCAAACATGGCGGCCTCCAGGTCGGCTCGCCCCGCGGGCCTGCGGGGCCGTCGCGCGCCATCCTTCCATCGTTGTTCGCGCACGCGGCGGACCGTGCGGCTGGCGTCGCCGCGGCGATCCGGTCCGGGCCGCGCGGCGGCGGCCGCGTGTCCGCGAAACGGCTGCGCTGCCAGTAGATTCGGGCAGAGGGGGGGCCGCCAGGGCCTCGTCCGGCACCACCCCAGAGTTCGTCAGACGAACCGGCGGACCGGTCCGCTCACGCCGGCGCCGCCGTCGCCGACCACCGAAGGAGCGCCATGCAGGACGCCGAGTACCTCCCGGCTCACGAGATCAGCGGGCCCGAGCACGCTCCCGTCGTGGTGATGGGCTCGTCGCTGGGCACCGACCGGCACATGTGGGACGCCCAGGTCCGGCTGCTGGAGCGGCGCTACCGCGTCGTGCGCTACGAGTTCCGCGGGCACGGCGCCTCGACGTCCCCGCCGCGCCCGGCGGGCCCGGCGACGATCGCGCAGCTCGGCGAGGACGTCGCGCGCCTCATGGACCACCTCGGGGTGGGCAGCGCGCACCACGTGGGGCTGTCCCTGGGCGGGATGGTCGCGCTCTGGCTCGCGGAGCACCGCCCCGAGCGGGTGCGCCGCGTCGCGGTCGTGTGCAGCGCGGCCTTCTCCCCGACGACCGAGAGCTGGCTCGAGCGCGCGGCCACGGTGCGCGAGCAGGGGATGGGCGCCATCGTCGACCCGGTCACGGCCCGGTGGTTCACCGAGACCTTCACCGACGAGGAGACGCGCGGGCGCCTGCGCGAGACGTTCCTCGCCGTCGAGCCCGAGGGCTACGCCCAGTGCTGCGAGGCCATCGCGGGGATGGACCTGCGCCCGGACCTCTCCCGCATCGCCGCGCCCGTGCTCGTGCTCGGCGGCCGGCAGGACACCGCCCTCCCCGCCGCGATGTCCGAGGAGATCGCGGCCGGCGTGCGCGCCGGGGGCGCCGAGGTCCGTCTCGAGCTCGTCGACGACGCCGCCCACATCGCCGCCGTCCAGCAGGCCCCGACCGTCACGCGCTACCTCCTGGACCACCTCGACGCCGAGCGGCCCGGGCACGCGGCCGGCATGACGGTCCGGCGCGAGGTGCTCGGGGACGCCCACGTGGACCGGGCGCAGGAGCGGACCACCCCCTTCAACGCGGACTTCCAGGACTTCATCACCCGCTACGCCTGGGGTGACGTGTGGACACGGCCGGGCCTCGACCGGCGCACGCGCAGCGCCATCACCCTGGCCGTGCTCATGACGCTGGGCCACGACGGGGAGTTCTCCATGCACGTGCGCGCGGCGCTGCGCAACGGGCTGAGTGTCGACGAGCTCCGGGAGGTGCTCCTGCACGTGGCCGTGTACTCCGGCGTGCCCGTCGCCAACCACGCCTACGCGCTGGCGGCCGAGGTCCTGCGCGACGAAGGGCTTCTCTGAGTGCCCGCCGCCCCCCGAGACGAGGACCGGGACGCGGCGGCCCCCGCCGAGGGGCTGCAGTCGCTGGCCCGGGGCCTGGGCGTGATCAGGGCCCTGGCCCAGGCCGACGAGCCGCTCACCCTGGCGCAGGCTGCCCACGCCGCGGGCCTCAACCGCGCGGTGACGCGGCGCGTGCTGCTCACGCTCGTGGAGGTCGGCTACGTCCTGGTCCGAGGGCGCGAGTTCAGCCTGCGCCCGCGGGTCCTCGAGCTGGGTGCGGCCTACCGGTCCAGCCTGCTGCTGCCCGAGCTCGGCGCCGGGCCGATGCGCGCCCTGGTGGGCGCCACGGGGCAGTCGTGCTCGATGGCGGTGCTTGACGGGGCGGAGATCGTCTACGTCCAGCGGATCCCGGGCAGCCGCATCATCGACGCGGTGATCCACATCGGCACGCGGGCGCCGGCCCACGCGACAGCCATGGGGCGCGTGCTGCTGGCCGCCCTCGACGACGACGCGCGCGAGGAGGTCCTCGGCGCCGGGCCGCTCCCGGGCCTGACGGAGCAGACCCTCACCGACGCCGGCGCGCTGCGCGCGGAGCTGGCGGCGGTGCGCGAGCGGGGCTACTGCCGGGTCGACCAGGAGTTCGAGCGCGGCCTGACCACGCTGGCTGCCCCCGTCCGCGACGAGGCCGGCGCGGTGCTGGCGGCGGTCAACCTGCCGCTGAGCACGTACGCGCTGCCCGGCGGCGTGGTGCCCGAGCACCAGGTCACGGCGCTGCTGCGCACGGCCGACGCGATCTCCGCCGCCGTCGCGCGGCGCCGCGAGCGCATGCCGGGGCCCGCGGCGGCCACTCCCTGAGCGACCGGTTGCGACGGCTCGCGACGCGCGCCGCGGCGGCCATCCCCCACGAGCCCCCGGCGGCCAACCGCACGAGCACCCGGCGGGCCGCCGCGCCGGGCGAGCCGGGAACGGGACGGCCCGGCCCCCGCAGGGACCGGGCCGTCCGGAGCGGCGCCGCTCAGGCCTCGAGCACGACCGCCAGGCCCTGGCCGACGCCGATGCAGATCGCGGCCACGCCGATGCCGCCGCCGCGGGCCCTGAGGGCGTGGGCGAGGTGGCCGATGATGCGGCCGCCGGAGGCGCCCAGTGGGTGCCCGATGGCGATCGCGCCGCCGTCGACGTTGACCTTCTCCGGGTCGAGGTCCGGCCACTGCTTCAGGCACGCGAGCGACTGGGAGGCGAAGGCCTCGTTGAGCTCGACGAGGTCGACGTCGGCCCAGGTCTTCCCGGCGCGGCGCAGGGCGATGTTGGCGGCCTCGACCGGTCCGGCGCCGAAGAGCTGCGGCTCGAGGGCCGAGACCCCACGGGAGACGACCCTGGCCAGCGGCTCGCCGTCGAAGCTCTCGCCCGCGAGGAGGACGGCAGAGGCGCCGTCGGTCAGCGGCGACGCGTTACCGGCGGTGACGGTCCCCTCCTCGGCGGGACGGAACGCGGGCCTGAGCTTGCCGAGCGCCTCGATCGAGCTGTCGCGGCGGACGTTCTCGTCCCGGTCGAGGTCGACGCCCGGCACGGCCACGAACTCGGCGTCGTAGCGGCCCTCGTCCCACGCCGAGGTGGCCAGCCGGTGGCTGCGCAGGGCGAACGCGTCCTGGTCCTCGCGGGAGATCCGGTACATGTCGGCGAGGATCTCCGCCCCCTCGCCCAGCGAGACCGTCCACTCCGCGGGCATCCGCGGGTTGACCAGGCGCCAGCCCAGGGTGGTCGAGACCAGCGTCTGGTCGCCGGCCGGGAAGGGACGGTCGCCCTTGAGGAGCACCCAGGGCGCGCGGGACATCGACTCGGTGCCGCCGGCGAGGATCACGTCGGCGTCGCCGGTCTCGATGGCGCGCGAGCCCTGGATCACGGCCTCGACGCCGGAGCCGCAGAGGCGGTTGACCGTCACGCCGGGGACCGAGACGGGCAGCCCGGCGAGCAGGGAGGACATGCGCGCGACGTCGCGGTTCTCCTCGCCGGCGCCGTTGGCGTTGCCGAAGATGACGTCGTCGATCCGGGCCGGGTCCAGGTTGGGGTTACGCTCGACGACCGCCTTGATCACGGCAGCGCCGAGGTCGTCCGGGCGGACCTTCGCCAGGGCCTTGCCGTACCGCCCGAACGGCGTCCGGACGGCGTCGTAGATGTAAGCGGACACGTTGTTCCTTCCTCAGCGGACCGGGACGGCCCGGTCGATGAGCGCCAGCCCGGTGGACTCGCGCAGGGTGTCGATGGTGTCGTCGCCGTAGATCTCGGTGACGGCGACGCCGTCGGCGGTGAGGTCGAAGATCGCCACGTCGGTGTACACGCGGCTGACGCAGCCGATGCCGGTGAGCGGGTAGGTGCAGCTCTCGACGAGCTTGGACTCGCCCTTCCTGGTGTAGAGCTCCATCATCACGAACGTCTGCTTCGCGCCGATGGCCAGGTCCATTGCGCCCCCGACGGCGGGGATGGCGCCGGGCTTGCCGGTGTGCCAGTTCGCGAGGTCGCCGGTGGCCGAGACCTGGAAGGCGCCCAGGACGCACAGGTCCAGGTGGCCGCCGCGCATCATGGCGAAGGAGTCGGCGTGGTGGAAGTAGGAGGCGCCGGGCAGCTCGGTGACCGGGATCTTGCCGGCGTTGATCAGGTCGAGGTCGATCTCGTCCCCGTGGGCCTCGGGGCCCATGCCCAGCATGCCGTTCTCGGTGTGCAGGGTGACCTGCCGCTCGGCCTCGAGGTAGTCCGAGACCTTGGTGGGCATGCCGATGCCGAGGTTGACGTAGGCGCCGCGGGGGATGTCCCGGGCGACGCGCTCGGCGATCTCGTCGCGGGTCAGTCGTTCGGTCACTGTCCGGCCTCCTCGTGCGCCGGCGTCGGCTCCACGACGGCGACGCGGTTGACGTACACGCCCGGGGTGATGACCACCTCGGGGTCGATGGCGCCGGTCTCCACGACCTCGCTGACCTGCACGACGGTCGTCCGGGCGGCGGTGGCCATGATCGGGCCGAAGTTCCTGGCGGTCTTGCGGTAGACCAGGTTGCCGACCCGGTCGGCGCGCAGCGCCTTGATGAGGGCGAAGTCGGCGTGGATCGGGTGCTCCAGGACGTAGTCGCGCCCGTCGATCCGGCGGGTCTCCTTGCCCTCGGCCAGCAGCGTCCCGAAGCCGGTCGGGGTGAAGAACGCGCCGATGCCGGCGCCGGCCGCGCGGATGCGCTCGGCGAGGTTGCCCTGCGGCACCACCTCGAGCTCGATCTCGCCCGCGAGGTACTTCGCGTCGAAGTGCCACGAGTCCTTCTGGCGCGGGAAGGAGCACACGATTCTGCGCACCCGCCCCAGCCGGATGAGCTCGGCGAGCCCGACGTCGCCGTTGCCCGCGTTGTTGTTGATGACCGTGAGGTCCGTGGCGCCCTGCGCGATGAGCGCGTCGATGAGCTCGACCGGTTGCCCGGCGGTGCCGAAGCCCCCGATCATCACGGTCGCGCCGTCGGGGATGTCCTGGACCGCCTCAGCGGTGCTCTCGGTGACCTGCAGCATCGGTACCGCCTCCCCGTGTTCGGTATGCGCACACCTGCGCGCGGAATGAACACATCGTGTCGTGGGTGCCCGGGTAAGTCAAGGAACGGCCGCACGCCGTCGCTCACCGCCGGCCTCACAGCGGCGCCCGGGGCCCACTCAGTCGCAAGGGGCATGAATCGGGACGCCAGAAGTATTTGTGCGAATAAATGCGCACGCCTATGCTCGTGGAGCCGTCGTGTGCCGTCCGTCACACGCGTGCGCCACGGGAGGGGAGGGCAATGGAGCTCCGGCACTTGAAGTACTTCGTCGCGGTCGCGGAGCACCGGCACTTCGGCCGTGCGGCGGAGCACCTGCACATCTCGCAGCCACCGCTCTCGCAGCAGGTGCGCCAGCTCGAGCGCGAGCTCGGCACGGAGCTGCTCAGCCGCACCACCCGCAGGGTCGACCTCACCGAGGCCGGGCGGGCCTTCTACACCGACGCCGTGGCGATCCTCGCCGACCTCGACGCCGCCCGCGCCCGGGTGCGGGCGCTCGCCCAGGGGTGGTCCGGCCTCCTCCGGGTCGGCTTCACCGGGTCCGCCTCCTACCGTCAGCTGCCCCAGGTCGCGCGGCTCAAGCAGACCTACCTGCCCGACGTCGAGCTCCAGATGTCCTCGGAGATGCTGACGCCGACGCAGGAGCGGGCCCTCGTGGAGCAGCGCCTGGACGTGGGGCTCCTCCGGCCCCCGGTGCAGATGCCGGGACTGACGACGCGGACCCTCGCCGTCGAGCCGCTCGTCCTCGCGGTGCCCGCCGGCCACCGCCTGGCGGGTGCCGCGGCCCTCGGCATCGCCGACCTGGCGGGCGAGGTGCTCCTCACCTACCCCGGCGGCGCGGGGTCGGTGGTGGGCGGCGCCGTGGAGTCGGCGCTGCGCCAGACCGGCACGCGCGTCGCGCGCACGCACGAGGTCGAGCAGACGTCCAGCATGGTCGCGCTCGTCGCGGCCGGCCTCGGCGTCGCGCTCGTGCCGGACTCCGTGCGCGCCCTGACCCTCGAGGGCGTGCGCTACCGCGAGATCGCCGGCGCCGGCACGGTCGAGCTCGCGCTCGCCTGGCGCGAGGACGACGCCTCGCCGGTCGTCGCGCGGTTCGTCCGCATGCTCGGGGACCACCTCGGACCGAGCAGGCCGAAGGAGGCCGACGCGCTCACCACCGCCGTCGCGTGAGTGTTCTCCGCACCATCCCCGACGCACCCCACCCCGACACATCCCACCCGACACACCTCACCCCAGAGAGACGAAGGAGTCCCATGAACGCCCACACCGAGACCGCGCCCGCGGCCGCCGCCTCCGGCGGCAGCGCCACCGACAAGTTCCTCCACAAGGAGGTCAGGGCGGACACCTCGCCCGAGCGCCTCTCCGCAATCATCCGGGACGTCCTCGCGGCACTCTTCGAGGTCATCCGCAAGCACGAGATCACGTACGCCGAGTACGACGCGCTCAAGGCGTGGCTGATCAAGGTGGGGGAGGACGGCGAGTGGCCGCTCTGGCTCGACGTGTTCGTCGAGCACGAGGTCGAGGCCGTGGTCAACCGCAACCGGCAGGGCACGGCGGGCTCGATCGAGGGCCCGTACTACGTGCCGGGCGCCCCCGAGCTGCCCGCGGAGTGCGACCTCCCCAGGCGCGCGGACGAGGAGGGCACGCTGCTGCTGTTCCAGGGCCAGGTCCGGGCCGTCGACGGCACCCCGCTCCCGGGCGCGACGATCGAGCTGTGGCACGCCGACAACGACGGCTACTACTCCCAGTTCGCCGAGGGCCTCGGCATCCCGGAGTGGAACCTGCGCGGCACGATCGTCACGGACGCCGAGGGCCGGTTCCGGATCAGCACGATCCAGCCGGCGCCCTACGCCATCCCCACAGATGGCGCGACGGGCCAGATGACCATCGCGGCGGGCTGGAGCCCGTTCCGTCCGGCGCACCTGCACCTGAAGGTCTCGCACCCCGGCTACCAGCTCATCACGAGCCAGCTCTACTTCGAGGGCGGGGAGTACACGGACAACGACATCGCCCAGGCGACGAAGCCCGAGCTCATGCTCAACCCCACGCCGCGCACCGACGGTGGCGCGGGCAACGAGGTCACCTACGACTTCGTGCTCGACCCGGAGTAGGACCGGAGAGAGCACGACCCGCCGGTGGCGCCGCACTCGTGCGGCGCCACCGGCGTACCTCGTCGTCAGGCGAGGGAGCCGATGACCGGCTGCCAGGCGCGCGCGGCGCGGTGCGTGATCAGGTGTGCCCGGTGGAGGGGGTCCGGGTCCAGGGCGTCGAGCGCGGCATGGTGGTCCGCCGCCCGGATGAGGATCAGCGCGCCGGGGGCGGCGTTGTCGAGCCACGGGCCGGAGGCAATGAGCGTCCCGGCCTCGTGCAGCGACTTGAGGAAGGCGCGGTGCTGGGGGCGCAGCGTCTCGATGTCCTGGGTGCGGGTGGTGTCGTAGTGGTACTCCACGGCGAAGATCGTCATGCTCCAGAGAGTAGCCGTGGGGGAGGTGCCGCCGGGCCCCCAGGCTCACCAGCCGCGCGCCCGCCACTCGCCCAGGTGCGGGCGCTCGCGGCCCAGGGTGGTGTCGTCGCCGTGGCCGGGGTAGACGCGGGTGTCGTCGTCGAAGCGGTCGAACACGCGGCGCTCCAGGTCGTCCATGAGGCTCGTGAAGTCTCGGGGTGACGTGGTGCGGCCGGGCCCGCCGGGGAAGAAGGAGTCGCCGGTGAACAGGTGCACCCTGCCGGGGTGCGGTCCGTCGTCGGGCTCGGTCAGCGCCAGCGCCACCGACCCGGGGGTGTGTCCGCGCAGCGCGACCACGTCGAGCGTGAGGTCGCCGACGACGACCGTGTCGCCGTCGGTCAGCGTGCGGCCGGCGGGGACCGGGAGCTCCGCCGCGTCCGGCGCGCCGGCCAGGGTTAGTGCGCCGGTCGCCGCGACGACCTCGGGCAGGGCCCGGTGGTGGTCCCAGTGCCGGTGGGTGGTGACGACGGCGTCGAGACGCCCCGAGCCCTCGGCCACCAGGGCGAGCAGCCGGGGGGCGTCGTCCGCGGCGTCGACGAGCAGCTGCGCGCCGTCCGCGGCGGTGACCAGGTAGGCGTTGTTGTCCTCCCCGGAGACCGACGCCTTGCGCACCGTGACCCCGCCGAGACGGTGGACGGCGGAGGGGCCGCCGTGGGTGACGTGGGCGCCGGCGAGGTCGTCGGCGGGCTCGGCGGCGGTCATGGCGGTTCCTTCGTCGGTGGGCTCGGTCATGCTGCTCCTACTGCTGGGAGGGGTCACGGGCGGTCCGCCGCGGGCCGGGGGTCGGCGGTGTCCTCGCCCGTGCGTGTGCCCTGTTCTGCGGGGATGACCGGCTCGGTCGGCGCCGCGGCGCCGACCGGGACCGGGGCGGACTCGGCGACGGACAGGGAGTGCGCCGCCCGCACAAGCGCCAGGTGGGAGAACGCCTGCGGGAAGTTGCCGGTGAAGCGCCGGTTCACGGGGTCGTACTCCTCGGCGAGCAGGCCGACGTCGTTCGTGACCGCGACCAGCTCGTCCATGTTCCGGCGCGCCGCGGCCGTGTCGCCGGTCCGGGCCAGCGCGTCCACGAGCCAGAAGCAGCAGGCCAGGAACGGGTGCTCCCCGCCGCTGAGCCCGTCCACCCCGGTGCTCGTCAGGTACCGGCGCACCCACGGCCCGTCGGCGAGCTCGGCCCGCACCCGGGCGACGGTGCCGAGGATCCGCGGGTCGTCCGGCGGGAGGAACCCCACCTGGACGAGCTGCAGCAGGGAGGCGTCGGTGTGCTTGGCGCCGTAGTGCTGGACGAAGGAGTTCAGCGCCGGGTCGAACCCGTTGGCCAGGACGTCGGCGCGGATCTCCTCCCGCGCCGCCCGCCACGCCTCGGCGGGGCCGTCCAGGCCGTGCTCCTCGACCCCGCGGACGGCGCAGTCCAGCGCCGCCCAGCACATGACCTTGGAGTGGGTGAAGTGCCGGCGGGGGCCCCGGACCTCCCAGATGCCGTGGTCCGGCAGGCGCCAGTGCCGGAGCATGTTGTCGACGAGGTGGCGCTGCAGCGCCCAGGAGTGACGGCTCTTGTGCAGGCCCGCACGGCGGGCGAGGTCCAGGGCGAGCATGACCTCCCCGAGCACGTCGTTCTGGTGCTGGTTCACCGCGGCGTTGCCCACCCGCACGGGGACGGACCCGGCGAAGCCGGGGAGGTGGTCGAGCTGGCGCTCGGGCAGCTCGCGGGAGCCGTCGAGCCGGTACATGATCTGCAGCTTTTCCGGCTCCCCGGCCGCCGCGCGCAGCAGCCACTGCCGCCACTTCTCGGCCTCGCCCCGGAAGCCGAGGTCCACCAGCGCCTCGAGCGTGAGGGCGGCGTCCCGCAGCCAGGAGTAGCGGTAGTCCCAGTTGCGCTCGCCGCCGATCTCCTCGGGCAGCGAGGTGGTCGCGGCGGCGGCGATGCCCCCGGTCGGCTCCTGGGTCAGCAGTCGCAGCACGAGCAGGGAGCGGGTCACCTCTTCGCGGTACGGGCCGTCGTACGTGTTGGCCCGGGACCAGCCGGCCCACAGGGTCTCCGTGCGGGCCAGCTCCGCGTCGACGTCCGGCAGCACCGGGATGGGGTCCCAGGAGCTCGTCCAGGTCAGGACGTGGTCGACACGCTCGCCGGCCGCGACCTCGAAGACGTCCTGGTGGCGCCCGTCGGCGGCCCTCGGCAGGCGGTCGCCGTGCAGGGTGAGGGAGTCCGGGCCGGCGATCGCGCGGATCACCCGCACGCCGTCGGGGTCGATGTCGCGGTGGATCCACGGCTTGGTCTTGCCGTAGCTGAAGCGCACCATCCACTCGTGCACGAAGGTGACGCGCCCCGACAGGCCCTCGACGCGGCGGATGAGGTCGGCCCGCTGGTCCTCCAGCGGCATGGTCTCGATGACCCGCGCGCGCCCGGTCGGCGTCGTGTACGTGGTCTCGAGCACGAAGCTGTCACCGACGTACCGGCGCTCCGCCGTCACCTCGCCGTCCTCGGCGACGGCGGTCAGCAGCCAGCGCCCGTTCTCCGGCGTGCCGAGCAGGGCGGCGAAGAACGCCTCCGAGTCCAGCCACGGCAGACACAGCCAGTCGACGGAGCCGCGCCGGGAGACGACGGCGACCGAGTGTGAGTCGCCGAGGACGGCGTAGTCCTCGATCCGTTCGGGCCCGGTGGGGAGGGCGGCGATGAGATCGGCGGCGGTGGCAGGCATCTCCGCCATCCTCGCAGAGCGGTGCCGCGGCGGCGCGCCGGCATTGGAGGGTGACTGGTCAAGTCCTCGCACGCGGTCGCCCGCCTCCCGGCCGCGAGCGGTCAAGTCCTCGCGCGGCCCGCGGGCTGGGATGCGCCGGGCGCCGGTGGGGGCGTTTGGGAGGCGCGTGGGCGGCGAGCGGCGCCACCTGTGATCGAACACATGTGCGCCACTCTGGTGCGGCCACGTATCATCTCCGGGTGAGCGATCACCTTCTCGTGCGCGGTGCGCGCGAGCACAACCTCCGTAACGTCAGCATCGACCTCCCGCGCGACAAGCTCGTCGTGTTCACGGGGCTGTCCGGGTCGGGCAAGTCGTCGCTGGCCTTCGACACGATCTTCGCCGAGGGGCAGCGGCGTTATGTGGAGTCTCTGAGCTCCTACGCCCGGCAGTTCCTCGGGCAGATGGACAAGCCGGACGTCGACTTCATCGAGGGGCTGTCCCCGGCCGTCTCGATCGACCAGAAGTCCACGAACCGGAACCCGCGCTCGACCGTGGGCACGATCACCGAGGTCTACGACTACCTGCGGCTGCTCTTCGCCCGGGCGGGAACCCAGTACTGCCCCGTGTGCGGGGAGCAGGTCACCGCACAGACGCCGCAGCAGATCGTCGACCGGCTGCGCGAGATGCCCGAGGGCACCCGCTTCCAGGTCCTCGCCCCCATGATCCGGGGGCGCAAGGGGGAGTACTCGGAGCTGTTCCGCGACCTCCAGACCCAGGGCTTCGCCCGCGTCCGCGTCGACGGGCAGGTCGTGCCGCTCTCCGACCCGCCCACGCTGGAGAAGAAGCTCAAGCACGACATCGAGGTGGTCGTCGACCGCCTCGTGGTCCGCGAGAACGTCCGCCAGCGCCTCACCGACTCCGTCGAGACCGCGCTGCGCCTCGCCGACGGCCTGATCGTCGTCGACCTGGTCGACCTCGACGCCGACGACCCCGGGCGCGAGCGGCGCTTCTCGGAGAAGCGCTCGTGCCCCAACGACCATGCGCTCACGCTCGAGGAGATCGAGCCGCGGACCTTCTCCTTCAACGCCCCGTACGGCGCCTGCCCCGAGTGCACCGGCATCGGCGCGCGCCTGGAGGTCGACCCGGAGCTGATCGTCCCCGACGAGGAGCTCAGCCTCGCCGACGGCGCCGTCGCGCCTTGGGCCGCGCAGTCCGAGTACTTCCTGCGCCAGCTGCGCGGCCTGGCGGAGCAGCTGGACTTCTCCGTCGACGTCCCGTGGCGCGCCCTGCCCAGGAGGGCCAAGGACGCGGTGCTCCAGGGCAACGACTACGAGGTGAAGGTCAAGTACCGCAACCGGTGGGGCCGGGAGCGTTCGTACACCTCCGGGTTCGAGGGCGCGATCTCCTTCGTCAAGAGGAAGCACGCCGAGACGGAGTCCGAGTGGTCGCGCGAGCGCTACGAGGGCTACATGCGGGAGGTGCCGTGCCCGGTCTGCAAGGGCGCGCGCCTCAAGCCCGAGGTGCTCTCGGTGCGGCTGGGGACCCTGTCGATCGCCGAGCTCTGCGACCTGTCCATCGCCGACGCCAAGGCCTACCTCGACACCCTGGCCCTCGGGCAGCGCGAGGCCGCCATCGCCGGCCAGGTCCTCAAGGAGATCCACGCCCGCCTGGGCTTCCTCCTCGACGTCGGCCTGAACTACCTCTCCCTGTCCCGGGGCGCCGCGACGCTGTCGGGCGGGGAGGCTCAGCGCATTCGGCTTGCCACCCAGATCGGCTCGGGCCTGGTGGGCGTGCTGTACGTGCTGGACGAGCCGAGCATCGGCCTCCACCAGCGCGACAACCGCCGCCTCGTCGAGACCCTGACCCGCCTGCGGGACCTGGGGAACACCCTCATCGTCGTCGAGCACGACGAGGACACCATCCGCGCCGCCGACTGGATCGTCGACATCGGCCCGGGCGCCGGCGAGCACGGCGGCCGGGTCGTCCACTCGGGCGACCTAGCCGGGCTGCTCAGCGCCGAGGAGTCGGTGACGGGGGCGTACCTCTCGGGCCGGCGGCAGGTCCCCGTCCCGGCCACGCGCCGCAAGGTGGACAAGAGCCGCCAGATCACGGTGGTCGGGGCCAAGGAGAACAACCTCAAGGACGTCACCATCTCCTTCCCGCTGGGGACGTTTATCGCCGTCACCGGCGTGTCCGGGTCGGGCAAGTCCACCCTGGTGAACTCGATCCTGTACCAGGTGCTGGCGAACGAGCTGAACCGCGCCCGGGGCGTGCCGGGCCGGCACAAGCGGGTCACCGGCCTGGACGGGCTCGACAAGGTCGTCCACGTGGACCAGTCGCCCATCGGGCGGACCCCGCGGTCGAACCCAGCCACCTACACGGGCGTGTGGGACCACGTGCGCAAGCTCTTCGCCGAGACCACCGAGTCCAAGGTCCGCGGCTACGGCCCCGGGCGGTTCTCGTTCAACGTCAAGGGCGGGCGGTGCGAGGCCTGCAAGGGCGACGGCACCATCAAGATCGAGATGAACTTCCTGCCCGACGTCTACGTCCCGTGCGAGGTGTGCGGCGGCGCGCGGTACAACCGCGAGACCCTCGAGGTGCACTTCAAGGGCAAGACGGTCTCCGACGTCCTGCACATGCCCATCGCGGAGGCGGTGGAGTTCTTCGCCGCGGTCCCCAAGATCACCCGGTTCCTGCGCACGCTGGTGGACGTCGGCCTGGGCTACGTCCGGCTTGGGCAGCCGGCGACCACGCTCTCCGGCGGTGAGGCGCAGCGCGTCAAGCTCGCCGCCGAACTACAGAAGCGCTCCAGCGGCCGCACGGTGTACGTGCTCGACGAGCCCACCACCGGGCTGCACTTCGAGGACATCCGCAAGCTCCTGGAAGTTCTCCAGGGACTGGTCGACAAGGGCAACACCGTCATCGTCATCGAGCACAACCTCGACGTCATCAAGAACGCCGACTGGGTCATCGACATGGGTCCCGAGGGCGGCTCCGGCGGCGGGACCGTCGTCGCCACGGGCACGCCCGAGCAGATCGTGAAGGTGCCGGAGTCGTTCACGGGCCAGTACCTGGCGGAGCTGCTCGCGGCACGGGTGCTCGTCGCGAGCTGACCGCGGGCGACGGCGGAGCCGACCGGGTGGTGCGCCGCCCCGTCGGCTCCGCGCGGGGGCGGCGGGGCTCACCCCGTCACTCGCCGTCGCCGTGCGTGGGTGCCGACGGGGCTCATCACCGGGCCGGCCCGCCGGCTGCCCTCCCTTCTGGCGCACCGGCCGCGGCGGCGGTCATCGAGCAGCACGCGCGAGCGTGCGGGCGATGAGCTCGACGACGGCCCCTGGCTGCTTCGTCTGCCGCCGATCGATGACGAGCACGGTCCAGCCTGCTGCCCGGAGGTTGTTGATGCGCACGCGATCCTTCGCGATCTGCTCGGGAGCGTCGTGGTAGGCGCCGTCGTACTCGACCGCCGCCCGCAGCTCCGGCCAGGCGAGGTCGACCCGGGCGACGAACGCTCCGTTGTCCAGCCCGCTGTAGTTGACCTCGGACATCGGGAGGCCCGACTCCAGCACGTGACCCGGAGGCGCGACTCCGGTGGCGACTCAGCCAGCCCCGAGACCATCGTCAGCGCCCGATCAAGCAGGCGGCTGCCGCGGGCGCCGGGGTGCGCGCGGCGGAAGGCGATCACTGCCGGGACGGTGATGCCGCTCGCGCGGACGAGCGCGTCGAGGAGCGGCACGGTCAGCATCGGCGGTCCGAGGCGGCCGACTTCGGTGCGGAAGGTGTCGCTCGGCGTCGGGTGCGGACGGACGGTGTCATTGGGCGTGGGGACGTCCCGGAACCCCTCGCCCACCCCAGGGCGGACGGCTAGCGTGGGGTCATGGGAGCACTCCAGACGTACAACGTGACCGTCGACTGGACGGGCGCCGACGAGCGTGGCACCGCCAGCTACACGAGCTACTCCCGCGACCACGAGGTGCGCGTCGAGGGCAAACCCACCCTGCTCGCCACCTCTGATCTCAAGGTGCGCACGGACGTGAGCCGGTACCGCGCGGAGGAGCTCTTCGTCGGCTCCATCTCCCAGGCCCAGATGCTGTGGTTCCTCCGCACGGCGGCCAAGCACGACGTCGTCGTGACGGGGTACTTCGACAAGGCGACCGGCACCCAGCGGATCGAGGGCGCCGGTGCCGGCCCGTTCGTGGAGGTGGTTCTGCGCCCCCGCGTGACCTACGCGGAGCCGGGCATCACCGAGGAGCTCGCCGCTCGGCTCCACCACGAGGCCCGCGAGCACAACCACGTCGCGCGGTCCGTGCACTTCCCGGTCCGCGTCGAGCCCGCGGTGCCCGCCGCCCCGGCGCAGAGCGCGGCCGGCGCCGTGCCCGTGGCCGACTGAGGGCCTGGCCGGCCCCCACCCCCGGCCGGCGTGTGGGCACCCTGACGTAGGCTTCCTGGCATGGCCGACCCGTCCACGTACCGCCCTCGGCCGGGTGAGGTGCCCGATGCCCCGGGCGTCTACCGCTTCCGGGACCCGCACGGGCGGGTCATCTACGTCGGCAAGGCCAAGAGCCTGCGCAGCCGCCTGGGCAGCTACTTCCAGGACCTCTCGGCGCTGCACCCTCGCACCCAGCAGATGGTCACCACGGCCGCCTCGGTGGAGTGGACCGTGGTGGGCACCGAGGTGGAGTCCCTCTCCCTGGAGTACGCCTGGATCAAGGAGTTCGACCCGAGGTTCAACGTCAAGCTCCGCGACGACAAGTCCTACCCGTTCCTCGCCGTGACGATGGGGGAGGACGTGCCCCGGGTCCAGGTCATGCGCGGGGCCAAGCGCAAGGGCACCCGCTACTTCGGTCCGTACACCCACGCGTGGGCGATCCGCGAGACCGTCGACCTGCTGCTGCGGGTCTTCCCCGTGCGGACGTGCTCCGCCGGTGTCTACCGGCGCGCCGAGTCCTCGGGCCGCCCGTGCCTGCTCGGCTACATCGACAAGTGCGCCGCCCCGTGCGTGGGCCGGATCTCCCAGGACGACCACCGCGCGCTCGCCGAGGAGTTCTGCCGGTTCATGGAGGGTGAGACCGGCCCGTACCTGCGCCGCCTCGAGCGCGAGATGCGCGAGGCCGCCGGGGAGCAGGACTACGAGCGCGCCGCCCGCCTGCGCGACGACGTCGCCGCCCTGCGCCGGGTGGTGGAGAAGAACGCCGTGGTGCTCCCCGACGGCACGGACGCGGACATCTTCGCCCTCGTCGCCGACGACCTCGAGGCCAGCGTGCAGGTCTTCCACGTCCGCGGCGGGCGCATCCGGGGCCAGCGCGGCTGGGTGGTGGAGCGCGTCGAGGAGCTGGACGAGCCGGGGCTGGTGGAGCACATGCTCCTCCAGGTCTACGGCGGCGCGGACCGGGCGCCCGTGGCCCCGCGGGACTCCCGCTCCGTGGGCAAGGCCCGCGCGCGCGCCGTCGACGGGGAGGCCACCAGCGTCGACGACGTCGCGCACGCCCCCACCACCGCCGTGCCCAAGGAGATCCTCGTCCCGGCCCTGCCCGCCGACGTCGACGGCATGACGGAGTGGCTCTCCGGGCTCCACGGCTCGCGCGTGAGCATCCGCGTACCCCAGCGCGGGGACAAGAAGGCGCTCGCGGAGACCGTACGGACCAACGCGACCCATGCCCTCGCGCTGCACAAGGCGCGCCGCGCCGGGGACCTGACGTCCCGCTCCAAGGCGCTGAGCGAGCTGCAGGAGGCCCTCGAGCTGCCGGAGTCGCCCCTGCGCATCGAGTGCTACGACATCTCCCACACGCAGGGCACCTACCAGGTGGGCTCGATGGTCGTGTTCGAGGACGGCGTGCCGAAGAAGTCCGAGTACCGGCACTTCGTGGTCCGCGGGGAGAACGGCGAGGGCGCCCGGGACGACACCGCCGCGATGGACGAGGTGCTGCGGCGCCGCTTCAAGCGCTACGTCGCGGAGCAGGAGGCGCTCGTGGCCGGCCCGGACGCCGCGACGGCGTCCCTCGACCCTGTGGCCGCCGCCCTGGACGGCGGGGACCCGGACGACGCCGGCCCGGACCTCGACACCCTCGACGACGACGGCGTGCCCCTGCGCTCCGGACCGGTGGACCCGCGCACGGGTCGCGCCCGCAGGTTCGCGTACCCGCCCAACCTCGTGATCGTCGACGGCGGCCAGCCGCAGGTCGCGGCGGCGCAGCGGGTCCTCGACGACCTGGGGATCGAGGACGTCGCCCTGGTCGGCCTGGCCAAGCGGCTGGAGGAGGTCTGGCTCCCCGGCGACGACTTCCCCGTGGTGCTGCCGCGCACCAGCCCGTCCCTGTACCTGCTGCAGCACCTGCGTGACGAGTCCCACCGCTTCGCCATCACGCACCACCGCTCGCGGCGCGCCAAGGCGATGACACGGTCCGTGCTCGACGACGTACCCGGGCTCGGGCCCACCCGTCAGGCCGCGCTGCTCAAGGCCTTCGGCTCCGTGAAGAACATCCGGGCCGCCACCGTGGAGGAGGTCGCCGCCGTCAAGGGCATCGGTCCGCGCACCGCGCAGGCCATCCTCGGCGCCCTCGGGCCCACCCCATCCGGCGGTGAGGCGACGGCGGACCCCGGGCCTGCCGACGACGACTACCTGGCATCCTGAGAGTCATGGACACCCAGGGCACCGACGAGAGCAGGCCGCCGACAGTGCCGGAGGGAATCCCTCTGCTGGACGCCCAGGCGCGGCTGCCGGAGGCCACCCCGCCGGAGCTGCTCATCATCACCGGCATGTCCGGGGCGGGCCGCTCGCGCGCCGCGGCCGCGCTGGAGGACCTCGACTGGTACGTGGTGGACAACCTGCCCCCGCGGATGCTGGCCGCCCTGGCCCGCATGATGACCCCCACCGGCGGCGGGGTGCACCGCCTCGCCGCGGTGGTGGACGTGCGCAGCCGCGAGTTCTTCGCCGAGCTCGTCGCCGTGCTCGACGAGCTGCGCGTGCAGGGCACCGACTACCGCATCGTCTTCCTCGACGCCACCGACGAGGAGCTCGTCCGCCGCTACGAGTCCGTGCGCCGGCCCCACCCGCTGCAGGGCGACGGCCGCCTCATGGACGGCATCGCCGCGGAACGCAAGCTCCTCGCGCACCTGCGCCGCCGCGCGGACGTCCTCATCGACACCACCGAGCTGTCCGTGCACGACCTGGCCCGCAAGGTCCGCGAGCTGGTCGCGGGGGAGGGCGAACGCCCGCTACGCCTGACCGTCGTCTCCTTCGGCTTCAAGTACGGCCTCCCGCTCGACGCCGACCACGTGGTCGACGTGCGTTTTTTGAGCAACCCCTACTGGGTCACCGAGCTGCGCCACCTCACCGGCAAGGACAAGGAGGTGCGCGACTACGTGCTCGGCCAGGACGGCGCGGAGGCCTTCGCCGACCGCTACGTCGACGCCATCGCGCCGGTGCTGGACGGCTACATCAACGAGCTCAAGCCGTTCGTGACGATCGCGGTGGGCTGCACGGGCGGCAAGCACCGCTCGGTGGCCATGACGGAGGCGATCGCCGCGCGCCTGCGCGAGCGCGGGCAGTCGGTCCGCACCCTGCACCGGGACCTGGGGCGCGAATGAGCCGGCAGCCCGAGCCGAAGGTGCCGCCGGAGCCGGAGCCGGAGCCCCGACCCCGGTTGCCGCGGTCTGCCATGCCCACCGGACCGGCCGACGCCTCGCTCGCCGCCCTCCTCGGCGGGCCGGGGATCCCCGAGGTGGTCCCGGGCACGGCGCGGGCGCGCGCCGGCATGCAGTCGGGGGCCCGGGGCCCCGCCGTCGTCGCCCTCGGCGGCGGCCACGGGCTCGCGGCGACCCTCGGCGCGCTGCGGCACGTGTCCCAGAACCTCACGGCCGTCGTGACGGTCGCGGACGACGGCGGCTCCTCCGGGCGCCTGCGCGAGGAGCTCCGCGTGCTGCCCCCGGGCGACCTGCGCATGGCGCTGTCGGCCCTGTGCGACGACGGCGAGTGGGGGCTGACCTGGCGCGACGTGCTCCAGCACCGGTTCTGCTCCGAGGGACCGCTGAACAACCACGCGGTGGGCAACCTCCTCATTGTCGCGCTGTGGGAGCTCCTCGGGGACGAGGTCGCGGGCCTGGACTGGGTCGGGCGCCTGCTCGGCGTGCGCGGCCGGGTGCTGCCCATGGCGGCGGTGCCGCTCGAGATCGAGGCCGACGTGCGCTCCGCGGGGCAGCTGCGCACGGTCCGCGGCCAGGCGCAGGTCGCGCTCAGCGAGGGACGGGTCGAGCACGTGCGCGTGCTGCCCGAGAACCCGCCCGCCCGGCCGGAGGCGCTCGAGGCGGTGCGGGACGCCGACTGGGTCGTGCTCGGCCCGGGCTCCTGGTACTCCTCCGTCATCCCGCACCTGCTCGTCCCCGACCTCTCCGAGGCCCTGCACACCACCCGCGCCCGGCGCGCGCTCACGCTGAACCTCTCCGCCCAGGCGGGCGAGACCTACGGGATGAGCGCCGCCGACCACGTGCGCAGCCTGCACGAGCACGCCCCCGACCTGCGCCTCGACGTGATGATCGCCGACCCCGCCGCGGTGGAGGATCTCGACGACCTCACCGAGGCCGCGTCGGCCTGCGGCGCCGTCCTGCTCCTGCGGCAGGTGGGGGTGGGCGACGGCAGCGCGCGGCACGACACGCTCCGCCTCGCCGCCGCCTACCGGGACGCGTTCGAGGGCGTCCTGGGGGACGTGGACGCGGCCGGCGGAGGAACCACCCGCCGATGAGTGCGAAGATGACCGGCATGTCGTTGACCTCCGCCGTGAAGGATGAGCTCGCCCGCCTGAGGGTGGAGAAGGTGTCTGCCCGGAAGGCGGAGGTGGCCGCGACACTGCGTTTCGCCGGCGGCCTGCACATCATCTCCGGCCGGATCGTCGTCGAGGCCGAGCTCGACACGGGCATCGCCGCCCGCCGCCTGCGCCAGACCATGCACGAGGTGTACGGCCACTCCAGCGACATCATCGTCGTCTCCGGGGGTGGGCTGCGCCGCGGGAACCGGTACGTCGTGCGGGTCGTCAAGGACGGGGAGTCCCTCGCCCGCCAGACGGGCCTCCTCGACACCCGGGGCCGCCCGGTGCGCGGGCTGCCCCCGCAGGTGGTCTCCGCGGGCGTAGCCGAGGCCACCGCCGCCTGGCGCGGGGCGTTCCTCGCGCACGGCTCCCTCACCGAGCCCGGGCGGTCGAGCTCCCTGGAGGTCACGTGCCCCGGCCCCGAGGCCGCCCTCGCGCTGGTGGGCGCCGCGCGCCGGATGAGCATCGTCGCCAAGGCCCGTGAGGTCCGGGGCGTCGACCGGGTCGTCATCCGCGACGGCGACGCGATCTCCGCCATGCTCACCCGCATGGGGGCGCACGACGCCGTCCTCGTCTGGGAGGAGCGGCGCATGCGCCGGGAGGTCCGCGGCACCGCGAACCGGCTGGCCAACTTCGACGACGCGAACCTGCGTCGCTCGGCCCGAGCGGCCGTGGCCGCCGGGGCGCGCGTCGAGCGGGCCTTCGAGATCCTCGGCGACGAGGTGCCCGAGCACCTGATCCAGGCGGGCCGGCTGCGCCTCGAACACAAGCAGGCCAGCCTCGAGGAGCTCGGGCAGCTCTCCGACCCGCCCCTGACGAAGGACGCCGTCGCCGGGCGCATCCGCCGGCTGCTCGCGATGGCGGACAAGCGCGCGCACGAGCAGGGCATCCCGGACACCGAGGCCATCCTGACGCCGGACATGCTCGACCTCTGATCGCCGGGCGGGCCGCCCCGGTGGGGTGAGTCCCCTCACAGCAGCGGGCGGCGGACCATGGTCCTCGTGTCGTTCTTCCCTTGAATGGGTAAACTCGTCCGTGCTGGCCACGGCCGGTCCGCGCGGCCTCGGCCGCGCGGATGCCGTGGTCGGAGCACCGTCACCGGTGCTGAGGATTCCGGACAATGCGTGCGCCGAGCGGCGCACTCCAGGAGGACATAGTGACCATCCGCGTCGGTATCAACGGCTTCGGCCGCATCGGCCGTAACTTCACCCGCGCCGTGCTCGAGTCGGGCGCTGACATCCAGATCGTGGGCGTCAACGACCTGACCGACAACAAGACCCTCGCCCACCTGCTGAAGTACGACTCCGTGTTCGGCGTCCTCAAGGAGGCCGTGTCCTTCACGGAGGACTCCATCACCGTGGGCAACCAGACCTTCAAGGCGCTGGAGGAGAAGGACCCCGCCGCCCTGCCGTGGGGCGAGCTCGGCGCCGACATCGTCATCGAGTCCACCGGTCGGTTCACCGACGCCACCAAGGCCAAGGCGCACATCGACGCCGGCGCCAAGAAGGTCATCATCTCCGCGCCCGGCAAGAACGAGGACGCCACCTTCGTCGTGGGCGTGAACCACACCGAGTACGACCCGGCGAGCCACCACGTCATCTCCAACGCGTCCTGCACCACGAACTGCCTGGCCCCGATGGCCAAGGTCCTGGACGACGAGTTCGGCATCGTGCGCGGCCTGATGACCACGATCCACGCCTACACCGCGGACCAGAACCTGCAGGACGGCCCGCACAAGGACCTGCGCCGCGCCCGCGCCGCCAACCTGAGCATGATCCCCACCTCGACCGGCGCCGCCAAGGCCGTGTCGCTCGTGCTGCCCCAGCTCAAGGGCAAGCTGGACGGGTACGCCATGCGCGTGCCGACCCCGACGGGCTCCGCGACCGACCTCACCTTCACCGCCAGCCGCGAGGTCACGGTCGACGAGGTCAACAACGCGATGAAGAAGGCCGCCGAGGCTGACACGCTGGGCGTCCTCGAGTACACCGAGGACCCGATCGTCTCCGCGGACATCGTCGGCAACCCGCACTCGAGCATCTTCGACGCGGGCCTGACCAAGGTGATCGGCGACCAGGTCAAGGTCGTCTCGTGGTACGACAACGAGTACGGCTACTCCAACTCCCTGGTGAAGCTCACCGAGTACGTCGGCCAGCGCCTCTGACCGGTCGGCTCCGGCCACGCACAACAAACGGACGTCCGCGTGCGCAGCTTCTCGCTCGCGCACGCGGACGTCCGCGCGTCGGGGCCCGCCGCCCCGGCGCACCGACGACATAAGGAGAATGTCGATGAAGACCATCGAGGACCTCGGCGACCTGCGCGGCAAGCGCGTGCTCGTCCGCTCTGACTTCAACGTCCCGCTGGACGGGACGACCATCACCGACGACGGCCGCATCCGTGCCGCGCTGCCGACGCTGGAGGCGCTCACCGGCGCCGGCGCGAAGGTGGTCGTCACCGCGCACCTCGGACGCCCCAAGGGCGCCCCGGACGCCAAGTACTCCCTCGCCCCCGTCGCCGAGCGTCTCGGCGAGCTGCTGGGCAAGAAGGTCACCCTGGCCAAGGACACCGTCGGCGAGGACGCCCAGGCCGTCGTCGCGGGCCTGGGCGAGGGTGACGTCGCCCTGCTCGAGAACATCCGCTTCGACGCTCGCGAGACCTCCAAGGACGACGCCGAGCGCGGCGCCCTCGCCGATGAGCTCGCCGCACTGGCGGACGCCTACGTCTCGGACGGCTTCGGCGTCGTCCACCGCAAGCAGGCCAGCGTCTACGACGTCGCCAAGAAGCTCCCGCACGCGGCCGGCAAGCTGGTCTTCAAGGAGATCGACTCCCTGTCCAGGGCCACCGAGGAGCCGGCCCGGCCCTACGTCGTCGTGCTGGGCGGCTCGAAGGTCTCCGACAAGCTCGGGGTCATCGCCAACCTCCTCGGCAAGGCCGACCGCCTGCTCATCGGGGGCGGCATGGTCTTCACGTTCCTCGCCGCCAAGGGCTACGGCGTGGGCACCTCGCTGCTCGAGGAGGACCAGGTCGAGACCGTCCGCGGCTACCTCGCCCAGGCGGAGGCGAAGGGCGTCGAGATCGTCCTGCCCACCGACATCGTCGTGGCGCCGGAGTTCAAGGCCGACGCCCCCGCCACCGTCGTGGCCGCCGACGCGATCCCGGCCGACCAGATGGGCCTGGACATCGGCCCGGACTCGGCCGCGCTGTTCGCGTCCAAGATCGCGGACGCCAAGACCGTCGTGTGGAACGGGCCCATGGGCGTCTTCGAGTTCGACGCCTTCGCCGCCGGCACGAAGGCCGTCGCGCAGGCGATGAGCGACGCGGACGGCTTCACCATCGTCGGCGGCGGCGACTCCGCCGCGGCCGTGCGCATCCTCGGGTTCGACGAGTCGACCTTCTCGCACATCTCCACCGGTGGCGGCGCCTCGCTGGAGTACCTGGAGGGCAAGACCCTCCCCGGCATCGCCGTCCTGGAGGACTGAGACCATGGCAACCAACCGCACCCCGCTCATGGCGGGGAACTGGAAGATGAACCTCGACCACCTCGAGGCGATCGCGCTCGTGCAGAAGCTCGCCTGGACCCTGAAGGACGCGAAGCACGACCACGAGCAGGTCGAGGTCGTCGTCCTCCCGCCGTTCACGGACCTGCGCTCGGTGCAGACCCTCGTCGACGGGGACAAGCTCGACGTCCGCTACGGCGCGCAGGACGTCTCCGCCCACGAGTCGGGCGCCTACACGGGTGAGATCTCCGCGGTCATGCTGGCGCGGCTCGGCGCGAGCTACGTCGTCGTCGGGCACTCGGAGCGCCGGGAGTACCACCAGGAGGACGACGCCCTGGTGGCCGCCAAGGCGAAGGCCGCGCTCGCCAAGGGCATCACGCCGATCATCTGCGTGGGCGAGGGGCTCGACATCCGCAAGGCCGGCGAGCAGGTGGGGCACTGCCTGCGCCAGGTCGACGGCGCCTACGCCGGCCTCACCGCCGAGCAGGCCGCCACGACCGTGATCGCCTACGAGCCCGTCTGGGCCATCGGCACCGGGGAGGTCGCCACGCCCGAGGACGCCCAGGAGGTCTGCGGCGCGATCCGCGCCCGCCTGGCCGAGCTCTACGACGCGTCGGTCGCCGACGCGGTCCGCGTGCTCTACGGCGGGTCGGTGAAGTCCTCCAACGTGGCCTCGATCATGGCGAAGGACGACGTCGACGGGGCCCTCGTGGGCGGCGCGAGCCTGCAGGCGGAGGAGTTCGCCGCCATCGTGCGCTACCAGGACCACAAGGTAGGCCTCTGACCGACCGACCCCGGGTTGGCTGACAGGGCCCAGGTTGGCTGACAGGGGCCCAGGTTGGCTGACAGGTCATGTCCTGACGCGACGGTCGCAGTGTGGCTGACAGGCCCAGGTGGCTGACAGGTCATCTCCTGACCGAGCGCCGGGCCGCCCCGCACGCCCTGCCCGATCTACGACCGGGCGAGGGACGCGGGGCGGCCGACGCGTTGATGGCGCGGTCTGCTACTTCCAGACCACCTCATCGCTTATCCTTGTTCCGGCGCGCCCGGCGCGCCGGAACACCCAAGACGACGAACGGACACGCCCCGTGGATGCACTGCGGATCATCCTTCAGGTGGTGCTGGTCATCACCAGCATCTTCCTCATCCTGACCATCCTCCTGCACAAGGGCAAGGGCGGCGGGCTGTCCGACATGTTCGGCGGGGGCATCTCCAGCAGCATCGGCTCCTCGGGTGTCGCGGAGCGCAACCTCAACCGGATCACGGTCGGGATCTCCCTCGTCTGGGTGACCTCGATCGTGCTCATCGGGTTGATCCAGAAGTTCGAGATCTGAGGAGGCCGACGTGGCTGGAGGAAGTGCGATCCGCGGCTCGCGCGTCGGCGCGGGGCCCATGGGCGAGACCGAGCGCGGCGAGGCCGCGCCCCGGGAGTGGGTCTCCTACTGGTGCTCCCAGGGGCACGAGGTGCGACCCAGCTTCGCGAAGGGCCCCGACATCGTCATCCCCGAGACGTGGGACTGCCCGCGCTGCGGGATGCCGGCCGGGCAGGACAAGGAGAACCCGCCCGTGCCGCCCCGGAACGAGCCGTACAAGACGCACCTCGCCTACGTGAAGGAGCGCCGGTCCGAGGAGGACGGCGCAGCACTCCTGGCCGAGGCGCTGGCCGCCCTCCGGGAGCGCCGCGGCGGCTGACACGCTCCGGGCACCGTGACGGCGCCTGGGGAACTTCGGACCCGAGGTGACCTGGGAACTTCGGACCTGAGACACGAACGCAGGACGCCCCCGGCACCATGTGCCGGGGGCGTCCTGCGTTCGTGCTGCGCCGTGCGGTGAGGCCTTGGCCTCCCACCGTGTGAGGACTTGACCTCTCACCAAAAAAGGCGGGGTTAGTCCAGCTCCAGCAGCACCAGGCCCTCGGTGAGGACCTGGCCGTAGGTCGTGTCCGGGTCGAGGCGCCGCAGCTCCTCGATGAGGCTGTTCTGGATCTCGCGCTTCGGGAGGTTGAGGCGCTGGTCCGGGCGCCCGGGGCGCGAGAGCAGGGCGATGGTGGAGTTCTGCGGCCGGGTCAGGTTGATCGGGCCGGACTCCCGCTCGAGGACGACGCCGCTGATGGCGTCGTGCCCGTCGCCGTTCATCGTGACGGGCACGCCCAGGCGCATCGCCAGCCAGCCCGCGAGCAGCGCGATCGACGGGTGCGAGGCTGAGCCCGAGACCGCCGCGGCCGTGATCGGCTCGAAGGGCGGCTCGTCGAGGGTGGCCGCGAGGATGCTCCGCCACATCGTCACGCCCGCCCACGCGAGGTCGCTGTCACCGGGGGCGTAGTTCTCCGCCAGGGTCGCCAGGACGGCGCCCGGGTCGGCGCACCGGGTGGTGTTGGTGATCCGGCGCTGCGCCATGAGCCCGATGGGCTCCTTCGACGGCGCCGCGGGCGGCATCCCGGTCCACCAGGCCACGATCGGCGTGTCCGGGAGCAGGAGGGGCATGACGAGCGTGTCGGGCCGGGAGCCCGCCCCGCCGTGGGGGCGCAGCACCACGACCTCCGAGGCGCCGGCGTCGCTCCCCACGCGGATCTCGGCGTCCAGGCCGGACTTGTCCTCGGCCGCGCCGTCGGGCAGCACGACGATCACCCGGGCGGGGTGCTCGTGCGACGCGACGTTGGAGATGTGGATGGCGTCCTCGGCGGAGGCCTCGTCCTCGGCGAGGATCACGAGCGTGAGCACGCGGCCCAGCGCCACGGCGCCGCCCTCCTCGCGCAGCGACACCAGCCGGTTGCCCACCGCGGCGGACGTGGTGTCCTCGAGGGTGACGATCATGTGCGGTCCTTCCTGGAGCTGTTCGACGTGGCGGGGGCGTGCGCGCGGGGCGTCACGGGCGGCGCCACTCGCGGCCGTCGCGGGCGAGCATCGCGTCCGACCCGGCGGGCCCCCACGTGCCGGGCACGTACTGCTCGGGCTGCCCGAGCTTCTCCCAGGCGGCGATGATGGGGTCGAGGATCTTCCACGACAGCTCGACCTCACGCTGCCGGGGGAACAGCGGCGGGTCGCCCAGGAGCACGTCCAGGATGAGCCGCTCGTACGCCTCGGGGGAGTTCTCGGTGAACGCGTGGCCGTAGCCGAAGTCCATCGTGACGTCGCGGACCTCCATCGCGGTCCCGGGCACCTTCGCGCCGAAGCGGATGGTGACGCCCTCGTCCGGCTGGACGCGGATGACGAGCGCGTTCTCGCCCAGCTCCTGGGTGGCCGCGAGGTCGAAGGGCAGGTGCGGCGCGCGCTTGAAGACGACGGCGATCTCCGTGACGCGCCGACCCAGGCGCTTGCCCGCGCGCAGGTAGAACGGGACGCCCGCCCAGCGGCGGGTGTCCACGTCCAGGCGCATGGCCGCGTAGGTCTCGGTGATGGAGGAGTCGGGGATGCCCTTCTCGTCCAGGTAGCCGAGGACCTGCGCGCCGCCCTGCCACCCGCCGGCGTACTGCCCGCGCGCCGTGTGCGCGGCCAGGTCCTCCGGGAGCCGGACGGCGGAGAGGACCTTCTCCTTCTCGGCGCGCAGGGCGTCGGGCTCGAAGGAGACCGGCTCCTCCATCGCCGTCAGCGCGAGGAGCTGCAGGAGGTGGTTCTGGATGACGTCCCGCGCCGCGCCGATCCCGTCGTAGTAGCCCGCCCGGGTCCCGATGCCGATGTCCTCGGCCATCGTGATCTGCACGTGGTCGACGTAGTGCGCGTTCCAGACCGGCTCGAACAGCTGGTTGGCGAAGCGCAGCGCCAGGATGTTCTGGACGGTCTCCTTGCCCAGGTAGTGGTCGATGCGGAAGACCGCGTCGGGCGGGAAGACCTCCGAGACGACCTTGTCGAGCTCCTGGGCGGAGGCGAGGTCGTGCCCGAAGGGCTTCTCGATGACGACGCGGCGCCACCCGTGGCCGTTGTCCCGGCCGGACAGGCCCGAGCGGGAGAGCTGGCGCAGCACCACGGGGAACGCGTCCGGCGGCACGGAGAGGTAGAAGGCGTGGTTGCCGCCGGTGCCGCGCTCGGTGTCGAGGGCGGCGACCGTCTCGGCGAGGCGGTCGAAGGCGGCGTCGTCGTCGAACTCGCCCTGCACGAACCGGAACCCGGACACGAGCTGCTTCCAGGTGCGCTCGTCGAAGGGGGTGCGGGCGTGCTCGCGCACGGCGTCGTGGACGACCTCGGCGAACTCCTCCGTGCTCCAGTGCCGGCGGCCGAAGCCCGTGAGGGCGAACGACGGCGGCAGGAGCCCCCGGTTGGCGAGGTCGTAGATCGCCGGCATGAGCTTGCGCTTGGCGAGGTCGCCGGTGATGCCGAAGATCACCAGCCCGGCCGGCCCGGCGATGCGCGGCAGGCGCCGGTCGCGGGCGTCGCGGAGCGGGTTGAGGACCTGTGTCGTCTCGGTCATGCGGTTGCCGGTCCCATCAGTAGGCCGGCGAGCCAGGAGAGCGCGTCGGCGTTGGTCACATGCAGGCGCAGCACCGGCCGCCCCAGGTCGGCGAGCACGCGGGCGTCGCCCGCGGCCTGCGCCGAGATCAGCGTGGCGAAGTCGAAGTCGCGGCCGGGGATGTTGACCTCGTGCTGCGGCGTCCCGGTGATCTGCAGGAACACCCCGACCGGCGGGCCACCCTTGTGGTACTGGCCGGTGGAGTGCAGGAACCTCGGTCCCCAGCCGAAGGTCACGGGCCGGGCGGTCCGCGCCGCCAGGGCGGGGCGGACGTCGTCGAGGAGGGTCGCGGCGCGGCCCTCGCGGTCGAGGTAGGCCATGACCGCGACGTACCCGTGCTCACCCAGCTGGCCGAGCAGCCGCTCGAGGGCCTCGTCCACGGTGGCCGCCGCGCCGAGCAGCCCGGCCGAGGCGCGCACCTCGACGCCGGAGTCGACGAAGGCGGGGGCCCCCGCGGCGGGGGCCCCGTCCAGCAGCCCGCGGGTGGCCGCCTTGGCGGACTCCACGTCGGGCTGGTTGAAGGGGTCGATGCCGAGCAGGCGGCCCGCCACGGCGACGGCGTACTCCCACAGGAGCATCGTGCCGCCGAGGGTGCCCGCGACGGTGACCTCGGTGGCGTCGGCGGCGGCCGCGTCGACGGGCGTGTCGACCTCGTCCGCGAGCGGGAGCAGCACCACCGGGAGCACGTCTGCGGCCGGCGCGGCGAGCTCCGGCGCGCCCGCCCCGACGACGACGGGCAGGAGCCCCGTGCCCTCCTTGCCCGTCGACTCGGCGACGAGCTGCTCGGCCCAGTCCCCGAAGTGGAACAGGCCCGAGCCGCCGTCGCGGATGACGATCTTGTCGCGCAGCGGCGACGTCCCACCGAGCGCGGCGCCGAGCACGAGCGCGGGGTTCGCCTCGGAGTCCTCCGCGAAGAACGGCGCGACGGCGGCCGCCTCGTCGAGCAGCTGCTCGACGTCGACGCCCGCCAGCGCCGCGGGCACCAGCCCGAAGGCCGTCAGCGCGGAGAAGCGGCCGCCGACGTTCGGGTCGGCCTCGAAGACGGCGCGGTACCCCGCCTCGGTGGCCGTGGCCCGCAGCGGCGAGCCCGGGTCCGTGACGACGACGATGTGCCGCGCCGCGTCCAGGCCGGCGGCCGTGAATGCGGCCTCGAAGGTGCGCCGCTGGGAGTCGGTCTCGACCGTGCCGCCGGACTTCGACGAGACGACGAGGACGGTGCTGCGCAGGTCGCCCTCGAGGGCGCGGCGCACCTGGTCGGGGTGCGTCGAGTCGAGGACGGTGAGCTGGGCGCCGGCGGAGCCCGCGAGGACCTCGGGGCCGAGCGAGGAGCCGCCCATGCCCGCGAGGACCACCCGGTCGATGCCCTCGGCGAGCAGCTCGGCCCGCAGCTTGTTCAGCGGCGCGAGCAGCGGCCGGGAGGTCTCGTGCAGGGCGGTCCAGCCGAGGCGGACGGCGGCCTCGGCCGCGGCCGCCTCGCCCCACAACGTGGCGTCGTGGGCGGCGATGCGGCTCGCGACCTTGTCGGCCACCAGACCCGGCACGTGCGCGGAGACGGCGCTCGCGCCGTCGCCGGTGGCGCTGACCTCGATCAGCGCGCCCTCCTCGGGACCTACCCAGGCCACCGTGGCGGTAGAGCCCTCACTCACGCGACGACCGCCTTGGCGCGTTCCAGCGCCGTGGTGACCGTCTCGAGCAGCTCGGCCCAGCTCTTCTCGAACTTGTCGACGCCCTCGACCTCGAGGAGGTCGGTGACGTCCGCGTAGGACACGCCCACCCGCTCGAGGCTGTCGAGCAGGGCGCGGGCCTCGTCGTACGTGCCGTGGACCGTGTCGCCGCGCAGGTTGGCGTGGTCGGCGGCGGCGTCCAGGGTCTTCTCGGGCATGGTGTTGACCACGCCGTCGACCACGAGCTCGTCGACGTACATGGTGTCCGGGTAGGCCGGGTCCTTGACGCCGGTGGAGGCCCACAGCGGGCGCTGGGGGTGGGCCCCGGCCGCGGCGAGCTCCTGCCAGCGGGGCGTGGAGAAGATCTCCTCGTACGCCTCGAAGGCGAGGCGAGCGTTCGCGATACCGGCCTTGCCCTTGAGCGCGGCCGCCTCGTCCGTGCCGATGGCGTCGAGGCGCTTGTCGATCTCGGAGTCGACGCGCGAGACGAAGAAGGACGCGACGGAGCGGATGGTGCTCAGGTCGATTCCGGCGCGCTGGGCGCGCTCGAGGCCGTCGATGTAGGCGGAGGTCACGGCCCGGTAGCGGTCCAGGGAGAAGATCAGCGTGACGTTGACGCTGATGCCCTCGCTGATCGCCTGGCTGATGGCGGGGAGCCCCTCCTGGGTGGCGGGGATCTTGACCATCGTGTTGGGGCGGTCGACGGTGGACCACAGGACGCGGGCCTGCTCGATGGTCTTCTCGGTCTCGCGCGCCAGGCGCGGGTCGACCTCGATGGACACGCGGCCGTCCTGGCCGTCGGTGGCGCGGTAGACGTCGGCGAACAGGTCCGCGGCCGTGCGGACGTCGTCGGTGGTGACCGCGATGACGGCGTCGTCGACGCTGGTGCCCGCGGCGGCCAGGGTGGCCATCTGGGCGTCGTAGTCGGTGCCCTTGGACAGGGCGCCGGCGAAGATCGTCGGGTTGGTGGTCACGCCCACCACGTGCTTCTCGGCGGTCAGGGCCTTGAGGCCCCCGCCGGTGAGTCGGCCGCGGGACAGGTCGTCCAGCCAGATGGAGACCCCGCTCTCGCTGAGGGTGGCGAGGCGGTCGGTCGTGGTGTCAGTCATCTCAGACTCTCCAAAGGTGTGCACTGGGGAACGAAGCTCGTGGTGGGCGTGACGGTGCTACTTGGGCAGGTCGCCCGTGCCGGCCTGGGTCGGCGTGGTGCCCTGGGTGGGGGCGGCGTCACCGGCGGCGGCGGCGATGGACTCCTTCGCGGCGGCGGCGACGGCCTCGGCGGTGATCCCGAACTTCTCGTAGATCACCTTGTAGTCCGCGGAGGCGCCGTAGTGCTCGAGGGAGACGGAGCGGCCGGCGTCGCCGACCAGGTGGCGCCAGCTCATCGCGAGGCCGGCCTCGACCGAGACGCGGGCACGGACGGCGGCGGGCAGGACCTGCTCGCGGTACGCCTCGTCCTGCTCGGCGAACCACTCCTGGCTCGGCACCGAGACGACGCGCGCCTTGATGCCCTCGGCGGCGAGCTGCTCGCGGGCCGCCAGGGCAAGCTGCACCTCGGAGCCGGTGCCCATGAGGATGACGTCGGGCGAGCCGCCGTCGGCCTCGGCCAGGACGTAG
This sequence comes from Georgenia sp. SYP-B2076, assembly GCF_003991205.1. GTDB lineage: Bacteria > Actinomycetota > Actinomycetes > Actinomycetales > Actinomycetaceae > Georgenia. Next base: position 309,527 of record NZ_RXOZ01000022.1, on the reverse strand, counting down.
GCGCCCTTCAGGGTGCCCTCGGCGCCGGCGAGCGTGTCGCCGGTCGCCTCGCCGTCACCGCGGGCCGGGTTCGGCACGTCCTGACGGGTCAGGATGATGCCGGCGGGCCGGTCGATGCGCTCGAGGATGCCGCGCCAGGCGTAGGCCGTCTCGGCGCCGTCGGCGGGGCGGACGACGTCGAGGCCCGGGATGGCCCGCAGCGCCGTGAGGTGCTCCACGGGCTGGTGGGTGGGGCCGTCCTCGCCGAGGCCGATCGAGTCGTGGGTCCACACGAAGGTGGACGGGATGCCCATGAGGGCGGCCAGGCGCACCGCGGGGCGCATGTAGTCGGAGAACGTGAGGAACGTCCCGCCGTAGGGGCGGGTCAGGCCGTGCAGCGTGATGCCGTTGAGGATCGCGCCCATCGCGTGCTCCCGGACGCCGAAGTGCAGCGTCCGGCCGTAGGGGTTGCCCGGGAACATCTTGGTCGAGCGCTCCACGGGGAGGAAGGACGGCTCGCCCTTCATCGTGGTGTTGTTGGAGCCGGCGAGGTCGGCGGAGCCGCCCCACAGCTCGGGCAGGACCGGGGCGAGCGCGTTGAGCACCGTGCCGGAGGCCGCGCGGGTGGACACGGCCTTGCCTCCCTCGAACGTGGGCAGCTTCTCGGCCCAGCCCTCGGGCAGGTCGTGGGCGCGGAGGCGCTCCAGCAGCTCGGCAGCCTCGGGGTTGGCCGTGCGCCACGCCGCGAAGGCGGCGTCCCAGGTCTCGTGGGCCGCCTGGGCGCGTGCGGCGACGTTGCCCCGGGTGTGGGCGATGACGTCGTCGGCGACGTCGAAGGCCTTCTCCGGGTCGAACCCGAGGACCTCCTTGACGGCCTTGACCTCGTCGGCGCCGAGCGCGGAGCCGTGGATGGCGCCGGTGTTCTGCTTGTTCGGGGCCGGCCAGCCGATGATGGTGCGCAGCGAGATGATCGAGGGCCGGCCCGTCTCGGCCTTGGCGGCCTCGATGGCGGCGTAGAGGCCCGCGACGTCCTCGGAGTACTCGGTGCCGCCGTGGGTGAAGTCCACGCTCTGCGTGTGCCAGCCGTAGGCGGCGTAGCGGGCGAGGACGTCCTCGGTGAACGCGATGTTCGTGTCGTCCTCGATGGAGATGTGGTTGTCGTCGTAGATGACGACGAGGTTGCCGAGCTGCTGCGTGCCGGCCAGGGAGGAGGCCTCGGAGCTCACGCCCTCCTCGAGGTCGCCGTCGGAGGCGATGACGAAGATGTGGTGGTCGAAGGGGCTGGCGCCCGGGGCGGCCTCGGGGTCGAGCAGGCCGCGCTCGCGGCGGGCGGCCATGGCCATGCCGACGGCGGAGGACAGGCCCTGGCCGAGCGGCCCGGTGGTCATCTCGACGCCCTTGGTGTGGCGGAACTCGGGGTGGCCCGGGGTCTTCGAGCCCCAGGTGCGCAGCGCCTCCAGGTCCTCCAGCTCGAGGCCGATCCCGGCCAGGTACAGCTGGATGTACTGGGTGAGGGAGGAGTGGCCCGCGGAGAGGACGAAGCGGTCCCGGCCCAGCCAGCCCTCGTCTGCCGGGTCGAGGTGCATGACCTTCTGGTAGAGGAGGTAGGCGGCCGGGGCGAGCGACATCGCGGTGCCCGGGTGTCCGTTGCCGACCTTCTGCACGGCGTCGGCGGCGAGCACGCGCACGGTGTCCACCGCGCGCTGGTCGAGCTCGGACCACTCCAGGGCCGTAACCTGGTTGGTCGTGGCGGGCGATGCGTTCACAAGTCCTCGTTTCCGTCCCGGGTGCCCCCGGGTCTGCTCGGAGAAGGTGCCAGGATCGCGGCGCTCCGGCCGCGGCACCTCGGTGGTTGGTCCAGTCCGACCTTACCGCCGGGGGGTCCCTTCGGACCCGGCGGGTTCGGCGGCGAGACTCGCCGTGGACGGCGTTGTCAAGGTTCCGGAGGTTCCGGACCAGGGCGCACCGTCCACGTACGATGGAAGAACCGAGTGCCGAGCAATATTCCGTTGCCGGTTCACCTGTGACGCGCCTCATGCGCGTCCGCAGCAGATGGGGAGCAGAGGTCCGCGTGCACAGTGCTCAGCCAGCCGCCAGCCGGCCCGTCCACGACCCCGCGGCGCACGTCGCGGTCGTGGGCGCTGAGGCGCCGGGGCGTGATGCGCTCCCGCCGGCGTCGGTCGCGGGGCCCCTGCACCCGACCGGGACCGCCCGTCCGACCCGCTCGAGGTTCTGGGCGTACGTCGCCCTGACGAAGCCCCGGATCATCGAGCTCCTGCTCGTGACCACGATCCCGACGATGATCCTCGCGGCCGGCGGCTGGCCGGGCACCGGGCTGGTGCTCCTCGCGCTGGTCGGCGGGGCGTTCGCGGCCGGCTCGGCGAACGCGTTCAACATGTACCTGGACCGGGACATCGACCGGCTCATGAACCGGACGAAGCAGCGCCCGCTCGTCACGGGCGAGCTCACCGGGCGGCAGGCCCTCGTCTTCGCCACGGTGCTCGGCGCCGTGTCCATCCTGTGGTTCGCGGTGCTGGTCAACGCGGTCTCGGCGCTCCTGACCCTGGCGGCGATCCTGCTGTACGTCGTCTTCTACACGATGGTGCTCAAGCGGCGCACCTCGCAGAACATCGTCTGGGGCGGGGCGGCGGGCTGCATGCCGGTGCTCATCGGCTGGTCGGCGGTGACCGGCTCGCTGGACTGGGCCGCGCTGGTGCTGTTCGCGATCATCTTCTTCTGGACGCCGCCGCACTACTGGCCGCTGTCGATGAAGTTCAAGAAGGACTACGCCAAGGCCGGCGTCCCGATGCTGCCGGTGGTCTCCAGCGACGTGGTGGTGGCCCGGAACATCCTGGCGTACGCGGTCGTCATGATCGCCGTGACCTTCGCGCTCGTCCCGGTCGCCTCCATGGGCTGGCTCTACACGGCGGCCGCGGCGGCCGCCGGGGCGTGGTTCCTGTACTCCTGCGTCCAGCTCTACCGCCGGGCCCTGCACCCGGGGCGCGGCAAGCTCGCGGCGATGAAGGTCTTCCACGGCTCGATCACCTACCTCACCGTGGTGTTCGTCGCGGTGGCCGTCGACCCGTTCCTGCCCTTCTAGGCCCAGCGGCGGATGGCGGCAACCACGGCGCTGGGGCGTGCGCTGGGGGAGTACCTCGCGCACCTCGCCGTCGAGCGCGGGATGAGCGAGCACACGGTCGCGGCGTACCGCCGGGACCTCGAGCGGTACTGCGGCTATCTCGAGGCGTGCGGCGTGACCGGCCTGGACGAGGTCCGCGAGAGCCACGTCGTCGCCTACGTCGAGACCATCCGCACGGGCGCGGACGGGCGCAGCGCGCTCGCGGCCTCCTCGGCGGGCAGGGCCGTCACCGCCGTGCGCGGCTGGCACCGGTTCGCCCTCGGGGAGGGGACGGCGACGGCGGACCCCACCGCGGACGTGCGCCCGCCGGTGTCCTCGAAGCGGCTGCCCAAGGCCATCAGCGTCGAGGAGGTCGAGCGGCTCCTCGAGGCGGCCTCGCTCGGCGGCGGGGCCACCGCGCTGCGGGACCGGGCCCTGCTCGAGGTCCTCTACGGCACCGGGGCCCGCATCAGCGAGGCCGTCGGGCTGACGATCGACGACCTCGAGCTCAACGGCGAGGTCGCCGCCGCCCACCTGTTCGGCAAGGGCCGGAAGGAGCGTGTCGTGCCCGTCGGGCGCTACGCCGTCGAGGCGATCGAGGCGTACCTGGTGCGCGGCCGGCCCGAGCTGGCTGCCGCCGGGCGGGGGACGCCGGCGGTGTTCCTCAACACCCGCGGCAACCCGCTGAGCCGGCAGAGCGCGTGGGCGGTGCTCCAGCAGGCGGCCGCCCGGGCCGGGCAGGACCAGCACATCTCCCCGCACACGCTGCGGCACTCCTTCGCGACGCACCTGCTCGCCGGCGGGGCCGACGTGCGCGTGGTCCAGGAGCTCCTCGGGCACGCATCGGTGACGACCACCCAGATCTACACCCAGGTCACCGTCCAGACGATGCGCGAGGTCTACGCGGCCGCGCACCCCCGCGCCCTGGGCTGACCCCTGAGGTGGTGAGAGGTCAAGTACTAACCCGCAAGTCCCCCCCGCAGCCGGTGAGAGGTCAAGTACTGACAGGGACGGCGCGGAGGGCGACGGCGGACCAGGGGCGCCGTCGGGCGGGCAGCGGCCGGTACACGGCACCGGTTCGCACCGCCGTCGGCCGCCTGGCCAAAGCCCGGTCACCACACGCGGCGGGCCGGGACGCCGGAGATTCCGAGCGCCTCGATGATCGTTGCCTCGACGACCGGACGCCGGCCGAGGACATCCCCGACGTGGAACGCGTAGGTCGTCCAGCCCCACCGGCGCTCGATGTCCGTCCGGCGCGCCTGGTCGTGCCGCGCCTGCTCCGTCGTCGTGCGATGGAACTTTTCGCCGTCGAACTCCAGCGCGACCTTCCGGTCGCGGTAACCCATGTCAAGCCGGTAGATCTCACGACCGGTCTCGTCCCGGAGACGGATCTGGAGGTCCGGCATCGGCAGGCGTGACTCGTGGATGCGCAGCCGCGTCCACGACTCGCCGGGCAGCTCGGTGCGGGCGTCGGCGAGGGCGAGCATCGCCCGGGCGCGCGCGATCCACCGTTGACCCGGCATCGCGGAGATCCGGTCGGTGACCTCGTCGAGGGTGATCAACCGTTGGTGGCTGAACATGTCGAGGGCGGCGAGGCCCATGTACCGTTCCGTGTACCGCGCGAGATCCAGCGCGGTGCGGGCCGGTGACGTCACGCGCAGGCCCGAGACCGTGACGACGTCCCCCGGCGGCAGGTCCGCGACGTATCCGACCACGTCGGGCCGCCGGACCCGGTTGAGCAGCATGTCCGTGCTGCTGACGACCTCCAACGCGGGTGGCTCGCGGAAGCGCCCGGGCGGCCGGATGTCGACGCCGTGCAGCCAGGCGGCGGACTCCCGCGCCAGCGCCGCCCCCTCGGGGACGAGCAGGCCAACCGCGCGGACCAGCGCATCCGCGTCGGTGGCCAGGTCGGCGGGGGAGTAGATGCCGCGGAAGGGGCGGACGAGGCCGCCCGCGCGGGTGAGTGCGGTGAGCTCGCGCGGGGTGACGCCGGCGCCCAGCGCGCGAGCGAGCGTGAAGGGCTCGTCTGTCGGGAGGCGCGTCATGGACGCAGGGTTCCGCGGCGAACCGCCGTGCCGCGCGGGGAGCCCGTCCGTCTGTGGAACGCGAGGCGTCGGCCGGCGCTGTGGACGGCACGAGGAGCGCGGGCCGTGCGAAGCCGGCCGGTCAGGACTTGACCGGTCGCCAACATGCGGGCCCGGCGATAGCCGCGCCGTTAGAACTTGACCGGTCACCAACATCACCAACATCACCAACATCACCAACATTGCGGGGGCGACGCGCGCCGGGCGGTGTTGGGACGGCCGCGGCGCGTCGACTAGCGTGGCGGGGTGAGCATCGAGCAACCAGGAATGATTCCGACGATCGTCGTGGGTGCGAGCCCCGACGGCGCGGTGGACGACTTCCCGGTCCCCGCGCCGCTCGACACCCACGGACCCGCGCGCGTCATCGCGATGGCCAACCAGAAGGGTGGCGTGGGCAAGACCACCTCCACCATCAACCTCGGCGCGGCGCTGGCGGAGTACGGCCGCCGGGTGCTCATCGTGGACTTCGACCCGCAGGGCGCCGCCTCGGCCGGCCTGGGCATCAACGGCCACGAGCTCGACCGCACCATCTACAGCCTGCTCATGGAGCCGCGCTCGGACGTGCGCGAGATCATCGAGCACACCGCCGTCGAGGGCCTCGACCTGGTGCCGGCGAACATCGACCTCTCGGCGGCGGAGGTCCAGCTCGTCAACGAGGTGGCCCGCGAGCAGGCGCTGACCCGGGTGCTGCGGCCGGTGATGGACGACTACGACGTCGTCCTCATCGACTGCCAGCCCTCGCTCGGCCTGCTCACCGTCAACGCGCTGACCGCGGCCCACGGCGTGCTCATCCCGCTGGAGGCGGAGTTCTTCGCCCTGCGCGGGGTCGCCCTGCTCGTCGAGACGATCGAGAAGGTCCAGGACCGGCTCAACCCGCGCCTGCGCATCGACGGCATCCTCGCGACCATGGTGGACCTGCGCACGCTGCACTCCCGCGAGGTCATCGACCGGGTGCGCGAGGCGTTCGGCGAGAAGGTCTACACCACGATGATCTCCCGCACGGTGAAGTTCCCCGACGCCTCCGTGGCCACCGAGCCGATCACCACCTACGCACCCACCCACCCCGGTGCGGAGGCCTACCGGCGCCTGGCGCGCGAGCTCATCTCCCGTGGCGATGCCGCCTGACACAGCGCCGACGGCGCAGCTCCTCGCCCCCCGGGCGGAGGAGCCTGAACCACCCTCCGCGGCACCGTCACCGCACGCGCCGCCCGCACCCGAGCGGCAAGCACCCGAGCCGCCCGCACCGGCCGGCGCCCGCGTCGCCACGTTCGAGCTGACCCTGGAGAACTTCACCGGACCGTTCGACCTGCTCCTCTCCCTCATCGCCAAGCACCGCCTGGACATCACCGAGGTGGCCCTGGCCGAGGTCACGGACGAGTTCATCGCCCACCTCTCCGCCCAGAGCGAGTGGGACCTGTCCCAGGCGAGCGAGTTCCTCGTCATCGCCGCCACCCTCCTCGACCTCAAGGCAGCCCGCCTCCTGCCGCGCGGCACCGTGGAGGACGACGACGATCTCGAGCTCCTCGAGGCCCGCGACCTGCTCTTCGCCAGGCTGCTCCAGTACCGCGCCTTCAAGGAGGTCGCCGAGCATCTCGGCGCCGAGTGGACCGCGAACGCGAGGTCCTTCCCCCGCAGCGTGCCGCTCGAGCCGCACCTGGCCGCCCTCCTGCCCGAGCTCGTCCTGCAGGTCGGCCCGCAGGAGATCGCCCGCCTCGCCGCCGGCGCCTTCGCGCCCAGGCCCGGCGCGCCCCAGGTGGAGATCACCCACATGCACGACCCCGTCGTGCCCGTGCGCGAGCAGGCCGCGCTCCTCGTCGAGCGCCTCCGCCTGCACCGCAGGGCCACCTTCGCCACCCTGACGGCGGACGCCGGCTCGACCGCCGTCGTCGTCGCGCGGTTCCTCGCCCTCCTGGAGCTCTTCCGTGAGCGGGCCGTCACCTTCGAGCAGGCCGAGGCGCTGGGGGAGCTGACCATCCTGTGGTCGGGCACCGAGGACGGCGAGGTCGTGGTCGACGCGGAGTACGACGGCGAGGAGCCCGCCAAGACCGGAGGCAGTGTTGAGTAGGACACGTTTCTCGCCGACAGGCGGCTCCCCGGCGGGGGTCACGCTGCCCGAGGAGGCCCCCGCGGACGACGTCCTGGCGGACGGGCTCCTCAGGGACGGCGCCGGCCCCACGGGCGACGCCGCGTCCGCCGTCACCCGACTCCTGCGCGACGGCGACGCCCCCCTGCCCGGGGACGGCGCCCACCTGCGCGGCGACGACGCCCCCTCTTCCGACGTCGGCCCGTCCCCGGAGCACTTGGCGGCGCTCGAGGCCGTCCTCATGGTCGTCGACGAGCCCGTCCCGGCGACGCAGCTCGCCGGGGTGCTGGACCTGTCGATGGCCCAGGTCAGCGCCCTGCTGGAGGAGCTGGCCGCCGACTACCGCGGGGAGCGGCAGGGACGGCGCCGGGGCTTCGAGCTGCGCGAGGTCGGGGGCGGCTGGCGCGTGTACTCGGCGCCCGCCCACGCCGACGTCGTTGGGCGCTTCGTCATCGACGGGCAGACGGCCCGCCTGACGCAGGCCTCCCTGGAGACCCTCGCCGTCATCGCCTACCGCCAGCCCGTGGCGCGCGGGCGCATCGCGGCCATCCGCGGCGTCAACGTCGACGGCGTGGTGCGCACCCTGCTCGCGCGGGGCCTGGTCGAGGAGGCGGGGCGCGACGCCGACGGCGGACCGATGCTCTACCGCACGACCGCATACTTCTTGGAGAGGATGGGGCTGGGATCCCTGGCGGACCTGCCGCCCCTCGCCCCCTTCCTACCCGACCTGGACATGCTGGACGACGGAGAGCTGTGATGAACGAGAACGGCAAGGACAGAGACGTGCACGTGCCCGGAGGGGTGCGGCTGCAGAAGGTGCTCGCCAGCGCGGGCCTCGGCTCGCGACGCGCCTGCGAGGACATCATCTCCACCGGGCGGGTGACCGTGGACGGGCAGGTGGTGCGCGAGCTGGGCGTGCGCGTCGACCCCGCCACCGCCGTCATCCACGTGGACGGCATGCGCGTCCAGCTCGACGACTCCATGGTGACCGTGGCCCTGAACAAGCCCGCGGGCGTGGTCTCCACGATGGACGACCCGGACGGCCGGCCCAGCCTGGCGCAGTACGTCGCCGACCGCCCCGAGCGGCTCTTCCACGTCGGTCGCCTCGACGCCGAGACCGAGGGCCTGCTCCTGCTGACCAACGACGGCGAGCTCGCGCACCGCCTCACGCACCCCTCCTACGAGGTGCTCAAGACCTACCTGGCCACGGTCGAGGGCCGCGTGCCCCGCGGGATGGCGCAGCAGCTCAAGAAGGGCATCGAGCTCGAGGACGGCCCCGTCCAGGTGCACTCCTTCACCGTCAAGGAGACGGCGCCCGACCAGACGCTCGTCGAGATCGTCCTGCACGAGGGCCGCAACCACATCGTGCGGCGGCTCTTCGAGGAGGTCGGCTTCCCGGTCACCCGCCTCGTCCGCACGCGCATCGGCCCGATCGTGCTGGGCAACCTGCGCCCGGGCCGCACCCGCGTGATCTCCGGCACGGAGCTGGGCACGCTCATGCGCGACGTCGGGATGTGATCCTGGTCGCGCCGTGCCGGGCGTGACGGCGCGACGCCGGAGGTCGGCCCGGTCACCCGGCCGGGCGGCCCGGCGCGGTCGGCCGCCGGACCCGGCACGCGGTGGCGGTACCCTCCTCGGGTGCCCCAAAACCCCGCGTCCGCCGTCCCCGTCGCGACCACGGGCCCGGTGCGGGTCGTCGGCACGGGCCTGCTGGGCGCGAGCCTCGGCCTGGCGCTGACCGCCGTCGGGGTGCCCGTCCAGCTCGAGGACGCCTCCCCGGGCTCCCTCGCCCTGGCCCGCGACATCGGCGCCGGCCGGCCGGCCGCCCCGGGGGACCCGGAGCCCACGCTCGTCGTGGTCGCCACCCCGCCCGACGTCGCGGGGCCCGTCGTCCTCGCGGCGCTGCGGGCGCACCCGGGCGCCGTCGTCACCGACGTCGCGTCGGTCAAGGCCCGCGTGGCGGAGCACGTCGAGAGCCGCGGCGGCGACGACGTCGCCCGCTACGTCGGCTCCCACCCCATGGCGGGCCGCGAGCGGTCCGGCGCCGCAGCCGCCGACGCGGACCTCTTCGCCGGCCGCCCCTGGGTCATCGTGCCCGGGCCGCGCTCGCGGCCCGACGCCGTCCTGGCGGTGCGGACCCTGGCCGTGGACGTCGGCGCGGCACCCGTGACGCTCGGCGCCCAGGAGCACGACGACGCCGTCGCCCTGGTCTCCCACCTGCCGCAGCTGGCCGCCTCGATGGTGGCCGCGCGCCTGAGCGAGGCCCCCGAGGCCGCCCTGGGCCTGGCCGGCCAGGGCCTGCGCGACGTCACCCGCATCGCCGCGTCCGACCCGCAGCTGTGGGCCACGATCCTGACCGGGAACGCCGGGCCGGTCGCCCGCGCCCTGCGCGCACTCGGCGAGGACGTCGCCACGGCCCTGGCGGCGCTGGACCGCGCGGCCGCCGACGGTCCCGGGGCCGAGGGCTCCACGGGGCCGCTCGCCCGCGTCATCGCCGCCGGCAACACGGGGGTGGCGCGCATCCCCGGCAAGCACGGCGGGGCGCCGCGCCGCTACGGCGAGGTCACCATCCTGGTGCCCGACGAGCCCGGCGAGCTGGGCCGGCTGTTCGGCGAGGTGGGGGAGGTGGGCGTGAACATCGAGGACCTCCATCTCGAGCACTCGGCCGGCCAGCGGGTGGGCCTCGCGACCCTCTCGGTGTTGCCGGCCGCCGTCGCCGTGCTGGAGACCGAGCTGGGCCGGCGCGGCTGGCACGTGGTGGCGGGATGAGACTCATGGACCTTAACGAGGAGAACACGGTGGAGCAGGCACGGCAGGGCGGGCACGGGATCGTGGTCGCGATCGACGGCCCGTCGGGCACCGGGAAGTCCACCGTCTCCAAGCGCGTGGCCGCCGAGCTTGGCCTGGCCTACCTCGACACCGGCGCGATGTACCGCGCCGCCACGTGGTGGTGCCGGCGCAGCGGCGTCGACCTCGACGACGCCGCCGGCGTGGCGGCCGCCGTGCGGGCCATGCCGCTGGACATGGTCACCGACCCCGCCGGGCCCCGCGTGGTCTGCGACGGCGTCGACATCACCGCCGCGATCCGCGACGCGGACCTCACCGCCGTCGTCTCCAAGGTCGCCACGAACCTCGAGGTGCGTGCCGAGCTGTGCCGCCGCCAGCGCGCCGTGATCACGGCCGAGGCCACCGGGGCGCCCGGCAGCCGGGCTGGCGGGCGCGGCATCGTGGCCGAGGGCCGGGACATCACGACCGTCGTCGCCCCCGACGCCGACGTCCGGATCCTCCTGACCGCCGACGAGCAGGCCCGCCTGGCCCGCCGCGCGCGGGAGCGGCACGGCAGCGTGGACGCCGCCACCATCGCGGCCACCCGCGACGAGGTGGTCCGCCGCGACGCCGACGACTCCACCGTCTCCGCGTTCATGACCGCCGCGGACGGCGTCATCACCGTGGACACCTCGACCTTCGAGGTCGAGGACTCCTATCGTGCGGTGCTCGGCCTCGTCCTCGCGGCGGGTCGCTGATGGCAGCCACCCGGGGCCAGCGGGTGCGCCCGCAGGACATCTACCGCTGGGGGCCGACGTGGTCGCGCCGCGTGGGGTGGTTCCTCGACCACGTGTACTGGAACACCCGGGTGCACGGCGCCGGGAACGTGCCCGCCACCGGGCCCGTGATCATCGCCTCCAACCACACCGGCGTGGTCGACGGGCCGGTGCTCCACGGGGCGCTGCCGCGCGGCTCGCACATCCTGGTCAAGCAGGAGTTCTTCGACGCCAGGATCGGCTTCCTCATGACCTGGTCCGGCCAGATCCCCGTGGACCGCACCTCCGGCCGCGCCGCGCTGGCCGTCGGCAAGGCGCTGCTCGACGAGGGCCGCGTGGTCGGGATCTTCCCCGAGGGCACCCGCGGGCGCGGCGACATCAGCTCGGTGCGCGCGGGCGTGGCCTGGCTCGCCGTCCAGTCCGGCGCGCCCGTGGTCCCGGCCGCGTGCCTGGGCACCCGGCGCACGGGGGACCGGCGCGGCCACGTCCCGGCGCCCCGGGCCCGGCTCGACGTGGTCTTCGGCGAGCCCATCCGCCTGGGCCCGCCCGCCGCGAGCGGCCGGGAGACCATGAACCGGGCGATGGAGACGATCACCGCGGGCCTGGCCGCCCACGTGGACCGCGCCATCGCGCTGACGGGGGTGCCGCTGCCGGACGACTCCGGCCTCCCTGTTCGTCCGTTCCGCGACGACAAGGGAGAATGAGCCTTATGAGCACCGAACCCACCCGCGCGCGCGCCGAGACACCCCCGGCCCAGGCCGGGCCCGCCGAGCCCCTGCACGCCGCAACCACCTCGCCCGACGACTCCGCGCCGGCGACCGACCCGCGCACCCCCGAGGAGCGCGCGGCGGCCGAGGCCGAGGAGAACCGCCGCGCCGAGGCGCTGCGCGCCGGCCTGGCCGAGTACGTGCTCGACGAGGAGGACCTCGCAGACCTGGCCGAGGAGGGCGGCGAGGGCCCGGCCGGGCGCCACCACGCCGGGCTGCCCGTGCTCGCCGTCGTCGGGCGCCCGAACGTGGGCAAGTCCACCCTCGTCAACCGCATCCTGGGCCGCCGCGAGGCCGTCGTCCAGGACACCCCCGGCGTCACCCGCGACCGCGTGAGCTACCCGGCCGAGTGGGGCGGGCGCCGCTTCACCGTCGTGGACACCGGCGGCTGGGAGGTCGACGTCGCCGGCATCGACGCGCGCGTCGCCGAGCAGGCCGAGGTGGCCATCAGCCTCGCGGACGCCGTGATGTTCGTCGTCGACGCCGTCGTCGGCCCCACCGACACCGACGAGCAGGTGGTCCGGCTGCTGCGCCGCTCCGGCAAGCCCGTCATCCTCGCGGCGAACAAGGTCGACTCGGCGGTGCAGGAGGCCGACGCCGCGATGCTGTGGTCGCTCGGCCTGGGTGAGCCGTACCCCGTCTCCGCCGTGCACGGCCGCGGCTCGGGCGACCTGCTGGACGCCGCCATGAAGATCCTGCCCGAGGTCTCCGCCGTCGCCGGCAAGATCCCCGAGGGCGGCCCGCGGCGCGTCGCCCTGGTGGGCCGGCCCAACGTCGGCAAGTCCTCGCTGCTCAACGCCCTCGCGGGCGCCGAGCGCGTCGTGGTCCACGAGACCGCCGGCACCACCCGCGACCCCGTCGACGAGCTCATCATGCTCGGCGACCGGCCGTGGTGGTTCGTCGACACTGCGGGCATCCGCCGCCGCGTGCACCAGACCTCCGGCGCGGACTTCTACGCCTCGCTGCGCACCCAGGCCGCGCTTGAGAAGGCCGAGGTCGCGGTCGTGCTGATCGACGCCTCCATGCCGATGACGGAGCAGGACACGCGCGTGATCCAGCAGGTCATCGACTCCGGCCGCGCGCTCGTGGTGGCCTACAACAAGTGGGACCTCATGGACGAGGACCGCCGCCCGTTCCTCGAGCGCGAGATCGAGCTGGACCTCGTCCAGATCCAGTGGGCGCCGCGGATCAACGTCTCGGCGAAGACGGGCTGGCACACCAACCGCCTGGTCAAGGCGCTGGAGACCTCGCTGGAGTCGTGGGACAAGCGCATCCCCACCGGCCGGCTCAACGCGTTCCTCGGCGAGCTCACCGCCGCCCACCCGCACCCGGTGCGCGGCGGCAAGCAGCCCCGGATCCTGTTCGCGACCCAGCCGTCCACCCGGCCCCCGCGGTTCGTGATCTTCGCGAGCGGGTTCATCGAGGCCGGGTACCGCCGGTTCATCGAGAACCGCCTGCGGGAGGCGTTCGGCTTCGAGGGCAGCCCGATCGAGATCAGTGTCCGGGTGCGGGAGAAGCGCCGCCGCTGATGGGTGCGCCACCGGGCCGGGGCTCGGCCAGCCGGGGTGCCGCCGACCAGACGGCGGCGCCCGGGTCAGTGGGCGCGCCTGGCCCGACGGCGGCGCCCGGTCCGACGGCGGCGCCCGCCCCGCGGCCGCCGCGGCTCCTGCGCTGGGGGCTGCCCCGCGACCCGGAGGGCACCGGGCACGTCACCGGCTTCGTCGTCACCGCGCTGCTGACGGTCGTGGTCACCCGCGGCTACCTGCAGCTGACCGGGTTCCCACAGATCGGCGGCGGCGTGTTGCACGTGGCCCACGTGCTCTGGGGCGGCCTCATGATGGCGGTGGCGATGGTGCTGCTGCTCTCCTTCGCCGGGCCGGTGATCCGGCCGATCGCCGCGTTCGTCGGCGGCATCGGCTTCGGGCTCTTCATCGACGAGGTGGGCAAGTTCCTCACCCGGGACAACGACTACTTCTTCACCCCGGCGCCGATGATCATGTACGTGACCCTCGTGCTGGTCATGATCGCCGCCGACACGCTGCACGGCCGCCGCGCCCATCACCCCACCGAGTACCTCGCCGGGGCCGCCGACCACGCCGTGGCCGGGCTCGCCGGGGGGCTGAGCAAGCGCCGGCGGGCCATCGCCGTCGACCTCCTCGCCCAGGGGCGCGCCGCGCCCGGCGGCGCGGAGACCGAGGCGCTCCTCGCCGCGATCGCCCCGGACGAGGAGGAGATCCTCGACCCCCTCGACGTCGCGCGCCGGCGCGTGGGGCGCGCCATGGGTGCCGTGGCGGCCCGGTGGGCGACGGCGACGACCGGCGTGCTGCTCGCGGTCCTGGTGGTCGCCGCCCCCGCCACGCTCGCACTCTCTCGCGCCCAGGGGGACCGCACCCCGGGCTGGGCCGGCTGGGGGGCGCTCGCGGCGACGGCGCTGACCATCGCCGTGGCCGGGCGCGGTCTCGTGCTGGTGCGCCGCGACCGACCCCGTGCGTTCCAGTGGCTCCGCGGCGCGTTCCTAGTCAACCTCTTGCTCACCGAGGTGGCGCTCTTCCGCGTCGAGCCCTGGCTGGCGACGGCGGGGCTGTGCGTCGCCGTCGTGGGGCTCGGGGTGGTCGTGGCGGAGCGGCACCGGCTCCAGAGGCTGGGCGATGCGGTGGCGGCGCCGACGGCGTAGGCACCGCCGTCGGGGTGCGCGCCGCCGTGGGCCTACACCCCCTCGGGGGTGTCGGAGTCCTCCTCGCCCTCGAACGAGCTGGCCTTGCCCGCGCCCATCCCGGCGCCCGACTCCTTGTTTGGCACGCCGCCCTCCTCGGCGGGCTTGCGCTGCCTCTCCTGGAGCTCCTCCTGGCTCAGGTCCGTGAGGTCCCCGCTGTCCTGCTCGCTCATGGCTGACTCTCCTTCGCGTGGGTGTCCGGCGTCCTCCGAGTGTGTGGCAGGCAACCCGGCGCGGCAACGCGACGGCGTACCCGCGGGCGTGCGCGGTAGGTTGCTCGGAGAAGCACAGTCCCCGCGACCGCGCCGAGGAGCCCCCATGATCAAGATTGCGACGACGAGCGTCTTCGTCTCCGACCAGCACAAGGCCCACACGTTCTACACCGAGGTGCTCGGGTTCGAGACACGGATGAACGTCCCCGTCGGCGAGCATCTCTGGCTCACCGTCGGTGCGGTGGGGGCGCAGCACGACGTGTCGTTGCTGCTCGAGCCCGGCGACAGCGAGATCGCCAAGAACTACACCACGGCGCTGTACGCGGCGGGCCTACCGGTGATGGTCTTCTCGGTCGACGACATCCACGCCGAGTACGAGCGGCTCACCGGACTGGGTGTCGCCTTCACCCAGGAGCCCACCGCGCACGGCCCCGTCATCACCGCGATCCTGGACGACACCGTGGGAAACCTGCTGCAGCTGGCGCAGTACGTTGAGCACCCGGAGATGTGAGTCGGGCGTCACAGTGCGGCGGATTCGGCCGCGGAGGCCATGCTGAGGTAATCTCTACGAGGCCCGCCAAGCGGGCCAACGGGCTGTGGCGCAGTTTGGTAGCGCACTTGACTGGGGGTCAAGGGGTCGCAGGTTCAAATCCTGTCAGCCCGACAGAAACGAAGTAAAACCGCAGGTGAGAGCCTCGTCCGGGACAATCGGGCGAGGCTCTCTCGCGCTCGGTGGGCGTTGCTGAAGTCAAGACGTCACCAGCCGGTCATGCCTGGCTCCTCAGCTAGAAGCACTGGAATCACGCCAATTCCACGCGGTCGGGCCGCGCCCGTGCCGTTACCACGCCAGTCATGTAGCCATCGATGTAGCCATGACACACCGGATGGTGCACGAGCCGGATGACGTGGGGGCTCCGTCGCGGCCTCGGGTAGGGCGTCATCGGGCCACGCCAGGACCCGCGCTGAGTCGGACCGCCTGCTCGGCGTGCAGTCTGGCGCGGCCATGCCTCCGTGGCGGTTGCGTCGTCTAGCGGGGCGAAGATGAGCTTGTGGTCGTCCTGTGTGACGACGGCCGAACTCAGTCCGGCCTCAAACCGATTGCCCGGTCGCGGCTGGGGGTGTCGGCGTCGCGGACGAGTTGGTCGAGCAGGAGCCGCCGCGGGATGACATGCTCGATGACGATCCCCATGCCCCCATCTGGCGCGCGCGGTTCGCCTATAGGCAGACCGGTCGGGGGAGTCGCGGGAGCTCCCAGATGTCCCAGAGCGTCTCCCGCAGCACCCCGTGGGTGTCGGGCACGCAGAACGGCAAGAAAGCCGGCCGCGTCGGCGAGGTGCCCCTTGCTGACTGGTCAGGCGCCCGCCGGCTGCCCGGCTCTGGCTCACGGAATGGTGCAGAGCCGGGCAGGTCGGTTACGTCGTGGTGTCAGGCGCCCAGGTCGGCCGTGTTGATGTCCTTGAACGCGTCGGCCACCGAGGGGTTGGACGCGATCATCTCGGAGGCGAACTGGTCGCCGGTCACCCTGAACGGCTCGACCGTGTCGGAGTCGGCGCGGAGCTCGTCAGCCTTCTCAGCCCACTCTTCGGCCGACCCGTCCGCCACGAAGACGCGCGGAAGGCCCGAGAGCACCAGCCGGCCCGCGTGGTTGCCGCCGACCTGGAAGAAGTCGCCGTGCACGGTGGTGTCCTGGTGGGCCAGGTACGTGATGAATGCGGCAACCTTCTCGGGACCCATGGCATCACGCAGGGTCGAGATGATGGTGGGGTGGCTGTAGGCGGACTCCGTCATCGGGGTCCAGGCGGTCGGCATGATCGTGGTGACCTGCACGCCGACCCGGTCGCCCTCCATCGCCAGGGTGTTACCGAGCGCCCAGATCGCGCCCTTGGCTGCGCCGTAGGCGGCCGCGCCCGGGTTGGCCAGCACACCGCTGGAGGAGATCAGGATCAGCCGCCCGGAACCCGACTCGACGAGGTGCGGCCACGCGGCGTGGGCCAGTTCCACGGTGCCCTTGAAGGAGACGTCGAAGACCTTCCAGAACTCGTCCTTGGGCTGCTCGCCGAACAGGCCGACCCGGAGAATGCCGGCGTTGGCGACGACGACGTCGAGCTGACCGAAGCTGTCGATCGCGGTCGTAACGATGCCCTCAGCAGCTGCCGCGACGTCGTGGGTGTCGGCGACAGCCTTCCCGCCCGCGTCGGTGATCTCCTTGACGACAGCCTGCGCGTTGGCCGCGACCACGTCATTGACCACGACACGCGCACCGCGAGAGGCCAAGGTCATCGCGTGGGCCTTGCCCATGCCCTGCCCGGCGCCCGTGACGATCGCGACGCGACCATTGAAGTCCAACATGAAGTCCTCCTGTTCGATGCTGACGGAGCACCGTGCGAGATGCAGGAGCTGCCGCCATGTACTTGCAACCGTGACAACAAACTCTCGGTCGCAGTCCTTTCCCATACGTCCCCGGACCGTGCCATCCAAGAGCGCGCAAGGAGCGCGACTGAGCGCTCCTAGGCGGTACACACCACCGCAGGCTGCAGGATCTCTACAGGACCGGGCAGGCCATCAACCCGTCCGGTCGGGTGGTCGATATCGCCGGCGCCGCCGTCGGGGGCTGTGCGCAGTCAGTCAAGTCTCCGACGGGTGCCACGGCAGCGCTCAGATGACTGGAAACGTCCCCGGGCGAGGAGGCCGCCTTCCGGCGGCATCGACGCCCGCCACGTCGCCGCGCGCCGCGGACGACAGGGTCGGCGCTGCCGTCCCGGCCGCATGATCCGACACCTTCCACCTCGTTATCCGAACCAGGCCCGCGGCTCGGCGACGCCAGACCTCGCGCGAGACGTCGAAGGAGACTCAGCAATGACCTATCACGACGCTGTCTGCGCGATGGGGGTCCAGGGCGCCTCATCGGTTGCCGGCGTCCGCTCGTCAGACGGGCTGACCTCCCAAGGTCAAGACCGCCGCAGAGACGACTTTGTCCTGGCCGTGACGCCTTCCTAGACTCGGGACTGCATGCGGGGCGTTCAGCCATTCGGTACGCACGCCCACGCCGAGGTCCAACCCAAGCACGGACGCAGCCGGAGGACGCAATTGCTCGACGTCGAGCTTCTCAAGATCTTCCTTGCGGTGGCCGAGGAGGGCAGTATCCACGCGGGCGCCCGGAAGCTGATGGTGGCCCAGCCGGCCGTCTCCCGCTCGCTCCAGAAGCTGGAGCGAGAAGTCGGGGCCCAGCTGCTCGTCCGATCCCATCGTGGCGTGGACCTCACCCCGGCCGGCGGTGAGCTTCTTGCGCACGTGCAGGACATCATCCAAAGGATGGAGCGGGTGTCTGACGCCGTCCGCCGCGCCGCTCGACCCAGCCGCCCTGTCACGGTCGGCGTGATCGCCGGAGCCGTCTCGGCATCGAAGCTGACCGAGGCGATCTTCGCGGCCTACGCCGAACGCGTCCGGGGAGTGGAGATCCACGTCCAGGAACTCACCTTCGTCGACCAGTTCAGTCGTATCGAGCAAGAAGCCGTTGATGTCGCACTGGTCCGGCCGCCGTACCGGGGGGAGCAACTCGTGGTCGAACCGCTCTTCGGAGAGCCCCTCGCTCTTGGCTGCCGCGCGGACAACCCGATCGCACGCTTCGCGCGGGTCGACGTCGACGGCATCCTCGACCTGCCGATGGTGGAAATGATCGGGGTGCCGGACTACTGGAACGACTTCTGGTTGCTCAAGCAGCAGCGAGGAGGTAGGGCCGAGGTGCATCGCCGTCCGGTGGCCACTATGGCGGAGCTCCGCTACGCCATGATGACGACGGGTGGCGTCATGCCGATCTCCCAGGGCTCGGTGGGGTACATCGCCTCGGAGCCGATGGCGGCGGTGATTCTTGACGGTGCGCCGCTGTCCGTCGCCGCGGTCGCCACGCGCCGGGGCGAGGCGCGCCCGGAGGTGCTGGAGTTCGCGGCCTGCGCCCGGCGCGTGACACGAAAGTTCGTCAACCGCATCGAGGGCGGCGTGCTCCTGACCTGACCAGGGAACCTCTACATTGCCTTGGTCAACGATTAGATGGCGCCGCGACCTGCGGTGCACACGGACCGTGGGAGCAACACGCCCGAAGGGCACCACGACGGGCAGGCGTGTCCACATGGTCCGTCACCGGCCGCGTCACGGGACTAGGGGCGCACGTCGTGCGAGTCGCCCTCGAGCGAGGGCATTCGTGGTCGTGGACGCTCGACACCCGAGGTCCACGGGCGGCGCCGTCTGGATGACCCGCACCTCGCTGGGCGAGAGGGGCGACCTCCGCCACGTCGTCCCGGTGTGTCATGCGGGTGGGCGCGAGCGTCCCCACCTGACCTGAGGTTCGCCCTCGCACGAACCTGCCGGCCGGGCCCCAACGCGGAATGGCCGGCGCGCTTGCTGTCCGGCACCTGAGCGCCACCACAGGTGATGCGGGCGAAGCATCCCCTGATGCCCAATCAACGGCTACCGGGACCTTTGGCCCACCGGCAGGCTGAAGGAGTCAGCAGGAGCCGTCGACGCAGACGAACCTACCCACCGCGACACGACGAGGACGTCGTCAGTGGATGTGGTCGCCGCAGACGGCACCGACGCACCGGGCTCCTCCGGGGCCGCGTCAGAGGGGGAAACCATGGCCGGAACCATCGTCACCGAAGACATGACCGTCGTCGAGCTCGCTCAACGGCTCGCTGAGGTGCTGCGCCGTCTCCAGGTCCTCGAGGACAAGGAAGCCCTCGGCAGCCTGATGAACAGGTACTGCCGGACATCCGATGCCAAGGACTGGGACGGATGGATGCGGTGCTTCGTCGAGGACGCGGAGTTCGACTTCGGGCCGTTCGGCACTCACCACGGACGCGAGAAGATCCGCGAGGTCTGCGAGGCCGCTGAGGCGTCGTACGTCGACATGCAGCACTCGATGACCAACATGCAGTTCGAGATCGCCGCAGACTCCGCCACCGGGACGGCGTACCTGTGGTTCGCCGGCATCCCCGACCCGTCGAAACCGGGGGAGCACTTCGACATCGGTGGCCCCTACCGGTGGGAGTTCCGACGCACCGACGAGGGCTGGCTCCTCAGCAAGATGCAGCTGCGCATGGTGTGGACCCGCGGCAACGAGGACGCGAGCGTCTTCTGACCGAGCCCCCGCCTACGACTGAGCACACCACCGAAGAGGAGAAACAGATGTCCACCGTTATCGACCAGGAACAGGTCGTCATCCCCGACGACGTCGCGCGCTCCGTGATCCTCCCCTCCTCCTACCGGGACGAGGCAGGCATCGTCCACCCGGCCCTCGCCTGGCTTCGGGCGAACATGCCGTTCGCCCGGGCGGAGGTGGACGGGTACGCCCCGATCTGGTTGGCGACGAAGCACGCCGACATCATGGAGATCGAGAAGACCCCGAAGATCTTCCGCAGCGGACTCGGTGAGCCCTACATCAACTCCAGCGTCGACACCGAGTTCCTCAAGGAGATGAACGAGGGCCGGCGCGGGCTCGACACCCTCGCCAACATGGACGCGCCGGAGCACACCAAGATCAAGAACGTCACCAGCGCGTGGTTCATGCCGGCGAATGTCCGCACCCGCGAGGAGTCGATCCGACGAATCGCACGGGCGTCGGTGGAGAAGCTGCTGTCCTTCGACGGCGAGTGCGACTTCGTCAAGGACGTCGCCCTGTACTACCCGCTGCACGTCGTCATGAGCCTCTTCGGCGTCCCCGAGCAGGATGAGCCGACCATGCTCAAGCTGACGCAGGACATGTTCGGCAACTCCGACCCGGAGCACCAGCGGAAGGACGTCCCCGCCACCCCCGAGGCCGCCGCACGTGCCTGGCGCGCGGCCATCCTGGAGTTCCACGCCTACTTCAACGAGCTGGCCGCCGCCCGGAGGGCGGAGCCCACGGACGACCTCGCCTCCATCATCGCTAACGCCAAGGTCGACGGCGAGTACCTTCCCGACTCCTTCGTGAACGGCTACTACATCGCGATCGCCACAGCCGGTCACGACACCACCTCCGCGACCACGGCGACGGCGATCCAGCAGCTGGCGAGCCGTCAGGAGCAGTTCCAAGCAGCCCAGGCCGACCCGAGCCTGATCCCCGGACTGGTAGACGAGGCACTGCGCTGGGCCTCGCCGGTGAAGCATTTCCACCGCATCGTCGGCGAGGACACCGACTTCCGCGGCCGCCGTCTCGAGGCCGGGCAGAGCGTCATGCTCATGTACCCCTCCGCGAACCGCGACGAGGACGTCTTCGACAACCCGTGGGAGTTCGACATCACGCGCCGCCCGAACAAGCACATCGCGTTCGGGTACGGGCCCCATCAGTGCATCGGACAGCACGTCGCGAAGCTCGAGATGCGCATCTTCTTCGAGGAGCTCCTGCCCCGGCTCAAGTCCTTCGAGCTCGCCGGGCCCGTCAACTACGTCGAGGCCAACTACCTCTCCGGCTTGAAGACCCTGCCCATCCGCTTCCGGAAGGCATGACGATGGGCCCGTCCAGCGCGCCCACCAGCGTCTTGGTCGTCGGGGCCGGCCACGCCGGCACCGCCACGGCGGTCGCGCTCCGGCAGTACGGCTTCGCCGGGCACGTGACGGTCCTCGGTGCCGAGGCGGAGCACCCGTACCATCGCCCGCCCGTCTCCAAGGCGTACCTGTCCGACGACGCCCAGCCGGAGCTCCTCAAGGGCCCCACCTGGTTTCAGGACAACGACGTCGATCTCCGTCTCGGCCGACGCGTCACCTCGGTCGACCATGGTTCCGGGCGCGCAGTGCTGGACGACGGCGACGTCCTCTCGTTCGACACCCTCGTCCTCGCAACCGGTGCGCGGGCGCGCGCTATTCCGCTGAGCCTGCCGCGCGCCGGGTGCTGGACACTCCGCACGTTCCGCGAGGCGGTCGCGTTCCGCCAGGTGCTGCGGAACGGCGCACGGATCGTCATCGTCGGCGGCGGGTTCATCGGCCTCGAGGTGGCCGCCGCCGCACGGCGATCCGGCTGCGCCGTCACGGTCGTCGAGCGTGAGGCGCGGTTGCTCCAGCGCATCGCGAGCCCGGTGCTCTCCCAGGCCGTCACCCGTTATCACCGGGACCAGGGCGTCGAGATCATGCTCGAGGCCTCGGTGACGGAGATCGTCGAAGGAGCGGACGGCAGCGCCCGCGCCGTGCGCCTCGCGGACGGCACGGAGCTCGAGTGCGACGCCGTGGTCATCGGGGTCGGAGCCGATCCGCGCGATGATCTCGCCCGGGAGGTCGGCGCCGACTGCGACGGCGGCG
This sequence comes from Georgenia sp. SYP-B2076, assembly GCF_003991205.1. Classification (GTDB taxonomy): domain Bacteria; phylum Actinomycetota; class Actinomycetes; order Actinomycetales; family Actinomycetaceae; genus Georgenia. The sequence continues at coordinate 287,763 of NZ_RXOZ01000022.1, read as the reverse complement.
TCCTGGTCGACGGGGGCGCGCGCACCAGCGTCCCCGGCGTCTACGCGGTCGGGGACGTCACGCGGCGAGAGGTCGCCGGCTACGACGGGCGCTTCCGGCTCGAAAGCATCCCGAACGCCGGCGAGCAGGCGAAGCAGGCGGCTGCCGCCATCGTCGGCGCGCCGCCCCCGCGGCCCGAGGTCCCGTGGTTCTGGTCCGACCAGTACGACCTGAAGGTCAAGATCGCCGGTCTCCTCGTGGGGGCCAATCATCACGTCGTCCGAGGCGATCCGGACGCCGGGCAGTTCGCGATCTACCACCTCGACGCCCAGCAGCGCCTGGTGGCCGTTGAGGCCGTGAACTCGGCGGGCGACTTCATGGCCGGCAAGAAGTGGATCGCCTCCCGCGCCACACCGTCGGTCGACCTGCTGCCCGATTCCACTGTCCCCCTGCGGGAGCTCGTCCCCGCCTGATTCTCGGAGGTTCCGATGAAGATCACCTACACCACCGCCGACGGCGTCCCGCAGCCCGTCGAGACCGAGCCCGGCATGAGCCTCATGGAGGCGGCCGTGCTCAACGGCGTCGACGGCATCGTCGCCGAATGCGGCGGCGGCTGCTCCTGCGCCACCTGCCACGTCTACCTCGACCAGGGCTGGTGCGACACGTTCGACGAGCCGGCCCCCGAGGAGTCGTCGCTGCTGGAGTTTCTCGATGGCGTCGAGCCGAACTCACGCCTGTCGTGCCAGCTGCTCTTGCGGCCCGACCACGACGGGCTGTGCGTGCGCACGCCGGCCTCCCAGGGCTGAACGCCCCAGCACCAGCCATCCCCGAACAGTCACCGCCGCTCGGCCGAATCCCAGCGCAGCGCTCGGCGGGCAAGCCCCCAACGAAGAGGAGTAGTCATGACCGTGACACAGGAAACCATCACCCGCGACCGCCTATACATCGGCGGTGAGTGGGTCGCGCCGACGACGGAGCGGACCTTCACCGCCGTCTCCGCCTCCACCGAAGAGGTCATCGGCCACGCGCCCGAGGCCGCCGAGGGCGACGTCGACCGTGCCGTCACAGCCGCGCGCGCCGCGTTCGACGACCCGCAGGGCTGGTCGCGGTGGGACGTCGGGCGCCGCGCCGATACGATCGAGCGCTTCGCGGACGCCGTCGAGAAGCGGGCCGGCCAGACCGCCCGCCTCGTCAGCAACCAGAACGGCATGCCAATCTCGATGTCCGAGGCGGTCGAGGGCGGCTTCCCACCAGTCGCGCTGCGCTACTACGCGGGCCTGATCCGCGACGGGATCGAGGAGCGCCGCGAGGGCGTCTTCGGACGGGCCACCCGGGTTCGCCAGGAGCCCGTCGGCGTCGTCGCCGCGATCGTCCCCTGGAACTTTCCCCAGGCGCTCGCCTTCACCAAGATCGCCCCCGCGCTGGCTGCGGGCTGCACGATGGTCATCAAGCCCTCGCCTGAGACCGTCCTCGACTCCTACCTGATCGCGGAGGCCGCCGAGGAAGCCGGCATCCCGGCGGGTGTCCTCAACTTTGTGCCCGCCGGGCGCGAGGTCGGCGCCTACCTGGTCTCCCACCCGGGGGTCGACAAGGTCGGGTTCACCGGCTCGACGGCCGCCGGTCGCTCCATCGGTGAGGCCTGCGGGCGGCTCCTGCGCCCGGTCACCCTCGAGCTCGGCGGCAAGTCGGCCGCCATCGTGCTGGACGACGCCGACCTCGCGTCGCACACGGCGGACTTCGTCAATGCGACCCTGCAAAACCAGGGACAGACCTGTTACGTCTCCACCCGTATCCTCGCCCCGCGGTCCCGCTACGGCGAGGTGGTCGACTGGATCACCGAGACCGTCGCCGCGCTCAAGGTCGGAGACGCGCTTGACCCGGTGACCGAGATCGGGCCGCTCGCCTCCGAGCGGCAGCGCGAGCGGGTCGAGGGTTACATCGCCAAGGGGATCGCCGAGGGCGGGCGTCTGACGACCGGTGGCAAGCGGCCCGCCGGCCTGGACCGTGGCTACTTCGTCGAGCCGACCGTCTTCGCCGACGTCTCCAACACCGACACGATCGCCCGCGAGGAGATCTTCGGCCCGGTCCTCGCCGTCATCCCCTACGAGACGGACGCCGAGGCGATCGCACTCGCGAACGACAACGAGTTCGGGCTCGGCGGGTCGGTGTGGAGCCGCGACACCGAGCGGGCGATCGAGGTGGCCCGGCACGTCGACTCCGGCGGCCTGGGCATCAACTACTACAGCCACGACATCGGGTCCCCGTTCGGCGGGGTGAAGGCCAGCGGTCTCGGCCGAGAGCAAGGCCCCGAGGGGCTGGCCGCCTACCAGGTATCCAAGACGATCTACAACGTGCCGTGACGGCCACCGGCGGGTTCCGCCCGTGCAGTCACCTCCACCCATCAATGACGAAGATTGGACAGACACCATGACGGAGTACGACTACATCGTCGTCGGCGCGGGCTCCGCCGGCTGCGTCGTCGCAGGACGTCTCAGCGAGGACGGACACCGCGTCCTCCTCCTCGAGGCGGGCGGGGACGACGACGACGACCTCATCCGCACGCCGCTCCTCTTCTCGGGCCTGTTCCAGGGCGAGAAGGACTGGAACTACAACTCCGAGGCGGAACCAGGACTCCATGGCCGACGCGTCTACCTGCCGCGCGGCAAGGTCCTCGGCGGCAGCTCCTCGCTGAACGCCATGTTCTACATGCGAGGCACGCACGAGGACTTCGACCAGTGGGCCACCGACCACGGGGCGACCGGCTGGTCCTACGAGGAGGTGCTGCCCTACTTCAAGCGGTCCGAGAACAACCCCGACATCCGCGACGAGTACCACGGCACCGACGGACCGCTCCACGTGACGACCCAGCGCTGGTTCAGCGGCTACGCCGACGCCTACATCGAGGCAGCCCTCAACCTCGGGATCGAGGCCAACCCCGACTTCAACGGGGAGAAGCAGGCAGGGGTGGGTCTGCTCCAGGTCACGGTTCGCGATGGCCAGCGGTGCTCAACCGCCGACGCGTTTCTGCGGCCGGCGCTCGGCCGCTCGAACTTCACCCTCGTCACCAGGGCGACGGCGCGACGGGTCCTCGTCGAGAACGGACGAGCCGTCGGCGTCGAGTACGAGCACGACGGCGAGGTCGTCACGGCGCACGCCCGGGGCGAGGTCGTCCTCAGCGCCGGTGCCTACAACACCCCCCAGCTCCTCATGCTCTCGGGCCTCGGACCCGCGGAGCACCTGCGGGAGGTGGGCGTCGACGTCGTCCTCGACCTGCCCCAGGTCGGGCAGAACCTCCAGGACCATCCCTTCACCCTCACGCACTACGCCACCGACCAGCCCAACACCCTCGCAGTGGCGGGGGCGCACGGCGCCCTCGAGGAGTGGACGCAGTCCCGGTCCGGCGTGCTGAGCTCCGCCGCGGGGGAAGCAGCAGTCATGTGGAAGTCCGACCCGGCGCTGGCCAGCCCGGACTTCCAGATCATCTTCGTCCCCGGCTGGTTCTGGGACCACGGCTTCCGGGCGCCCTCCACGCCCGGCATGTCGATCGGCCTGTCCTACAACGGCCCGTCATCACGCGGGTCGGTCAAGCTGCGCTCCTCCGACCCGCACGCCGCACCGAGGATCGTGAGCAACCTCCTGAGCCAGCAGTCCGAGGTCGACGCCGTGCTGAGGGCGCTTGACTTCGTCACCGAGCTGACCAACCAGGAGCCGCTCAGGGGGCTGATCACGGAGCGGGTGAACCCCGGCCCGGCGGTCGACAAGGACATGATGGAGCACTGGGTCCGCGCCGAGACGCAGCACATGTACCACGCGGCCGGCACGTGCCGGATCGGCACCCCGGAGACCGGAGTCGTCGACCCCGAGCTCCGGGTGCACGGCATCGAGGGCCTTCGCATCGCCGACGCCTCCGTGATGCCGCAGATCACCAGCGGAAACACCAACGCCCCCTCGATCATGATCGGCGAGAAGGCGGCCGACCTCCTCAAGGGCATCCGATCCGCGCGCGAGCCGGAGGCGGCGCAGTGCCCCTTCCTGGCCGCGACGACCGGCGTGGCGTGACCAGCACCTCCTGACGAGATGGCCGGTGGCGGCCCGAGCCGCCACCGGCCACGCACCCGAAAGGCGTCAACGATGACAGATCTGCTCAGCTCCACCCGTGTGCCGGACGACCTCGCGCAGGCCGTGATGCTCCCCGGGCCCTACGCGGACGAGGAACACATCACCTACCCCGCACTGGCCTGGCTGAGGAAGAACCAGCCGTTCGGCCTCACCCACATCGAGGGCTACGACCGGACGTGGCTCGCGACCAAGCACGCCGACATCATGGAGATCGAGAAGACGCCGCAGATCTTCTCCAGCGCCATGGCCGACCCGTTCCTGCTCGACAAGGCCGGTCGGGAGTACATGCGCGCCACCAACGGCGACAAGCGCACCCAGGACACCCTCGCCTACATGGACGCGCCCGAGCACACCAAGATCAAGAACGTCACGACGGCGTGGTTCATGCCGGCGAACGTCCGCAAGCGGGAAGAGGACATCCGCACGCTGGCGAAGAGCGCCGTCGACCGCCTCATCACAGGCGAGCGCACGGTAGACATCGTCAAGGACTTCGCGCTCTACTACCCGCTCCGCGTGATCATGAGCCTGTTCGGCGTCCCGCCCGAGGACGAACCCAGGATGCTGCACCTCACCCAGAGCCTGTTCGGCACCACGGACGAGGACACCAAGCGGGACGACGTCGACGACAGCGACGGCGCCAGCGCGCGGGCATGGAAGGCGACGCTCCAGGAATTCTTCGACTACTTCAACGTCCTGTCGGCCGACCGCCGCCGGAACCCGACCGACGACCTCGCATCGATCATCGCCAACGCCAAGGTCGACGGCGAATACCTGCCCGAGTCATTCGTCAACGGCTACTACGTAGCCATCGCCACCGCCGGGCACGACACCACGTCCTCGACGATCTCGGGCGCGATCGAGCAGTTCTGCCGCCATCCGGAGCAGCTCGAGGCCGTCCGCGCCGACCCCAGCCTCGTGCCAGGGGTCGTCGAAGAGGCGCTCCGCTGGGTCTCACCCGTCAAGCACTTCTTCCGTGTCGTCAAGGAGGACACCGAGTTCAGGGGCCAGACCCTCCTCCAGGGCGACGGCGTCATGCTGCTCTACCCCTCCGCGAACCGCGACGAGGAGGTCTTCGAGAACCCCGACACCTTCGACATCACTCGCAAGCCCAACAAGCACATCGCGTTCGGGTACGGCCCACACCAGTGCATCGGGCAGCACGTCGCCCGTCTCGAGATGCGCATCCTCCTCGAGGAGCTCATCCCGCGTCTGGCGAAGGTTGAGCTCGCCGGAGAGCCGCAGTACGTGGCCGCCAACTTCCTGTCCGGACCGAAGACGCTGCCGGTCCGGATCACTCCGGCCTGACGCCCGTCCCGAACTCACCTCCGCCGGGGCAACCAGCGGAACGCCCCCAACACAAGTCCAAACACCACAAAAGAAGGAAGACACCATGGCCGACGGACCCTACCTCGCCTTCGAGGTCTACCGCTGGGCAGGCACCACGTACGAGGAGTTCCGCACGCACTACAAGGACGTGCACGCACAGATCGGGAAGAAGATCCCCGGCCTCGTCTGGTACGAGACGTTCATGAACAACAACGCCCAGGAGGGGTGGCCAGTCATCGGCGGCGCCCCCAAGCCCGACGCCCTGGTCGTCATGCAGTTCGACTCCGAGGAGTCCAAGCAGAACATCGGCAACTCGCCGGCATGGCTGGAGGCCGCCGAGGACGACATCGGGTTCTGCAGCCACTTCGAGATCTTCGATGTGGAGCGGTTCACCTGGATCCCCGAGGCGTCACCTCGCGAGCCGCACCGCGAAGAGGCTGCCGTCGGCGTGGAGTGAGCAGACCCGGGCTCGCAGGCGGGATGCCTCGGGAGGTAACTCTCGTGGCATCCCGTCGTCCGAGAAGAGGTCGGTCCCCAAGGCGGGGACGGCAGGAGGTACTCGTGGCAGGAGACGGCATGACGATTGGAATCATCGGGAGCGGCAACGTCGGCAGGGCGGTGGCACGCCTGGCCGTGCGGGCGGGATTTGACGTCGTGCTGAGCAACTCGCGAGGGCCGGAGAGCCTGGCGGATGCGGTCTCCGAGCTCGGCGAGCACGCACGCGCGGGCTCTGCGGCCGACGCCGCACGGAACGGGCGCGTGGTCCTCGTGGCGGTGCCCCTGAAGGCGTGCGCCGACCTACCGGTGGAAGCCTTCACCGACAAGGTGGTGATCGACGCGACCAACTACTACCCCGCTCGCGACGGGCAGATTCCCGAGCTCGACGACGCGTCGACGACGACGAGCGAGCTGCTGCAGGCGCACCTGGCGAACTCCAAGGTCGTCAAGGGTCTCAACAGCATCGCTGCCGACACGCTGCCCCGGCTTGCCCGTCCCGCCGGCTCGGACGATCGAACCGCCCTGCCGGTCGCGGGCGACGACCAGGCCGCGAAGGCGGCGGTGATCGACCTGCTCGACCGGCTGGGGTACGACGCGGTGGACGCCGGCCCGTTGTCCGAGGGGTGGCGCTTCCAACGGGACACCCCCGCGTACGTCGCCCCGTACATGGGACCTGGTGGCGTCGCCGACGCCCGGCCCACATCTGCCGAGAGAATCCGGACGGAGCTGCGCCAGGCGGACCGGGACCACCAAGCCATCTCGTGACGCCCGGTGCTACTACCGGTCCGTCCGTTCGCTCAACCTCACGGCAGATGCCGCCGGCTCGAACGGAGGTTGGGGCGGTCCAGGTGCGCCGACGAAGTTCTACGATCAAAGAGCGGTGTCGCTGTGCGGTGCACCGTCGAACGGATTGGACTGATGTCGATGGCAAGCATGCAGGCATACCAGATCGTTGAGTGGGGCAAGCCGCCTGAGTACCGCGAGGTCTCCGTCCCTGAGCCCGGCGCGGGTCAGTTGCTTGTGAAGATGGCCGGCGCGGGGCTGTGTCGGACAGACCTGAACATCATCAAGAGCCCGTCGGGATTCTGGCCCGACCCACCCTTCACGATCGGTCATGAGAACGCCGGCTGGGTCACCAAGGTGGGATCGAGCGTCGAGGGGTTCGCCGAGGGCGACGGAGTTCTGGTCTCTTCCATGTATTACTGCGGCTACTGCGAGAAATGCGCTCGCGGTATGCATGAACAGTGCCGGAACATCGGCCTCCCCGGGTACGGCGTCGGCTATGACGGCGGGCTCGCCGAGTACATCCTCATCGAGGCGAAGCACGCCATCCAGCTCGGGACGCTCAGCCCCGTGACGGCCGCACCTCTCGCCGATGCTGCCGCGACGTCGTATCACGCGGTCAAGCTGATGCTCGACTTCCTGGTGCCCGGCAGCACCGCTGTGGTCATCGGCGTCGGTGGTTTGGGTGCCTACGCGGTGCAGTACCTCAGACTGCTCTCCGGCACCCGGATTATCGGTGTCGACACGGCTCGGGGCCGCCTGGAGGACGCCGCACGGCTGGGTGCCCACGAGACGGTCCTGTCCGACGAAAACGCGGCCGAGAACATTTTGGAGCTCGCGCCTGCGGGCGTCGACGGCGTGTTCGACTTCGTCGGCCGCACGGAGACGATGGGCACCGGCGTGAAGATCCTCAGCCAGGGAGCGCGCCTGGTGGTCGCCGGCATCGGCGGCGGCGAGATCCCCATGGGCTGGGAGAAGATCGCCATGAACGCCGGGTTCATCAACACCCGTGGATTCAACGTGCCCGACCTCAACGAGATCGTCGCTCTGGCCCGCGACGGCCGGATCGAAATGGCCGCAACCCATTTTCCCTTTGACAAGATCGAGGACGGACTGCAAGCCCTCGAGGGCGCATCGGTGAAGGGCCGCGCCGTCGTCACCTTCGACTGACCGCTCTCCAGGCTGGCAGGTGGCCGCACCACACGTCATGGGTGCGGCCACCTGCTGCGGCTGGTAGGCCTTCCCATCGCGTTGCAAACTAATGCCGCTCCGACGCGGCGTCACAACAGGAGCTGTCGCGATCGCTTCTCAGCCACCGAGAACGCGCCTTGTGGGACCAAACCCCCAACTGCCATGGTTTCAGCATTGGCGCTGCCACGGGAACGCAGGGACGGAAAGTTCGCCGACGCAGCAGGCTGTGATACTTCCCGGTACTGCAGAGGAGAAGCGGCGTGGCTTCCGACATCAAACTACGGCAATGGTGTTCCTCTACTTCACGCCGATCACCGCAGGAATTACTTCTTGGCTGTTTGTGGTGAAGCTCGCCTCTATCTCGGTCGACGCCTAGCCCGCCGGGCGCGAACGTAAGCGGCCGAGGTGCGGACGGCCGAATGGGCGCGACCTGAAAGAACTTCTGTGAGTGATGTTAGGAGAACTGCCATGAGCGCGGAAACCGCGGCGGACCCAGCTCCAACTATTGCGCCATCGCCACGCTGCCTGACGGAGTCCTGTCTCACTACGGCTTCGCGAAGATGGCCGTGCTGCAATACACCCGCAGCCTGGCGACGGAGCTCGGGCCGGACGGCATTCGAGCCAACTGTGTCTCGCCGGGCATCACATACTCCGCCCGGGTCGCCGCGCAGGCGAGGGCACGCAACCTCGGCACCGAGGAGGACCTCCTGCGCATCCCCCTGCGACGGTTCGGCCAACCGGACGACATCGCGAAGGCGGTCGAGTTCCTGTCGGGCGACATGTCGTCGTACGTGACGGGACAGTGCCTGTCCGTCTGCGGCGGCAACGTCGTCACGCCCAACTAGGGCATCACGCAACACAAGGACGAGGAGAACAAGGCATGAGCTATCAGGTACCGATGATGTTCCACCCGACTCTCATCGTTGACGATCTCCCGCAGGCAACGGAGTGGTTCCAGCGGGTGTTCGGAAGGCGCGGCATCCGGTGGGAAGAAAAGTACGACTTCTCCAAGATCAACGCGGACTACCCGACGGAGTACTCCATCTTCATCCACCTCGGCGACGTCGTGCTGGACGTCCTGTCCCCGAAGCTGCTGACCCTTCCGGGAGGGAAGGAGGCCCTGTATCCGCAGGGTGAGGGCCTTGTAGACATCGCGTGGTACGCCGAGGACGCTCGCGAGGTCGCGCGCCACCTGGTCGCCCATGGTGTCCGCGTCCGTGACCAGGAGGGCGCGCTCGTCGAGGGCGGCATTCTGCCCGTCTCGCACCTCGCCGACGACTGCTACATCCTCTGGACGCTGCCTGAGGACACCGGACTGACCTACGAGTTCCTGGAGATGGGGGAGCAGCATCGCGAGTTCTACTCGCGCGTGGGCGACCCACGTCTCGATCCCGGCTGGTCGCTCCCGCCGGTGAGCGCCTCCGACCCGCTCGGTGTGGTCCGCCACCTGCACCACACCATTCTCACCCCCGACCTAGAACGGGCCGAGCGCCTGTACACGGAGGTGTTCCGGGGAAAGATCCGGCGCCGGGGCCCGGATGAGACTTGGGACGCAGACAGCGTCCTCATCGAGTTCGCCGACTCGGTACTCCAGTTCGCCCGGCCCCGCTCGGGCACCGTGACCGACCTCTTCACGGGTGAGCCGGCCAGCGGCGACAGCTACGTGGGCATGACGTTCCAGGTGGTGGATGTCGACAAAGTAGCGAGTCACCTCGCCAAGCAGGGCGTGAGTTACGAGCGGACGAACGGCTCGTTGTCCACCATGCCGCCGGAGACCATGGGCGTCCGGTGGACCTTCACCGAGAACGACGGCCAATAGAACACGACGTCAGGGAGGACTCGCTGTGGCGATATTTGCTGTGACGTACAGCTATGGACCTGAGAAGGCGGAGACCCGGGCGGAGCTACTCGATCAGCACCGCGGCTGGCTGAGGAGGTTCGACGAGGAGGGCCGGATCTTGGGGGCCGGCGTGTTCGCGGACAAGTCGGGCGCACTCCTGGTGCTCAGCGCCGCATCCCTCGAGGAGATGGAGGACGAACTGGCGAAGGATCCCTTCGCCGAGGCCGGAGCAATTCACGGCACCGTCGTCACGGAGTGGACACCCAACTGGGGTGCGTTCTCCCAGGGCCTCGTGCCAGAAGGGAATGGCCAGAGCCCATGCGGACCTGGCTGATCACCGGAGCGTCGCGAGGGTTGGGGGCCCAGCTCGTCCGCGTCGCGCTGGAGCACGGGGACAACGTCATCGCGGGGATGCGAGATCCATCATCGATCCTGGGGGTCGGTGACATCCCGCGCGCGTTGCTGCCGGCAGCCCTCGACGTGACCGATGCAGCGTCGACAGCGCGAGCCGTGGCTGCGGGTCTGGAACGGTTCGGCAAGATTGACGTCCTCGTCAACAATGCGGGCCGTCACCTTCGCGGCGCAGTCGAGGAGATCTCCGACTCCGAGGCGCGCGCAGTCTTCGACGTCAACTTCTTCGGCGCACTGAACGCCATTCGCGAGGTCCTCCCGCACTTCAGGACGCGGCGGACGGGCCGCATCATCAACATCGGTTCCATGTCGGGCTTCCGCGGCACCCCGGGGGCGGGGATGTACAGCGCAACGAAGTTCGCGCTCGAGGGCCTGAGCGAGGCGCTGTCGGGCGAGCTCGTCTCCCTGGGGATCCACACAACCGTCGTAGAGCCAGGCGGCTTGCGAACGGACTTCCTCGACGCGTCGTCCCTGCGGGAGGCGACCTCCCGCATCGCTGACTACGAACCGACACCGGCAGGTGCCAGCCACCGCGCGTGGGTCCGGGAGAGCAACCACTCACAGCCTGGTGACCCCAGGAAGGCTGCGGAAGCGGTCTACACGGTCGCCACGGCAGAGCACCCTCCGACACACATGCCGCTCGGTAGCGACGCCATTGCCGCATGGGAGAAAAAGCGGGCCGAACTGTCGGAGGAGATCGCTGATTGGCGGCCGCTCTCTGACATCGGGCTCGAATGACCACCGCAAAGCCGGACGGCCCGACACCCAGACCGCTCTCGATCAGTGAGAAGAGCCCTAGGTGGAATCCGTTCCCTTAGGCAATGTTGGGGGACGTCGGTGCGATGACACGACGCGCACCGAACCGAACAACAATTCGTCGTGCTGCGTGCGGAAGGAATCACCCCGTCAAGCCTCGGCCGCGCCGCGCGCAGCAACGAGCCCCTTTACTCGCGCTGTCGCAGGCGACCATAGATCCGCACAGCCCTCGCAGATCCCAGCAACAGGAGCGCAACCATGACAACCGTCTCACCCGTGATTCGTCCCGACGATAGGACGAGCCCGAGCGTCTTCGCCCTCTACCACCCCACGCTCGGCGTCCATGATCTTGAGGCCGCCCGAGAGTGGTTCAACCGGGTGTTCGAGCTTCCCGACCTGCGTTGGGAGGAAACCCTGGACCTGGACCTGCTTCAGCCCGACTATCCCGTCAACTACTCGTTCTTCATGTTCATCAAGGACTTCCATTTTGTGGTTCTTTGCCCCGAGTTGCACGCCCGCGGTGCGCTGGCCGGCCAGTCCCGGTACGAGGGTGTTCCGGACGGCATGATCGGGATCGGATGGTACACCGACGACGCCGTTGCCACATTCGACCGGCTCGCGGCGTTCGGGTTTCCGGCCCACGACCAGAAGGGGCAGGTCATCACGCCCGAGAATGTGCCCACGTCGTCGATCGCGCCCGACATTCTCGTGGGGTTCACGTTCCCGGAGCAGGCCGGGATGCGGCACGAGTTCGAGGAGCTCGGGGAGCGGCATCGCGAGTACTACTCGCGCAAGGCCGACCCGCGTCTCCGACCCGGATGGACGAGGACCCCGGTCGACCCCGGCGACCCTCTCGGTATTGTGCGCAGCTCGCACCACACGATCGTCACGGAAGATGTTGAACGTGCGAAGAAGCTGTACGTCGAGGCTGCGGAGGGCCATGTTCTAGCCCAGAGCCGAAATGGCGAGCTTGGCGCGGAGAGCACGTTCGTAGCGCTGGGTGACGCCGTCGTCGAGTTCGCCGTCCCGGACGCGGGCAGCGAGCTGGAGGCGAAGGTGTCCGGGGGGAGCGACTACTACCTTGGCATCAGCCTCGAGGTAGCGGACCTCGATGCAGCCGCCTCCCATCTGGCGCGTGTCGGCCTGACGCCGCGCCGTCCCAGCGACGGAGCTGTCACGATCGAGCCGGAGGAGGCGTTCGGAATGCAGTGGCGGTTCATCCGCGAACTTCCTTACTGACAGAGCCGCGAGCTGCCCGGTCTCGCGACTCCTTGCCGGGGCACGCACGAAACCGTACGCGCGTGCCCCGCGGTTTAGCTGGCCCCGGTCGCGCGGCGGATCTGCTGCCTGAGCAGGTTCAGCCGCGGATCAAGCGGTTGGTTCTCCGCGCGCACCGCTCGGGCGATGACGCGTGCCGTTGTGCTCAGGGCGGGCAGGAGCGTGAGCTGTTCCGCGACGCCGCGGGGTGTGGTGACCGACAGCGCGGCGATGGCAGTCGAGCCCGCGCCGAGAATGGGCACTGCCAGACCTGTTGTGTCGGCGTGTATCCATCCCGGCGCCAGGGCGTAACCGGTTCGTCGCGTCTCGGCAACGATCCCCCGGAGGGTGGTGCGATCCACGACAGTCTCCTTGTTGAACACCGTGATCCTCCCGGTCGTGAGCAGCTCCTCCTGGGTTGCCGGTGAGGAGAAGGCGGCGAGAACGATCCCTGGTGCGCATGCGAGGGCCGGGAGGCGGGTTCCGGGGCCGGCCAGATTCGTTGCACTCGTGTGTCTCGAGGAGAGCTTCTCGATATAGAGGACATCGTTCCTGTCCAGCACGGAAAGCTGCGTGTGCTGCTTGACCACGGCGTGAAGGTCTTCCATGAAGGGCAGCGCAATCTCGCGCAGGGAGAGTGCGCTGGACGAGCGGGTCGCAAGCTCCCACAGGCGTAGGCCCACCCGGACCCGGCGATCCGGTTCGCGTTCCAGCAAGCCGGAGCGAACTAGGTCGCCCACGATGCGGTGTGCCGTCGGGACGGGCAGCCTCGCCCGCCGGGCGATGTCCGACGCCGACAGAGAGCGCTCTCCTGGGCCGAACACCTCGAGGACACGAACAACACGCTCGATCATCGTCTCGCTACCAACCGGCATCGTGGCACACCTCCATCGACCGCGGCCGGCGCCGCCCGACGCCGGCCGCGAACCCTGTACGTGACGGCCAGGTCAGCACCGTCGGCGCCGGCACGAGGCATTGGGCCCATGCTTTCACACGCTAAGGGGCGCGTAGCGCCGGGCCTGCGCAGCCCTCGAACACGACGCGGATGCGCGGGCCAGGGTTCCCGTTGAACGCGGCGTTGCCGATGTCAGCCTCCGGAAACATGCTCCTGCCGACACATCTCGCTTCGTGGGCTTCTCGCCTAGTGAGAAGACTACTGTCCCGTTCGGGAGTGGTCAGGCAGGGTCCTCTAAGTCGGTAGCCGCTGATCGAACTGTCCTCGGCACCTATCGGCGTGGGTGTCGAACAAGCCAGCACAGATTCTCGTGCGGCAGAGGCCGACGTCCGCTCGTCTCAACGACAGCTGGCTCGTCTCAAAGACGACTGAGCCGGATGTACGACGCTGAGCATTGCAGGCCTCGTCATGACGAGGATCGGTGACCTCTCGTCACTTCGAAATTCCCTCCTGGAAGGCGAACGGAATATGACGCATCAACAGCGTGTCGTAGGCAAGGAGACTGCTGGCCGGTCCACCAACCAGACGAAGAAGGCAGCACTATCTGCCTTCCTCGGCGGGGCCCTCGAGTACTACGACTTCGTGCTCTTTGCCGCAGCGGCAGCCATCATCTTCCCGACGGTCTTCTTCCACAACTCCGAGTCCGCGACCCTGCTCTCCTTCGCGACATTCGGCGTGGCTTATCTAGCTCGTCCGCTCGGCGCCGTGGTATTGGGGCACTTCGGCGACAAGTTCGGACGCAAGAAGGCCTTGCTGGCCAGCCTCCTCATCATGGGGCTCGCCACATTCGTCATTGGGATCCTGCCCAGCTACGATCAAATCGGATTCGTGGCACCAGTCCTGCTCGTCGGCATGCGACTGCTGCAAGGGTTCTCCGCGGGAGGGGAGGTCGCTGGTGCTAGCTCGCTGACGATCGAACATTCGCCCGAGGGGCGACGGGCGTTCTGGGGCAGCTGGACCGTTCAAGGCGTGGGTGCCGGCATGCTGCTCGCAACACTCGTCATGATCCCCGTTGCTGCCATGCCGGACGAAATTCTCTTCTCCTGGGGCTGGAGGCTGCCCTTCCTGGCGAGCATCGTCGTCCTTCTCGTCGCCTTCTTCGTGCGCAGGACGCTCGAAGAGCCGGAGGTGTTCGAGGACGTCAAGCAGAGCGGTCGGACCGCGAAGGTGCCCGTAGTCGAAGTTTTCCGAGAGAACTGGCGCGGAGTTTTGCGCGTAGTCTTCGCCACTCTCTACTTCGTTCCCGATTCGATCATGAACGTTTTCGGTGTTGCATTCGCAGTTTCGATGGGCATCGACCGGACGACCGTGCTGTGGTCAGCTGTCGTGACGCAGATCGTGGCGCTTATGACCAGGCCAGTCGCCGGAATTCTCGCGGACAGGTTCGGCCGTAAGCCCGTTTTCGTGGTCGGCGCACTCGGAACGGCCGCCATGACCTTCGGGTTCTTCTCGGCCGTGTCCACCGGGAATATCCCGATGATGTTCGTGACCAATGCCCTGATGGTGGGCTTGTTCCTCGCGTGCTGCGGCGCCATCTACCCCGCCTTCTACGCGGAGATGTTCACCGCGAGAACCCGATACACCGGTATGGCAGTGGGCCTGCAGCTTGGCTCTGTCGTGTCCGGCTTCGCGCCCTCCGTCGCCACGTTGCTCACCCGAAGCGACCCGACGAACTGGCTGCCGGTTGCCGGCATGACAGCCGCTGCATTGGTGATTGCCGCCGTCGCCGCGTTGACGGCCCGGGAGACCCACAGGACCCCGCTCCACGAACTCGGCCTGGGCAAGGGAAACGTCGTCCATGCGCCCGGTTCGCCGGTCATCCACAACCGCCCGGACCACGACGATGCTCCGGACGCCGTTCCGTCCCTGATCCAGAACTGAGTCCCGCACCGCGTACGCGGCAAGCATCTCCAACAGCTTCCGGGCGCTCATCACGTCCGGAACGCGTCCCTCGATTGAAAAGTCACGAAAGCGAGTGCGACATGACCACCTCTGAACACGTCTTCGATCTTGTCGTGGTCGGTTCCGGCATTGCCGGGCAGACGGCCGCGACCGCCGCGGCGGAGGCCGGGCTGGCGGTGGTGCTGCTGGAGAAGACGGAGAGGCTGGGCGGCTCGTCGGCGATGAGCGGTGGCTGGTTCGCGTTCTCCGGCACGGATGAGCAGGCCGCGGAGGGTGTCGAGGACTCGGCTGAGCTGTTCCTGCGCGACATGCTCGAGGTAGGGGAGTACCTCAACGACCGGTCGCTGCTGGAGGCCTACCTGGCGAACCAGGAGGAGACGTACCGGTGGCTGAAGTCCCACGGCGTGGTGTTCCGGGAGGTGGAGATCAGCTCGGGGCAGTCCGCCCGGCGCGGCCACAACTCGGTCATCACGGAGGTGCTGGCCACGCTGCACCGGGCCTACACCGACCTGGGCGGGCAGACCCGGCTGAGCTCGCGCGCCACGGGCCTGGTGCGCGACGACGCCGGCACGGTCACCGGCGTCCTGGCCGAGACCCCCGACGGCGAGGCGCTGTTCACCGGTCGCGCCGGGGTGGTGCTGGCCACCGGCGGGTTCTCCCGCGGCACCGACCTGCTGAAGGTCTTCGCGCCCGAGCAGCTCGCCGCCATCCCCTACGGCGGGAGGGGCAACACCGGGGACGGGCTGAAGATGGCCTGGAAGCTCGGCGCCGGCATGGCGGACATGTCCTTCGTCTCGGGCACGTACGGCTCCCACCCGGACACCGGGGAGGAGTTCCACGAGCTGCTCACCGCCTACTACATGGGCGCGATCATCGTGAACACCCACGGGCGGCGGTTCGTGGACGAGTCCCTGGACTACAAGACCCTCGGCCGGGTGGTCCTGGACCAGCCGGGCGGCCTGGGCTTCGAGGTCTTCGACGCGACGGTCCGGGCGAAGTCCCACCGCGGAATCCCGCTGAAGGACATCGACACCCTCGAGGAGATCGGCCACGTCTTCAAGGCCGACACCCTCGCCGAGCTCGCCGAGGTCGCCGGCATCGACCCCGCCGCCCTGGTGGAGACTGTGGCCCGGTACAACGCCGCCGTCTCGGGGCAGCTCGAGGACGAGGTGGGCCGCACCAGCCTGTGCAACGGCGTCGGGGATCTCCTGCCGATCGAGACCGCGCCGTTCTACGCCTACCCCGCCAAGTCGTTGATGACCACGACCTACTGCGGCATCACCATCGACCCGCGCGGCGAGGTCGTCGACGTCGACGGGGAGGTCGTCGCGGGCCTGTACGCGATCGGCGAGGTCACCGGCGGGTTCCACGGCGCCGCCTACATGACCGGCACCTCGCTGGGCAAGGGCACCGTCTTCGGCCGCATCGTCGCCCACCACGCCGCCGCCAAGCTCGCCGCCGGCCTCCGCGCCTGACCCCCACACGTGGTGGCTGGTCGCGCCTCGAGCCGACCAGCCACCGCACCCACCCAGCGCCCATCCTGACCTCGTTCGCCACCGAAAGGTGAGGCAACAATGACTCAGCGTCTCAACATCGATGTGGTCGGGCGTGTGGACGCCGCCATCGTCGGCTCCGACGTTTCGGGCTCCGACGCCGCGATGACCGCCGTCCGGGCCTGGACGCGAGCGGCACTGCCGGAGAAGTCGCAGACCTTCGGCGGCTCGGCCGCCCTCTCGGCCGGGATGTTTGCCTTGCGGCGATGACGTCGAAGCGGACGTCGCCGGTAAACATTTCAGCGGTGCGGGTAGTTGAACGGGCTGTGCCTGCAGCGGTTCGAAGTCGTGCGTGGGAAGAGCCTCCCTTCAGCACAGGGGAGTGGTGCTGGCGCGGAGACCCAGTCGCGAGCCTCAAGGAGGTGAGCGTGTAGCCAAAGATGTAGCCATGAAACGGCCTCCGCCCCGGTTCGGAAGGGTTCGCCGGCGTCGATGAAAGATTCTGACCTGCATATACGTATCGGGGCGGACGGGTGCGTATGGGGTGCCTTGATCTGGGGGTCAAGGGGTCGCAGGTTCAAATCCTGTCAGCCCGACCGCGTGAGAGCCTCGGACCTGCGAACCTGCAGGTCCGGGGCTTGTTCGTTCCGGAGCAGGACTGGTGACCGTGACCGGAAGGTTGCCAGTCGTGAGTCACGGGACATTTATGGGACAAGAACCCGTCCCAGGAGGCCGGATTGGGTCTCGAAACCGCCCCTGCTCGCGGACGACGGTCCGAGCAGGGCTGAGGGGGCTGGGGCGAGTCACGCGCCTAAGGTGCATGACGAACCACACCGCCCCTGGCGGCGGGCTTGAGCCGCTGATGAGCATCGACACCCTCTCGGAGATCCTCGGGGTGCCGGTCAACACGATGAAGGACTGGCGCACGAAGGGCGAAGGCCCGGTCGCCTACAAGATCGGCAACCACCTGCGCTACGCCGTCAAGGACGTGCAGGTGTGGCTGGCCACGTGCCGCGAGCAGGCCGCCGGCATCGCCCCCGCTGTCGGGAAGCGGTGATCGATGATGGCCCGACCCCGCACCCCCATCGGTACCTTAGGCTCGCCGAGCTATGAGGAGCTGCCTAGCGGCACGGTCCTCGTGCTGGTCCGCTTCCGCGACTTCGACGGACGCACCCGCAAGATCAAGGCCACCGGCAGGTCCAGGGCCGGGGCGCTGCGCAAGCTCAAGAATAAGATCGCCGACGACGCCCTGGCTGAGACGTCGGACGAGCTGACCGGCGACTCCCTGTTCGGCGAGCTCGTCGACGCGTGGCTGGAGTCCCTCGACGACACGAACCGGCTCGCCCCGACGACTCGACTTCGGTACGAGCGAGACATGCGCACGCTCGTGATGCCGGCCTTCGAGAACTACGCGCTGCGGGAGATCTCCTTACGCAAGGTCGACCGGCTCCTCAAGCAGCGCTACAAGCGCTCCTACGACAGAGCCCAGAAGGCCAAGGTCGTGCTCAACCTCGCGTTCAAGCTCGCCGTGCGTTGGGAAGTCCTCGAACGTAACCCCGTCCGCGGCGTCGACACGCTGCACCGCCCGCCCCGGCAGGCCCAGGCGCCGAGCCTGGAGACCATCAGGCTCGTCCGTGACCTCGTCGCTGAGTGGGAGAAGGGTGCCGAGGGCAAGCCAGGCCCAAAACCGGACGGTCAGGTGCTGCGGTCATCGAGACGATGCTCGGCAGCTCGGCCCGCATCGGCGAGGTCCTCGCGCTGCGCCGGCGCGACGTCGACGTGGCGTCCGATCGACCCAGCGTCACGATCGCCGGCACGATCGTCTCGCTCGCCAAGGGACCAACCTATCGGCAGGACCATCCCAAGACCGCACGGTCGGTACGGACGGTGTTCCTTCCGAAGTTCACCGCCAAGGCGCTGGCAGAACGGCTGGCGAAGATCGGGGACGTCGAGTCCGACCACCTGATCTTCTTCACCCGCAACGGCACGCCGATCACGACGAACAACTTCCGTCGCTCGCTGCGCAAGATCCTCAAGGGGACCGAGGCCGAGCACATCACGCCTCACGCGTTCCGGCGCACCGTGGCCACGACGGTCGACCGGGCGCAGGGCATCGACCTGGCGGCCGAGCTGCTCGGCCACACCTCGACGGAAATCACCCGGGTGCACTACATCGAGCCGAATCGGTACGTGAACCCGGTGACTGCGGAGATCTTGGAGAAGAATCTCGGCCCGGCCGCCGAGCCGATCGACCCGACCAAGCCCAGACGTGCCGCACGGAGGAACGCCAACGGCAAGCAGGAACGGCTCGACGACGGCGACGAGCGCTCGGCCAGCGTCCTGGCGTGAAATCTCGAAGTATCCACGACGAGCACAGCGGTGGGTGCTTCGCTCGGCGGGTCCGTCGGAGCCGAGCGTGGTTGACCCGACCACGCGCCGAGAGCGCGACCGCACGGGCGGATGCCTGCTCGCGTGGGTCTGCTCATCGCTCGAGCCCGGGGTGGCCGTGGGCTCGGCGGGAGTGGGGGCGCGGGATCGACGAGGTGATCGGCCGGCCGCGCTGGCGGGTGAGGTCGGCGACGGACGGCTCCTGCGGCCGGGGACGGGTGGCGGCTGGGGTGTAGGCAGGCCTGTGCGGAGTGCGTGGGCGGTGACGTTGCCGAGGGCCTCGGCCAGGTCGCGGTCGAGGCGGTCGGGCGGGCTGGAGACGGTGACGGCGGCGGGTCCCCAGGCGAGGGGGTCGGCGCCGACGGTGCCGAGGACTTGGCCGATGTTGTTCTCGAAGTAGGTGTTGATCTCCACGTCGCGGTCGTCGACGTGGATGGTGGTGGTGTGCTCGAAGTCCTGCGACCGTGTGCCCTCATCGTCGGGCCGGCGTTGGAGGACGAGCAGGTCGGTGGGCAGGTCCAGGCCGGGGAGCCGGCGGTGGGCGCCGGCCGGCAGGCGGACGGCCCCGAGGAGGTCGGCGCCCAGGTGCGGGTGCCGGCGCGCTTCGGGGAACGGGTGGTCCATCAGGTCGTGGGAGGCGAGCAGCACCGTGTACCCGCCGGGGCGGGTGAGCTTTTCCATGGTGACGGCCAGCTCGGCCTGGACGGCGCGCCTCAGCAGGACGTGCTGGGGGTCTTGGAGACGCACGTCGTTGTACGGCAGGGACGCGATCACGACGTCGAACCGGTCGTGCGCCCTCGGGACCCGTAGCTGCACCGAGAACTGGCTGCCCGGGGTGTGAGCGGCGGTGAGGTCCGCGACCAGGGACAAGAACGAGTTGCCGTCGGTGTGCGGCAGCCCGATCAAGGTCGCGGCGTCGTCACCAACGGCCAGCACCCGCCCGTCGGTGAACCCCAGACTGCGGAGCATGGTCCGCAGGTGGGTCGCGATGATCCGGTGCGCGGGCCGGGCCGAGGTCGCGGCGTGGTCGTCCAGGGCGATGTGGTCGGCTTCCAGGCGCAGCGCATGCGGGTCGCGGGCGTCGTCGCGGTAGGGCTCGGTGGTCATCACGCACCTCGCTCCTGCTTGGCGGCACGGGCGTTGCGGGCCGCGCGGGCGCTGGTGGCGCGGCGGGCGTCGAGGTCCGCGGCGACGAACGCCGCGAAGTCTGCCTGCCGGTCGGTGATGGGCCGCTCCTCGGCTGGGGCGACGGCGGGCTCGCCGGGCCAGGCGGTGGCACGGGTGGGCCGGTCGCGGTCCAGGCGGGTGCCGGAGGTGGCCACCCACTCGCGCAGCCGTTCACGGGCGTCGGCGAAGTCGGCGTGCCAGGCGACCGGCCACGAGCCCGAGCCGCCCGGCTCGTAACACGCCAGCCAGTGCGTGTGCAGCGCGGACAGCTCCCACACCAGCTCGGGGTGCCGGTGCCACAGCGGCGGGACGACGGTCGGCGGCAGGCCGTACGTGGTGCGCAGCCAGTGGACGAACGTGTCCAGCGCCCGCCAGTGCGCCTGCGCCTCGGCGGCGGTCAGGGTCCGCCAGTCGACGGGCTCGACCTCGCCGACCTCCTCGACCGCGCGCTTCAGCTCGGCGGCGAGCTCGGCCTCGTACTCGGCGAGGTGCTCGTCGGACACCAAGTCGTCGGGCAGGTGGAGGGGGGTTCGTTTCGAACTGCCAGGGAACCTCACCGTCCATGGTCACAGCCCGATCCCGTGGCCAGGCGACGCGCCCGGACGCAGCGACGCCGGACGGTCCGCTACGGGCGGGGTCAGCGGCGGAACGACCTGCCCGGCACCGGCCGACGGGTGCCCGTTCTCGGTGCCGACCGCAGCCAGCCCCTCGACCTGCCGGAGCTGCTGGGCGGCCTGCCGCGCGGAGGCGGGTGTGCGGTCGACGTCGTAGGCCGTGCGCGCCAGGTCGTGCCCGATCCTGCGTGCGACGTACACCTCACGCTCGGCCGGCCGGGCCGGCGGCTCGGCGTACCGGGTGTCGACGTACCCGTGGGCGACGAACTGATCGCCCCTACGGAACCGGTCAGCGGCTCGCTCGGCGGTCTTGCCGGAGATCAGCAGGTCGTGGAACGAGTTGTCGAGCTTGGTGAAGGTCCCGTCCTGCTCCCGGCGCCAGTGCTCCACCCCGACCCGGAAGCGGACCTGCACGGTACCGGCGTCGGTGAACGAGACGTCCGCGTCGCTGGCGATGAACCCCGCCAGGGACTGCTGCACAGGGATGGTCACGATGACCCCTCCTCATGTCGGGCGGTGCCCTCTGCGGCGAGCGTCCGCTTTGACAAGCAGGTGTGGTCGTGTCGTCGGCGCCGTCCCGGCAAGCGTGGTGGAGACGCTTGCCCAGGCCTCGTCGGCTTCACGGCTGCGGCATTACTCCGTCGACGATGCCGATCTGGACGATCGTCGCGCCCTCGCGAAGATTGCGGAGCGCGGTGTACTCCTCCGAGTTCCAGAACGTGTCGGCGGCCTCGCGCGAAGGGAACTCGATCACGGCGATCCGTTCGGGCTCGCCGCCCTCGGCGACGTCCTCCAAGGCTCCCCGTACGAGGTAGCGCCCGCCGTATTGGGCGAGTGCTGCTGGCATTCCGGTCCGGTACTCGTCGAAGCGGTCGGGGTCCATGATCTCTCGGATGCGGGCGATGACGTAGGTGGTCATGTCTTGTCCTCCCCTCTAGCAGTGGCGTCGAAGATCGCCGAGATCTCGGCGATGACCTCGTCGGTCGGGTTCCACTCCGATGCCGCCGCGACGTTCTCCACCGCCTGCTCCGGCCGGGTGGCACCGGCGATGACGCTGGTCACCGCCGGCTGTCGGAGCAGCCACGTCAGCGATGCGGTCAGCATGCTGACCCCGTGATCGCCGCACAGGGTGCGGTACCGCTCGAGCTTGTCCCACGGCGCGTCGTCCACGAGATACTTCCGGATCTGCATGATGCGGCTCTCGGCGGGTCCGCCGTCCCGTGTGAACTTCCCTGTGAGTAGCCCGTTCTGCAGCGGGTAGAAGGGCAGAAACCCGATCCCCAGGTGCTCAACCGCAGGCAGGAGCTCCTTCTCCGCGCCCCGCACCAGGAGGCTGTACTCGTTCTGCGCTGAGATGAACTTCGTGTGCCCCTGCAGCTCGGCTACGTATGTGGCCTCGGCCACTTGCCATGCGGCGAAATTCGAGTGCCCGATGTAGCGGATCTTGCCCTCGCGGATCAGATCGTCCAGCACCGACAGCGTCTCGCCGATCGGTGTGAGCGGATCGGGAGCGTGCATCTGGTATAGGTCGATCCAGTCCGTCTGCAGTCGCTGGAGTGACGCCTCCACGGCGAGGCGGACGTACCGGCGCGACCCACGTGCACCCCAGTCCGGCCCGTTCATCCCGGCCATGTCCATGCCGAATTTCGTTGCCAGTACGATCTGGTCACGCTTGCCCTTGAGAGCGTGACCCATGAGCGTCTCGCTGGTACCGGGCGGCCGCAGGTAGCTGTCTGCGGTGTCGAACAGCGTGACACCGGCGTCGATAGCAGCATCGATGACGGCCCGAGTACCCTCGAGCGACTCGGTCGCGACCCCGGGGCGGCCGAAGTTGTTGCAGCCGAGACCGATGGCGGAGACGGCCAGGCCAGACCGCCCCAGGCGTCGCGACGCCGTCGAGGACCGCCCCTCTGCGGTGTGCCCGTCCTGTCGTCCCGAGCGGTCGACGATGGGCACGCTCGTCGCCCTCACAGGTAGTCCTTGAGGAGCGCCTCTTCCTTGCCGTCCCAGGCCGTGATCGGCGGGTACGCCGTCGGATCGGTCATGATCTCGATGAGCGTCGGGAGATCGGACGCCAGCGCCCCTGCGAGAGCGGGTGCGAGCTCAGCAGGATCGCTGATCCGGACGCCCTCCGCGCCGACGGCACGGGCGATCGCGGCGTGGTCGACGGGCTGGAAGTCCACGGCGCTCGTGTGTGCCCCGAACAGGTAGTTCTCCCCGTGCTTTTGGTAGCCGAGGATGGAGTTGTTCAGGACGATCGAGACGATCGGGAGCCGCTCTCGCACAGCGGTCTCCAGCTCCGCCCAGACGTGACCGAACCCGCCGTCGCCCGAGAGCACGACGACCTTGCTCTCTGGCTCTGCCACCTGGGCGCCCAAGGCCATGGGGAAGCCCCAGCCGAGCCCCGCCAGACCGCGGGGGAGCAAGAACTTCTGACCCGCCCGACGGCTCGTGATGTAGTTGCCGATCCAGTTGGAGGAATAACTCGCATCCGCGACGAGGATTGTGTTCTCGTCGATGAGCTGGTCCAGCTCGGCCACCACGCGCTCGGGGCGGATCGGGGTGGTCGCCGCCTCGCGCACCCGTGCGGACTCACGACGGTGCTCCTCGCGGGCGATGGCGATGGCAGCCTTCACATCGTTCTCGACGCCGCGCCGCTTGGTCAGGTCCTCCTGCTGGATCGCCATCGTCAGGTCGGCCAGCGCGGCGCCGGCGTCACCGACGAGACGGATGCCCTCGTAGTTGCGACCAACCTCCTGACCGTCGATGTCGACATGGATGAGCTCGGCGCCGCGCGGGAGAAGAGACCAGCCGTCGGTACCGTTCTCGTTGGTCCGCGTCCCGACGAGGAGCACCACGTCGGCACCGGTGACCATGCTGCGCAGGTACTTCGTGGCGCTGTTGGTGCCCATGTAGTTGCCGACGACGCCGACGGAGAGCTCGTTGGTCTCGTCGATCGCGCCCTTGCCCATCGGGGTGGTGGCGACGGGAATCCCGGAGGCCTGCTGGAACGCAGCGAGCTGCTGCGCGGCGTCGGAACGGTTGACGCCACCACCGGCGATGACGATCGGCCGCTCGGCCTTGGCCAGGAGCGCAGCGGCCTCTGCAACAGCGGTACCGTCCGGGCGGGGGCGGTCGAGCGGGTAGTGGCCGAGCACGGTGTGGCGGGCCGGGACGTTCCGGTCAGTCGGTGCCTCGAGGACGTCGGCGGGGAGCAGGAGGACCACCGGACCGGGGCGTCCGGACGTCGCCGCGACGATGGCCATGTCGAGGTACTCGTCAGCCCGGTCCGGGTCGTCCAGCCGCCGGGTCCACTTGGACACCCCGGCAAAGAGCGCGAAGTGGTCCAGCTCCTGGAACGCGTTCTTGTCCCGCTTGGAGGCAGGCACCTCCAGGACGAGGGACAGCATCGGCGTGGACGCCTTGAGGGCCTCGGCCATCGGCGGCACCAGGAGCGTCGCGGCGGGGCCGTTCTGTGCACCGACGACGGTGATGCGGTTGGAGACCCTGGCGAATCCGTCGGCCATCGCCCCACCGGCGTTCTCGGTGCGGTACACCACCTGACGCAGCCCGGCTTCCTCTGCCGCCAGGAACACGGTGGAGGGCAGACTCTGGCCAAAAAGATCGGTGATTCCGTGCCGCTGCAACGCGGCGACGATGACATCGGCGGCGGTGCGGGTACGCGTGAGGATCGTCATTGATTCTTTCCTTATTTGCCGGTACTGGCTCGTGGTGCTGCGAGTGATCAGATGGAACCAGATCGATAACGGCACCGGGGTGCTTTTATGGCGATGTCCCGTGGGTCAGGCCATCGAAGTCCGCATCGTGGTAACAATGGAGGAGCCGGGGGAAGTGCTGTGAGCTCCGTGCCACACTCCAGCGCCATGCGAGCAATCACCATGGATTCCTTTGGCGGCCCCGACGTCCTGCGCTGGAGCGAGGTCGCCGATCCGGTACCGGCTGCCGGGGAGATCGTCATCGACATCACCGCCACGGCCCTCAATCGGGCGGACACGCTGCAGCGGCAGGGCCTGTACCCGCCCCCGCCCGGATCGAGCGAGATTCTTGGCCTGGAGTGTTCCGGTGTGGTGAGCGTCGTCGGGGCGGACGTCGACGGCTGGGAGGTTGGGCAGGAGGTCTGCGCGCTGCTCGCCGGCGGCGGGTATGCGGAGCGGGTCGCCGTCCCGGCGGAGCAGGTCATGTACATCCCCGCCGGGATCGATCTCACGACGGCGGCCGCGCTGCCGGAGGCCGCATGCACGCTGTGGTCCAACCTGGTCATGCGGGCCGACCTCAGTGCGGGGGACGTACTGCTCGTTCACGGGGGCGCGGGCGGCCTGGGCACGATGGCCATCCAGATCGGGGTGGCCCTCGGATGCACGGTGGCTGTCACCGCCGGGTCCACCGCCAAACTCGCCCTGTGCGAGGAGCTCGGCGCCACGATCCTCGTCAACTACCACGAGGAGGACTTCGTGGAGCGCGTGCGCGAGGCGACCGGCGGCCATGGCGCTGACGTCGCCCTTGACGTCATGGGCGCGGTATACCTGGACCGCAACGTCGACGTCCTCGCCCACGACGGTCGCCTGGCCGTGATCGGCATCCAGGGCGGCACCGTGGCCGAGCTGGACCTGCGCAAACTCATGGCGCGACGAGGCGCGGTGATTGCGACCAACCTGCGCAGCCGACCCGTGCGCGGTCGGGGCTCTAAGGCCGAGATAGTCGCCGCGGTCCAGCAGGACCTGTGGCCGCTCGTCGAGGCCGGCTCGGTGGTGCCCACCATCGGCACCACGCGACCGATCCACGAAGCTGCCCGGGTCCACGCAGACTCCGCGGACGGCACGGCACCCGGAGGGAAGGTCCTCCTGACCGTCCGGTGACGTGTCACCGCTGATACGGGCGGCGGGCGCGCGCCGGCGGTCAGCCCTTGGTCCTGGTGTCGGCGCCCCCCAGCTTGTCGCTGAGCGCCTTCGACGTGGCGATGACGAGGTCACGGTAAGACGCGCCGGCGTTCTCCCCGGTGACGTCCTCGGTGGGGCCGGCGACCGAGATGGCGGAGACGCACGAACCGGTCGGCCCGAAGATCGGTGCCGAGACCGACGTGATCCCGACGACGCTGTCGCCGGTCGCTATCTCGTACCCGCGCGCCCGGATGAGCTGCAAGCGGTTCTTGATCGCCTCGACGTCCACCAGGGTGCGCGCCGTGATGGCCTTGGCTTCACCGTTTGCGAGGGCCTCCGCCTCCCAGGCATCCACGGTCTCCGCGCGGCCGAAGGCGAGCAGGACGCGCGGGCCGGCTCCGGCGTGCAGCGGCAATCGGCCACCGAGCTGCATGCCGACCGGGTACACCTCCGAGCCGTCCATGCGCTCCAGGCAGATCGCCTCGGTGCCGCGCGTCACGAGTAGGAACACGGTCTGCTGCGTGCGGTTGCGAAGAGCCCGCAGGAACGAGATCGCCGTCTGGCGCAGCGGGGATTGATCCAGGGCGCCGCGCGCGGTGGCGAACATGGTCACGTCGAGCGCGAACCGGCCGCGCTGCTCCGTCTCCTTGACCCAGCCCAGTTCCATGAGGGTATTCAGCAGGCGGTAGACGGTGGTGCGCGGTTGGCCGAGGGCGGTCGCCAGCTCCGCGGCCGATAGGGGCGTGTCGGCACCGAGCTCACGCAGCAGGGCCGTGGCCTTGTGGAGGACCTGAACGCCTTCTGATGACATGTGTTCACCTCGACGTTGAGAGAGACAGTAATGCCGACCATATACCACCAGGCGGACAACGAAGTACCGATCTGCGGGTTTTCACACGACCTGCCGTTGACCTTCGCGTGCCCCTACCTATGCTTCCCAGGGTGATCCAAAGGTGGATCGCACTGACGTGCTCAATGATGTGCATGAGGAGTTGCCTTGAATAATTCACGACGTCTTCGCGGAATTCTTGCTGCGGGTGCAAGTGTGGCGCTCATTCTTTCCGCTTGCTCGGGAAACGGCGCCGGCGCAACTGATGGAAATGGTGGTGGCGATGCTGACGCAATTACCGTCGGAGTTCTCCTCCCGCTCACGGGAAACCTCGCCGCCCTCGGCAACGAGATGTACAACGGGTACAAGGTGGCCCAGGAGATCATCAACGAACAGGGTGGCATCGACGGTCGCCCGATCGAGTTCAAGGTCTCCGATGCTCCGACCCCGGAGGACGCCGTCGCCGTGGCCGGCACGCTGAGCATGGACCCGGACGTCTCGGTGATCCTGGGTTCCTACTCCAGCGGTATCGCGATCCCTGCCTCCGAGGTGGCCAACCGCAACGGCAAGCCCTACTGGGAGACCGGCAGTGCTGCGGCCGAGACCACCGAGCGCGGTCTGGAATACCTCTTCCGCACCAATGCCAGCGTGGCGATGGAGAGCTACAACAAGATCAACATCGACTTCTTCGAGAAGGTCGTCGGTCCGGCCCTCGGCAAGGATTTCAGCGACGTCCGGATCGGCATCGCCCACGAGGACAGTGCGTTCGGCACGTCCGCCGTTGACGCCTTCCGCGCCAACGCCGAGGCGAACGACTGGAACATCGTCGCCGAGCAGGCCTACACCGCCACCACCAACGACCTCTCTTCGGTGGTGCAGAGCCTCAAGAGCGCGGACGTTGAGTTTCTCTACGCCGCGTCTTACGTCAACGACGCCATCCTCCTCATGAAGCAGTCGAAGGAGCTCGGCTTCGAGCCGGACGTCGTCTACGGCTTCGGTGCAGGCTTTACCACGCCCGACATCGCCCAGGCGCTCGGTGACGACGTCAACGGCATCGTTGCAGCCGATGGCGCCCCGCTGAACATCACCGACGACCTCATCAACGACGACGTCTCGCCGACCTACAGCGAGTTCATCGACACCTACAACGAGATGATCGGCCGCGACCCGCTCGTCCACGCCACGATCGGCTTCCAGGGTGCGATGGTCCTCTTCCAGGAGGTCCTGCCCAACGCCGACCCCGCTGACCCCGACTCGATCCTCGACGCCGCCCGCGCCGTCGACGTCCCCGCCGGCGGGTCCGTGGCCTACTACGGCACGAAGTTCGACGAGACCGGGCAGAACGAGCGCGCAGGGTTCTTCGTCATGCAGTACACGGACGGCAAGCTCACCACCGTCTACCCGGACGAAACGGCCGCGACCGAGTTCGTCCTCGCCGGCGAGTAACGCCACACTCGCTCCTTCGTCCCCAGGTGCTCTACGCCTCACCCGAGCGCTTGGGGACGCAGAACAAAGGAACCCTTATGGCAATCGCTCAAGTCATCGTCTCCGGGCTGCTCATCGGAGGCATCTACGCCCTGCTCGCCTCAGGCATCACCCTGATCTTCGGCGTTCTCAAGGTCGTGAACTTCGCCCACGGCGAGCTCCTCATGATCGGCATGTACGCGACGTTCTTCCTCAATCAGGCCTTCGGGATCCACCCGTACGTCGCCATCCCGATCGTCGCGGTACTGCTCTTCGTCGTCGGCGCAGCGATGCACGCGGGCCTGATCCGGTGGACGATCTCCGGCGGTCACTCACGCCAGATCGTGCTCACGCTGGGCATCGGCATCTTCCTGCAGAGCGTCGCCCTCATGGCGTTCGGAGGAAACTACCGGTCAGTGCAGCTCGAGCCAATCCTGGGTGGCTCCCTCCAGGTGTTGGGTATCAGCATCGGCACCACGCGGCTCGCGGCGTTCATCATCGCGCTCCTCATGACCGGTGCGTTGCTGCTCTTCCTGGACAAGACGCTCATCGGCAAGGCGATCCGCGCCACCGCGATGGATGGCTACGCAGCCCAGCTCATGGCGATCCCGGTCAACCGGATCTACCTGCTCACGATGGGTATCGGTGCCGCGATGGCCGGCATCGCCGCCGCAGTGCTCGTGCCGATCTACCCGGTGTATCCGACGATCGGGCTCAACATGCTCACGATCGCGTTCGTCGTGGTGGTGCTCGGTGGCCTCGGCAGCGTCATCGGTGCCCTGTACGGAGGATTGATCATCGGGGTCGTCGAGGCCCTCTCCGGATACCTTGCCGGCGCAGCCATGAGCCAGGTGGTGGTCCTCGCACTGTTTGGGGTCATCCTGCTCGTGCTCCCGCAGGGCCTAATGAAGGCGGAGGCAGCCTAATGGTCACCGAAACACGCACATCTCGCCAGGAGCGCACCGCGCGCACGAGCGGCGCCCTCAGCCTTCGTGCGGTGGTGACCGCGCTGGTGGTCATTGCGGCGTTGCTCGGCGTCCTCACCGTGGCGGCAGCACAGCTGCCATCGATGTGGGGCCACATGATTGTCATGACGCTGATCTGGGCCGGGCTCGCCACGGCCTGGAATGTCGTCGGCGGTTTCGCCGGTCAGATCTCTCTCGGGCACGCTGGATTCTTCGGCGTCGGGGCCTACGCGAGCACGCTGCTCTATGTCGACTACGGCATCTCACCGTGGTTCGGCCTGCTCGTCGCCATCGTCCTCGGTGCGGCGCTGGCGTGGGCGATCGGTATCCCGTCCTTCCGCCTGCGCGGGCCGTACTTCGCCCTCTCGACGCTGGCGTTCGGACTCATCGTCTTCCACCTCTCGGTGCACCTGCGGGACCTGACATACGGGCAGGTCGGCGTGCCGGTGCCGTACGACCCCAGCTTCGGGAACATGATCTTCCCGGACCGCTGGCAGTACGTGATCCTCGCTGGCCTCTTCCTCGTGCTCTGCCTTGCCGTGTCGCAGGCCATCGCCCGGTCGCGGATGGGCTACCGGCTTGCCGCCGTGCGTGACGATGAGGACGCCGCCCGGGCGCTCGGAGTGAACACCAGTCGGGTCAAGCTCGTCGCGGCGATCTTCAGCGGCGGCATGGCAGCCGGTGTCGGCACGATCTACAGCCAGTACATCCTCTTTCTCTCGCCCGACAGCGTCTTTGGTATCGCCGTGTCCATCGAGGCGCTCGCCCTCGCCGTCGTGGGAGGGGCCGGGTTTGTCTTCGGTCCACTGGTCGGCGCCGCAGTGCTGGTCCCGGTCAGTCACATCGTGCTGGCAAGGTTCGGTGGCGATGCCCCCGGCGTGCACACGCTCGTCTACTCCGCCGTGCTCATCTTCGTCGTCCTCCTCGTCCCCGGCGGGCTGTGGAGCCTCGTCGAACGGGTCAAGCTGCGGGTACGGGCCCGTAATGGACCGCCCGTGAGCGCCGCCGAAGAGCAGCAGGTCAAGGAAGGGGAGCTGGTGTGAGCACCGAGTCCGTGATCACCGCCACGAAGGTCAGCAAGCACTTCGGTGGCGTCAAGGCGGTCGACGAGGTCGACCTCGAGGTCCACAGCGGCGAGCTGCTGGCCCTGGTCGGGGCCAACGGCGCCGGCAAGAGCACGCTGTTCAACCTCATTGCAGGCGCTTTCCGGCCCACGTTCGGAACCATCACCGCATTCGGCCAAGACGTCACCAATACGCGTGACTACGACATGTGCCAGATGGGCGTGGCGCGCACGTTCCAAGTGGTCCGCCCACTCCAGGGCATGACGACGCTGGAGAACGTCATGGTCGGTGCGTTCGTGCGGACGGCATCGGTCGAGGCTGCCCGCGGGGCGGCGATGCGAGCCGTCCGGCTGGTCGGCCTGGAGCCACTCGCCGACGTCTCGGCCGCGAGCCTCACGCTCTCCAGTCGCAAGCGCCTCGAGGTGGCTCGGGCACTGGCCACCGAGCCCAAGGTGTTGCTGCTCGACGAGATGATGGCTGGCCTCAACCCGGCCGAGCTCGAGAGTTTCATCGAGACAGTGCGGGGCATCAACCGGGAGGGCATCACGATCGTCGTCGTGGAGCACGTCATGCGGGCGGTGACCCAGCTAGCGCAGCGCATCGTCGTGATGAACCAGGGCAGGAAGATCGCCGACGGCTTGCCCGACGCCGTCATGAAGGATCCCCGCGTCATCGAGTCCTACCTGGGAGAGAGCTATGCCACTGCTTGAGGTGAACTCGGTCGAGTTCCACTACGGCGAGGTGCAGGCGCTCAATGGCGCGACCTTGCACATCGACGAGGGCGAGATCGTTGCCCTGGTCGGCGCCAACGGTGCCGGCAAGACCACGCTCATGAACGCGATTTCGGGCGTCTACCGCATCAGTGCTGGCACCATCAGCTTCGACGGGAATCAGGTCCACGAGAAGCAAGCGCACCTGTTGCCCGAGCTAGGCCTGGTCCAGGTTCCGGAGAACCGACACCTCTTCCCCTACCTCACGGTCGAGGACAACCTCCGGCTCGGTGCCTTCGCGAAGAACGCCCGGTCGCGGTCGAAGGAGACCGAGGAGTGGATCTACGAGCTGCTCCCCGCGCTCCAGGAACGGCGCAAGCAGCGGGCTGGCTCCATGAGTGGTGGCCAGCAGCAGATGCTCGCGATCGGCCGGGCGCTCATGGCTCAGCCCCGACTGCTCATGCTGGACGAGCCCTCGCTGGGCCTCGCGCCCATTATCGTCTCCCAGCTCTTCGAGCTCATCACGGAGATCCGGCAACGGGGCACGACGATCCTGCTCGTCGAGCAGAACGTTCGGCACGCGCTGAGCATCTGCGACCGCGGATACGCACTCCAGGAGGGGCAGGTCGTCATGGCGGGCACCGGGCAGGGGCTGCTGAACGACCCCGGCCTCACCGACGTCATGCTCGGCATCGCCGAGATCGCCCGTACTTGAGGCACGCCGCTCGGCATCTCGCTCATCGACCCAATTGATCTTCCGCACCGAATGACAAGGACAGACGTGGACAACGGAAACTTGAAGCTTCAGGGAAAGACGGCACTGGTCACCGGGGCAGGCCGCGGCATCGGACGGTCCTACGCCCTCCGCCTCGCCGAGCTGGGCGCCGACGTCGCCGTGCTCGACTTCGACCTCAAGTCCTACGAGGCGTTCGAGCTGGAGAAGAGCTCCATGCAGGGCGACTCGACCGCAGCCGAGATCGAAAGCCTCGGACGCGGGGCCCTCGCCATCGAGGCCGATGTGACCGAGCCAGAGGCCATGCAGGCCGCCGTCGACCAGATCATCGAGGCATGGGGCAGGCTCGACATTGCCGTCTGCAACGCCGGTGGCGGGATCGGCGCCATCAGCGAGACCAAAGCCACCGAGGTGGCCGACGACGTGCTCGACGGCGTCCTCCAGCGCAACCTCTACGGCACCATCTACACCTGCAAGGCCGCCGCCGGACCCATGAAGAAGCAGCGCTCAGGTCGCCTCATCACGGTCTCGAGCCAGGCCGGCCGACGCGCCGACCGCACGGGAGGCTACGCCCACTACGGCGCCGCCAAGGCAGGTATCGCCATGTACACGAAGTACCTCGCGCAGGAGGTCGGGCCCTACGGCATCACCGCCAACTGCATCGCTCCGGGGTACATCGGCACCGGTCGCCTCATGCCGCTCTTCGACACCATGGGCGGCGAGCAGCTCACCGACAGCGTCGCTCTCCGCCGCCTCGGCACGCCCGAAGACTGCGCGGGCGTCGTCGAATTCCTCGCCACGGACCTCGGCGCCTACGTCACCGGGACGGTCATCCCCGTCGACGGCGGATCCACCCTCTAGACCCCAAGCCACCCCTTTCGCATCGATCGACAACGGAGTTAGTGACATGACGAACATCACCGCATCGACCACCGGCGCCCAGGGCGTCGCCGAGGTCATCGCCACCTTCGAGAAGCCCATCGTCTTCGGCATGCCGGGCGGGCACACCGTCCAGATCTACGACGCGCTGCGCGACCACCAGGACACCGTCGAGAGCGTCCTCGTCCGCGAAGAGTCCATCGGCACCGTCATGGCCGAGGCCTACGGCCGCCTCTCCGGGCGCGTCGCCGTCGTCATGGCCCAGGGCGCGTGGGTGCTCGGCGCCGGCGGTATCGGGGTCATGGAGGCCCACCTCGGCTCCTCCCCGATGGTCATCCTCATCGACACCACTGAGGGTGGGACCTACTCCCACCACGGCCCCTACCAGTCAGGGTTCGGTGGCTACGGCGCCTACGACCTGCCCACTGCCATGGCCGCCATCACCAAGCGGACCTTCGTCGCGACCGACCCGGTCCAGGCCGTGCAGATGACCCAGCTCGCCGCCAAGCACGCCCTCGACGGCGAGCCCGGCCCCGTCGCTGTGGTCTTCCACAGTGACGCCCTGCTCAACCGTTTCACCGAGGCCGACGCCGCCCGCGTCTTCATCGACCGGAGCTACCTCTCGCCCGTGCCCACCACCACCGACGCCGCCATCGCCGACGCCGCTGCGGCCATCAAGGGCGCGGCCCGCCCGATCATCGTCGCCGGCAACGGTGTGCGTGACGACGCCGGCCTCGATGCGCTCCTCGCGTTCGCCGAGGCCCTCGACATCCCGGTCGCCACCACCACGAGCGGCAAGAGCGTCTTCGCCGAGGATCACCCGCTCGCCGCCGGCGTCATGGGATCCTTCGGGCAGAACTCCGCCAACACCCTCGTGGGCGATTCCGACCTGATCATCGCCGTGGCGACGAAGCTCGGCTCGACCGACACGATCGACGAGAAGCCCGAGCTCATCGACGCCGGGCGGCAGACGATCGTCCAGGTCGACATCGAGGCGCTCAACATCAACTGGACCCACCCGGTCGCGCACGGCCTGCTCGGCCGCGCCGGCGACGTGCTGCCCCGGCTCGCCTCGGCGGCCACGGGCGTCGCCGCCGGCGGACGCATGCGCGTGGCGCAGGTACGCGAGCAGGTCGGGTACTTCGAGGAGATCGCCGCCAGCGATCCGGACGCTCAGGTGGTGAACCCCCGAAAGCTCGCCCGCACGCTCGGGGAGACCCTCCCGGCCAACGCCGTCGTCATGTGTGACGCAGGGGAGAACCGCATCTTCATGCTGCACGACTACCAGGTCCGCCAGGGTGGCGTGCTCATGCAGCCCAACGGGGGTGGCGGCATGGGCTACGCGGTCTCCGCCGCATTGGCCGCGACCTACACCCACCCCGACCGCCAGGCGGTCGCGGTCACCGGCGATGGTGGGTACGCGATGAGCCTCCACGGACTCATGACGGCGGTGGAGAACAAGCGCAAGGTGCTGGTCGTCGTCATGGACAACCAGGCGCTCGGCTGGGTCAAGCACGGTCAGGGCGAGCGTTCGTTCCTCGCCGACTTCGCGCCCTTCGACCTCGGGGCGATCGCCGCCGCCATTGGCTGCACCGCCATCACCGCCACATCGGACGACGAGGTCCGCGCCGGTGTCGCCGCTGGGCTGGAGAACGACGGAGTCACCGTCTTGGTCGTGAAGACGAACCTCACCGAGTCCTACCTCACGATCCAGACCTCGATGGCAGGGGTCAGTCACGAGCAGGTCACCAGCAAGACCGCATGACACACGCCGGGCCCGCTACGACATTCATGTCGCAGCGGGCCCGGGGCCGTCCCGGGCTGACGGGCACGTGACGGTGGCAGCTTCGAGCAAGGAGGTCTGGTGTGACAAGCACGAGCGAGGTTCTCGACGATCTGGAGGATCGGCTGTTCATCGGCGGACGCTGGCGCGAGAGTGCGTCCGGCACCCGGTTCGACGTAGTCGACCCCGCGACCGGGGATGCCATCGCCCACGTGGCGGATGCCACCCCGGCGGACGGGATCGCGGCACTCGACGCCGCCGTCGCGGCGGCCGAGTCCTGGGCGGCGACCACGCCACGCGTGCGCGGTGAGATCCTGCGTCGGGCGTTCGACCTGGTGCAGACCCAGTTCGAGGAGCTCGCACTTCTCATGACGCTGGAGATGGGCAAGCCTCTCGCCGAGTCGCGGTCCGAGGTGACCTACGGTGGCGAGTTCCTCAGGTGGTTCAGCGAGGAAGCGGTCCGCATCAACGGCCGGTATGGCACCAACCCCGAGGGGACCGGGCGGATGATCGTCTCGTACCGACCGGTCGGGCCCTGCTACCTCATCACCCCGTGGAACTTCCCGCTGGCGATGGCCACCCGCAAGATCGCCCCGGCCCTCGCCGCCGGGTGCACAGTGGTCCTCAAGCCGGCCGAGCTCACCCCGTTGACGACACTCGCCCTCGCCGGCATCCTCCAGGAGGCAGGCCTGCCCGACGGGGTCGTCAACGTCGTGACGACCACCGACGCCGCCGGCGTCTCCGGTCCGATCATCCGTGATCCCCGGCTGCGCAAGCTCAGCTTCACGGGCTCCACACCGGTGGGCAAACAGCTCATCCGACAGGCAGCGGACTCGGTCCTGCGCGTGTCCATGGAACTGGGCGGCAACGCGCCGTTCCTCGTGTTCGAGGACGCCGACCTCGATCTCGCCATCGACGGCGCGATGCTGGCGAAGTTCCGCAACATCGGCCAGGCGTGCACCGCCGCGAACCGGTTCCTCGTTCACGAGAGCGTCGCCGAAGAGTTCGCCGAGCGTGTCACAGCGCGGGTGCGAGAACTGCACATGGGACGCGGCACCGAGCACGGAGTCACGATCGGGCCGCTCATCGACGACCGTGCGGTGACCAAGGCGCAGGACCTCGTCGACGACGCAGTCATGCGCCGCGCAGCCCTTCGTGTCGGCGGTACGTCCGCGCCGGGGCCGGGGACGTTTTTCGAGCCGACGGTACTCGTCGGTGTCGCGACGGGCAGCCGCATCCTCGAAGAGGAGATTTTTGGTCCCGTGCTGGCGATCGTCCCGTTCGCGGACGAGGCCGACGCCGTTCGGCTGGCCAACGCCACGGAGTTCGGGCTCGTGAGCTACGTCTTCACTCAAGACCCCGCTCGCGGGCAACGGATGATCGACCGGCTCGAGACCGGGATGATGGGCCTCAATGTCGGCGCCATCTCCAACGCCGCCGCCCCGTTCGGCGGCGTGAAGCAGTCCGGGATGGGCCGAGAGGGCGGTGTTGAGGGAATTCACGAATACCTCTCGGTGAAGTACACCCTGACGCCTGATCCATACGCGAAGAGGTGATGATCGCCGTAGGCCGGATTCTGGCCTGATGTCGATTCCAGTCCCCCTGGGTGTACCGGCCCGCGGGTACGTCGAGCCCCAGTTGATCGCGATTTCGGACTGACGGTCAGTACGCGATCTCAAACGGCACGTCTCCCACAGGAGAATCGGCGACCCACATGCCCAAGGATGCGCATAGGAGTTGCCATGAAGTTCAGTCGTAAGAGCCGGATCGTCACGCTCGGAGCGGGAATCACGCTCGCCCTCGCGGCGTGCTCGTCGAGCACAGGCGATAGGCCGGGGGGAGGCGAGAGTGGAGAAGACCCGATCACCGTCGGCGTCCTCCTCCCGCTCACCGGAAGTCTCTCGGCACTCGGTAACGAGATGTACAACGGATACAAGGTCGCCCAGGCGATCATCAACGAGCAGGGCGGCATCGATGGTCGCCCGATCGAGTTCAAGGTCAGCGACGCGCCGACCCCAGAAGACGCGGTCGCCGTCGCCGGGACGCTGAGCATGGACCCCGACGTCTCGGTGATCATGGGCTCCTACTCCAGCGGCATCGCCATCCCTGCCTCGGAGGTGGCCAACCGCAACAGCACGGTGTACTGGGAGACGGGCAGTGCCGCCGCCGAGACCACCGAACGCGGTCTGGAGCACCTCCTCCGTACCAACATCTCCGTGTCACTGCCGGCGTATCAAGAGACGGCGGCCGACTTCTTCGACGACGTGGTCGGCCCGGCGATGGCCAAGGACTTCAGCGACGTCCGCGTCGGGATGGTCTACGAGGACAGCGCGTTCGGGACATCGTCGGCCGACGCCGTGCGGCAGATGGCGGCGGACAACGACTGGAACCTCGTGGCCGACCTGCCCTACACCGCGACCGCGAACGACCTGTCCTCCGTGATCGAGAACCTCAAGAGCGCCGACGTGGAGTTCCTGTACGCGATCTCCTACGTCAACGACGCCATCCTGCTGATGAAGCAGTCGCAGGAGCTGGGGTTCGAGCCCGGTGTGGTGTTCGGGTCCGGGGCAGGATTCACGACACCGGACATCGCGGAAGCGCTCGGTGACCGAGTGAACGGCATTCTCGCCGGCGATGGAGCCCCGCTCGGTATCACCGACGAGCTACTCAACGACGGTTTGTCGACCACATACGAGGAATGGACCGCGAAGTACGAGGAGATGATCGGCCGCCCGCCGCTGGCGCACGCCACCATGGGATTCCACGGGGCGTACGTGCTGTTCGAAGAGGTCCTTCCCCACGCGGACGTCAGTGACCCGGACTCGATCCTCGAGGCGGCCCGATCCCTGGACCTCCCTGACGGTGGCACCCCGACGTACTACGGTGTCCAGTTCGACGAGACCGGTCAGAATGTCCGAGCGGGGTACTACATCATGCAATACCACGACGGCATCATGAAGACTGTCTACCCAAATGCTGCGGCCGCTGCCGAGTTCACGCTTATGGGGGAGTAGCCGGGGTGTCCTTCAGCGAGCTTGCACCCTCGGGGTCATAGCTCAGTTCTCCGGGCCTGCTGGGCATGCCTCCGATCTTCGGGGTTATCCCCAGCAGGCTGTGTCCTCCGCCTGGCATCTCGCAAGGTAGGGCTTGGACTGGCCCGCAGGCCTCACGGCAAGAGGGCGGCGCCGTTGAGATCGAGAACGCTTCCGGTGATGAAGCCGACCCGGTCGTCCCGAACGAAGCCCACGGCGTGGGTCACCTCAGCCGCCGCGCCGATACGCCCGACCGGCACTTGTTGCATCTGCTCATCGATGATGTCCGCTGGCTGTACGCCAGCGATGAGGAGACCCTCTGGCGCGACAGTGTTCACCGTGACGCCGAACCGGGAGCACTCACCAGCAACGATCCTGGACGGGCCGATCAAGCCCGCCTCGTAGCCGCTGTAGTAGTCCACGTCGCTCGCCTCGACGTGGGTTCACCCTGGCCACGGGAATAGCGACATTGATGATCCGCCAGCATCGAGTGCACCTTGCCGACCTGCTGCTCGTGAAGCGGCGGCAGGCCAATGAAACAGGTTCGTGCCATCTTCCGGTGACTGCTGTTATCGGCAGTCGTTGAGCTGGGCGCGCCACCCAGTTCATGAACGGCGCAGGGTCCGCTCGATCGCTGCGCGCTCGGTGGTGAGCTGTTCGGCGTCCTTGCGGTTGATCCATGCCCGTAGGTCGGTGACGAGGGGGCGCGGACCGCAGGAGCACGAGGGCGGTGCCGAAGGGAAGCATGCGGATGGTCTCAGGTGGCATGACGGGGACGCGGCGCATGGATCGTTGGACGGAGCGGGAGCCGTGGTCGCCGACGGAGACGGACTCTGTGATCTCGTCACGCTCGCCAATGAGCGCGGAGACGTCCTGGAGGTCTTTGGCGACGGACGCCCCGCCGAGGACGATCTTGACGATGGATGCGTCCCCGATGGCTCCGGCGTTGTGGTCGCCCCACCTGGCGCGTGCTTGGGACAGGGACTGGAGGACCGTCATGGTGGTGAGCCCGGTGCCTCCGCCTTCGGCCATGAGCACGGGCAGTGACGGCAAGGGGGAGAGGTTGCCGATCT
Source organism: Georgenia sp. SYP-B2076 (assembly GCF_003991205.1). Taxonomy (GTDB): domain Bacteria; phylum Actinomycetota; class Actinomycetes; order Actinomycetales; family Actinomycetaceae; genus Georgenia. The sequence continues at coordinate 249,654 of NZ_RXOZ01000022.1, read as the reverse complement.
CGTCGAGCGCGAGGAGCAGCGGCGGGTCCAGCCGCGCACCCGGCGAGGCGGCGGCCAAGGCGCGGGCGGTCTCGACGAGGTCCTCGATGAACGCCGCGACGAGTGACCAGGACGCCGAGGCGCCGGCCCCGGTGGCCAGCAGGTACATCGTCCCGTTGCCGCGCAGGAACTCGGCCGGGTCGGACGACTCGCCGGGCCGGGGGAGACGGCGTCCATGACGCGGGGGTCCGCCAGGCAGGTCAGCGCGAGGGAGACGCCCATCCAGATCGAGTCTCGGGTGCGCGGGTCGGAGTGGATGGTGGATTCCAGCGACTCGGCCCAGCCGGGCGCGGCGTGGGGCTGTGAGGACAGGATGGCGACGGCGTCCGCCGCGGCCGAGGGGGACAGGGACCAGGCGAACAGGTCGCGCGGTGAGCACTGCCCGAGGGCGGCGGCATGCAGCAGGGCTTGCAGGGCCGTGCGGGTCTTGCCTTCCCAGAAGCCGCCGGACTCGACTCCGCCCGTGGATAGCCCGGTGGCCGAGCTGAACCCGGTGGCGCGGATCATGGCCGTGAGGGGGTTCTCGCACCCGCGCACGAGAGACCAGCGCAGCCCGGTGGGCAGTCCGTGGGCCAGGTGCTGGGGATCGAAGACGGCGATCGGGCCGCGTCGCTCGCGCGCCTTCATGGTGGCGGTGAGGTTGTCCGGGCGGGTCGAGGTGGTGATGACGGCCCCGGGCGCGTCGAGGATCGAGTTGATGACCACGTGCAGGCCCTTTCCCGACCGGGGCGGGCCGAGCACTAGGACGGAGTCCTCGACGGACGCCCACACGTCCTTCCCCTTGGAGGAGCCGAGCAGATAGCCGACGTCGGACGGGGCCGGCTTGATTAGCGACGGGCGCAGGGCTCGGGAGCGGGCGAGCAGGGCCTTGGTGGATGCGGCCTTGGCGACGTCGCGGCCGGTGGCGGTTCCGGCGAGCCGGCGCGGGTCATCACGCGGGACCCCGGTCTTGTCGCGGCGGAACAGCCGCCACACCCCCCAGGCCGTCGCGCCGAGCCCGGTGAGGATGACACCGACCACCCGACGAGTCCTACGCCGGGTGCCCAGGATGCCCAGCCGGGCTCCCAGTTCTAGAGTCTTCGGGTCGGGGCGTCCCACGAGAGACGGGGGAACTCCATGTCGACCTCCACCGGTACGCACTCGTACACGTATGTGACGCTGGTCGCGGCGGGAGCCGCCGTCGGGGGCCTGCTCTTCGGGTTCGACACCTCGACGATGAACTCGGCGATCAACGGCATCCGGGAGACGATGGCGCTGCGCGCCGGTGAAGTCGGTTTCGTGACCGCGATCTCGTTGATCGGCTGCGCCGTCGGCGCCTGGTTCGCTGGCCCGGTTGCCGCGCGGACGGGTGCTCATGGCCGGCATCGCGATCGTGCTCGGATCGGTCGGTGCCGCATTCACTGGTTCTCCGGGGCTGCTGACGGTCTGCCGGTTGGTGACCGGCGTGGGCGTCGGCGCGGCCAGCGCCGTCGTGCCGTCCTACGTGTCCGAGATCGCGCCGACGAGCATCCGGGGACGTCTCGGCACGTTCTGGCAGTTCGCCATCGTGATCGGGCAGCTGCTCGGCCTGCTCTCTGGCTACGCGCTGGCGCGATGGGCCGGCTCCGAGTCGGCGCCCCTGTGGTGGGGCGGAGCCGCGTGGCGGTGGATGTTCGTCGTGGTGGCGGTTCTCGCGTCGGGCTACGTGGTGATCACCCATTTACTGCCGAGGTCCCCGGCGGATCTGCTGCGCCGGGGGAGGGAGTCGCAGGCAGGGGCCCTGGTGGTCAAGGTCGGTGGCCGGGGCCAGGGGGTTCGCGACCACCTGGCGGCCATGAAGGAGAGCCTGGCGGGAACGAGCAAGGTGCCCTCGCTCAAGGTCTTGCGCGGGTCCCGGTTCGGGCTGAAGCCGATCGTGTGGGTCGGCCTCCTGCTGGCCGCGTTCCAGCAGCTCGTCGGAATCAACATCGTCAAGAGCTATTCGAACACGCTATGGCAGGTCGTCGGGTTCTCGACGGGCGCCTCGTTCGGGATCAGCATCTTCACGGTCTGTGTGAGCATCGCCTCGACCGTTGTCGCGATACTCGTGATGGACAGGGTCGGTCGGCGGACGCTGCTCGTGGCTGGGGCGGCAGTCATGGTGCCGGCGCTCGGCACCCTGACAGTGTGCTTCGCCTCCGCCACCCCGACGGGGGCCGGAGGTGGTCTCGCCATCGGTCAGGGCGCCGGGATCGCCGCTCTGATCGCGATCAACGTGTTCGCCGTGGGTTTCGGCGTGACCTGGGGACCGGTGATGTGGCTGATGCTCGCAGAGCTGTTCGACAGCGGCACGCGCACCATCGCGGTGGCGCTGTGCACCGCCGTGAACTGGCTGACCAACTGGGCCGTGACCTTCACCTTCCCCGTGCTCGCCGGTGTGGGGCTCAGCTTCGCGTACGGGATCTACACCGCGTTCGCGGTGCTGGCGCTGATCTTCGCGCTGCGGGTGCTGCCGGAGACGAAGGTGAAGGTCCTTGACTGACACGACGGGGCAGGGCAAGCCCCAGATCCGGACGCTCGTGATCCTCGGTGCGTCCGGAGACCTGACCGGCCGCCTGCTGCTACCGGGCCTGGCCAGCCTGGTGGGCCGTGGCTCGGCGCCCGGCCTCCGGCTGGTCGGAACCAGCACCAGCGACTGGACGGACGAGCAGTGGCAGGACCGGGTCCGGGAGTCCTTCGCGACAACCGCCGCGGACAGCGACGCGACGCAACGCGCTGCGCTGGAACGGATGGTGGACTCCGCCACCTATCACGAGCTCGACGTCACGGCGCCGGGCGCACTGGCCGGACTGATCGCGTCGGTCGAGCCACCCGTCGCCCTGTACTTCGCGCTGCCACCCCAGGTCACCCAGCAGGCGAGCGAGCTGCTCACACCCGCCGACCTACCGGCAGGCACCCGCCTCGCCCTGGAGAAGCCCTTCGGGACCAGCCAGGAGGCGGCGCGCTCCCTGAACGCCACGCTGGCGACCCTGGTGCCCGAGGACCACGTGTTCCGGGTCGACCACTGGCTGGCCTCCCCCACGGTCGTGAACATCCTCGGTCTCCGCTTCGCCAACCCCCTGCTCGAGCCGGTATGGAGCGGAAGGTACGTCGAGAAGGTAGAGATCACCTTCGACGAGGACCTGACCCTGGAGGGACGCGCCGGCTACTACGACTCGACCGGTGCTCTGCGGGACATGATCCAGAGCCACCTGCTCATCGTCATGGCGCTTCTCGCCATGGAGCCTCCCGCCACCCTGGACCAGCGCGACGTGCGAGACGCGATCACCACCGTCCTGCGTGCCGCCGCGATCGGCGACGACCTTGCCGGGAGCACCAGGCGGGCCCGTTACACCGCCGGAACCATCGGCGACCGGTGGGTGCCGAACTACCTGGACGAGCCCGGCGTCGACCCGGACGGGAAGACCGAGACGCTGGCCGAGGTTAAGGTCGGGATCCACAACTGGCGGTGGGCGGGGGTGCCCTTCATCCTGCGCTCGGGGAAGTCGCTGGCGCGTTACCACAAAGAGGCAATCGTCACCTTCAAGCCCGTGCCCCACCTGCCCACGGGTTTCGCGGGCCACCAGTCACCGGCCCGCATCCGCATCGGCTTCGCCCCCGAGATCGTCGGTATCGAGTTCGACGTCAACAGCCCGGGTGACGTGTTCTCCCTGGACCGGGTCGTGCTGCGGACACACCTGGCGGAGTCGGACCTGCTCCCGTACGGACAGGTGCTGGAGGGGGTGCTCACCGGTGACCCGCTGTTGTTCGTCCGGGGGGACGCCGCGGTCGAGTGCTGGCGAATCGTGGAGCCAACCCTCGCGGCGTGGGCCGCAGACACCGTCCCCCTCGAGACCTATCCCGCCGGCTCCAACGGACCAGAGGGCTGGGCAACCTCCCGCGGAGAGCGCACGCTGACGTAGACACCTCCCGGCGAGCCGCGACTCAAGCGGGTCCCGGACGAGGCGAACGGTCGATCGGACGGTCAGACCGGGTGCAGAGCTACCCACCGACCTTGGAGTTGTCGGGGTGCCGCTCTGCCTTGTCCCTCGTCTCATCCTCGCCCACAACCGCAGCGCACGCTGACGATCACCACTGCCGGCTTCGCCCCCGGCGTAGTCGTCACGGTGGTCAAGACAGTGGGTCGACATAGGTCGACTCTTCCAAGGTTCGAGATCTAGCGTCCGGTGTTTCATGCGTCCACAGCGCTAGACCGCTCGGCACAGCGGAGCGCTGCTGCGGCGAACGCCTGGGCCTGCTGGCCCCACAGGCGCCGGGTCTCGCACGACGCCTGGATCGCGGCTTGCTCGATGGAGGCGACTGCGCGTTCGAGCTCGTCTGGAGTGGGGGCGCTGACCGAGACGAGGCCGACGGCGCGCAGGATGCCGTGCCCGGTGGTGAGGTCGGTCTCCTGCTGGAGGACGTCGGTGTTCTCGGCGGACTGGGCGGCGTCTTCCATCTGACCGATGCGGGCGCGTTGGGCCGCGTCGGAGATGTGCTCGGTCTTCTTTTTACGGATGTCGCGCGCGGCGACGTCGGCGCGGACGGGCGTGAACAGCATGGAGAACGTTCGCCGCACGCCGGAGGCGAGGAGTACGGGGTGGAGGAAGTCGGGGTAGACCAGGGAGCGCGGCCATTCGGAGATCCACAGCACGGCGTGGTGGGCACCGTGGGTGCGTGCCCGGAGCCTGGCGGCCTACATGTTCGTCATGCAGGGCGCTCAGGCGGCGGGGTCCGCCGTGTGGGTGTCGCCGCCCCAGCCTTCGGGTACCCGGTCAGGCTCGCGGCGAGTGGGCTGCTGCTCCTGCTCATCCCCCTGAGCATCGCGATGTGGCCCTTGCCGGCGACCATGGGCAACCTGGACCGCACCATCGAGCCGGCCAAGGACGCGCTGATCGACCCGCAGGAGAGGGCGGACCCCTGCGCCGGCCCGGTTACGGTCGTCACGACCTATCGGGTCGACGCCGAGCACGAGGCCGACTCCGTGCGCGCGATGGCCCAGGTGCGCCTCTTCCGGCTGCGCACCGGTGCCACCAGTTGGAGGATGACCCGCTCCCTGGAAGACCCAAACGTGTTCACCGAGGTCTACACCCTGCCCACCTGGCGTGAGCACATCCGCCAGGAGCGGGACCGGACCACGGGCGAGGACCGCAAGCTGCTGGCCCGAGCGCGGGATCTGGCGCGCGATGAGCCGGTCACCAGTTGGCACCTGCCCGCCTGACCCGGCGCGCCACGGCACCCCGGGCGAGGTCACCAGCCCCTAATTGGGCCTCGCGGTCGTCCTGTCCCGTCGGCCCTGTGCCCGGGACCGGTGGAGGAGTAGCGTGCCTCCCGGCGAGAGAGGACCCGGCGCGGTGGCATAGCGCCCGGGTTCGTCCGGCCTCTCAGACACGGCCGACCGCCTGCGCCATGGCGCCCACTACGGTGCGCCGTCCGCTCCCCGAGGGCAATGAACGCCGAGGCCACCCAACCCTCGGGCAGCACTCGTTTCACGACCTCCACGCGTCGCCCACCCCCGCAAGGACCTCCGGGCGCCGGCGTCGGCGAGGGGAGAGGGGCCGCCCGGGCACGACCACACCGGCGGGCGTCCTCCTCGAGCGCGCCCGGGACCAGCAGGCACGGGCGCACCGCCCGACGAACCGGAGAGCAGCCATGAAACGTATTCGGGCGGCGGCCCTGGGGGCCGCTATCATCCCGCTCGCCCTGGGGCTACCCAGCGCAGCCGCACAGGACCGCGACCAAGAACACCCTGAGGACCTCGCCCAGGAGCAGCCGGCGACCGACGCCGACTTCACCCGGTCGGTGCTGGCGACCGGCCTGTCCGACCCGTTCGAGATCACGTTCGGGCCCGACGGGATGATCTGGACGACCGAGCGCACAGCCGGCCGGGTCACCCGCGTCAATCCCGAGACCGGCGAGAAGAAGACGGCGCTGACCATCCCCGACGTCCTGACGACGCCCGGCGAGCAGGACGGCCTGCTGGGCATGGCCCTGCACCCGGACCTGCTCGACGGGAACCGGAACCAGTACGTGTACCTCTCCTACACCTACGACGGCGGCGGGCAAGGCCCCGAGGGTGAGCAGATCGACCGGCGCCAGCGCATCGTCCGGTACACCTACGACGCGGATACCGAGACCCTGGGCGAGCCGAAGGTCCTCATCGAGAACCTGATCGCGAGCGACGACCACAACTCCGGCCGACTGATCTTCCGCCCCGACGGCACCCTCCACTACACGATCGGCGACCGCGGCAACCTTCAGGACCTCAACGCCTGCAAGGTGAACCAGGCCCAGCGCCTGCCCACGCAGAACGAGATCGAGAACAAGGACTGGACCGCCTACCAGGGCAAGACGCTGCGGCTGAACCCGGACGGCTCCATCCCCAGGGATAACCCCAAGCTCAAGGGCGTGCGCAGCCACATCTTCACCTACGGGCATCGCAACGCCCAGGGCCTCGTGGTGGGCCCCAAGGACCGGATCTACTCCTCCGAGCAGGGACCCAAGAGCGACGACGAGCTGAACCTCCTCCGGGCTGGCGGCAACTACGGCTGGCCGAACGTCGCCGGGTACAAGGACGACAGCGCATACGTCTTTGGGAACTGGGCCGCATGGCCCGAGTGCACCCCGGAGAAGTACAACGCCTTCGAGATCCCCGACGCTGTCCCCCAGATGGCCGAGCACGAGTTCAACGACCCCGCGTTCGTGCCCCCGCTGCGGACCTTCTACACCGTGCCGCCCGACTACAACTTCCGCGGCGCGGCGTGCGCGCCGTCAGGGTTCTTCTTCATCTGCTACCCCACCGTCGCCCCGGCCAGCCTGGACTTCTACTCCGACGACGCGATCCCCGGGTGGGAGAACTCGTTCCTCATGCCCACTCTCAAGAACGGCACCCTCTACCGCCTGCCGCTGCTCGACGGTAACGGCACCCGGGTCAACGGTGCGCTGCCCCTGTTCACCAGCGTCAACCGGTACCGGGACACCGCCGTCAGCCCTGACGGGAGCACAATCTACGTCGCCACCGACAGCGGCGGCCTCGCCCGCGGCACCAACGGCGATGCCACGTCCGAGCTCCAGAACCCCGGAGCGATCCTCACCTTCCGCTACGACGGGTCAACCGACTGAGGACCGCACAGCGCGCGGCACCGGCACGCGAGGGGCTGGGGGACGACGATGGCCGCGTCCCTGTGGGACGCGGCCATCGTGCTCGGCCGGCGCGGGCGGGGGCTGCCTGCGCCGGCCGGTCTGGGGCTCGGGCTACATGCCGCCGAGCATCTGGTCGAAGGAGGGGACGTCGGCGTAGAGGTCCGCCGGCCCGCCGTTCTCCCCGTCGGCGACCATCTCCGCGAGCTCGCGGCCGGCCCGGGGGCGGAGCGCGCCGCAATCCGACCCGAGCGCCGGACCGCCGCGAGCGGTGACCAGGAACCGCTCGTCTCGTCGCCCCGGCGCGCATCGGGTCACAGGAGCCGGTTAGGGCCGTCCACAGGAGCGAGTTGTCCACAACCTCACCGTCCGCCCACGCCCGACGGGACCGTTTGTGCGCACCCTTCGCGAGAGGCCGGCTCTCGCGAACCGGCCATGAACGAGGGGCGACATCGTGCTCTTCTACGTCATCCTCCGGTTCTGGTTCGCACTCGGGCTCCGCGCCTACGCCTTCTTCCAGGTATGGATGCCAACGAATTACCCGGTCCGCTGGGCCAGCACCGACCCTTGGATCAAGTGGGGCCTTCCCGTCGGCGTCGCTCTGACGCCCGTGTACTACCTGGCGATGACCTGGAGCGGGGAGTACTTGGACGCTGCCGGCTCAGGCTGGTGGTGGGTGCCGACGCTGTGGGGCGTGATAAACACGATCAAGTTCGCCCACGTCGCCATCCGCAGCCCGGTCGTCTGGGTCTACCGGACCGTACGCCGTCGCACCGAGCGCTGAGTGGAGGCCTACCAGCGGTGGCCGGTGCAGTAGCCGTTGGTCCGACGCGCACACCTGTCCGCCGAGAACAGGGCAGAGGTCGTTCTGGTCATAATCGGAAGGGAACGCGTGATGACTTTTGTGCGCTCGCCGAGACCGCGACCGCCGAGCACCTGCACGACTACGGGGACGTCCTTGACCTGATCGACTCCCTGCAGGAACGAGTACGTCCGCACGAAGGCCTTGGCCTGGCTCTTGAACTAGATCTGCTCATCCTCGTCGAACTGCTCGATGTACTCGGCTGCGCAGCGGTCGAGGATCGGGTCAAGCTGCGACCGATCGACGTCCTCGTCCGAGTACACCCCGGCGCGGGCGAGCGCGGCCTGCAGATCGTGGAGCTTGTCGGGGTCGGTCTCTCCGGTCAGAACGGTGGTGCGGTAGTACGGCTCGAACGCCGCCCGGATCTCGTCGGCGGTGTCGAAGTCGATCACTGCGGTGTCGGACTTACCGGGCGTGTGCGGGGAGCACGGCGGCGACCCCGAGTCCATCCACTTCTTCCACCGGGCCGGGCTGGACTACGTCTCCTGCTCGCCCTATCGGGTACCGGTCGCGCGGTTGGAGGCCGGACGGGCGGCAGTGATGGCAGGGGCGGACGCGACGGCCTGACGGGGAGACGACGGCGACCCGAGAGTGCGTGCCGACGGCTCAGGCGAGGCTCCGCATCCGCAGGTGTCGCAGGTGGGCCGTGACCTCCATGAGAGCCATCCGGCGGTTGGGCGAGTCGAGGTTCTCCCAGCCACGGGACCACGTGATCCTCTCGGCGATCTGCCAGACCGTCGCGTGTGGCTGGTCGCCGAGCAGCTCACGGATCTCCGCGGAGCGCTCTGCCTGGTGCGCCCGGAGCTCGGCCGTTCGGTCGGCCAACCCACGGAACCGGTACTGGTGGGCGGGAAGGACCTCGAAGTCCGCCCACGGCTCCACCGTGGCGAGCGAGCCGAGATACTCGGCGACGGAGTTGCGGTCCGGTTCGTGCGGCCCGACGCCGACGTTGGATGAGATCGTCGGCAGCACGTGGTCCCCGGTGAGGATGACACGGTTGTCCGCGTCGACGACGCTGAGGTGACCCGCGGTGTGCCCGGGGGTGAAGAGGACGCGGACGTCGCGTCCCTCCAGGGGGAGCAGCTCGTCGTGCTCGAGCTCTCGCAGAGAGGTCTCGAGCGCCCGTGGCACCCACGGTTCGGCCCGGAGGAGCTCGGCGGTGACCTGTGCCGGAGTTCCCCCGTCCTCCAGCCACAGCCGGTCGGCCTGCGCCCGGGTGGTCCGGTCGCTCGTCATGAGGCGCCGGATGCTGGCGGCCTCGACCCGGTGCGTGCCGACCCACGCACCGCTCGCCGAGGCCAGCCAGGGCGCCATGGCCAGGTGGTCGGAGTGGGCGTGGGTGACGACGACTCCGACCAGCCGTGACAGCCGCAAACCTGCTTTCTCGATGGCGCTGGTGAGCTGGTGACGCCCGGTGTCCTCGTCCCAGCCGGGATCGACGACGAGGAATTCCCCGGCGTCATTGCTCAGCACATAGCTGAAGGTGTGGCGAATGCTGTACGGACACGGAACGGGAACGACCCACACGTTCGCGGCCAGCTGCTCCACCGGTGGGAGTGTGCGGGCGTGCCAGGCGTCGTACTGCGCGGAGCCCGTGATCTCGATCATCGGCCCGATCGTAGCGGCCCCCCGATGGCGAGGGACCGACTGTCGCACATTGCGATGAAACGGCCGCCCGGCCCCCTGTCCAAGGATTTCTCCCGAGTGTGCCGAATTGAAACACCTGGAATGCGCGACCTACTGCACAAGGAGAGTCGGTCTACCCTCGGGAGTGCTGACTATTGTCGCGGTGAAAGGCGATCTCCATGTGCTTGACCAGGGTCGGGCTGCCCGAGCGGTCGCGGCGGTGAGGTACGGCGAGTCCGTGCAACGGAGCGAGACCGGCCTCACCAACTTCCGAGACGTCGGTGGGCTGCTCACCGCCGCAGGCAGCCCGACGAGGAGTGGCGTGCTGTACCGCAGCGATGTGCCGCTCGCTGGTGACGACGTGCCGGAGGGCGCGGCGGTGTGGCCGCCCAGGACGGTCGTGGACCTGCGGTCTCCTGGCGAGTGGCGTGGCAGCGCCCACCCGCTGGCGGATGCTGCAGAGGTCCGCCGGCGCCCCGTGGTCACCGACGAGGTCGACAGGGGTGCCGCGGCGGGTCGAGAGCTGCCCGGGAACGCAGACCTCGGCGCCTACTTCACCACCATGTACATCCGCTGGCTGGAGAGGCGCGGAGACGCGGTGACCGCCGCAGTCGCGGCCGTCCTGGACAGCCCTGGGCCCACCCTGGTCCACTGCGCGGCGGGCCGCGACAGAACCGGCGTCGTCGTGGCTCTGCTGCTGCGCGCCGCGGGGGTGGAAGCCGGCGAGATCGTTGCGGACTACCGCAGGACCGAGGGCAACATCAAGGCGTGCATGGCGCGTCTGGCACGGGCCGGTGCGCTGGGATCGGTCCCCCTCGACGCTGACTTCGTCACGCCGGCAGCCATCGAGGCGGTTCTTGGCCATGTCGACCGAACCTACGGGGGCGTGCGGGGCTGGCTGACCATGAGGGGGGTCAGTGAGGCACAGCTCGAGCAGTGGGTCGACCGCATCGTGGGGAGCGAGCCACACGACCATCGTCCGGTCCTCCGCGAAGCCGACCCGATGCCCTGACACCAGGCGGGGTCACAGAGTCGCGGTGAGGCCGCCGTCGACGACCAAGGACCCTCCGGTCATGTAGGACGAGGCCCGCGAGGCGAGGAAGAGGAGTGCTGCGTCAAGCTCCTCCTGCTCGCCGAACCGGCCCAGGATGCTGTTGTCTGCGACCATCTCGCGGAGGAAGTCCTCCCCCTTGGACGTCGTCATCTCGCTGGCGAAGTATCCCGGGCACAGGGCGTTTACCCGTATCCCGCGCCGAGCCGACCACTGCTGTGCAAGGTCGCGGGTGAGACCGAGGACGCCGGCCTTGCTCGCGGCGTAGTGCGCCTGGGGGGACAGGGATGCCACCAGTCCCACGACGCTCGCGATGTTGACGATCGATGACCCCTTGGGCATGTGCGGGGCGCAGGCAACCGCGACACGGTAGGTGCCGACGAGGTTGATGTCGATGGTGTCCTGGAAGACCTGCGGGTCCTCGCGCAGCGCAGGACCGGCAGGTCCGACGCCGGCGTTGTTGACCAGGACATCGATGCGCCCGAACTCCGCGACCGCGGCACTGGCCAGCGCTTCGCACTCCGCCTGGAGGGAGACATCGGTCCGGTGCACGAGCACGCTCGTCCCTGCGGCGCGCAGCTCGTCCGCCAGGGCAGTGAGGCGGTCCTCCCGTCGGGCGGCGAGCACGAGGGTCGCGCCCACAGCGGCCAAGGCCCGGGCGAACCCGAGACCCAGGCCTGAGCTCGCGCCCGTGATGACGACGACCTTGTCATCGAGACGGAATCGTTCCAAGAGGTCCACCGTGCTGAATGCCTGTGTCATGCTTGCCTCCGACTCTCAGCCGATGAACGGCGGGCTCTTCTTGAGTTCCCTGCGGGCGATGGTGCGGCGATGGACGGCATCGGGTCCGTCGACGACGCGGAGCGCTCGGGCCCAGGCGTACAGACCAGCCAGGACCGTGTCGTTGGAGACCCCCATGGCGCCGAAGACCTCGATGGCGCGGTCGATGACTCCGATGGCCACGGCGGGGGCGGCGACCTTGATCTCGGAGATCTCCGTCCGCGCACCTTTGGCGCCGTGCTTGTCGATGAGCCAGGCGGCGTTGTAGACGAGCAGGCGTGCCTGGTCGATCTCGATGCGGGAGTCCGCGATCATGTCCTGCACGTTGGCGTACTCGGAGAGGTGCTTGCCGAACGCCACTCGGTTCTTGGCGCGGTCGACCATGAGGGCCAAGGCGCGTTCGGCCATCCCGATCGCGCGCATCGCGTGGTGGATGCGTCCGGGGCCGAGGCGGGCCTGGGCGATCGTGAAGCCGTCGCCTTCGTCGGCGAGCAGGCTGGTGACCGGGACACGAACGTCGTCGAAGGTGATCTCGGAGTGGCCGTGCTGGTCCTGGAAGCCGAAGACGGGGAGGTGGCGCTCGACCGTCACTCCGGCCGTGTCGCGCGGGACCAGGATCATCGACTGCTGTCGGTGGGTCTCCGCGTCCGGGTTGGTCTTGCCCATCACGATGAAGATCTCGCAACGCCGGTCGGCGACTCCGGTGATCCACCACTTCCGGCCGTTGATGACGTAGTCGTCGCCGTCACGGGTGATGCTCGTCGTGATGTTCGTGGCATCGGAGGACGCGACATCCGGCTCGGTCATGGCGAAGGCAGACCGGATCGTCCCGGCGAGGAGCGGATCGAGCCAGCGCTCGCGCTGCTCCGGCGTCGCGAAGAGCTCGAGGGTCTCCATGTTCCCCGTATCGGGAGCCTGACAGTTGATCGCTTCCGGGGCGATGACGGGGGACCAGCCGGAGATCTCCGCGACGGCTGCGTACTCGAGGTTGGACAGGCCAGACAGCTTGGGGAGGAAAAGGTTCCACAGTCCCCGCCGGCGTGCCTCGGCCTTGAGGTCCTCGATGACCGGCGGGGTCGAGTGCGCGCCGTGCTCGGCGAGGTGGGCGTCCCAGACCGGTTCGGACGGGAAGACGTGGGACCGCATGAAGTCCCACATGTCCTCGCAGGTCTCCTGGGCCTTGGCCGACAGGGCGAAGTCCATCAACTGTCTCCTTGGATGTGGTCGAGCCCGGCCTGCGCCAGACCGAGGATCTCGTCGTCGAGGTCACCGAAGTCCTGGCCGCCCATCGCACCGGCGGCGGAGCGGGCCGCCACACCCTGGACGATGATCGCGAACTTGTAGTGGGCGAACGCTTGGTAGTAGCCGATGTCGGACAGGTCGGCTCCGGAGGCGGTGGCATACCGCTCCAGCAGTGCGGCGCGGTCAGGGAAGCCCGGCAGGTGGCTCACGCCAGGCGCGAGACTGAGCTGCGGCTCCTCGGCGCCGCGCCAGAAGAGCGTCAAGAACGCAACGTCGGTCAGCGGGTCCCCGAGGGTGGAGAGCTCCCAGTCCAGCACGGCATTGATCCGTCCCGGGTCGGTCGGGCTGACCACGACGTTGTCCATCCGGTAGTCGCCGTGGACGATGGTGCCGCGCTGCTGGTGGGGGACCCGCGTCGCCAACCGGCGCCCCAGCTCGTCGATCTCGGGGACGTCGTGGGTCTTGCTCCTTTCCCACTGGCCGGTCCATCGCCGCACCTGGCGTTCCATGAACCCCGCCGGGCGGCCGTAGTCGTCCAGCCCCAGTGCCTCCGGGACCACGGCGTGGAGGGCGGCGAGGGTGTCGACGAACGCGGACGCCAGCTGCTCGCGCTCGGCTGGGGTCGTGGCGAAGCCGGCGGGCAGCTCGTCCCGGATGATGTGGCCCGGCACCTTCTCCATCACGTAGCACCTGATGCCGATGAGGTCGCCCTCGTCCTCGAGCACGACCCGCGCCACCGGGACCCTGCTACCGGCCAGGCCCCGCTGCACCCGAGCCTCTCGGCCCATGTCGTGCGCGCTTGGCAGCAGGACCCCCGTGGGAGGTCGCCGCAGCACCAGCTCGCCGGCCGCGCTGGACAGTGTGAACGTGAGGTTGGACTTGCCGCCACTGATGAGGGAGGCGCTGACGTGCAGCCAGGCGTCGTCTCCGGTCGCCACCGCCAGGGCCGGGCCGAGTCGGTCCAGGCGGACGAGGTCGTGGGTGTGCGTGGACATGCTGTGCATTGAATATGACGGAGTGCTCGCCGGTGCGGGGCTGTTCGATTTTGCGACGAGGGCGCCGCGGCGTCCGGCCTGGTCAGTAGCGTGTCACCGCGCGGCGGAACGCCTGCGGACTACAGAGAGGCTCGTAGTGAACCAGAAGAACGGAGCGCTCGTGCTCCTCGGAGGAGCCGCGGGTGTCGGCGGCGAGATCGTCCGTGCATTCACGAAGGAGTTCGCCGGTGCGCCCCTGTGGGTGGCGTACGCGACCGACGATGCCGCAGCAAGGGCGCTGTGCGAGGAGGTCGGTAGGGGTGAGGCCGTCCAGTGTGACGTCACGAATCCTGAGTCGCTCCGTGCCCTGGCACGACGCGTCGAGGAAGCTGGGCACACCATCGACGCGCTCGTCCATGCTGCGGTCAAGGCCGAGCGGACCCCCCTGACGGGAGCGGCCGGCCCGTTGCTCGAGGCGCTCGACGTCTCGGCGGTGTCCCTGGTGAGGGCCGTGGAGGCGTTCGACACGCTCTTCACCGACACGACGTCGATCGTCTACCTCACGAGCAAGGGGTCCACCCGAGTCGTGCCGAAGTACGGTCTGGTCGGTGTGGCGAAGGCGGCCGCGGAGGCGATCGTGCGCTACCTGGCCTTCGAGCTCGGTCCCCGCGGGGTGCGCGTGAACGCACTTGGGTTCGGTCCGATGGACACGAAGGCGTTTGGGGCCATGGTCGGTCCGAATATCACCCCGGAGGAGGTGGTCGCCGCCGCTGCCAGGAACTCCCCGCTCCAGCCCGCAGCCGACGCCGCCGCGGTGGCCGACGCCGCCGTGTTCCTGTGCAGCGAACGATCCCGTGGGATGACTGCGCAGGTGGTCGATGTCGACGGCGGGCTGATGCTCCGCGCCTGACCGGCGGGCTCGCGGTGCTGCCCCACCGGCGCGCTACGTCGTCCGTGCCGGAGCGGCCAGGATCGCGGCAAGGAGCTCCACGGCGAACGGCTCGGCGGAGTAGAGCGTCACCCGGTCCACGAGGCCGGCGTAGCGACGGTTCAGCTCGGGGACCACGTCGTCGGGCCGCCCCACCACCGAGAAGATCTCGAGGACGTCGTCGCTGACCGCGGCGGTCATCGCCGCCCACTCGCGCCGCTTGGACAGTGCGGTCAGTTTCTGCTGCAGGCCGCCGAGCCCGAGGTGGTCCATCACGGGGAAGTAGCTGGGCGTGGACGCGTAGAAAGCCACTCGCGCCCGGTTCGCCTCGACGGCAGCATCGAGCTCGGCCTGGTCTCGACCGGACGAGACGAAGGGCATGCCGGAGACGGTGAAGCCCGGGCGGGGAGCAGCGGAGCGCTCGGCCCCGCGCCGGAGGTCCGGCAGGACGTGGTCGGCGATGTAGGTGGGAGGTGCCAGGGGCGCCACGAGGAAGCCGTCGGCGACCTCACCTGCGACCGCGGTCATCGACGGACCGACCGCTGCCAGGAACACCGGAGGTGGCCCGAATGGGTTGGGTCCCGGGTCGAACAGCGGCGTCATCAGGGTGTGCCTGTAGAACTCACCGGTGAACTCGAGTGGCTCGCCGGAGTCCCACGCGTGCCAGATCGCCCGCACGGCCAGCACGAACTCCCGCATCCTCTCGGCGGGGCGCGACCACGGCATGCCGAAACGGCGCTCGATGTGCGCCTTGACCTGGCTTCCGAGCCCCAGCGTGAAGCGCCCGCCGGAGAGCTGCTGGAGGTGGTTCGCGGTGGTGGCCAGGGACATCGGGTTCCGTGCCAGCGCGACCGCGATCGAGGTGCCGAGGTCGAGTCGCTCGGTGCCGAGGGCTGCCGCGGTGACCGAGACGAAGGGATCCCATGCGGTCTCCGTCACCCAGCCGGCGTCATAACCCAGCTCCTCGAGTGTCCGTGCATCGTCGCCGACGCTCACCTGGCTCGGCAGCATGGCGTCGACCATGAGCCGGGTTGTCGTGTTCGTCATGAGAGGACGTCCTTTCCGTGCCTGGGGCTTGGACCACGGTCAGCGTCGGGGAGAGCGCGGTACCCGTGGCTCGGGCTCGACTGCGTGCTTGCTCGTGACCCAGGACGGCTTGCGCCGCTCCAGCATCGCGGAGATGCCTTCCTGCGCGTCGGGCAGGTTCCCCAGCCAGCCCAGGATCTCGTTCTCCCTGTCGACGGCCCACGCCGGGTCGCTCACCCCCTGGAACTGCCAGAGCAGGCGCTTGACCAGGGCAGCGGACAGAGGGGAGACATGGTCGGCGATGTCATGGGCGATCGTCATCGCTGCGTCGAGAACCTGCTTACGTGGGACGGCACGGGACGCCAGCCCCATGCTCACCGCCTCCCGGCCGCTGAACCGGCGTCCCGTCAGGAGGAGATCCATGGCGGTCGCCGCCCCGACCAGACGAGGCAGGAACCAGTGGGCACCTGCCTCGGGCAGGAGACCGAGGCGCGAGAACGCGAAGCTCAGCGGGGCATCCTCGGCGACGACGCGGAGGTCCCACTGGATGGGGAGGGTGAGGCCAACCCCGATGGCAGCCCCGTTGATCGCGGCGATGACGGGGGTGTCGAGCGTCCACGCGCGGAGCTCGTCCAGCTCGTCGATGTCGCGCTCGAAGCTGTCACGGTCCTCGGTCGTGTCCAAGCCGGCGCAGAACGCAGTGCCCGCGCCCGTGACGACGACGGCGCGCACGGTGTCGTCGGCGTCCGCCGTGCGGAGCGCGTCGTTGAGCTCACTCAGCAGACGGAGCGTGAACGCGTTACGCCGATCCGGCCGGTTCAGGGTGATGACCCGAACCTGCCGATCGTCGGCCGTGACGATCGTGGAGTCGTCCATGGTCCTCGGGGCTCCTCTCGGTCCGTCCGACGATGGGGGCCGCGCTCTCGTGCGCGCCAGCCGATGATCGAGATTGGGACATGGTGCGGCCCGCGGCTCCGCCTACGGTGACGGCGTGAGGACGATGGTGGTCCTCCGCAACGAGGAGACGGAGCTGCGGTGCACGAACTCGAGAACAAGGTCGTCCTGGTGACCGGCGGTAGCCGTGGCCTGGGCCTGGCGATGGCGGAGGGCTTCGCCGCTCAAGGAGCACGGACGATCGTGGCGAGCCGGAAGCTCGAGGCGTGCCGTGAGGTCAGTGAGCGGCTCACCCGCACCTACGGCGCGGAGTCGATGCCCTACGCCTTCAACGTGAGCCGGTGGGCGGAGTGCGATGCGCTGGTCGAAGCGGCGTTCGACGCCTTCGGAGGGGTCGACGTGCTGGTCAACAACGCGGGGCTCTCTCCGCTCTACGACACCTTGGACCAGGTGAGCGAGGAGCTGTTCGACAAGACGATCGCCATCAACCTGAGAGGGCCGTTCCGGCTCAGCTCGCTCATCGGGACGAGGATGGCGGAACAGGGCAGCGGGTCGATCATCAACATCAGCTCGATCGGTGCGATGCGACCCGACCCCATCGCCCTGCCGTACGCCGCGGCGAAGGCCGGGCTGCACGCACTGACGGAGGGCTTCGCCCGTGCTTTCGGACCTGCCGTCAGGGTGAACACCATCCAGGTCGGTCCGTTCCTCACCGACGTCTCCGCGCACTGGGACGCCGAGTATCGCCAGAAGCTGGAGGCGACGCTGGCACTGGGCCGGTGTGCCGAGCCGGAGGAGGTCGTCGGTGCGGCCCTCCACCTCGCGGGCGCGACCTCCTCCTTCACGACCGGTGCCCTGCTGCGTGTTGACGGTGGCTGGCCGTGATCCCGCCGCACCTCGCTGACCGCTGAGTTGACCTGACAGGAGTGCTTGCATGGCGTGGGACTTCAGTACCGATCCGGAGTATCAGAAGAAGCTCGACTGGGTGGAGGAGTTCGTCCGGGAGAAGGTCGAGCCACTCGAGCACGTGGACTTCCATGCCTTCGACATGAGTTCCCCGCTTCGACAGCGGCTCATCCCGCCGCTCCAGGAGGAGGTACGAGAGCAGGGACTGTGGGCCTGCCACCTCGGACCCGAACTCGGGGGACCGGGCTACGGCCAGGTCCAGCTCGCACTCCTCAACGAGATCATCGGCCAGACACGCTGGGGCCCGATCGTGTTCGGGGCTCAGGCTCCCGACTCGGGGAACGCGGAGATCCTCGCGCACTACGGAACGTCGCAGCAGAAGGAGCGATACCTCGAGCCGTTGCTCGCCAACGACATCGTGTCGTGCTTCGCCATGACCGAGCCGCAGGGCGGAGCAGATCCGCTGATGATGGAGACGACGGCGCGGCTCGAGAACGACGAGTGGGTCATCTCCGGGGAGAAGTGGTTCGTCTCGAACGCCCGGTTCGCGTCGTTCCTCATCGTCATGGCGCTGACCGACCCGCAGGCGCCCAAGGCGCACGACCGGATCTCCGCGCTTCTCGTCGACGCCACGACGCCGGGGATCGAGTTCGTTCGTCACGTCGCGTACGGCGGCGAGCCGGCGGACGACGGCGATCACGCCTACGTCCGGTTCAACCACGTCCGCGTCCCGAGGGACAACCTGCTCGGTGAGCGCGGGCAGGGCTTCGTGGTGGCGCAGACGCGCCTGGGCGGCGGCCGCGTTCACCACGCGATGCGAACGGTCGGACAGGTGAGACTCGCCTTCGACATGATGTGCGAGCGTGCGCTGTCACGCGAGACCCGGGGAGAGTCGCTCGCTGCCAAGCAGCTGACCCAAGCTGCCATCGCGGAGTCCTGGATCAAGCTGGAGTCCTTCCGCCTTCTCGTCCTGCGTACGGCTGCGCGGATCGACGAGCTGAACGACTACCGCCGGGTGCGCGGTGACATTGCCGCGGTGAAGGCCGCGATGCCGACCGTCCTCCAGGAAGTCGTGCTGGCGGCGATGCGTCTGCACGGGTCGCTCGGTGTCTCCACGGAGATGCCGTTCAAGTACCTGCTCGATGAGGCGGTCGCGCTGTCGCTCGGTGACGGACCCACGGAGGTCCACCTCGTGACCCTGGCTCGGGAGGTGCTCAAGGGCTATGAGCCGGCGCCCGACATGTGGCCGAGCCGTCACCTGCCGCGGCGCCGCGAGCACGCGGCCCGGCTGTATCCCGACCTCGTCGACGCCGTCGTGGGGGACCGGTCATGAGCCGGGCAGCCGACCCGGAGATCGGTGAGATCCGCGAGGAGCTCGACTGGACGGCACTGGACACGTACCTCCGCGACACCCTCGCCGTCACCGGCGAGCTGTCGGTGCGGCAGTTCCCCAACGGGTCGGCGAACCTCACGTACCTCATCGCCTACGGCGCCTGGCGTGCTGTTCTCCGGCGGCCACCCTTCGGGCGTGTCGCTCCTGGGGCTCACGACATGCGCCGCGAGTACCGCGTGCTCAGCGCACTGTCCCAGGCGTTCGACCGTGCTGCTCAGACCCTGGCGTACTGCGAGGACACGGCAGTCCTCGGCGCACCGTTCTTCGTCATGGAGTACCGCGCCGACGGTGAGGTGGTCCGTGACGAGGTACCCGTGTCGATGAGCGACCTCCCGGACGTGGGCCCGCGACTGACGAAGGCCTTTGCCACGGCGGTCGCCGAGCTGCACCGGATCGAGCCGGACGCCATCGGTCTGGGCGACCTCGGTCGTCCGGACGGATTCGTGCTGCGTCAGCTCGAGGGCTGGACGCGGCGCTGGGACGCAGTTCGCCCGGGCGACCCCGAGACGTCGTCGTTGATGGACGAGGTGGGGCGGGCGCTCGCGACGGACGTCCCGCAACCTCAACGCGTCTCGCTCGTCCACAACGACCTCAAGCTCGACAACTGCCAGTTCCGCGTGGGTGATCCGGACCGGGTCCGCACCATCTTCGACTGGGACATGACGACGATCGGCGACCCGCTGCTCGACCTCGGCGTGATGCTGAACTACTGGCCCGACGACGGCGAGCTGGGAGAACTGGCACGGATGCTCTGGCCGGGGCAGCAGAGGATGGGCCTGGAGTCGAAGGCGCGTCTGACGTCGGTGTACGCAGAGGCCTTCGACCTGGACCTGCGACGGCTGCCCTGGTACGAGGCGATGGCGGCGTGGAAGACCGCCATCCAGCTGCAGCAGCTCACCGCGCGCTTCGAGCGCGGGGAGAGCACGGACTCGCGCATGGCGTACTACGCCACCGTCGTCCCGGTTGCGGCGAGGATGGCCGCCCGGCTGCTCGACAGGCAGCACGTGCACGGTGCATGACCCACGGTGAGATCGGCGAGGAGGAGACAACGGATGCAGCGATGGGGAGACGGTGGGGTCGTCGTCACGGGCGGCGCGAGGGGAATCGGGTTCGCGATCGCGGAGCGTCTCGTCGCAGAGGGCGCCGAGGTCCTCCTGGCCGACCTGCCGGGCGAGGCCCTCGACCAGGCAGCCGACCGGCTCGGCGTCTGGGCGGTCGCGGCTGACGTCGGCACGGCCGAGGGGGTCGACGCGGTGATCGAGGAGTCCTCTCGGCGCCTGGGCAGCGTGGGCACGTTCGTCGGGAACGCCGGCTACCCGGGGGGCCGCGGCGAGGCACCCACGGACGAGGTGTGGCACGAGGCGCTGGAGGTCAACCTCATGGCACACGTGCGCGCTGCACGCCACTTGCTGCCCGCCTGGGGGGAGCGGGGGTCGGGTCGTTTCATCCTGACCGCCTCGTCCGCCGGACTGGTGACGATGGTCGGAAACGCCCCCTACACCGCGAGCAAGCACGCTGCGGTGGCGTTCGCAGAGTCGATGTCCATCTCGTACGGCGACCGCGGCGTGGTGTTCCAGGTGATCTGCCCCCAGCTCGTGAAGACGCGCATGCTCGACGACACGGTCGGCGTGACCGACGTGTTCGGCGAGCAGACGATCCTCACCCCGCGTGACGTCGCAGCCACCGTCTGGGAGGCCATGGCCGACGATCGGTTCCTCATCCTGCCCCACCCGGAGGTCCACGAGTACTACCAGTTCAGGGCGAAGGACACCGGGCGGTGGATCCGCGGCATGCGTGGCTTCGCCCGGCGCATGGCGGAACTGGACCCGCTCCCGGACTGACCGGCCGGCGCACGTCTGCGGCCGTGACGCAGCTGGCCGTGTCCGACGAGCCCCACCGGGTGTCCCAGGATGGGACACCCGGTTGCGTGTGGCCCGTGTCACCATCGGAGCGACCAGCGCATGCGACGACGGTGTCGGCGCGCAGGTCGGCACCCACTTGCAGTCATGGCGAAGGAGCGTGAGCGATGGTGGACATCGAGGTGTTGGACCGCGTCAGGAGGGCCCGGGAGTCCTTCTTCGGCGAAGGGCTGGTCCCTCCCCCCGAGGTGGTCCGTCCAGTCATCGTGGACTCGTGGAAGAGATCACTGCTGTACGGCCTGGATCCTGGCTCCGTCCGACCGGTGGCTGTCGCCACCATCGAGCATGACAACCAGCTCACGCGGGTGGCTCGGCCGGTCATCGAGTCGCGGTTGGACTGGCTGGTCGACCTCGAGTGCGGACTCACGCTCACCAACAGCGAGGGCGTCGTGCTGGAGAGCTGGACGACCGGGGAAGGCTTCGCGCACAGGCTGCGCGTGCGGTCGGTGCTGCCAGGGTTCAGCATCGCCGAGAACGCGATCGGTACGGCGAGCGTGGGAATCGCCCTGGAAACCGGGCAGGGGACCTTCGTCAGGGGCTGGGAGCAGTACACGGACAAGGGCTACCGGATGTCCTCGGCGAGCGTGCCGATCCGCCACCCTCTCACCCAGCGATGTGCTGGGACCCTCAACATCAGCTGCGACATCGCTGACTCCTCACCCATCATGCTCCAGTGGATCAAGGAGGTCGGCGCGCTGATCGAGCGCGAGATGCTCAACGCGAGCACCGAGGACGAGCGGCACCTGCTCGATGTGTACCTAGCGGTCAAGCGCGACCGCCGGCAACCAGTGGTGTGCCTCAACGACCACACGATGATCGGCAACGCGGCGGCCGCCCGTCTGATGGACGGCCTTGACCGCGGTCTGCTCTGGGACGCCGCGAGCGACGTGATCCGATCCAGGCGGGAGAGTGTCCTGTCGCTCGCGAGCACCGAGCGTGAGGGGCACATCAAGGTCACCTGCCAGCCAGTCCTCAACGGTGACCGCGCTGTGGGCGCGATGCTCCGCCTCGATGTCCCCCAGCTCGGGAGCGCATCGCCCGGGCGGTCAAGTCGTGCGCCGGCGCCGGCGCCGGCGCCGGTGCTCGACGACATGCCTGGCACCAGCCTCGCGTGGCGGACGTTCCGGCACCAGCTGCGCGACGGCTTGGCCAGCGACCGGTCGGTACTCCTCGTCGGTGAGCCCGGCGTCGGGAAGACGACGATCCTCAAACGCCTCACGGCCGACGCGAGGACGCTCACGCTCGACGGTGCGAGCCCTGATCCGGATGCGCACGCGACCTGGCTGTCGCGGCTCATCCCGGCACTGACGTCCGACCTGGACTACGTCGTGCTCGACAACGTGCTGCTGCTGCCCCGTCCCCTGCTGGTGGCGACGGCGGAGGCGGTCCGGTCGATGGGCGACGGCGCTCCGCACGTGCTGGCGAGCGGACCTCACGACTTCGCTGACACGCTCGACCCGGAGTTCATGGAGTCGTTCTCGGGCTGGCCCGGGACGTCGGTTCGCGTACCACCGGTGCGGGAGCGGCTCGGTGACATCCCGCTGCTTCTCGACGCCATCACTGCATCGAGGGCGACGTTGTGGAACCGCCCGGTCTGGACCCGGGAGGCGGTTCAGGTGCTGAGCAGGATCGGCTGGTCGGGCAACCTGCGGTCGCTGGAGAGCCTGGTGAACACCATGCTCAGTCGACACGTCGGACCGTACATCCGACGCGAGCACCTCCCGTCCGACGTCCTGGCCGGGGCGACCCGTCGGGACCTGTCAACGCTCGAGCGACTCGAGGCGCAGGCGATCGTCGCGGCCATGAAGGCGGCCGACGGCAACAAGAAGCTCGCGGCCGCCAACCTCGGGATCGCCCGGTCGACCCTCTACCGCAAGGTTCGGGCCCTGGGGTTCGACCTCGACCACACCGCTTACTGAGCCAGCCGGGACACAAGAAGGTCCCCCCTTCCTCAACCGGTTCGGTTGAGGAAGGGGGGACCTTCCTGAGCGGGTTCAGCTCCAGGACGGCAGACCCTCACGCAACGTGTGTGCAGCGATCGAGCGCTGCATGATCTGGTCGGTGCCCTCGGTGATCCGGCAGATCCGCGAGTAACGCCAGCCGTCGACCATCTTGGTCTCCGCCGTCACCCCCATGCCGCCGTGCAGCTGGATCGCGTTGTCGAACACCCGGGTGCACGCGTTCGTCCCGAAGTACTTGACGATGTGCGTCTCCAGCCGGACATCGTCGCCGGCGTCGGCGCGAGCGGCGCAGTTCATCGTCATGCTGTGTGCGGCGTAGAGTTCGGTCGCCATGTCGGCGAGGAGGTTCTGCACCGACTGGTGCTGCGAGATCGTCTTTCCGAACGTCTTGCGCACCTGGGAGTAGTCGCGGCACTTGTTGAACGCCCACCTGCCCTCGCCGATCCCGCGCGCGACAACCCACAGGCGGGTCGTCGTCAGTGTGAGGAACCCCATGGCGAGGCCGTCGCCCTCGTCGCCGATCCGGTAGGCGTCGGGGACGCGGACGTCGGTGTAGGAGGTGATGCCCTCGTTGCCGCCGGCGTCCTGGAACAGCCGGATCGTCGACTCCAGCTTGTAGCCAGGGGTGTCGGTGGGAACGAAGAAGCAGCTGATCCCGCCCTTGCGCGCGGCGAACTTCTCCGGGTCCGTGATGGCGAAGACGAACAGGTAGTCCGCGTGGGCGACCCACGACGTCCACTGCTTGCCACCGTTGATGACCCAGTGGTCGCCGTCGCGGACGGCGGTCGTGCGCATGCTCCACAGATCGGACCCAGCGTCGGGCTCGGACATGCCGAAGGAGCCTTGCCACTCCCCGGCCAGAACCTTCGGCAGCGCGATCGCCTTGAGCTCGTCCGACGCATGGTTCCAGATCGGGCCTGCCCCGGTGAACACGTTCGCCAGCGCGTCGTAGGCCAGCAGCTCCTGGGGCTCGCTCGGGCCGTACTTCTCATACAGGGCCTCGGTCACGCGCACGAAGAAGCGCATGCTCATGCCCTCGCCGCCGAGCTCGGTCGGCGTGAAGATGTTGTAGTACCCGGCCTGAGCGGACGCCCGACGAACCCGTCGACGCGCCTCCGAGACGGCAATCGCTTCCTTGCCGTCGTTGTCGAAGTACAGCCGGATGTCGTTGAAGTACGCCTGCACCTCCGCCTGGATGGGGAGGACCGTCTTGTCGATGAAGCTCATCAATCCTTCGAGGATTGCGTCCTCGTCGGCGGTCGTCGTCTGGTCGATGTCTGCACTGGTGATGGCCACGGCGTACCTCGGGTATCAACGTAGTGATGCTTGTTGATGCGAAGTTAGCCAGCCCGTCGCGGTGTCGGGCCCCCCTTGTTTCACACTGCGACACCGGTGCGCGACGCGTTCTCGGCGACGTGCGCGTCACGGATGTCGCAATTCGCGACCAGAGCCGTCCCGCCGCCCGACGGGGCCTACCGTGCGCTGTCGAGGCCGGGTCGAGGACGACAGTCTTTGTGCCGGCGGCAGGTCGCGGAGGGAACAGGCGTGAAACTCACCGGATATCTGGGACAAGGCCCCGTGCGCACGATCGCCCAGAACGTGTCGTGGGCGGAGGACGTCGGCCTCGATCGGCTCTGGACCTCCGAGCTGGCGCACGACCCGTTCCTCCCTCTCGCGCTGGTGGCGGACCGCTCCGACGTCCTGTCCATCGGCACCTCCCTGGCGATCTCCTTTGCTCGCACGCCGTGGGCGACCGCCCAGGTCGCCTGGGACCTCCACCAGATGTCCGGCCAGCGATTCGTCCTCGGTCTGGGTACCCAGGTGAGGGCGCACGTCGAGCGACGGTTCGGCGGCAGGTGGGAGTCCCCGGTGGGATACACCCGTGACTACGTGGGAGCACTGCGCGCGATCTGGCGGCACTGGACCGACGGGGGGCCGCTCGCGTTCGAGAGCGAGACGTTCAACCTCGACCTCACGGCCCCGATTTTCCAGGCCGAGGCCGGCGGCGCGGCACCGCCCGTCTACCTCGGTGGGGTCAACCGGCAGATGTGTCGTCTTGCCGGTCGGATCGCCGACGGCTTCCTCGTGCACGGTTTCGGATCTCCCACCTATGTCCGGGACCACGTGATCCCCGAACTGGTCCGTGACCGTGACCGGGACTCGATCTCAGTGGTGATCCCGGTGCTCATGGGAACCAGCGCCGATCCCTCAGGCCTCGACGCCGCCCGCGAGCGCGCACGTCAGCAGGTCGCGTTCTACGCATCGACCCCGGCATACCGGCCGGTGCTCGAGGTCCACGGCTGGGAGTCGCTCGGGGAGAAGCTGTCGGCCTTGGCCCGGGAGCGGCAGTGGTCCACGATGACGGCGCTGGTCGATGACGAGGTGCTCGACACCTACGCCGTCTGCGGACCGCCGGAGGACGTGGGGCGCGAGATGGTGCGCCGATTCGAGGGCCTCGCCGACGAGGTCGCAGTCCTGCAGTCGCTCGACGAGCTCGGGCCGGAGTGCTACAGGCGGATCCGTGCCGGCTTCGACCGCGCCGCGACGACGGTGGGCTGACCATGGTCAGGACCCGTTCCGGTGGTGTCGTCGAGGTCGAGCAGCGGGCCGACGTGGTGGTCATCCGCCTCAACCGGCCCGAGCGCAAGAACGCGTTGACACAGGAAGTCATGGACCTGATGCGCGAGGTCTGCGCGGAGATCGCCGACGACCCTGACGTGCGCGCCGTCGTGATCACGGGCGCGGGGGGCGCATTCTGCGCCGGACTCGATCTCGAGGCGCTGGGCAGCGGCGACCTCCGGCTCGACGGCTCGTTCTGCGAGGCTGTGCGCGGGCTTCCTTACCCGACCATCGCGGCGGTGGACGGGCCCGCGATCACGGGCGGCCTCGAGCTGGCCCTCGCGTGCGACATGCGACTGGGCTCGTCCGGCGCGCTCCTGGCCGATACGCACGTGCGGGTGGGCGTGCCCCCGGGCGGTGGTGCGTCGGCGACGCTGCCCCGGGTGGTCGGGGTGGGACGCGCCAAGGAGATCTCCCTGAGCGGACGGATCGTCTTCGCCGAGGAGGCCGAACGATGGGGACTGCTCAACAGGATCGTGCCCGAGCCTGCCGTCGATTCAGCGCTGGAGCTCGCCCGGACGATCGCCGCCAACGATCGCGCGACCGTCGCCGCAGTCCGAGATCTCATCGACTCCGGGCTGGACGTCGGGCACAGTGACGCGCTCGAGCTCGAACGGGTCCGGGCACGGCAGTTTGCCGAGGCCTTCGACTCCTCGCAGTGGGCACCGAGACGAAGCGCGGTGGTCGCGCGGAACCGCACGGAGACGCACGCCGACCCGCCCGGCCCACCGCTCGCCGACGCCTGAGGGCATGTCGCACTTCAGTGCACACGGGGTCGGAGGCTGCGGGTACCGCCTACTGTCGAACTGCCAGCGGACGGACGACGTACGGACGCACCGAGAACACTGATGGAGGTGATGTGCGTGTCCGACTTCCGCGATGTCGAGGAGTTCCGCACGCATGTACGGGAGTGGCTGGCACAGAACGTGCCGCCGGTGACCCTCGCCACCGGCGATGAAGCCGTGGAACGCTCGAAGCGTTTCACCAAGAAGCTCTTCGACGCCGGGCTCGCCGGCCTCGAGGTCCCGCGAGCCTATGGCGGGCAAGGGCTCGGCCCGAGCCACCAGCAGATCTGGCGCGAGGAGGCGAGCAAGGTGCCGGTGCCGATGGGTATCTACGACATCGGCCTGGGCATGTGCGGGCCCATCATCCTCGCTCTGGGGACCGAGGCTCAGCGCACGCGCTACCTCCCGCCGCTGCTGGAGGGCACGGAGATCTGGTGCCAGCTGTTCTCGGAGCCTGCGGCGGGGTCCGACGTAGCGGCTCTGCGGACCCGGGCGGTGCGTTCCGGTGACGGGTATGCCATCACCGGGCAGAAGGTCTGGACCACCGGGGCCCACTTCTGCGACTTTGGCATCCTCTTGGCGCGAACCGACCCGGATGTTCCCAAGCATCGGGGAATCACGATGTTCATCGTGGACATGAAGGCCCCCGGGGTCGTCGTCCGCCCGCTGCGCGACATGTCGGGGCAAGCCCACTTCAACGAGGTGTTCCTGGACGACGTGCAGGTCGGCCTGGACGCCGTCGTCGGTGAGATCGACAAGGGGTGGGAAGCCGCCCGGCTCCTCCTGTCGTTCGAGCGCCTCGCCGTCTCCGGTGGAGGGTCGGGAATCGAGGGTGGCGCGTCGGGCCCGCTCTCCTTCCACGGCCTGGTCGAGGCCGCACGCGGCGCAGGCACGCTGCGCAGCAGTGGGGCACGGGAGAGCCTCGTGGACCTCTACCTGCTCGAGCGCTCGGTCAACGTCTTCAACGAGCGGCTCTCCCGGGAGTACGACTCCGGCATCGATCCCGGTGCCCGCGGCTCGATCGGCAAGCTCCTCAAGGCGCGCCGCGAGGTGGCGGCAGCCGGGCTGACGACGCGGCTCATCGGACCTGCGGCTGACTTCGATGCGGGTGCCTCACCTCGGAGGACCGACGCCACGCTGCGGTCCTTCGCCCTGCCGATCGGGGGCGGGACCAACGAGATCCAGCTGTCGATCATCGGTGAGCGCGTCCTGGGTCTCCCTCGGGAGCCGCAACCGGATCTCCACACACCGTTCAGTGATCTCGACTCACGCAGGAAGGACGTCGCCCGATGAGCGCAGTGCTCGCCGAGGAGCTCACCGCCTACCGCGATGCCGTCAAGGCGTTCGTCCGTTCACACGCCACGAGCGACCGTGTGCGAGAGAGCTTCTCGTCCTCGGACGGGGTCGACGCCGTCGCCTGGGCACGTGCTGCGGAGCAGCTCGGCCTCCAGGGTCTGCTCGTGCCGGAGGACCTCGGCGGCTCGGGCGCGGACGTCGCCGTGGCTGTCGTCGCGCACGAGGAGCTCGGCGCCGCACTGCTCCCGGGGCCCTACCTCGGCTCGACGCTGGCGGCCTTCGCGCTGTCCTGGCACGGGGCGCAGCGGTTCGGGCCAGAGATCGCCGGGCTCCTCGACGGAAGCATCGTGGTGACGACTGCCCTGCCGCAGGTGACGCTCGAGGGCACGGTGGACCCCTCAGGGCTGGTTTCGATGGCGGGGCCCGGTGACGAGGTCGTCCTCGACGGGACGGTCCCCGCAGTCGCGCACGCCGCTGGGAGCCACGTCCTGGTGCTGCTGATCGGGGCTCCTTCCCAGTGGCGGCTGGCGGTGGTGGACCTCGCGGCCGCCGAGGTGGACGTCGAGCAGCTCGATGCGCTCGACCTCACCACCCCGATGAGCACGGTCACGCTGTCGGGAGCGTCCGCGCGGACGGTCCCACTCGATGACGACGACGTCGTCGAGCTCCTCGACCTGGCGAGCGTCCTGGTCGGCGCAGAGCAGCTCGGACTGCTGCGGGAGGTCCTCGATCGCGACGTGGCTTACGCCCTGGAACGGACAGCGTTCGGCCGCGAGATCGGGTCCTTCCAGGCGGTGAAGCACCAGCTCGCCGAGTTCGCCTGTCTCTTCGAGCAGTCGCGAGCGATGCTCGATGCCGCGGTGCTCGCCTTCGACGGCCCAGCCGCGGCGCGCAGTCTCGCCGCCGTGTCCGTGGCTGCGTTCGTCGGCCCGGCCTCGGTCACAGTCGCCACGGAGGGGCTGCGTCTGCTCGGCGGGATCGGCTACACGTGGGAGCACGACGCCCACCTCTTCTACCGACGTGCACGAGGCGCCGAAGCGCTCCTCGGCAATCCCTACGGGCACCGCGAGCGGCTCGCGGCTCTCCTTGGCCTGAACGCCTAGCCCCGCCCTTCGGGGTCCATGTCGACGGAGGTCGCGATAGCCGTGAGGTACGAGCAGCTGATCGTCGAGATCGACGACGGCGTCGCCGTCATCACCCTGAACAACCCGCGGCGTCAGAACGCGCTCTCGCACCTGACGTTCGGTGACGACCTGCCGCGGGTGACCGAGGAGCTCACCGGTCGCGCCGATGTACGCGTCATCGTCATCACCGGAGCGGACGGGACGTTCTGTGGGGGAGCGGAGCTGGACAGCGACGGCTTCTCGCGCTCCACGGAGCCCGAGACCATCGCGCTGATCGAACGGGTCAACCGCTTCCCCGCGCTCCTACGAGACGCCCCCGTCCCGTCGATCGCGGCGATCGACGGCGTCGCGATCGGCGGCGGCGTCGGGATCGCCGCCGCCTGCGACCTTCGCGTGGGATCGCCGACGTCTCGCTTCCGCATCCCGTATGTCGCCCTCGGTCTGACCCCGGACGTGGGGATCACCGTGACCCTGCCCCAGATCGTCGGGACGTCTCGCGCGCTCGATCTCGTCCTCACCGGACGATGGATGGAGGCGTCCGAGGCGGCAGCGGCCGGCCTGCTGACCGTGGTGGATGACGATCCGGTCGGACGTGCGATGGCGATGGCCCGAGCCATCGCGGACTCCTCGCCCCTCGCCGTCTCGCGGGCACGCGACATGATCGTCAATGCCGGCCACCGGCCCAT
Organism: Georgenia sp. SYP-B2076; assembly: GCF_003991205.1. Classification (GTDB taxonomy): domain Bacteria; phylum Actinomycetota; class Actinomycetes; order Actinomycetales; family Actinomycetaceae; genus Georgenia. The sequence goes on along the minus strand of NZ_RXOZ01000022.1, from coordinate 220,406 downwards.
GACGGAGGCGCTCTTCGAGCACGAGCCGGTGTCCCACGCGAGCACCCTCCACGCGCCGGACCGGATGGTCCACTTTCGTCGCTACCTCACCAGCGTCGGGCTCATGCTCGACGCCGACGGTCGGATCCGTAGGGCCACGCCGTCCGGATCGCCCAGCTAGCGCGAGGCCACGCGCAGCGGGCATCGTCGCCCTCCGAGCGAGGGTGCTGGCAAACGGTCGTACTCCGCGCCGGATCAGTAGGGTCCGGCGCCCGTCGTCTCGAGCAGCCGGCGCGGGTTGTCGCGAGTCATCGTGGAGATCGCCTCGTCGGACACGCCTCGTTCCCGAAGCCCGGGCACGATGATCTCGGCGACTGTCGTGTACTTCCAGTTCGGCGCCAGCTCACCAGACAGCATGGCAGCGGGCACCATGTCCGAGAAGGCGTGGCTGTCGTGCGAGAGGAGGATCCGGTCGGAGTGTCCCCGGCGGACGAGCTCCGCAATGGCGTCCATCCGCTTCTCGTCCGCGTCCTCGACCCAGGGAATCCCGATCTGGTCCACCGCGATCCACGAGCCGCGGTCGACGAGCGACTCGACGTAGTCGAGATCCTCGTCGTGGAGCAGGACCCCGTCGAGATGGCTGAGCATGACGCGGGAGAGGTCGACACCCTCGGCCTCGAGGATCCGCTGGGCGTCGACGGCGTTCGGGATCTCATGCGTGTGGACCACGATCGGCACGCCGGTTCGGCGGTGAGCCGAAGCGGTGGCCCGGAGCACACGGGTCACGTCGGCATTGGGGCCCGGTGGTCCGATGGCGCACTTGAGCACCGCTGGCCGGATGCCGGTGTCGGCGATTCCGTCCTCGATCTCCCGGACGAGCAGGTCATCGATGAACTCGGGTCCCCCGAAGGTGGTCCCGGGGCCGGTGATCGCGAAGTGCATGGGGAGGCTGGACCACGCGTAGACCCCCGTGGCGACGAGGATGTTGATGTCGACCTCGGCCGCCACCCGCTGGATCCTCGGGATGAACCTGCCCAGGCCGATCACCGTGAGGTCCACGATGGTGTCGACACCCGCGTTCTTCGCCGCGACCAGCTTGTCCACGGCCGCGGCGATGCGCGTGTCCTCGTCGCCCCACGTCGCTGGGAAGTTCTGGTTGATCTCGGGACTCAGCGTGAAGATGTGCTCGTGCGGAAGCACGAACCCTAGATCGGTCGAGGCGACCGGGGAGCCGGACGCGGTCGGGAGCAACACGGCGGATGTCTCCACGTGTGGTTGTGGTCGCATCAGCCGGCCGGTCCGCCGGATACGTACAGCACCTGACCGGAGACGAACCCGGCGGCCTCGCTGACGAGGAAGGAGACCGTGTGTGCGATGTCGTCTGGCTGCCCGACCCGCCGAACCGGGATCTCCTTCGCCCCGGCTGCCTTGAGCTCCTCGAACGAGATGCCCATGCGCTCGGCCGTGATGCGCGTCATGTCGCTCTCGATGAACCCCGGTCCGATGGCGTTGGCCGTCACGCCGAACTTGCCCAGCTCGATCGCCCAGGTCTTCGCCAGTCCCTGAAGCCCCGCCTTTGCGGCCGAGTAGTTCGACTGCCCACGGTTACCGAGCGCGCCGATGCTCGACATGTTGACGATCCGACCGAACCGCGCCTCGACCATGTAGCGCTGCGCTGCCCGGGTGATGAGGAAGGCGCCGCGCAGGTGCACGTTCATGACCGCGTCCCAGTCGGCGACCGACATCTTGTGCAGCAGGTTGTCGCGCAGAATACCCGCGTTGTTGACGACGACGGTCGGGGGGCCCAGCTCGTCCGCGACGCGCGCCACGGCGTCCTCAACGGCCGCCTCGTCGCTCACGTCGACTCCCACGGCGAGCATCTGTGCGCCCTGGCCGTCGAGCTCGTCGACGAGCCTGGCGCACGCCGCCTCGTCGATGTCGAGGACGGCAACACGCAGTCCATCGTGGACCAGCCTCCGGCACACAGCGGCACCGATGCCTCTGGCCCCGCCGGTGACGATCGCAGTTCGGTTCTGAGTCAAGGCACGTCCCTTCGACGACGGCACACACGTGGGAAAACCCATGTGCAGGTTAACCACGCGAATAGGGCGTGATGGCCCGTCGTCCCATCCTGAAACACCGCGGACGCAAAGGGTTGGTCCATTGCGATGCTGGGGGAGTGACACCATCGACGCACACCTACGAGATTCCGATCCGGTGGCGTGACCTGGATTTCCTCGAGCACGTCACGAACGTGGTGTACACCGAGTTCGCGACGGATGCGCTGGCGGTGATGAGGAGCGAGGGGATGCTTCGCCCGGAATTGTCCCCCGTCGCCATGCACGTGGACTACGTGCGTCCCGTGGACCTGGACCACGAGATGGTCCGCGTCGTGTCGACGCTCGGCGACGGCGTCGTCGAGCAGGAGATGCTCACCGCCGGTGCCGAGGGGGAGCAGATCGCGGCCAGGGTCCGGACCGAGCTGGGCTCGCCGGGGCGGTTCGAACGCGCTTGGGGCCGAGGTGGCATGGCGACGTCTCATGTCGTCAGGCCGAGCGACATCGGTCCCGACCGTCAGATCCCTCCCTCCGGTGTCTTCACCTTCTTCCAGGAGGCGCGCGCGCGCCTGCAGCGGCTCGCGGAGGTGCCCGAGCCGTCGAGGCACACCGTCGTCGTGCACAGCGCATGCTGGTTCGGTGAACCGCTTGTGTGGACCCCCGACCCGTACACCGTGCGGACGTGGGTCGAGGCAGTGGGCAGCTCGTCGGTCACGTTCGCCGGTGAGCTCGGCGACGCGCACGCCGTCTACGCCCGCAGTCGTGCGGTGGTCGCCGGTTTCGACCGTGAGTTGGGGTCCTCACGACCTCTCACTGCGGGCGAGCGGGGCAGGATCCAGGCGTACGTGAGCCGATGATCGCGGCCCCAACCCGCGCTCCCTCGACCGAAGTCACGACACAAGGAGCGTTGACATGCAGCTGGGCAACAACCTCGACTACGCGGGTGATCCGACCACCTCTGCCGCCCTGGCGTCGGTGCGGGAACGCGCCGGGGTCGACGTCATGTGGGTCTCCGAGGCCTGGGGGTTCGATGCTCCCACGATGATGGGATACCTGGCGGCGAAGACCGAGCGGCTGCAGGTCGGTTCGGACATCATGAACGTCTTCTCCCGCACGCCCTCCGCCATGGCTCAAACCGCTGCCGGCCTGGACAACGTCTCGGGAGGGCGGGCGATCCTCGGGCTGGGTGCCTCGGGTCCCCAGGTCGTCGAGGGTTTCCATGGCGTCCCGTACACCAGGCCTCTCTCGCGGGTCCGCGACACGGTCGAGGTCATCCGCAAGGTGTTGCGGCGCGATGAGCCACTCGTTCATGCCGGGGCGACGGTCACGATCCCGCTCCCCGAGGAGCAGGGCACAGGGCTCGGAAAGCCTCTCAAGCTGATCAACCACCCTGAGCGGCCGACCCTTCCGATCTTCCTCGCGTCGGTCACCAACGCGAGCGTGGCGATGACGGCCGAGCTCGCTGACGGCTGGCTGCCGGCGTTCTTCATCCCCGAACGTGCCGCCGAGGCCTACAGGGAGCCGCTCGCGAAGGGGCTCGCCAAGCGCGATCCGGGACTGGGGCCCCTTGCCATCGCGGCCGGTGGCTTCCTGGCAGTGGCCGAGGGGGAAGAACGGGTCCGGATGCTCGACCGGAGCCGTGCGCAGTTGGCGCTGTACATCGGTGGAATGGGTGCCCGGACGAAGAACTTCTACAACGACCTCTTCGTCTCCTACGGTTATGCCGACGAGGCACGGCTGATTCAGGACCTGTTCCTCGACGGCAAGAAGGCGCAGGCCGAGGCCGCGATCCCGCTCACGGTCCTGGAGAACGCCAACCTGGTCGGGTCGGAGGCCTTCATCCGAGAGCGTATCGCCGCCTACGACGAGGCCGGCGTGACGATCCTCAACGCCAACCCGCTCGTCGACGACCCGGAGCTGCTCTCCAAGGTGAAGAGCTGGCTGCCGTAGACCGCCCGGGACGCACTACAGCGTCGACGCGAAACTGCCGAGGTTCCGCGCGATCGGCGGCAGCCCGTCCGACACCTTGTCCCGCCAGACCGGCTCACGCTTGGTGAGGAACGCCTCCATGCCCTCGGCAGTATCTGCGGAGAGGGCGCGATCCGGTAGCAGCGAGCTTTCCATGAGATGGGCGACCATCGGGTGGTCGGCCGTCATCATCCGCCAGACCATTCGTCGAGTCAGAGCGACGGAAACCGGTGCCGACCGATCGGTCAGCGCATGACCGAGGGCGACGGCGGCGTCAAGAAGTTCCGAGGGCTCGTACAAGGAGTGCACCAGGCCGGCGTCCAACGCCTCCTGAGCCGAGAAGACTCGCCCCGAGTACAGCCACTCGAGGGCCTTCGAGGGTCCAACGAGCCTCGGCAGGAACCACGACGACGCGGACTCCGGCATGAGCCCCCGCCGGGCGAACACGAAGCCGAAGCGCGCGTCGGTGGACGCGAGCCGGAAGTCCATCGGCAGCTGCATCGTCGCGCCCATGCCTGCGGCGACGCCGTTCACTGCGGCGATGACCGGCTTGACGCTCTCGAAGATGCGCATCGTGAGGATGCCGCCGAAGTCGCGGGTCTCGTTCGCCTCCGCCACTCCGCCCCCGGAGGCCATGGCCGCCAGGTCCGCTCCCGCGCAGAACGCCCGCCCCCGGCCGGTGACGACGACCGCGCGGACCGTGTCGTCGCGATCGGTCTCGTCGAACACGGCCGCCAGCTCGAGCGTCGTTGCTCGGGTCAGCGTGTTCAGCTGCTCCGGCCGACGCAGCGTGACGACGGCGATCCCGTCGTCGATGCTCAGGTCGAAGGTCATCCTGCCCCTCGTCATCGTGCGGATATGGCAACGGGCTTGCCTGGTGGGTAGTCCACCAGGCAAGCCCGTCGGTCCGGATCAGGCCGGCACGTCCACGGTCACCGACAACAGCACGGCTTCGGCTGCAGCAGCACGGGCCGCGTAGTAGAAGTCCGGCGCAGCGCAGATGAACAGCGTCCGCCCGTCCGGCCCGCCGAGCGTGCACGAGTAGGCGCCCATCCCGAGCGCCTCGGTCGAGATCTCCTGGAGGATCTCACCGCCCTCGGCGACCCGGATGACCCGCGGCTTGAGCGCGTCGGCGACCCAGATGGCTCCTTCGGAGTCCGAGACGATGCCATCGGACCCCACCACCACGCCGGGCATGACCTCCATGAGGTCGTCGCTCACCGGGGGGCTACCGAACCGCGCCCAGTCGCGGCGCGGGCCGAGCGTGCCGTCCGCAGCGACGTCGAAGGCACTGAGGCGGTTCCCCAGGGTCTCTGCGACGACGAGGACGCCGTCGGTGACCATCGTCATCCCGTTCGGCATGTAGAGGTCGTCGGCAGCGATGCTCGCTGAGCCGTCGGGCTGGATCAGGACGACGGGTGCGGTCCGCACGGGCTCGGGGATGTTGGAGTCGAACCCGGTCGACCCGACGTACGCCCTGCCGTCGGCGTCGACCAGCATGTCGTTGAAGTCGGCGTCGCTGAAGCTCGACAGGTCGGCGTGGACGACGAGCTCCCCGGAGTGCTCACGCCGGAGCACCGCGCGGTCGGCCATCGACACGACCAGCAGCCGGCCATCGGGCAGCCAGCCCAGACCGGAGGGGAGGTCGTTGAGCTCCGCCTCGACCCGGACGTCTGTGCCATCCGCGTTGGCGGAGAGCACCTCGTGGGCGTGGAAGTCGGACACCCAGATGCGGCCGTCCCGCCACCGGGGCCCCTCGAGGAAGTGCCGGTCCTTGAGGACGGTCGTGAAACCCCCGACTACCGTCGTTGACTCGGTCATCGCGATGCTCCTTTGCTATCGGATCTGGTACTTGGGAAGGATCCCGCCGGCGGCGGACACCAAGGTCGCCGGCTCGACGAGAAGGTGCTGCGTCGTCGCCGAGATGTCGCGGAAGGCGCGGCCCATGGCGCTGCCGTCGCGGATGGAGGAGCTTCCCGTCCACAGGTGGGCGAAGTCCGCGACACCCTTGGCGACGATGTGGCTCCAGCTCACCACCTGGTGCAGCGGCGCGAGCTGCTCAGCGGTGAGGACGTGCTCGGACGTCTCGGCAATGCTGAGCATCTCCTCGAGAACCGTGTAGAGCAGGAGCCGCGCAGCTCGCAGGTTGGCCTCCTGGACGGCAAAGCCGTACCGGAACAGATCCGAATCGCCGACGATCGCCGTCTGCCCAGGGCGGACCTTGTTGGCGGTGATCGACGCGACCTCCTCCAGGGCGCGCTGGGCCGTACCGAGCGCGACCGGAGCGTGCACGATGACGCCGAGCCCCACCGGACCGATGCGGTAGAAGGCCTCGGGGCGCTGGGGCGTCGCGGTCAAGGGCATGGTTCTGTCCTCCGGGACGAACAGCTCCCGGATGGTGTAGTCGCGGCTCGCCGTGGCTGCCAGGCCCCAGACGTTCCAGTTGTCGTGCAGCTCGACCTCGTCCGGCCGCATGAACGCGATGCGCGCGTCGGGCATGCCGTTCTCGTCGATGATGGGGTTGCCGTCGGCGTCACCGACGAGGAAGCCCGCGCCCATCCAGTCCGCGTAGTTCGACCCGCTGGCGAAACCCCACCTGCCGTTGACGACATATCCGCCGTCGACCCGAGGAGCCGTTCCCTTCGGGAGCAGCTGGCCCGCGATGCGCGGCGGCTGTCCCGCGGCGTACATCGACTGCGCCATCCGCGGCTCGAGAAACCCGCAGAGAAGGCCTGCGTTGTGCGCCGGCACCATGTAGGACCACGCCGTGGATGCGTCAGCCCGTGCCAGCTCCTCGATCACCCGGACCTCGTCGATGATCGAGAGGCCCAGGCCGCCCAGGTCCGATGGGACGAGGATCGAGTGCAAACGGGTCTGGGCGAAGGCGTCGATGACCGGCTGGGTGATCGCAGCATCAGCCTCGGCCTTCGTGGCCTCGCTCTCGATGAGGGGTGCCAGCTGCTTGGCGCACTCCAGCGCCTCGTCACCTGTCTTCGGCACGCTGAGTTCGGCAGTGGTAGAGGTCATGAATGGTTCCCTTCTGGAATCCGTGGAGTCGAGCGGCTTGGCCCGTCGGTGGGGGCGCACTCAGGACTCGTCACGTGATCTGCATCACCCTTGACGCCGTCAGTGTTTCAGAGCGAGCGGCGGGCGAGGTGTCCGAGATTGACACACGCTTGCCTGCTCAGGAGCGTGTGCACCGGAAGACGGGCAGCTCTCGGGTTGTCCGTGTCTGGTAGCTGGCGAAGGGCAGGAAGGTCCGCACCGCCGTCTCCCAGACGGGCGCGCGGTCAGCGCCCTCCAGGAGGGTCGCGACCGCGTCGATGACCAGGTCTCGATCCCGCAGTCGGATCCGAGGGGCTGCGCGGAGGTTGTCCACCCAGAGCGGGTCGCGCGGTGCACCTCCGAACGAGCCGACGAGGACGTACGTGTCGTCGTGGACCACACGGATGAGCGGGCTCTTGCGGATTGCGCCCGTGCGCCGGCCGCGGTGAGTGACGATGACGACGGGGTACTCGCCAGAGGTGGGGTCCATCAGCCCTCGGCCCCGTTGGTCGCCTCGTAGGTCGCGACGTGGTCTCGCACGGTCGTGAGTGAGCTGGGCAGCGGGGCTCGACCGGCGCGGACGGATGCATCGAACTGCTACACGGACGCTCGTGAGCGGACACCCGGCGGTGTGCCGGAGCTCCGAAGGACGCCGCCCACCGGCGTTCGCTGTCGCACTCTGGAACAGCTCCTCGGAAGCCCGAGCCGACCCGCCTAGCGTGGCCGGAGACCGCGGCTGCAGCATGCGCCGTGGGACACGAGAGGTTGGCTGCAGATGGCGTCTGACGACGTGGAGGACCTCATCGGAAGCGTCCGCACCGCGGTCGAAGGCGTCACGGGGCGCTGGGACCGTGACTACTACCGCGAGAAGACGCGCACGGGCGACGCTCCGGTGGAGATGTACGCAGCCATGGCCGAGCAGGGGCTCTTCGCACTCGGAGTGCCGGAGGAGCACGGGGGCGCCGGCGGTGGGCTCGTCGCGACGGCGGCCGCCATGGAGGCGATGTCGGAGGCAGGGATGCCTCCGTTGCTGTTCTCACTCACCTCGTTCGCCCGCCAGGCGATCCTGCACAGCGGCTCGTCGCAGCAGGTCACCGACCATGTGGTGCCGTCCCTGACGGCCGAGCGCACGTTCTCGTTCGCCATGACCGAACCGGAGGCCGGCACCAACTCCTTCGCGATGCGGACACGCGCCGATCGCCAAGCCGATGGCTCCTACCGGGTCAACGGGCAGAAGGTGTTCATCTCCGGTGCCGACCAGGCGGACCACATGCTGCTCGTCGCGCGGACCACGCCGGCTGAGTCGGTGGAGCGCAAGGCCGACGGAATCTCCCTCTTCGTCCTGCCGCGAGACACCGCCGGTGTCTCGATGGACCGGATGGCGATCGACTGGAAGGCGCCGGAGAAACAGTTCAGCGTCTGGTTCGACGACGTCCTTCTGCCCCCGGAAGCGCTGGTGGGGGAGGAGGGGAAGGGCGTCGCAGCGATGTTCCAGTCGTTGAACTCCGAACGTGTCGTCATCGCGGCCTGGACCCTGGGCCTCGGCACCCGCGCGGTCGCCAAGGCAGTGGCCTATGCGCGGGAGAGAGCTCCCTGGGGCGCCCCGATCGGGAGCTACCAGAGCGTCGCGCACCCGCTGGCGAGGGCCAAGGCTCAGCTGGTCGCGGCCCGGCTTGTGACGTACGAGGCCGCCCGGGTCTTCGACGCCGGCGGGCAGGCGGGCGACCTTTCGAACGTGGCGAAGTACCTGGCGTCGGAGGCCTCGTATGCGGCCGTCGACGCCGCGCTCCAGGCTCACGGTGGATCCGCCTTCGACGAGGACAGCGACATCGTCACCCTCTGGCCGATGATCCGGTTGCTTCGCATCGCTCCGCTCAACAACGAGATGGTCCTCAACTACATCGCCGAGCACATTCTCGGGCTGCCCCGGAGCTACTGATGGACGGTGTCGTCACGAGCGAGATCGAGGATCGCATCGGTGTGCTCACGCTCGAACGACCACACAAGCTCAATGCGCTGACACTTGAGATGATCGAGCAGCTCCGGGAGGAGTCGAGGCGGCTGGACCAGGACCCCGAGGTGCGGGTGATCGTCGTCCGTGGAGCCGGTGAGCGCGCCTTCAGTGTCGGTGGGGACCTGGTCAGCCTGCTTCCGCAGGTGCTCGACGCAGGCTGGGACATCCTCAACCCGGATCCGTCGAATCGGTTCTTCAGCGGCGTCTACACCCCGGTGGTGGCGGCAGTGCGCGGCCTGTGCCTGGGCGGGGGCTTGGAGATCATGCTCGGCACGGACGTGCGCATCGCGTCAGACGATGCGACCTTCGGCCTGCCCGAGGTGGGCGTCGGGCTGATCCCCGGGAGTGGCTCGACGGTGCGTCTGCCGCGCCAGATCGGGTGGGCGCCCGCGATGCAGCTGATGCTCACAGGCGAGCCCATCGATGCGACGACCGCGCTCCGGCTCGGTCTCGTGAGTGAGGTCGTCGCACCGGACGACGTGCTCGATCGCGCCATGGCCGTCGCCGCGCGCATCGCGCAGAACGGTCCGCTGGCGACACGCACGGTCAAAGAGGCAGCCCTGCGGAGCCTGCGTCTCGGCGACGCGTACGAGCTCGAGCACAGACTCAACACGCGGGTCATCGGCTCGACCGATGCGCGCGTGGGTGTCGACTCGTTCCGGAACGGCACGCCGCCGGAGTTCACCAACGGCTGAGCCGGCGCGCAGCTCTCATGCGGGAAGCCAGCTCTTCACCTTCGTCACGAGGTCGAGGTCGGGCTGCCCGAGATACACGTTGAGAACACTGACACCGGACTCGTTGAAAGCGGCGATCCGCTCCTTGATGAATGACTCCGAACCGACGAGGTGGAGGCGCTCAACGGCCTCCGCGGGGACGGCTGCCGCGGCCTCGTCCTTCCGCCCGGCGAGGTAGAGGTCCTGGATCGTCCGCGCGGCGTCACCGTAGCCGTACTTGACGAAGACGTCGTTGTAGAAGTTCTTGCCCCGTGCGCCCATGCCGCCGACGTAGAGGGCGACCTGCTGTCGCGCTTTCCACAGGAGACGCTCGCGCTCCTCCCCCTCGGCGATCGCCACGATCCCGCCACAGGCGATGTCGAGCTCGCCAAGAACGGGATCGCGCTGTGCGCGGCCCACGGACAGGCTCTCGCTGTACACGGCGGGCGCCAGCTCGGGTATCCAGAGAGCGGGCAGCCAGCCGTCGGCGATCTCCGCGGCCATCGCGATGCTCTTCGGGCCGAGGGAGGCCAGGTAGATCGGTACGGCGGGACGTTCGGGGTGGTTGATCAGCTTGAGGGGCTTGCCGAGCCCGGTCCCCTGCTCAGGCGGCAGCGGGATCGTGACAGTCGCTCCGTCCAGCTCCAGCGGAGCCTCACGTCGCAGCACCTGACGGACCGTCGCGACGACGTCGCGCACCTTGCCGAGCGGGTTGCGGTAGGAAACACCGTGGAACCCCTCGATGACCTGCGGGCCCGAGGCCCCGATCCCGAGGATCGCCCGCCCGCCGCTCACGTTGTCCAGCCCGGCCACGGTCTGCGCGATGGCGGCAGGGGTGCGCGAGTAGACGTTCAGGATGCCTGGCCCGAGCTGGACCGTGCGCGTCTGACCCGCGAGGTACCCGAGCATCGTCGGTGCGTCGTACCCGTAGGCCTCCGACACCCACACGATGTCGATGCCGGCCGCTTCGCGCTCCGTCACCTGGGCGGCGGCCTTCCTCGGATCGCCTGCGTACTCCAGCATGCTTGCCAGCTGCATGTCTCCGGCTCCTTCTCGTGGGGCGGTGGTCCTCGGCGGTCAGCCGATGGCGCGCTCTGCGCCCACCCAGTACGGGGCGCGCAACGTCTTCTTGTCGATCTTCCCGAACGGCGTCTCAGGCAGGGAACTGAGGATCTCCACCGACTTCGGCCGGGCGTAGGCGGCGAGGCGAGGCCGGACCCACGCGAGCAGGTCCTCGGGGGTCATCGCGGGATCGGAGGTGACGACGCACGCATGGACCGCCTCGCCCCAGTCCTCGTGGGGGATACCGATGACCGCGACGTCGACGACGCCGGGGTGGGTCGCGATCGCGTCCTCGACCTCTCTGCCGTAGACGTTCATGCCTCCGGAGATGATCATGTCGTTCTTGCGATCCTTGAGGTAGACGTAGCCGGCGTCGTCCATGACGCCGATGTCGCCGGTGCGGATCCAGGAGCCGATGAACTTGTCCTCGGTCGCCGGCGCGTCGTCGAGGTAGCTGTCGAGTGTGTAGGGGCTGGACAGGCAGATCTCACCGGTCGTGCCGGCGGGGACCGGGTTCCCGTCCGGATCGACGATCTGGACGTCGCACATGATTGAGGCCTGGCCGCATGACGCGAGGAGCCCGGGTCGCGCGGTGTCGTGATCGGCCTTCGAGAGCCGGGTCCCCCAGTTGGGGTTCTCGGTCTGTCCGTAGAGCTGGATGAAGACGGGTCCGAAGACCGACAGCGCCTGCTCGAGGCGGACGGGGGCCATCGGCGCCGCACCATAGACGACGGTACGCAGTGCTCCCTGATAGTCGTCCGGCGTCACAAGGTCCAAGATCCGGTAGATCATCGTCGGGACCAGGAAGGTCCAGGTGATGCCCGCGTTGCGGATCGCAAGGAGCGCCTTTGCCGCGTCGAACCCGTCGGTGAGGATCACCGTCGCCCCGCGCAGCAGGGCTGTCTGGGTGAACAGCCCTGCTGCGTGCGCCAGCGGCGTCATAAGAAGGAGTCGCTCGGAGTCGGTGATCTCTGCCTCGAGCATCTGGGCGTAGTGCAGCGAGACCGTCGACGCCTGAGTGTGGACGACGCCCTTGGGGCGTCCGGTGGTGCCCCCCGTGAAGTAGATCGCGGCTGGTGAGCTCGCCGTCGCGGTCGAGCGCACGTCGTCGCCGCGTCGGTGTTCCCGACCGGCCAGCATCTGCACCGACGGCGCCGCGGCGGTCTGCCCGCCGACCTGGAACAACGCCGGCCCGTCGGCGCCGTCGGCTCGATCGGCGAGCGGGGCGATCAGGCTCTCACTGGCGACGACGGCCGTTGCTCCGGACGTCTCGACGATGTATCGAACCGTCGACTCGGGGAGCATGTAGTTCACGGGCACCTTGACTGCGCCGAGCCGGGCGATGGCGATGTCGGCGACGACGAACTCCACGCCGTTACGGAGGTAGAGGGCGACGGCGTCACCCGTCCCGACGCCCGTGTCGGCGAGCTGCTCCGCGACGGCGGCGGACCACACGTCGAGGTCGTCGTAGGTGTACCTGTCACCCGACTCGAGCTCGATCGCCGTTCGTCCGCGATGGACGTCCAGCGAGTGACGGTAGGCATGCCAGAGGGTGTCACGCATGGGTATCTCCTCAGCCGCTCGGTGTCGGCCGGATCAGGCAGAAGGGTCGACGACGAAGTGCTCGATGTCGGTGATCGAGGCATCGGGGCTCTGCGACCAGACCGCGCGGACCCGCGTACCGGGAGCGATGGTCGTCCGCGCCCCCTCGGCGTCGGTGAGGTCGACGCCGCCGACGAAGTGCATGAGCATCGTGTCGGTCCCGTCCACCTCGATGGCGCCCACGGCGTAGGGCGCCTCCGGGCCTCCGTCGAAGCCCTGGTAGACGATCGTGGCGGCCTTGATGGTGCCGACCGGCTCGACCTGCCGCCAGTCCTCGTCGGCCACGGCCTCGAAGCAGGACTCGCAGAAGCTCTTCGGCGGGACGTACGTCCGGTCGCATGCGTCGCATCGACTGGCCCACAGCTGCTGGTTCTGCAGGCCCCGCATGAAGCGCGACCATGCCTTCCCCAGTCGCAGGTTGTAGTCGAGGTTCCAGTTAACCGAGTGGTAGAGCGGCTCAGTGCTGGTCATGGTGTCTCTCCCTTGGGTTGGACGGAGGTCGGTCACGAGACTCGTTCGAAGATCGTTGCTGTGTGGAACTGGAAGAAGGTCCCGCCGGAGCTGTGGGCGAGGGCTCGCTGGGCACCGTCGACCTGTCGGGTCGCGGACTGCCCCATGACCTGGAGCGCGGCGTGCGCCGCGGGTGCCATCTGGCCGGAGACACCCGGGTTGGTGCACGTCACGCCGCCGGACAGGTTGATCGGCAGGCGGCCGCCGTAGCTGGTGACGCCGTCGTGCAGGGCCCGTGCGGCGCCGCCCTTCTCGCAGAGGCCGAAGTCCTCCATGAGGAGGAACTCCATGGGGGAGTACGGGTTGAAGAGCTCGGCGTAGTCGATGTCGCGAGCCGCGTCGACGACCCCTGCCTCGCGGTACACGCGACGTGCAAGCAGCTCGACGACCTCGAACCGGGAGAAGTCCCGGCGCGTTCCACCGAGGTAGCCGTCGCTGACCGAGCCGTGCGCTGCGATCCTCACGACGGGGTTCTTCGCCACGGCGCGCGCGTCGTCCTCGGCCGACACGACCATCGCGACCGCCCCCGAGCTGACCGGGCACACCATGCCGAGCCGCAACGGTGTCGACAGCATGCGCTGCGCATGCGCGGGATCGAGCGACGTGGTCACGTGCGCGTACGGGTTGTGGTCGGCGTTCGCGCGGTTCTTCTCGGCGAGGGCCTCGAAGTCGGAGTCCGGCGTCCCCCACTGCTCCTGGTACGCGGCGGGGAAGAAGGCGCCCATGTGCAGTGCGCCCATGCCGAGCGGCTGCTCCATCACCATCGGTGAGTTCGTGTTGATGACCTCCTGGAGGTCCAGCGGGCCGTCGAACGTGTTCGGAGCCACGCAGAGCACATTGCGCGCGAAGCCCGCACGGACGAGGGTCGCTGCCTGGTTCACCAGGTGCCCGCCCGAGGTGCCGCCGGTGCTGATCGGCAGGACCGGCGTCAGGGGCGCGAGGCCGAGCCGCGGAGCGAGGGTCTTGGACTGGACCGAGTGGGCCTCGAACCCCGCGATGTCCCCGATGATCACCGTGTCGATCTGCCGTCGGTCGATCCCCGAGTGCTCGATCGCGATGTCGACTGCCATGCGGCACAGCTCGTCCTTCGAGAGCTGCTGGCGCCGGGGAGACGTTGTCGGTGTGAAGCCCACACCGGTGACTGCCGCGTGCTGTCTCACATTTCCTCCATCACCAGTACGGATGCGGTCGAGGTGGGCAGGCCGGCGAGATCGTCGAGTGTGTGGGCCACACCGCGAGTCGCCGTCCCGTCCTTGATCGCCTCGGCGACTTCGATCACCCGAAGCACACCGTTGACGATCCCGGGGTAGTTGCTACGGACGCCGCCCGAGGGGTTCACCCTGTCCCGGGGCAGGCTGCTGAGCTGCAGCGCTGCGAGCAGCTCGGCGCTCAGCGCGGGAGAGAGGTCCGTCATCTCCAGGACGTCGATCTCCCGTGCGGCGTCAGAGATGCCGGCCACCTCGTACGCGCGCCGGGCAGCGGCCTCCGTGGCGGCCGCCGGGGAGTCGAGCCACCCGGCGGAGTCGGTGTCGGGTGCTGTCGCCGATCCCCAGCCGGTGATCCGTGCGAGGGGACGGGGGGAGCGCCGGGCCACGGCGCCCGTCGCCAGGACGAGTGCTCCGACGCTCATCGTCGGCGCGGGGAGCATGAGCTCGGTCAGGGGGTCGACCACGCGCAGGGCTGACGCCACGGCGTCGGCACTGACGGCCGGGCGAGCGCCGCGCTTCTGGGCGCCGCGGGTGATGTCGTCCGCGCTGCGCGCCGCCATCTCTGACAGGTCTGCCTGACCCGAGGCCACCCGAGCGCTCGCATGCATCCCGAGAGTTGCCTCGGCCGTCACTCCGACGGGGCGGTTGAGGTGGGCGTCCACCGTGTAGCTGCTGATCTTCTCGCGGAACCGCCGCAGCTTCTGCTCGTCTGCCGCCCCGATCTCGGGGATCTGTGCGGCGAGGACGATCGCGACGTCGACCTGGCCTGCGACGATGGCGGCCGTCGCGAAGAGGGTTGCCGCCATCGCGTCACCCTCGACCCGGTACTCCTCGTTGAGGTACCCGGCGGCGGCCGGTGCGATGAGCGCGTTGGAGATCGAACGGCCGTCGTACAGGTCGAGGGACGAGATGACCGTCAGGCCGACCTGGTGCCGCGCGATACCAGCGGACTTCAAGGCGTTCGAGACGGTGGCAAACACCGACTCGTCAAGTTGCAGCTCGGTGTCCTGCTCGACTTGTTGCCAAGCCGAGCCCACCAGGTAGACGTCGGACATAGGGTCTGCTCCTCCTTGCGCGGATCTCGCTGCCACGGGTTTTTGTGACCTCGACACATACTTGCCGGACCTGACAACCAACCGATAGTTTGGTTCTATCAACTCTAGGGCCCATCGGGCAAGGGCTTGGCCAAAAGGAGACACCATGACCGACGCCGTGATCGTTGAAGCCGTCCGCACCCCGCTGGGGAAGCGCGACGGAGCCCTGGCGGGAATCCACCCCGCCCAGCTGTCCGCGCACGTCCTCACCGCGCTCGCGGAGCGCTCGGGGGTCGACCCCGTTCACGTCGACGACGTCATCTGGGGCTGTGGAGGCCAGGTGGGGGACCAGGCCATGAACGTGGCGCGCAGCGCGGTCCTCGGTGCCGGGTGGCCGGAATCCGTGCCAGGCGTGACCATCGACCGGCAGTGCGGGTCGTCCCAGCAGGCGGTGCACTTCGCCGCGGCCGGCCTCGTCGCCGGCCACTACGACGTCGTCGTCGCTGGCGGCGTCGAGTCGATGAGCCGGGTGCCGATGGGTGCGACCGCTCAGGGCGGCGTGCCCTACGGCCCGCTCGTGGAAAAGCGCTACCCGGGGCTTCCGTTCAACCAGGGCATCAGTGCGCAGAAGGTCGCCGACCGCTGGGGCGTCTCTCGTTCAGCCATGGATGAGTACTCGGTCCGTTCCCACCAGCGGGCACGGGCGGCGACGGATGCTGGGCTGTTCGCCGGGGAGATCGCACCGATCGTCAATCCGGACGGGATCGAGGTGACGCGCGACGAGGGGATCCGGCCTGAGAGCACCGTCGAGATCCTCGGGCGTCTGCGTAGCGCATACCGGGAGGGTGATGACATCACGGCTGCCAACTCCTCGCAGGTCACCGACGGCTCGTCCGCCCTCCTCATGATGACCTCGGCGAAGGCGGAGGAGCTGGGGGTCCGGCCGCTCGCCAGGGTCCACACCGCCGTGGTCGTGGGGGACGACCCGGAGATGATGCTCAGTGCGCCGATCCCGGCGACCCGGAAGGCGCTGGCCAAGGCGGGGCTCTCGCTGGAGGACATCGGCGCCTTCGAGATCAACGAGGCGTACGCCTCGGTGGTGCTGGCCTGGCTGCGGGAGATCGGCGCCGACGAGGGGCTCGTCAACACGCTCGGAGGTGCGGTGGCGATCGGTCATCCGATCGGCGGCTCGGGAACACGTCTCATGACGACGCTCGTGCACCATATGCAGCGCGAGAACATCCGCTACGGACTGCAGTCCATGTGCGAGGGCGGTGGGCTCGCGAACGCGACGATCCTGGAGCGGCTCTGACCCGGACGCTGCCGGCTACCACGTGCGTGACGACGAAGGGAAGGATCCATGACCCAGCGGAAGACGCGGACGCGGCACAAGGCGTTGTCTACCTTGGCGACAGATGGCGGGCAGCAGGAGGTCGAGGCCCGTTCCGACCGCGAGCAAGCGCTTGTCGACGTCGCCGTTCGGCAGTTCCGTAGCCGCGGGTACGACGCGACCAGCCTGCAGGAGATCGCGGACGAGCTCGGCTTGCTCAAGGGGAGCCTGTACCACTACATCAACTCCAAGGACGACCTCCTCTGGGCGGTGATCCTGCGCCAGCACCAGTCGATCCTCGACCTCGTCGCGACCTGTAAGGCGATCGACGGCCCGGCGGATGTCCGGCTAGCGGCCCTGGTGCGTGGCTACGCCCGGTCGCTACGGGACGACCGAGACTTCGTCTCCGTCTACCTCCGTGATGTCAACCGGCTCAGTCCCGAGAGGCGAGAGCGCATCATCACCGAACGTGATCGCTACATGACGTACGTCGTCGGTCTGCTCACCGAAGGGCGTGACGGCGGGGTCTTCCGGTCGGACCTCGACCCCGACCTGTCCGCTCAGGGCGTGATCGGCATGCTCAACTCCGTGTACCAGTGGTACCGGCCCGAGGGGCCGGCCACGCCCGAGCAGATCATCGAGGAGATGCTCCGCCTGATCATCGGCGGGATCAGCGCCGCGCGTTCCCGGGTAGAGGTCCCATGATCTCGGTCGAGACCGACGAGCGCGTGATGACCATCGCGCTCGACCGTCCGGAGAAGCGCAACGCGCTGACTCTCGATGGGATGCTCGACATCGTGCGCGCGCTCGATCGCGCCGACGCCGACGACGACGTCCGAGCGGTCGTGGTGACCGGGAGAGGAACAGCCTTCTGTGCCGGTGCCGACCTTTCCGCCGGGGAGGACTCGTTCGCCGCGGAACACATCGCCGGCACGTCGGGGCAGGCAGCTGCCGGCGAACCGCAATCCGTGCGCGATGCGGGAGGCGTCCTGGCACTGCGGATCTTCGCCTCTACCAAGCCGATCATCGCGGCGGTCAACGGGCCCGCGATCGGTGGCGGGGCGTCGCTGACCCTGCCGATGGACGTGCGGCTCTGCTCGACCGACGCGCGCTACGCATTCCCGTTCGTCCGACGTGGGATCACCCCCGAGGGCTGCTCCAGCTGGTTCCTGCCACGCATCGTCGGTATCGCAGCCGCACAGGAGTGGGTCCTCACCGGCCGGATGATCGGGTCCGACGAGGCGTACACCCGGGGGCTTGTGCACCAGCTGCACGAGCCGCAGGACCTCCTGCCGGCGGCCTACCGGTTGGCGCGCGAGATCGCCGACGGAGCAGCGCCTGTGTCGGTCGCGCTGAGCAGGCAGATGCTGTGGCAGATGCTGGGAGCCTCTCACCCGATGGAGGCGCACCAGCTGGAGTCTCGTGGCGTGCTCTCGAGGGGAGCGTCACCCGACGCCCGGGAGGGCGTGCGCGCGTTCCTGGAGAGGCGCACGCCCTTCTTCACCAACAAGGTCAGCACTGACATGCCCGGCTTCTACCCATGGTGGAGCGAGCCCACGTTCTCGTGAGCGCGCCCGAGGGCCCAGGCGCCCGATCTGGAGGATCGCCATGACCGATGTGAGTACGCAGTTCGCCTCTCTGCGCCGCGTGGCGCGGGTGGCTCAGGGGGTTCTCAAGGACGCCGTAGCGCCGACCCGGCCGCTCACGCTCGACGACGTGCCCGCCTCCGCCGCGGACGTCACCCCGGAATGGGCCACGGCCGCCGTGTGCTCGGGCACGGCGGCGAGAGTGATCGCCGTGCGACGGGAGCCGGTGAGCGACGGAACGTCCGGCCGGAGCCGACTCCACCTCACGTACGAGGGCCCGGCGGATGACGTCGCCGAGCTGCCGGCGACCGTATTCGTCAAGGACGCCCCGTCCTTCGGCAACCGCATGCAGGTTGGTATCACCGGCGCGATCTGGGCCGAGACGCGCTTCTACCGTGACGTCCGACCGCTGATTCCCGACCTCAGGGCTCCGAGGGGCTACTTTGGCGCCTCGGACAGGTCGACGGGTCGCGCGCTCGTCCTCCTGGAGGACATGGACCGCACACGGTCAGGCGTGACGTACGGGGACATCCGAACGGTATACACGACGCGGGCGATGGCCGAGAGCCTCGTCGACAACCTCGCCATCCTGCACGGGTCCTTCCTCGGCAGCCCGCGCTTGGAGAGCGAGCTGCGCTGGATCATCACCTCCAAGGCTCTGCAGGTGCACCTCAACGCGGCTGTCGACGTCGAGAAACGGACGCTCGTGGGGTTCGACCGGGCGAGGGGCATCATCCCCGCTGCTCTCCACGGCCGCCGGAACGACGTGCAACCGGGCCTGATGCGCGCCCTGGAGCTGGATGCCCTCGGCCCCCTCGGGATCGTCCACACCGACGTCCACTCGGGGAACTGGTTCGCCCAGGACGGTGAGCGGATGGGGCTGTACGACTGGGCTGCCCTGGCGCGGGGCCAGGGTTCCCGCGACCTCGCATACGCCCTCATGTCCGCCCTCACCATCGAGGACCGGCGCACGTGGGAGCGCTCGCTCGTCGAGCTGTACGCAGAGCGGGTCGGAGAGGTCTCCGGGATCGGGCAGGACCCCGAGACCGTGTGGACCGCCTACCGCCGCCAGACCCTCCACGGGTTCGGCTACTGGCTCTACACACTCGGGCAGGGCATGCTCCAGCCCTCGATGCAGCCCGACGAGGTGTCACGCATCAACATCGAGCGGATGGCGCAGGCGGTGCTCGACCTCGAGACCTTCGAGGCGCTGAGCCGGGCGTGACGCATCCGCTCACCTGCCACCTCGCTAGAAGGTGGGCGGACGAGGTGTACCACTGTGCGACACCGCTGCGCCACAGTGCCAGCGCTCATTAACGTCGACGCTGACGAGACAGCCGACAGCGTGGGAGGCCATCGATGACACACGTGCGGTTGGATCAGGTGGTCAGGCGGCACATCGGGTCGGTCGACGGCGGCGGCCGAGCTGCGTTGTCGACCCGGAACGGGGACGTGACGTTCCTCGACCTCGAGGAACGGGCCGTGCTCACGGCGCGCCGGCTGCGTGCGGCTGGTCTTCAGCGCGGCGACAGACTGCTCATCCTCATGAACAACAGGGTCGAGTGGTTCGACCTGCTGTTCGCGTGCGCGAAGCTCGGCGTCGTCATGGTGCCGGCCAACAACTTCTCCGTCGGCGAGGAGCTGACGTACATCGTGGAGGATGCGGGCGCGTCGTTGGTCGTGTCGGACCCCGACCTCTCTCCCGCGCTCGACTTCCTCCTGGGTCACGAGGTCCTCGGGAGCAGGCTGGTCCTTGTCGGAGGGGAGCGGGCAGGGTGGACGGCGATCGACGAGATCGATCCCGGAGCAGTCGACCCGGCGGACGTCGACGAGGAGGTCGCTCCCGACGACCCGTTCCTGCTGCAGTACACCTCAGGCACGACCGGGACCCCGAAGGCGGCCGTCCACACGCAGTCGACCCTCATGTACAACACGCTCCTCATGGTGCACGAGTACGCACTGACCGAGGACGACGTGTACCTGCTCATGGTCGCCATGTGCTGGGTCGCCGGCTTTCACTTCCTGACCCTGGCGACGCTTCTCGTGGGCGGCCGGGTGGCGATGTACCCCGACGTCAACCGGATCAAGCCGGAGGAGCTCGTCCGGGCCTGGGCGAAGGACCGGGTCACCCTGGGGGCGGTCGTCCCGACGTTGCTGCGACGGCTGATCGACGGAGGCCACCTGTCGAGCGAGATGGCGGGCACGCTCAGACTCATGATCACCGGGTCCGAGCCGGTCCCGGTCGACCTCCTCCGGGCGGTGCACCAGGCGCTGCCCCGCTGCGAGGTCGTGCAGTCCTACGGGATGAGTGAAGCCCCTGCCAGCGTCCTGCGGCTGCGGGGCGCGGACGCAGTCGCCAGGGTCGGCTCGGTCGGGAGGCCGTCGCTGCTGTGCGAGGTCAGGATCCTCGACGCGTCGGGCTCCGTGGTGTCCCCCGGGCAGGTGGGGGAGATCGTCTTTCGGTCACCACACACCGCACAGGGCTACTGGAACCGTCCGGAGCAGACAGCCGCCGCGTTCCGTGATGGGTGGTTCCACTCCGGCGACCTGGCGACGGTCGACGAGGACGGCTTCGTCTTCATCGTGGGCCGCTCCAAGGACATGATCATCAGCGGGGGGATCAACATCTACCCCGCCGAGGTCGAGCGCGTCCTCAACGGGCACCCGGGGGTGCGCGAGGCCGTCGTCTTCGGCGTGCCGGACCCGGACTGGGGCGAGACCCCCGTGGCCGTCGTCGTGCCCGACGGTGAGGTGTCGCAGGAGGAGCTCGCCGCCTACGCTGCCGAGCGCCTGTCGAAGTTCAAGGTTCCCAAGCGGTGGCACTTCCGCGACGCGGCCTTTCCCCGTACCGCATCCGGCAAGCTCCAGAAGTTCCGCGTACGAGACGCGATCGTCGACGGCTGAGGTGTCGCATTTCGCAACGAGCCGCGGTCGTGGGGGCCAACCGTGGAAGCCTCGGAGGAACGGGATCCCGGTGTACCCGCAGCGAGTGCGACCGCGCAGCAGTTGAGGAGAAGAGGGGCAGAATGCTGTCAGCCGAGGCCACGATCGTCCCGCAGGACGAGTACATGCACACCCCGACCGACCATCCGCAGTTCAACGAGTCGGCGTACTACCAGTTCTACGACGCTTCCCAGACGTACTACCTGGTGCGGATGGGTAACCGTGTCAACGAGGGGCATGCCGAGCTGACGATCTTGGCGTTTTTCCCGGACGGCTCCGCCGGGTTCCGGTTCGACCGCGTGCCGATCTCCGACAACTCCGGCTTCGACGCCGGGGGGCTGCGCTTCGACGTCATCGAGCCCCTGCGGAAGACGCGCGTGCGCTACTCCGGCCCCCTGCACATGCTTGCGAGCTCGTTCGACCTGGAGCTGCCGGCGAAGGAGTTCACGAAGGCGCCCGTTCGTCAGCTGACCATGGACCTGGAGTACACGACGCTGCACGTCTACGAGGGGCTCAACCACGAGCCGGGCGACGAGAACGCCGACGCCATGGCCTCCACGCTCGCGACCGGACACTTCCGGGGCCCGAACTCGGTCACCGGCGTGATCGGCTTCGACGGTGAGCTCGAGGAGGTCCGCGGCTTCGGCTTCCGCGACCACTCGTGGGGCCCCCGGCAGTGGAACAGCCCCAACTACTGGCGCTGGATCTCCGGCATCGCCGACCAGGACAACTGGTTCGAGGTGCTGGTGATGAAGGTCGAGGGCCACCTGCTCCCCGACTTCGGCGTCGTGTGCGAGAACGGGAACGTGCGCTTCGTCGACAAGTTCGACATCACCTCCACCTACAGCGCTGAGACTCCCCACTATCCGGAGACCGTCCGCCTGACGCTGCACCATCCCGACGGGGACGTGGAGGTCACGGGTGAGGCGCTCAGGGTCGCGCCGCTGCGCCATCGAAAGGGCGACGAGGTCGCACGTATCGCGGAGGTGATCTTCCGCTGTGAGCTCGCGGGCTTCACCACCCACGGCTTCGCCGAGTATCACGACCGGATGCTGGACGGGGTCCCCGAGGGGATGGGGGAGGTCTAGGCCGGATGCAGCCTGCTCCCGACCGCGCGCGGTTGCTCGAGGTCGTCAAGCACGTCGTGGACGAGTGCGTGGCCGTGGTGCCCGACGCGGACAGACACCGGATGCGGGTGGCCTCGAGCCTGCTCGGCATCCTGCACCGGGAGGAGGTGCTCGGGGACGAGGTCCGCGCGGCCGAGACCAGAGCGCTCGCTGGCCTGGTCGACGCCCCTGGTGAGGCCGACCCGGAGGAGGTGTCGCGCCGTGTCGTCGAGCAGCTCCGCAATGATCCCGGTCCGGAGTTCGTCCACGAGGCCTGGAGTGCTCTGGTGGACGTCACGCGAGGCGACCTGCGCATCGCGCGGCCCGGGCACGACGAATGGAGCGGAGAATGACCCGCGCCCTCACCGACGTCCTGGCCGAGACGCTGTCGGACCTCTGGGGAGCGGGCGCGGTGGAGATCCGCGATCTAGCACGCCCCACTGCCGGCGCGCATCGCGAGATCCACAGCTTCGTCGCGGTCGTCGGCGATCGACGCCGGAAGCTCGTCGCGACGCTCATGCCCGAGCACATCCAGGGAAACCCGGCGACAGCGGAGGCCGGGATCATCCGACTC
Source organism: Georgenia sp. SYP-B2076 (assembly GCF_003991205.1). Classification (GTDB taxonomy): domain Bacteria; phylum Actinomycetota; class Actinomycetes; order Actinomycetales; family Actinomycetaceae; genus Georgenia. The sequence goes on along the minus strand of NZ_RXOZ01000022.1, from coordinate 197,675 downwards.
GCGGCGGAGCACGGCGTCCCCGTGCCCGCCGTCCACGCGGTCGTCGAGGATGCGGCCGACCTGGGACGCGCGGTCATCATCAGTGACTTCATCGCGGGGGAGTCGATCCCCCGACGCGTCCTGCGGCTGGCCAAGGAGCGGGGGACCGGGCGCGCCATCATCGGACAGCTGGGCCACGCGATGGCGAGACTGCACGGCATCGATGTGGCAAGAGCGCCGGTCGACCTCCGGAGCTATCCCGACGCGCCGTCGCCGGCAAGCGCTGCCCTGGCGGCCGTACGGGAGTCGGTGGGCGGGCTCGAGAGCCCCCGGCCGGTGCTCGAGCTGGGGTTGCTCTGGCTGGAGCGCAACCTGCCCCACCCGATCGGATCGACAGCGATCGTGCACACCGACGTCCGCAACGGCAACATCATCGTCGACGACGACGGCCTGGCAGCCGTCCTCGACTGGGAACGTGCGATCCGTGGCGGCGACCCGATGGAGGACCTGGCGTGGGCGGCGAACCGGATGTGGCGGTTCGGGGTGGACGACCTCGAGGTCGGTGGTCTGGGCGGCCGCTCCGACCTCGTGGAGGCGTACGAGGCCGAGGGCGGGACCTTCGACGTCGCCCGGTTCGAGTGGTGGAAGGTGCTGTGGGCCCTTCGCTGGGCCCTGGGCCTCGCAGACCTCGCTCGGCCGGTCGTCACGGGGACCTCCGACAACATCGTGTGGGCGGCGAGCGGGCGACGTATCCCCGAGGTGGAGTGGGACCTGCTCATGCTGCTCCGACGTGACATGGCCGCCGGCACGGGTGGTGGTGCGCGACGCTGAGCCCGCGTGGGCTTGCGCGGTCGAGCAAACCCCGACGAGACCGTCCGCAAGTTGCCGATTGATGCACCGTCGCGCCGACTGGGTGGTTCACGGTCCGAGCACTCGGTCTGCACTCTTCTCGTCGTCGTGCGTCGACGTTCTGTGTGCCAACCGCAAGGGTGTGTCTCATCTTGGCGCACCGGCGCTGCGAGGGGTGCGCAACGTCTACCTTTCCGGCATGTCGACCGTGATGCACGTCACTCCAGCAGCGCCTTCCTGGCGGGACCGCGTCGTGTCGATGGATCAGGGACATCTCATCGGCGTGTTCGCCATTGCGCTCCTGCTGATCGGTGGTCTCACGATCGACGGGGTGCTGACCGTCGAGAATCTCCGGTCCATCGCGCGTCTCGCCGCCCCGCTTGGAGTACTTGCTGTCGCAGCCTCCATCGCTCTCATGAGCAAGAACATCGACCTTTCCGGTATTGCCGTCGTCGGCATCTCTGCGATGGCCGGTGTCCGGCTCCAGACGGCACACGGACTGAGCGAGCTCGAAGCCTTCCTCGCGGTGCTGGTCATCGCCGTGGTGATCGGTCTGATCAACGGATGGCTCGTGGCGTTCGTAGGAATCTCCTCGCTCGTCGCGACCTTGGGAACATGGATCCTCTTCGAGGGCCTCTTCAATGCCACCCTCCTGAGCGGCGACATCGTCTTCACGCTGCCCCAGCAGGCGATCGTCCGGCAGATAGGAACCGGCCGGCTCCTCGGGGTTGATCTCGTCATCCTCGTGGCGGCAGCGGTGTTCGTGGCAGCCGCCTTCGCGATGCGGCATGTCACGTACGGCAAACTGATCAAGGCCGCGGGCGACAGCCCGGAAGCGGCTCGGTTCACGGGGCTGCCGATACGCTCGATCGTCATCGGCGTCTTCGTTGTCGTCGCGCTCTTGGCGGCCGTGTCCGGCGCCCTGTACCTAGGAGTCAGTGGCTCGTACTCCCGAGCGTATGCTCCGGGACTCGATCTGATGTTCAACGCGATCACTGCGGCCGTCATCGGAGGCGTGTCCCTCTCCGGTGGGCGAGGAACGATCCTCGGGGTTCTGGCCGGGACCGCGTTCATCTCGATCTTCGTCAATCTGATGATTCTCCTCGACGTCAGTGTGGTGATGAGCTCCGTCCTTCGAGGCGGGCTGCTCCTTGCCGCGCTGGCGATCGATTCGTCGTTGCACCCGCGCGATGAGGAGACCTCCCGGGCGGGCGATCTCTGACGTCGACCGCTTGTCGTGCGTCATCAACCCATGGCTCGACACCGTCCAACCGAAAGGTCGAGAGAATGCTGCTACGCAAGCGAATCGCCGCCGTCCTGGCCGCTGCCGCCCTGCCGGCCTACCTGGCCGGGTGCACGGTGAACTCCTCACAGAGGGACGCGGAGTCGCCGGAGGACAGCCCTGCGATTCCCGCGGTCGCCGACTTCGGGGAGAAGCGAGCTCTCGTCAGCGAGATGCTCGAGGGAAAGGTGGTCGCGTACGTCCCGATGATCTTGGACAATCCGCAGCCGCGTGCCTGGGGTGATGTCTTCAGGTCGGTATTCGAGGCCAACGGCATGCGCTATGAGGAGCACGACCCGGGTTATGACGTGGCGGCGCAGGGCCGCATCATCGACTCCCTCATCGGCGACGAGGTCGATGTCCTCATCATCCAGCAGCCGGATGCCGGCATCTTCGGCAGCCAGGTGGAACGCGCGCAAGCGGCTGGCATCTATGTCGTCGACATCTACAACCCGGCCAACCGGTCACCGGACGCTTTCGTGGGCCCCGACTTCGAGAACATGGCCTACACCGTCGCCCTGCGACTCGCGGACAGCTGCGAGGCCGCCGGCAGCGACAAGGTCGCGATCGTCAGCGGGACGGGAACGGACGGGATGTCGATCGCCACCAGCGCCGGATTCGAGCGCGCCTTCGACGAGAGAGGTCTGGACGTGGTGTCCCACCAGAACACCGACTACCTGCCTGTCAACGCGAACAACGTCGCATCGACAGTCCTGCAGCAGCACAGCGACCTGTGCGGCTTCGCGGTGATCCACGACCAGACCGCACTTGGAGTGGCGGAAGCCGTTTCGGTGGCCGGCCTGGAGGGAGATGTCGGGGTCTACGCCACGGGCGTATCCGCGGTCGGGTGCGAAGCCATCGCCCAAGGTCGGCTGACCGCCACCGTGGGCAACTCCGAGACCGCCCTCGCGACGGCGGCGGCGTGGGCTGTTCAGGACCTGCTCATCTCCGGTGAGGGTCCCGGGTCGAACCGGGGCGTCGGGTACGTCCCGTTCACCATGCTGGACCAAGCCAACATCGCCGGGCACTCGGACATGTGCTAGGTGCGACCCCCGGTGCCCCCACGACGAATGAGGTGCCCCCGATGAGTGTGCAGGGTAAGCCAATGGCGAGACAGAAGGCTGTCGACGGGTACTGGACCACCGGTCAGCCGCGGATTCGACGCCTCGCTCCCGGACGCACGGTCAGTGATGTCCTGGCGAAGCCATGGATGGAGGGCGGGCTTCCCGTCGTCCTCGCCGTTGCACTGGCAGCAGCATTCGCCATGACGACGCCGGCCATCCTGTCGTCGAGTGACCGACACGTCATCCTCTCTCAGTTCGTCGAGGTCGGTCTTCTCGCGGTGGCCATGACGATCGTTCTCCTCGGCGGTGGCTTCGACCTGTCGGTCGGCGCCATCATGGGCAACGCGGCGATCGGGAGTCTGGTGCTCCTGCGTGTGTATGAGCTCCCGGCGACGCTCACTATCGTGGTGGTGCTCATCGGTGGAGCGCTCCTCGGGTCGTTGAACGGGTTCTTCATCGCCGTCGCGAAGACCCGCCCGTTGATCACCACTCTTGTCATGATGGTGGCGCTCTTCGCGATGCTGCAGCTCGTGCAGTCGCACTACTCCGCACGGCTGGTCGCCCCGGTCGAGAGCCTGTCGTGGGAGTTCGTGGGCCACGGCGCCATCGCGGGCGTCTCCGTGGGGCTGTGGGTTATGGTGGCGGTCGTCGCAGTCACCCACGTCGTCCTCACCCGATCCCGGTGGGGGTGGTGGTTGGCTGCTGTCGGGACTGATCGCCGGTCGGCTCGCCGCAATGGGATCTCGATCGGCCGTGTCACGTTCCTCACCTACGTCATCAGTGGAGTGCTCAGCGCATCGGCAGGAGTCTTCATCTCGGCCCGGCAGGGAAGTACCAGCGCGTCCGTGGGCGTCGGCTATGAGATCGTCGCACTCACCGCGGTCGTGCTGGGAGGGGTGAGCCTGGGCGGTGGACGCGGCTCTGCCATCCGAGCCGCCGTCGGAGCCCTCGTCGTGGCGATCCTCAGCCAGTCGATCTTCCGCCAAGGTCTCGACCAGGAGTGGTACTCGTTCGCTCTCGCGCTCACGCTGATCGTCTTCGCCATTCTTGACGAGAAGTTCTACAAGTATCGCGGAAACCTCGTCCAGAAGCTCGCCATGTCACCCTTCCGGTACGAGTCCGGTCCGTTGCTCGACTACACCTCGCAGTCGGTGTGGAAGCTCAACGAGGACCTGACCTCCGCCGAACCGATCGGGCTGGGGGTTGTCGAAGGGCCGGAGGACTGCGTCGTCGACGATGCGGGTCGCCTCTACTGTGGCGATCGGCGCGGCTGGATCTGGCGCTTCTCTGGCGAGAACTTCGAGGACTCCGAGATCTTCGTCAGAACGGGCGGTCTGCCACTCGGCCACGTCTTCGACCCGAGCGGGAACCTCGTCGTCGCCGTGGGAGGCATCGGCGTGGGCCGGATCGCCCCCGATCGGTCGATCGAGTGGGTGGCGACGAAGACGCGGCGGACGCGATTTCGGGTCTTCGACGACTCCGCCATCAGATTCGCCGACGATCTCGACATCGCCGCCGATGGGTCCATCTACGTCAGTGATGCCTCGACGAGACTGCAGGCCAGCAACCATCACCTGCTCGCTGCCGAGTTCCGTCCGGACGGGCGGCTGCTGCGCATCGACCCTGACGGGTCGGTGGAGACGGTCGTGAGGAACATGATGGGTCCGAACGGGATCGCCACTGCCCACGACGGCATGTCGATCCTCATCGCCAGCACCTTCTCGTGCCGGGTCGACCGCCTCTGGATCGCGGGTCCGAAGCAAGGGCAGCTCGAACCCTTCATGGAGAATCTGCCGGGCAATCCCGACAACATCAACAGGGCGTCCGACGGCGGGTACTGGCTCAGCTTCACCGGTATGCGCACCGGATTCTCGGACCTGATCCTCAAGCATCCCGAGTTTCGCCGCAGGATGATCAGGCAGCTGCCCGTCGACGACCTGGTGTTCGGGCAGACGAACGTGTCATGCGTCGCCAAGTTCACGGAGGCGGGTGAGATCGTGCGCGTGCTGTGGGACAGCACGCAGGAGCGGCACTCGATGGTGACATCGATGAGCGAGCGGAACGGCTACCTCTACCTCGGCGGCCTGCACAACAATCGCGTCGGACGGCTTGCCCTCGATCCCGCCGACGTCGGGCCGATCGACCCGTACAAGGTGCCGGGGACGGTCGCGGGCGACACGTCTGCTGTCGGAGAGGTCGTCGCACGATGAGGGTTCGCCTGTCAGACGTCATGGAGTGGCTGGCTCCTTCGCGCGTGCACCGTCCGACGATCCCGCCCATGGAGGGCCGGCTGACACCGAACGACCGGCTGGACCGGAGCGTGGCGCTTGGGTCGACCTTCGATGTCGATGACATCGTCTCGCTCGACGGCTCCGTCATCGCAACCGACGGGACGGCGTTGAGGCGGTGGGACGGCGGCACGTGGGAGCGCGTGATCGCGCTACCTGGCCGAGCAAAGGCGCTGGCTGTCGACGGCGGGAGGCGCGGGCTCCTCGTCGCGGTGCAAGGAACTGGCATCTGTGCGGTGACCCTTGACGGGTCGGTGGTCGTCGTGTGCGCCGACCCGGTCGTCAGGCAGTGCGTCACGGCACTGTCCGTGATGCCTGACGGCGCCCTGCTGGCATGTGTCGGGTCCACGAGCGGTCTCTCGTGGTCCCGCGCGCTGGTCTCCGGCGTGTCGGACGGAGCCCTCGCGCGTATTGCGGGCGACTCGGTGGAGATGATCGCTGACGGGCTGGCTTGGCCGGCGGGAGCTGCCCCGTTCACGGACGGCGGGTACTTGGTGTCACTGAGCCACGACCATGCGATCGTCGTCCTCGGCGCGGGCGGTGGCCGCGCGCGCCGAGAGCTGATCGCCAACCTGCCGGGCTATCCGGGTCGGATCTGCGCCACGGGCGCCGACTGGTGGGCGGCGGTCCCGTACCCTCGGAGCCGCGCGTTCGAGCTGCTCCTCGACGAGGACGACGTGTTGAACGAGATGGTGTCGGACCTGCCGGAGCGAGCCTGGCTGATCCCGCGACTGACGGTCGAGAAGGACATCCACGCGCCTCTCCAGCTCGGGCAGGCGCGAGAGATGGGCGAGATCAAGCCGTGGGCGCCTCCGCGGAGCTACGGCCTCCTGCTGCGGTTCGATGCCGAGGGGCGAGTGGTCGAGAGCGCGCATTCCCGAACGTCCGGGCGCATCCACGGAATCACCGCCGTCTGCGAGCTGGAGGGTACGGTCGTCGTGGGCTCAGCCGGCGCACGAACCGTCGTGACCGTCGAGAGGCAATCATGAGCGAGCCCCTGTTGAGCGTGTCCGGACTTACCAAGCACTATTCGGGACAACTCGCCGTCGACGACGTCGACTTCGACGTCGGGGCGGGGGAGATTCACGCCGTCGTCGGTGAGAACGGCGCGGGCAAGTCGACTCTCGCGAAGATCATCTCGGGAGCGACGAAGCCGGATGCCGGGGTCCTTTGCCTGGAGGGGGCCGAGGTCAGTTTCGACGAGCCCCGTGACGCGGTCGACGCGGGGATCGGCATGGTCTACCAGGAGAACTCGTTGGTCGACTCTCTCACGGTGACTCACAACCTGTTCTTGATGGACAGTGGGCTGTTGAACAACCTCCATGACTTGCACATCAAGGCCAGGATCCTGCTCGCATCGCAGAACTTCCACATCGAGCCGACCTCGCCCGTCTCCGCGCTGGGCGCAGCGCAGAAGCAGATGGTGGAGATCGCCCGTGTCGTGGCGCGGTCCGCGCGGGTCATCATCTTCGACGAACCCACCGCGTCGATCACTCCGGAGGAGTCGCGTCAGCTGTTCCTGTCGATGAACAGCCTCAAGCAGAACGGCGCGGGCATCATCTTCATCACCCACAACCTGGAGGAGGCGCTCACGCATGCGGATCGCATCTCCGTGATGCGGGACGGGGTGCTACGTGCCACCGAGCCGGCCGCCGAGATGACCAGGGAGAAGATCGTCCGCCTCATGGTCGGTCGGGACGTGGCCCTGGGTCGCAAGCCGCGCACGTTCGAGGCCGGCGTCGAGCCAGCACTCGAGCTCGACAACGTCACCTTGCCGCCGGTCGTGCAGAACATGTCCTTCTCGGTGTACCCGGGGCAAATCGTCGCGCTCGCCGGCATCGTCGGTGCGGGGAGGTCCGAGGCGGCCATGATCGCTGCGGGCGCCTTGAAGCGACGGCGCGTGGGGGGTGGACAGATCCGGGTGGACGGACGCACGGTGCGCTTCAGGACGCCCCGGGCCGCTATTCGCGCGGGGCTGGTCTACATCACCGAGGACCGCAAGGCGAAAGGAATCTTCACCAATCTCACGATCGCCGACAACATCGCAGCCGGCCGGCTGGGGACGCAGCGGCTGATCCAGCCCGTCATCAGGCCACGGCCGATGAGCCGGCTCGTGGCGGACCTCGTGGAGAAGTTCTCGATCCGCACATTACGTCCTGAGAAGGCACTGCTCGTCGAGCTGTCGGGCGGCAACCAGCAGAAGACGATGCTCGCGAAGTCCCTCACTCGCACACCCAAGATCGTCATCTTCGACGAGCCCACACGCGGTGTGGACGTCGGCTCCATCCAGGACATCCACACGGCGATCCGGGAGATCGCCGACCAGGGCGCCGCCGTCGTCGTCATCTCGTCCTACCTTCCCGAGGTCATGGCGCTGGGCGACCGGGTCCTGGTGGCCCGCAGTGGGCGCGTCGTCGCAGAGTTCGAGGGCGAGAGCGTGACCGAGGAACAGATCATGTTTGCGGCGGTCCATTGATCGCGCCCCGGCTGCGGGCGCGAGCCCGGATCAGCACTCAGGTGATCTGGGACCATCTCACGTCCCCGTCCGCGGAGATCGGTGAGGTTCCGTGGAGCGTCGAGGCGCTGACGCCGGCGTGGCTGACGGACGTTCTCTGCGTCGGCGTGGGCGGCGCGACGGTCGAGGACTTCTCCGTCGGCGCGGCGGACACCGGCTCGACCGTCCGGCGCTCCGTCGCGGTGCGGTACAACGACGTCGGACGCTCGGCCGGACTGCCGGAAGCACTGTTCGCTCGGGCGTCGCCGGGTGTCCTCAATCGCCTGTCCACCTGGATGGGTGGGATCCCGGAGGTCCGGTTCTATCGGGAGGTCCGCCCTGCCCTGGACGTCGAGGCACCGGTCAGTCGCTACTCGGGCGCAGACCCGGCCTCGGGCCGATCGTTCCACCTCATGGAGGACCTGGTCGTCGGAAAGGGGGCGACATTCCTCATGCCCTCGGCGCACGTGTCCAGAGCAGAGGCCGAGCAGGTCGTCGACCTCCTCGCGGACCTGCACGGACCCCACTTCGGCGACGCCCGGCTCTGGGGTGAGGGCGGCTGGTTACCGCACTACGAGACGTTCATGCAGGCGATGGTCCGGCTGGGGGTCCGGGACGGGCACGAGGGAGCACGCGACCTGGCTGTCGACGTCATCCCGCCCATCGTCCGGGAGCGGTGGGGAGAGATCTGGGCGCAGACGGATAAGGCAGTCGCCGCTCATGCATCTGCTCCCCGGACGTTCCTGCACTCTGACGTCCATCTCGGGAACTGGTATCGAACGAGCCAGGGCAGGATGGGCTTGGCGGACTGGGGCGACATCTGTGCCGGGCACTGGGCCAGGGACGTCGCATACGCGGTGGCGACGACGCTCGCGGCCGGCGACCGCCGGGAGTGGGAACTCGACCTCCTCCGCCGTTATCTCGACCGGCTGCGGGACAGGTTCGACGTCCGCATCTCCTTCGACGACGCGTGGCAGGCGTATCGGCTGCAGCTGTTCACCGCGCTGCTCATGTGGACTCCTACGCTTGTCCACCCGCCGTCCATGCCGGACATGCAACCGCAAGACATGTCCCTGCTCATGATCGAGCGGCTGACCGCCGCCATCGCCGACACGGGGGCCCTCGATGCATGAGCAGCCGACCTCGAGCTTCGACGGCGTCGCGCCAGACGAGGTGGACCTCGCGTCCTGGGGAAAAGCACTCCTCGAGGAGGTGCTGTTCCGCGCGGCGACGCGAGTCACGACCGGCGCGGTGGCGGTGCGCGTGGACCTGACGCTGGTCGTGGATGCTGACGCTGAGGTCGTCCGCGCCACGCTCATCCGGGCCGCTGACCCGCCGATCGTCACCTCGGTCGTGCCTCCGGTGACCGGCGTCGGGGCCGGCAGCGACTAAACCGACGCGAGACAGGGGCGGGGCGGGCGCCCCCTGAAGCCCGGCGATGGTGGACGGGGCGGTCCAGCACCCGGATCTGGGACCATCGACACCACCTTGGGATGGACGCCATGGTCGTGCTCATTCTCGTGCCCGACCTCGTGTGCTCACAACCGGACCCCCGATCGCGCCCGGGACGTGTCGCAGTAAGAGACAGGACCGTCGCGTCTGGTCTGCCAGTCTGGCGGTATGGATGCGGCAGAGCCGGCTGGCGTGCGGACTCGTCTGACGGACGAGGCCTTCGAGATCCTGCTCGACCGCCCGCGACGCAAGAACGCGCTGACGAACGAGATGATCCGGGGGCTTCCCGAGCTGTTCGACGCGGCATCGAGCGATCCGGGAGTACGGGTGGTCGTCCTGCGTGGAGCTGGAGGCGCCTTCTGTTCAGGGGCGGACTTCACCGAGGGGGTGGACGCGGCCCTCGCGGGGCGCCCCACCATCCAGTCACGTGACGTCGAGCGGCTGGTCGGGTCGATCGCACGGTGCGCCAAGCCCGTCGTGGCCGTGTTGGACGGGCCGGTAGCGGGTCTCGGCGTAGCGCTGGCCCTGGCCTCACACGTGGTCATCGCGGCCGAATCGGCGAGCTTCATGATCGCCTTCTCGCGCCTCGGCCTCATGCCCGAAGGCAACGCCAGCCTCCTCCTCGCCGCCTCGACGGGCCGGATGCGTGCGCTGCGGATGACGCTGCTGGCCGAGCCGCTGTCCGCGTACGAGGCGGAACGCGCGGGACTCGTCACCTACGTGGTGGCGAAGACCCACCTCGACGAGACCCTCGAGCGCGTGCTGAGCACCTTGCGCGCGAGCTCGGCCGACGGGCTGAGGGCGTCGATCGAGGCCGTTGATCTGGTGACGCTGGCCCCATGGCGGGCCGCCGCCGACCACGAGGCGCGGACGATCCCCCAGCTCGTCAACTCCCCGGCGTTCCGGTCCCGCCTGCACGGCGTGCTCGGCGCGTCCCGTGGGGATCGTGACGAGTAGGCGCTCGCGCACTCTCGGATCCGATGACCCTTGAGACAGCACCCCACGGTTGGAGGCGGCATGACGATCGACCCGATGTGGTTCCGTGAGGTGATGTCCTGGTACCCGACGGGTGTGGTGGTGGTGACAGCCTCCGGTGAGGACGGGACGCCGTTCGGCATGGTCGTCGGGACGTTCACGTCGGTGTCCCTGTACCCCCCGCTCGTGGGATTCCTGCCGGCTCGGACGTCGACCACGTGGCCGCGTATCCAGGAGGTCGGCCGGTTCTGCGTCAACGTGCTGGGCGCTGGCCAGGAGGACCTGTGCCGGGCAGTCACCCGCAAGGAGCCCGGCGCGCTCGATCGCATCGCCTCGCGGCGGACGCCGGGTGGTGCACCGATCCTGGACGACGCGGTGTCGTGGATCGACTGCGACCTGCACGGCGTGAGCGTGGCGGGCGATCACTACTTCGTGACCGGTAAGGTCAACGCCCTCGACGTCCAGGCAGGCAGCCTGCCGCTGCTCTTCTTCCAGGGTGGGTACGGGGCGTTCTCCACGCCCTCCATCACCATCGACGACCCCCTCACCGATGCGGACCTCCGTCACCTCGACGTGGCACGGCCGACACTCGAGCGCTTGGCCAGGACACACGAGGCGAAGGCGAACGCGACCGTCAAGGTGGGTGAACAGATCATCATGGCGGCGACCGCCGGGGTGACCACGCCCGCGGTTCACACCTACGTGGGTCGTTGGCTGCCGGCAGTCGGGCCGCCGGCGGTCCTGTTCAGTGCGTACGGGAATGACGCGACGCGAGAGCACTGGCTCGGGCGCACGCGAAACCCCGAGGAGCGCGCCGACCTGGTGCGTCGCATGGAGGACGTCCGACGTCGCGGTTACTCGTTGAGCTTGCGGCGGGGGCAGGGGCACGCCGAGTTCGAGCGGATGTGGCGCCAGGGCCTCCTCTCCCGACCCGCGGACGAGCTGACCGACGAGGCCTGGAGCGTGCTCATCGATCTGCCCTACGATCCGCCGGACGCGTCCCTGGACGACTTCGCAGAGATCCGGAGCCTCCACGCCCCGGTCCTCGGACCTCAGGGCACCGCCGTGCTCGGTCTCAGTCTGGTGCCGGGCAAGACGGCCATGCGCACGCGGTCGACGGCTGAGCGGTGGGCCGAGCAGCTCCTCGAGGAGGCGGCCGAGCTCAGCGAGCTCGTGTCCCGGGCGTAGCCCGACCGCACGTCAGGGGAGAGGCCCGGCCGACTCGCCGGTGAGGCGTGGCCGCGCGGCCCGCGAGTGGACGGTCCCCGTCCAGCGTGAGCTGCGCGTGCTGCCCCGTCCCGGCGCGACCTGCGAACGGGTTGCGCCCGTCCCAGCGTGACCTGCTCGCGCTGCCCCCCGGTCCCAGCGTGACGTGCGCGCGGGTGGCGCCCGTCCTCGACCCAGCGGACGGTCCCGCGTGCGAGCGTGACCTGGCGCGCAAACTGCCCCCGTCCAGCGCGAGGAGCGCGGGACGGGGGCAGCAGCGGTGCGGTCCCGGACTGCTACCGGAGGGTTGCTCCTCCGTGCACGGCCTCCCGGCGCCGCGGGCTCAGGTCGGAAGCGAACGGCCGAGAGCTCTCGACGGCATCGACCACGGACTGCGGCGGGGTGAAGCGGTCGCCGTACCGAGCGGCCAGCTCCCGGGCCCGACGCACGAAGCCGCCGACCCCTCCGGGGTAGCCGTTGATGAACTGAACGACACCCCCGGTCCACCGAGGGAAGCCGATGCCCAGCACCGAGCCGACATTGGCGTCGGCGACGGAGCGCAGGATGCCCTCGTCGAACGCGTGGATGGTCTCGATCGCCTCGCTGAACAGCAGCCGGTCCTTGATGTCCTCGAACGGGACCGCGTCGACGTCGACTCCGTAGCGCTCGGCCTGCCCCTTCCACGGCCCGATGCGCCTGCCGTCCTCGTACTCGTAGAAGCCGGCGCCCGCTCGCCGACCATGGCGACCGAGCTCGTCGACGATGGTGTTCATCACGGCCTCCGCCGGGTGCTCGACCCAGGGGATCCCCTCCGCCTCGGCAGCCGTGCGCGCCTCGTGCCGCACCTGCTTGGGCAGGGTGATGCTGGTCTCGTCGATCAGCTGCAGCGGACCTGCGGGGTAGCCAGACTGTGTCGCGGCATGGTCGATCGACAGGACGGGCACGCCCTCGCCCACCATGGCGATCGCCTCGTCGATGTACTTGGTGATGACCCGGCTGGTGAAGAACCCGCGGCCGTCGTTGACGATGATGCAGGTCCTGCTCAGGGCGACCCCAAGATCGAATGCCCGGGCGATCGCCTCGTCGCCCGTCTGCTCACCCACGATGATCTCGACCAACGGCATCTTGTCGACCGGTGAGAAGAAGTGCATGCCGATGAAGCCTGCGGGGTCGTGAGCCCCGGTCGCCAGCCCGGTGATGGGCAGCGTGGAGGTGTTCGATGCCAGGAGCGCGTCGGGAGCGTGCCGAGCGATCTCGGCGAACGTCGCCTTCTTGAGGTCGGTGTCCTCGAACACCGCCTCGATTACGGCCTGGCTGCCCGCGATCCGCGCCATGTCGTCCGTGACGACGATGCGGTCCAGGAGTGCTTCGGCATCGTGCTCCGTCATGAGCCCGCGGCCGATGTTCTTCTTCACGAGGGTGCGGCTGTAGTCCTTGCCACGCTCGCCGGCTTCCAGCGAGACGTCCTTGAGGATGACCTCGATGCCGTTCTTCGCGGCGACGTACGCGAGCCCGGCGCCCATCATCCCCGCGCCGATCACCGCGATCCTGTCGAAGCTGAACCTCTCGAACCCTTCCGGGCGCCCGGCGCCCGACCGCACCGCCTGGGTGTCGAGGAACTGGCCCTGGACCATGTTCTTTGCGACCTGGCCGGTCAGCAGCTTGACGAAGTAGCGGGTCTCGTTCGCCAGTGCCTCGTCGAGTCCCCGCTGGGCGCCCTCGACGGCCGTGCTGAGGATCGCCCAGGGTGCCGGGTACGGGGCGCCCTTGAGCTGCTTGGCGAGGCGCGCCGTCGCGACGGCTGCGAGCTGAGCGATGGACCCCTTCGCGGATCCCGGAACGACGTAGCCCTTCCTGTCCCAGGGCTGGACGACTTCGGGGTTCGCCAAGATCCATGCCCGGGCGGCTGCGAGGAGGTCCGCGGAGCTCTCGACCAGCTCGTCGACCAGCCCGAGCTCGAGCGCCTTGGCAGGAGTGTGGCTGGCGCCGCTGAGGAGGACGTCGTCGAGCGCCCGCTGCAGGCCGAGGAGGCGGACCGTTCGCACGACGCCGCCGCCTCCGGGAAGCAGTCCGAGGTTGACCTCGGGCAGTCCGATCCGGACGTGCCTCTCGTTGACCGCGACGCGGTGGTGACAGGCGAGTGCGATCTCGAGGCCGCCGCCGAGCGCGGCTCCGTTGATCGCGGCGACCACGGGTCGTCCGAGCGTCTCCAGTGCACGCAGCTGCGCCTTGATGTGGTTGGTGCGGTGGGTCTGCTCCTCGGCGTGCTCGGGCCCCTTCGTGAGCAGGTCGTGCAGATCACCACCCGCGAAGAACGACTTCTTCGCCGAGGTGATGATGACGCCGGTGATCTCGTCCCGCTCCGCCTCGAGACGCCTGACGGCGGACTCGAAGTCGTTGAGGAACGCGTCCGTCATCGTGTTCGCGCTCGAGTCCGTGGCGTCGAGGACGAGCGTGACGATGCCGTCGTCGTCCTTGGTCCAGGTGAGCTCTGTGGTCAGCGTGCTGGTCATGGGTGCAACCTCGCGGGTGGTGGGGGTGGTCGACGGTCAGACGCGCTCGATGAGCGTGGCGATGCCCATGCCCGCGCCGATGCACAGCGTCACGACTGCGCGGTGGAGGTCGCGGCGCTCCAGCTCGTCGAGGGCGGTGCCGAGGATCATGGCGCCGGTGGCACCGAGGGGGTGGCCCATGGCGATCGCTCCGCCGTTGACGTTGATCCGGTCATCGGGGATGCCAAGGTCCTTCTGGTACTTGAGCACGACCGACGCGAACGCCTCGTTGAGCTCGAAGAGGTCGACGTCCTCCGGGCGCAGACCGGCGCGCTTCAGCACCTTCCGGGTCGCCGGGGTGGGGCCGGTGAGCATGATCGTCGGGTCGCTTCCCGAGACGGCGGTCGCGACGACCCGACCTCGTGGTCGCAGACCGAACTCCCTGCCGGCGTCCTCGCTGCCGAGCAGGACGAGGGCGGCGCCGTCCACGATTCCCGAGGAGTTGGCGGCCGTGTGGACGTGATCGATCTTGTCGATCCAGTGGTACTTCTGGATGGCGACGTCGTCGAATCCGATCGCCCCGAGGTCGGCGAAGGAGGGTGACAAGGCGGCCAGGCTCTCGACCGTCGATCCGGGTCTCAGGTGCTCGTCCCGCTCGAGCAACCCGACGCCGTTGAGGTCGCGGACGGGAACGACCGATCGCTCGAAGTAGCCGTGGTCCCAGGCGTGGGCGGCGCGTTCGTGCGAGCGGGCCGCGTAGGCGTCGACGTCGGAGCGCGTGAAGCCCTCCACCGTGGCGATGAGGTCGGCCCCGACGCCCTGCGGGACGAAGCCGAGCCGGTGCATCGTCTCGGGGTCGTCGGTGAGGGCTCCGCCGTCGCTTCCCATCGGGACCCGCGACATCGACTCGACACCGCCCGCGAGGACGAGATGCTCCCAGCCGGAGGCGACCTTCTGCGCTGCGATGTTCACCGCCTCGAGCCCCGACCCGCAGAAGCGGTTGACCTGGAGGCCGGCCGCCGTTTCCGGCAGCCCCGCCACGAGCGCCGCAGTGCGGGCGATGTCGCCACCCTGCTCACCGAGAGGCGACACCACGCCGAGAACCACGTCGTCGATCTGGTGCGGGTCGACCGACGCGTTGCGCCTGAGCAGCTCGACGATGAGCCCGGAGATCAGACTGACGGGCTTGACGGGATGGAGCGCTCCGGCGGCGCGCCCGCGACCTCGAGGAGTCCTGATCGCATCAAAGATGAACGGCTGCGGGCTCATGGGCAGAGATCCTCCGATTAGGGGCGCGTCGCGCCGACGCCGTGCTTACGCGGCAATATAAGGAGGATCAACGGCGAGGCGTGACCGGTGTCTCCGGATGGGACATCGACGTACCTCGCTCTCAGTGGTGGATGCCGTACGCCCTCAGCTTTCGGTGCAAGCTCGATCGAGAGATGCCGAGTGTCTGGGCTGCCAGGCG
This sequence comes from Georgenia sp. SYP-B2076, assembly GCF_003991205.1. Lineage (GTDB taxonomy): Bacteria > Actinomycetota > Actinomycetes > Actinomycetales > Actinomycetaceae > Georgenia. The sequence continues at coordinate 182,126 of NZ_RXOZ01000022.1, read as the reverse complement.
CTTGTTGCCGGCGGCGGAGTCGAGCGCTCTCGTGATGGCATCAGCCTCCACCCGCTCGAGACCCGTCAGCTCCCGACGCGTCATCAGGCGACGCACGGAGGCAGGCAGGTCGGCGGGGCGGACGACCGGCCCGGCCTGTCGGCGGAGGACCTCGGCGACCACGCCCCTCAGCGAGTGCAGGTTGTCCGGCCACGTCACCCGCCTCAACAAAAGGAGCGTCTCAGGTGCCCACGTGCGTCGCTGAGTCGCCAGCGCGCGCACGAGGTCGGGCACGTCCTCCAACCGCTCGCGCAACGGCGGCACGAACACCGTCGTCCCGGGCCAGCTGGCGGGGCCGGGCTGGCCGTCGGAGTCGGCGAAGTCGTGGTTCGCCGGCACCGACCAGGTCGCGAGGACGGTGACCCCGCGCGACGCGGCGTCGGCGGCGAGGTCGCACACCGCCATCACGTCCGCCTCGGACAGGAGGTGCACATCCTGTAGGACGACGCGCGACCGACGTCCGCCCAGCGCGTCGGTCACCGTTGCGAGCCACCCGTCCGGTCCATCGGCGAGCTCCGCGACGTCGACGATCACGCCGTTCCTGCCACGCAGCTGCTCGACGATGGCGCTCTTTCCCGTGCCCGGCTCTCCCACGACCAGGAGCGGAGTGCTTCCGTCCCAGGCCGCCACGGAGGTGACCAAGGTGCGCCAGGCAGGCCCGGTGCCGACCAGACCCGGTAGCGGGGGCGTGGACGTCGACTCGAGCTCGTCCGCGTCGCGCTCCCGCACCTGGACGGCTCGGCTGGCGAGGGGGCGCGGTTGCCGCTGCGTGGTCGGGCTCGTCAGGTGCAGCGCGATGCCGACGGCGCGCCCACCGTTCTCGACGGTCTCCCAGGTCGCTGGGATCGTGGCGTCGGACTCCCGCACCCGAAGGTTCACCGCACCGGTCCGTGGACCGTTGTGCAGGGAGGACGCGAGCTCGGCGACGAAGGAGCGGTCGAGCCGGCGCGCAAGGCGGGAGGCGGGGGCGCTCGCGATGAAGCTCTTCTCGCTCACGTAGACCACGGGTCCGCGTCGCGTGTGCGAGCGGCTGAGGTAGGCGCGCAGGAGCGCCCGCTCCGTCGACTCGAGTGACTCGACGAGCTGGCCCTGGACCAGTCGGGCCAGCTCCTTGGCCCAGTGCAGCATGACCGGTGTGGTGAACTCGAGCTCACAGGCGAAGTTGATGGTGCCCAGGACGCGGCCGTCGCTGGGGTGGTGCAGGGGCACGCCCGCCGACGATCGGCCGTGAGCCAGCTCGGAGAAGTGCTGCCCGCCGACGAGCAGGACCGCTGAGTCGAGGACGAGGGAGAGCCCCGGGCTCAGCGTGCCGAAGTCGTGCTCGGCAAGCCGGAAGCCGGGGACACAGTCGGTCTCGCGCATGAGCGTGGTGAAGGGTCTGTTCGACCCGTAGGTGTCGAGGACGGTGCCCTCGTGGTCCGTCACGGCAACCCCGCAGGGCATGTCCGCGAGGTTCTCCAGGCGCGCACTCACCACCGGGCGCGCCGCCCGCAGGAGGAGATGGTCCGGGTCGACCTCGCTGACGCTGACCGGTCGCACGGAGTCGGGCCGCAGCCCGACGTCCCGCGAGCGACGCCAGGAGTCGATGACCACGGGCGGAATGACCTGCGGGTCTGGTATTCCGTCGTGCTCGAAGAACGCGTCCCGCGCTCTCCAGAAAGCGGGTGTCATCGTGTGCATGGGCGTTGTCCGTTCGGGGCTGGTGGCAGCGCATCCTTGCGACAGCCACGAGTCGAGGGGAAGGCCAAGCCGTCCCGAACTGGGACAGCCGACGACCGGCCGATAGTCACAGGATAGAGGTGTCCGAGGACCCGCACGCCGCAACGGCGCGAGGTGTCGGCGCAGGGACGACAGAAGGAGGCCGATGTACCCCAACGAGCAAGCCCGCCACGATCCCGAACGGCCGGCGTTCATCATGGCCGACACGGGCGTCACGCTGACCTACGGTGAGCTCGACCGCCGCGCGAACCAGCTCGCACACCTGCTCCGTCGGGCTGGTCTGCAGCGCCTCGACCACGTCGCCCTCTTCATGGAGAACCGCCTGGAGTTCGCCATCGTGGCGTCAGCCGCGGAGCGCACAGGCCTGTACTACACGCCGGTCAACTTCCATCTGACGCCCTCCGAGGCAGCCTGGATCATCAACGACAGCCGGGCCAAGGTCGTCGTCGCCTCCGCGGAGATCCCGGCCTCACGGGACCTTCCTGACCTCTGCCCGGACGTCGACGTCTGGTTGCTGGTGGGAGCGGACGGGCCACTCGGGGCGTTCGACGACTTCGACCACAGGATCGCAGACCTGCCCGCGACGCCGGTCGCCGACGAACGGCTCGGCACGCCGATGGCGTACACGGGCGGGAGCACCGGCCGACCGAAGGGTGTCATCCGGCCGCTTCCGGACGTCGGCCCCGATGAGCAGCTGGAGACCCTGGTCCACGCCGCCCGCGCCTTTCAGCTCGACAGGGACCACGTGGTCTACCTCCACGCCGGTCCGCTGTACCACGCGGGACCCCTGGGTTCCGCGGTCCTGACGACTCGGGTGGGCGGCACCAACGTGGTCATGCCACGGTTCGACGCACGTGAGTTCCTCGCCGCCGTCGAGCGGTACCGCGTCACCCACACATATGTCGTCCCCACCATGATGTCCCGCCTCCTCGCGCTTCCCGACGACGTCAAGGCCGCTTACGACGTCGGCTCGTTCACCGCCTTCCAGCACGGTGCCGCACCGATCCGCCACTCGGTCAAGCGAGCCATCATCGACTGGTTCGGACCCGTGGTCATCGAGCAGTACGGGTCGACCGAGGGCAACGGGATGCTGCTCGTCAACACCGAGGACTGGCTGGCTCGGCCGGGGACGGTGGGCCGGCCCTTGCTCGGGGAGCTCGTCATCCGCGGCGTCGACGGCGAGGAGCTCGGTCCCCGTGAGATCGGCGAGGTGTGGTTCCGGGGGGCGACCAGCTTCGAGTACTTCAACGCCCCCGAGCTCACCGCCGAGGCGCAGAGCGCGGACAGGAACATGAGCACCATGGGGGACATCGGTTACGTCGACGAGGACGGGTTCCTCTTCCTGACGGACCGGAAGGCGTTCACCATCGTCTCCGGAGGGGTGAACATCTACCCCCAGGAGATCGAGAACGTGCTGGGTGACCACCCGGTCGTGCACGATGTCGCCGTTCTCGGAGTCCCGAACGAGGAGTTCGGCCAGGAGGTCAAAGCGGCCGTCCAGCTCGTGACCGGAAGAGCAGGGACGCCCGAGCTCGAGAGCGAGCTCATCGCGTACTGCCGGGCGCGGCTGGCGGCCTTCAAGTGCCCGCGGTCCGTCGACTTCTTCGACGAGCTACCCCGGACCGAGACCGGCAAGCTCTTCAAGCACAAGCTCCGTGACCACTACTGGGCAGGCTCCGAAGGGTCGTACCTGGTGTGAACGCGGCCCTCGACGCCGGAAGGTCAACCAGCGGTCGGACGTACCGCGCGACGCAGGAGGTTGTAGGGATGGCGGGTTCGATGATCGTCGGAGGCGTGGATCTGGAGCGGGCCGGCCAGTGGCTCGACTCCCAAGGGCTTCCGTCCCGGATCACGGAGCCGCGCCTGCTGGGCGGCGGATCACAGAACGTCGTCATCAGCCTCGTGCTGGACGGTCGCCGGCTCGTCCTGCGGCACCCGCCGCTGCGCGGGCGCCAACACAGCAACCGTGCCATCGCACGAGAGATGCGGGTCTTGCGAGCCCTGTCGGACACGGATCTCCCGACGCCTCGGTTCTTCGCCGGCACCGATGACCTCGAGGTGCTCGGGGCCGCCTTCTACCTCATGGAGGAGGTGGACGGGTTCAACCCCGTCGTCGAGCTCCCGGAGGTGTATCGGAGCGACCCGACGTTCCCGTCTCGGGCAGGGTTGTCCATGGCGACGACGCTGGCCCAGCTCGGCGCCCTCGACCCGGACGCGCTCGGCATCGGCGACGAAGGTCGCCCCGAGGGGTTCCTCCAGCGGCAGGTCGACAAGCAGCTCGCCCTGTGGAAGTCCTTCCACGACGACCCGCGGTACGACCGATCGTGGCTGGGTGACGTCGAGGGCGCGGCACGGTGGCTCACCGCCAACCGTCCCGCCGAGACGTCGCCTGGAATCACCCACGGGGACTACCACTTCAACAACGTGCTGCTGGGCAAGCAGGCTCCCGAGGTCACGGCGATCCTCGACTGGGAGATGGTGACGATCGGGGACCCGCTCCTCGACCTCGCGTGGCTCCTGCTGTGCTGGCCCCATGACGGGCAGCCCTCCTACGTGCCCAGCGGAGGAGACCTCATCCACCTGTCGGCACTCCCGTCCCGACGGCAGCTGGCCGAGGCCTATGCGCAGCACAGCAACCGAGACATCGGCTCCCTGGACTGGTACGTCGTGCTGGCGTGCTTCAAGTGGTCGATCCTCTTCGAGACGACGTATCTGAGGTCGCAGGAGGGCAAGGCGCCCCGCGACATCGGCGACACGGCGCACGAGGTCGGCCGCGAGCTCATGCGCACCGCACAGTCGCTCATGAGCGGAGAGGCGACGATCCTCGAATGAGCGTCCGGCGGCATCTCTACCGGGTCCGGGTGCGGTCCAACGACATCGACCTGCTCAACCACGTGAGCAACGTCGTCTATGCCGAGTACGCGACGGACGCCATGGCCGCTGCGGCCCGTGACGGGTTGCTTCCGGCGGTACCGCGTGTGCGGCAGCTCGCGATCGACTTCCTCGCCCCCATCCGGCTGGCCGACCGCGACGTCGTGGTGGAGTCGGCCGTCGACGGTGCGAGCGTTCGGCAATCCTTCCTCGTGCACCGCGATGGAGCGCCGGTGCTCGCGGCGCGGACCGAGATCGCCTGCGGGCCGCCGGCGGCACTCCCGCCGTCGCGACCCGGCGGCCAGGTGTACGAGCACGTCGTGCGGCCGAGTGACACCGACGGGACCGGGTCGCTCACCGCGGCACGGGCGTTCCGGCTCGTCCAAGAAGCCCGTAACCAGCTGTTCGAACCGTCTCGTGAGCCCACCGAGGCGGACTACCGCGTCGTGGCGAGAACGGAGTGCGTCCTGGGTGCGCCCATGCCGTGGCGGGACGAGCCCTACCTGCCGCGGTCGTGGGTCGACCACCTCGGGACGAGCTCCGCCACAGTGGTGACGGAGGTCGGGGACGAGCAACGCGTCCACCTCCGGGCCACATCGGTCATCGTCTCCTGGGACCACCGAGGTCGACGGTCCCGGCCGTTGACTCCCGACCTGCGCGACCGTTGGTCCAGGCTCGGGAGTGGACCCGCAGGAACCGCTCAGTAGGTCGTGTTCTCCAGGTCGAGACCGAGCGCCTGGATCTTCCGGTACAGCGTCGACCGTGCGATGCCCAGCATGTCAGCAGCACGCTTCTTGTTGCCGTTGGCCGCGGTGAGCGCCTTCGCGATCGCCTGGGCCTCGACCCGATCCAGACCTGAGAGTCCCAGGTGAGTAGCCGACGCGCGGATCTCAGCGGGCAGGTGATCGAGCCGGATCGTCCCTGACGGCCGATCGCGAGTGAGGCGCCCGACCAGGATGGCCAGCGAGCGAAGGTTCGCCGCCCATGGAACTCGGCTGAGGGCCTGCACAGCCTCGGGGCTCCACTCGATGTGGGCACCATGGTCGCGGCTGATCGCGTCGAGCAGCATCGGCAGATCCTCCAGCCGGTTCCGCAGTGCGGGCACCTCGTGGTTGTCGCCGGACCACTCGACCTCGACCGCTCCCGGGGGCTGCGAGCGTGACCGGGTCCATGTCACGAGCAGCTGAGGACCGTCGGTTCGCCATGAGCGGCTCAGCGCCCGTGTCGTCCCGACCAGCTCCGCGGGGCTGAGCAGGTGGAGGTTCTCCATGACGACGAGCTCGACCTCGCTTCGCACGGCAGCGTCGACCTGGCGCAGCCACGCGGCTTCGTCGCTGCCGCTGTGGGCGATGAGCGTGACCGTCGTACGCGACCGGGCGAGGGCAGCGACGACCGCACTCTTGCCGACACCGGGTTCCCCCACCAGCGACATCGGGCGGCGCTCCACCAGCGACCGGTCGATTCGTTCGCACAGACGCAGCCACGCCGGACTGGCTCCCACAAGGTCCGGGAGCAGCCGATGAGCCGCGTGGGCCGACTCGGCCTGGGCCGACGGCACGGGGCGCAGCACGGCACCCACCACCCGGCCCTCTCGCTCGATGGGTGCGCACGTCACGGCAACCGTGTCCGTGCCGTCTGCGAGGGAGACCCACGCCAGAAACGGACCGTCGGCGCTGATCGTCCTCGACGCCAGCTCCCACAGCATCGTCTGGTCCAGTGACTCCAGCCGGGCCGCAGCCGCGGCGTTCCCGACGATCGAGTGCTCGTTGACGCAGAGGACCGGTTCGGAGCTGTCCTCGATGCTCTCGAGGTAGGCCTCGACGATGTCACGGTCGTGCTCCGCGTGTCGGTGCGTCAGCGCGTCCTCGACAGACCGGGCAACCTCATGAACAAGGGCCAGCATCAGCGGGCTTGCGTGAACCAGCCGTGAGTAGGCGTTGATCGTTCCGATGACGCGCCGGGTCACGGGTTGCAGGACGGGTGAGCCGGCGGAGGCCAAGTCGGCGGCGTCGGACCGGTAGTGCTCCGCTCCCCACACCCCGACGTCCAGACCTCCCTCCAGGGCGATGCCGACGCTGCTCGTCCCGACGGCGGACTCGCTCTGAGACGCGCCGGGAACGATACGGAGCCCGTCGAGGGCAGCGGTGATCGACGGGTCATCCGCCCAGCGCTCGAGCACCCGTCCCTCCCCGTCGGTCAGGACGAGAGCGTGCGGCAGGTCGGTCAGCCACGACCACCGGTCGGCCACCGCCTCGCGTGCGGCGTGCACGAGCGCACTGTCGACAGGAACCTGGGACGGCGTCGCCACCGCGATGCCTGCACGGTCCGCGGCGTGGTGCCTGGAACGGCGCCAGGACTGCAGGATGACGTCGCGCACGTGGGTGCCCTCCGGCAGTCTGCCGTGCGCCGCGAAGTAGTCGCGTGCGTGCGCTAGGTCCGCGGGCTGGGACGACGAGGGCCCGCTGTCAGAGGTCATGCGTCCTCCGTGACGGGCAGCGTCCGTCGCCGGCCATGACGCGCGGGGCCGGCGACGCGGCGACAGGCGTGCCGCTCCTCGACGAGATCTGTCATGGTCGAACCCTATGGCCGGCACCCGCTCGGGTGGGCGCCTGTAGCGCGGCGCGACAGCTGCGCCGATCTGGGCGTCGATGTAGCGCGAGATCTACGCCTGCAGCCGTTCCTTCCTGTGCTGAATTGGGACACGGTGGCGGCGCATGTCCTGGCGATACTTCAACGAACGCCCGGCACGGCTCGATGTCGGCGCGCATGCCAGACCGGAAGAAGGATCCCATGCGAGGACTGAACATTCGAGGATCGGTAATCGTCGCAGCTGCCGTCGTTGCCCTGGTCGTCTCAGGCTGTGCGGCAGAAGACGACTCTTCCGCGGGCAATCTCGAGGGCGACCCCCTCACGATCGGCGTCTACGCAGCGCTCGCCGGAACCCCTAACGAGCCCGCCTCGGAAGCCGCCATCAAGGCGGTCGAGAAGTACGTCAACGAGGAAAAGGGCGGCATCAACGGGCGTTCGATCCAATTCGACATCTGCCGATCTGACGGCACTCCGGAACTTATCATCACCTGTACGCATCGTTTCATCGAAGATGATATTCCCGTCGTGTTCGATGCGATGGTGAACGTCGTGTCCGCGGCTGTTCCCGCTCTTTCCGCAGCGGAGATCCCGATTGTCGGAGCGTGGTCCAACGCGCCATCGGTGACGGCGCAGCCCTACGGCACGAGCTTCTACTGGAACAACGACGCACATGTGGCACCGAGCACGATCGAGCTCATCAAGACCACCGGGGCCTCGACCGCCGCGCTGAGCATCGTCGACTCGCCCGAGGCCAAGATCTACTTCAACGACCTCCTCATTCCCACCGGCGAAGCCGCCGGCGTCGAGGTGATCCCGCAGTACGCGACCATCGGCAACATCAACCACGAGGTGCTCGCTGCCCGCGCGTTGACCGAGGATCCTGACATCGCGGGAGTGTTCCAGCTGCCGGAGGACGACTGCACGGGGCTTCTGCGTGCCTTGCGCGGCCAGGGGTACGAGGGCCCGATGATCTCGGCGGCGTGCACGTCGTTCGTCGAGGAGATGGGCGGTGAAGCGGCCGGAACGCTGCTCATGGCTCGCGCCTGGCTCCCGGCGACGAAGGAGCACGCGCCGCCGGACGTGCAGGAGGAGATCGACGTCCTCGTCGAGGCGCTCGCCGCGGTCGGCGAGGAGCAGTACACCGACAACGTCCGTGCGGTCGGGGTCTTCGCCGGGCTGATGACGCTCGCCAACGTGCTGAGCGACATCGACGGGGAGATCACCTCGACGTCCACCAAGACCCAGCTCGAAGGGCTGCAGGACTATCCCGCGTTCCTGCAGGGCACGATCACGTGCGACGGCTCGGCATGGCCATCGGTGCCAGGAGCATGCAGCTCCACGAACCTCTTCCTGGAGGTCCAGGAGGACGGCAGTCTCAAGCCCGTGAGCGACGGGCTGACCACCGTCAGCGCGCCCAGCTAGTACGCGCGGCCGGCAACCGTCGGCCATGAAGGGCGTCCCGTTGCTGCCGGCCCTCGGGCCGGCGGCTCCGCGACACCACCCCTGATGAAGGGCCTGTGATCTCTGTGGATACCTTGCTCCAGTTCGCGGTGCTGGGCCTTGGCCTCGGCGCGACCTACGTGGCCGTGGCCAGTGGCCTGCTCCTCATGTATCGCGCGACGGGGATCGTCAACTTCGCGCAGAGCGTGATGGGCGCCTGGGGCGCGTACGTGTTCGTCGGTCTGCGGAGCGACGGGACGCTCGTGCTCCCGATCGGCAGCGTCCGCATCACCGAAGGCCCGACCCCGCTCCTGCCCGCGGTCGTGATCGGGCTCGTGTATGCCATGGTCCTGGGCGTCGCGTGCTACTGGCTCGTGTTCCGGCCGGTGCGTCACGCACCTGAGCTGGCCCACGTCGTCATCTCGGTCGCCCTGATGCTGACGCTCGCCGCCCTGGCGACGATCCGCTTCGGATCGGCCCAGCTGCCCGTCGAGTCGGTCTTCGGCTCGGACCGGACGAACCTGTTCGGAGTCGACGTCTCGTCCCGCGAGCTGTGGATGGCCGGGTCGGTGGTGGTGATCGCCGTGGTCATGTGGGCCTACCTGCGGTTCACCCGGTCGGGAGCCGCCACCCGCGCGTCTGCCGAGAACGAGCGTGCCGTCGTCCTCATGGGATTCTCCCCGAACCTCCTCGCCACCATCGCGCTGGGGTTCGGGACCGGGGTCTCCGCCCTCGGCATCATCTTCGGGGGGTCGCTGTCCGGTCTGAGCGTCGAGAACTCCCTCGCCTGGATCGTCCCGGCCACCGCGGTGCTGTTGATGGCGCGGATGAGGTCGGTGTTCGTCGTGCTGGTCGCAGGACTGGCGCTGGGGGCGTTCCAGTCCTCCATCTATCTCCTCACGGCCAAGCCGTGGTGGCCCCAGTGGGCGCAGTCGGGCATCGAGTACGTGCTCTTCTTCGCGATCGTCATCGCCATCCTGCTCGTCCTCGGTCGCCGGTTGCCGTCGCGCGGGTCGATCCAGACCGTCAAGCTTCCCGACGTCACGATCCCGCGGTTCCGTCCCGTGCCGGCCGCGCTGCTCGTGGCCGGGGCGTTGCTCGTGCTCGTCGTGACCGACGGCGGAGACCGCTTCGCCTTCACGATGTCCCTCATCTTCGCGACCCTCTTCCTGTCCTTCGTCATCGTCGTCGGGTACCTGGGCCAGGTCTCCTTGGCGCAGCTGGCCGTCGCTGGAACCGCCGCCTTCACGCTGTCCAAGCTGACCATGAACACCGGCCTGGGATTCCCGTTGACCGTCCTCCTCTCCGCGACGGTGGCCACCGTGCTCGGCGTGCTGGTCGCGATTCCCGCGATCAGGATCCGCGGCTCCCAGCTGGCGATCGTGACGTTGGCGGGCGCCCTGGTCCTCGAGCGCTTCGTGTTCGGCAACGTGGCGTTGACCCCGCTGCAGGGAAACGTGGTCGGTGCGGCGAACGTCCTCGGCATCAACCTTGCCGTGAGCGAGGGCCGCGACGTGGCGCGACTACCGTTCGCGCTCATGGTGCTGGCGACCTTGGTCCTCGTCGTGCTGCTGTTCATCCGTATTGCGTCGGGGTCGACCGGCCGTGCGTTCCTCGCGGTACGGGCGAACGAACGATCTGCTGCGTCCTCAGGAGTCGATGTCCGCTCGACCAAGCTGATCGGCTTCGGCCTCGCGGCCTTCGTCGCCGGGCTCGCGGGCACGATGATCGCCATGGCCCAGGGGCAGGTCTCGGAGGCGTCGTTCTCGGTCCAGCACGGGCTGACGTTCCTCGCCATCGCCTATCTAGGCGGGATCAGCTCGCCGGGAGGCGCCATCGTCGCCGGGTTCCTCGCGCCGGCCGGCTTCATCTACACCCTCACCCAGGAGTGGCTCTCGATCGGGGACTACTACGCCCTGATCTCGGGGATCGCCCTGATCATCACCGCCATCGCCAACCCGGTGGGCATCGCGGGGACGACGGGCCACCAGATCTCCTGGGCGCGTCAGCGGCTCGTCGGCGACCGGCAGGACCGGTCGGCGCCTCCGCCCGAGGACAGAGGCGAGCCAGCTACCCCCGACGCGGCCAAGGTTCTCTCGGAAGGTGTGCGATGACGGCGAGCGAGGGCAGGTCCGGGCTGGCAGTCTCGGGCCTCACCGTGAAGTACGGCGGCGTCGTCGCGAACAACGACGTCTCGCTGCGGGTGCAACCGGGCCGGGTCAGCGGCCTCATCGGCCCGAACGGCGCCGGCAAGACGACGTTCGTCGACGCCGTGAGCGGCTTCGCGGCCTCCACCGGCAGCGTCACCCTCGACGGGAGACGGATCGACAACCTGCGGCCCTTCCGTCGCTGCGCGGCCGGGCTGACCCGCACCTGGCAGTCCGGCGAGCTCTTCTCCAACCTCACCGTGACCGAGAACGTCCTGGTGGCGTCGACGCCCGGTGGCCTCGGCGCACTCGTCCGAGACGTCTTCGAGCGTCGTCGTCGGTCGCGCCCGGAACGAGTCGATCGGGTGCTCGAGCTCATGGGCCTGTCCGACCGCGCGGAGGTTGTCGCCGGACAGCTCCCGTTGGGGCAGCAGAAGCTCGTCGGCGTGGCGAGGGCCCTCGCGGGGCACTGCTCGGTGGTCCTCCTGGACGAACCCGCGGCCGGCCTCGACAACGACGAGAGCGAAGAGCTTCGAGCTCGGCTGCGCGACGTCGCGGCCGCGGGGATCGGCGTCCTCCTCATCGACCATGACATGTCGCTGGTGGTGGACGTCTGCGACTCGGTCGACGTGATGCAGTTCGGCTCGATCATCTTCTCCGGGCCGCCGAAGGAAGCATTGAGCGACGACGCCGTCGTCGAGGCATACCTGGGTGCACCCTTGGAGGCGAGCCATGAGTGAGGCAGTGCTGCAGGTGGACCGGCTGACCGCCGGGTACGGACAGGTGCCGGTCATTCGCGATGTCTCCTTCGCCGTGGCGGAAGGGCAGGTCGTCGCCCTGCTCGGGCCGAACGGTGCCGGCAAGACCACGACGCTGCTCGCCGCGGTGGGCCTGTTGCCGATGATGGCCGGTTCCGTCGTCGTGAAGGGCTACGGTCGCCGCAAGCTGAGGGCGTCCGCCCTCGCGCGCAGCGGGGTGGCCCTGATACCGGACGACCGAGGCCTGTGTCCGGGGCTCACGGTCAAGGAGCACTTCCGACTGGTCCAGCGCCGTCGGTCGCGGGAGCGTGAGGACGCGGCCCTCGAGACGTTCCCCCAGCTCCGGGACATCCAGGGCAGGAAGGCCGGTCTGCTGTCCGGAGGCGAGCAGCAGATGCTCACCATCGCCAAGGCGCTGCTCTCCGAGCCCCGGCTCCTGCTCATCGACGAGATGAGCCTGGGACTGGCGCCCAAGGTGGTCCGCGAGATGTTCCCGGCGATCAGGAGACTGGCGCGGGCACGCAACATCGGCGTGCTCCTGGTCGAGCAGCACATCGAGGTCGCGCTGTCCGTCGCCGACCGTGCGCTCGTGCTCAACCGCGGCTCCGTGGTCCTCGACGAGCCTGCCGAGGTCCTCCTGCGCGACCGCGACCGCGTGCAGGCGGCGTACTTCGACGACACGGTCGCAACCCCCAGAGCGTAAGGAATGCAGATGTCGGCACCGATCGCGATCGTCACGGGCGCCGGCAGGCGGGCCGGGATAGGAAGTGCCACCGCGCGCCTCCTGGCCGAGCGCGGCTGGGGCGTCGTGGTCACGGAGCGCTCCCCGGACTCGCTGACCCAGGCTGAGCGCGAGACGGGATGGAGGGGCGCGGCCTCCGTGGCCGAGGAGATCACCGCGGCGGGAGGTAGGGCCTGGAGCCACGCCTGCGACGTCCGTGACGACGCGTCCGTCGACCGGCTTGCCGACTTCCTCACCGCTCTTGGCCCGGTGACACTGCTCGTGAACAACGCGGGGACGGCGGGCGAGGCAAGCTCCTACCGGGTGCACGAGACGCCCGACGACGTGTTCCAGGCGACGATGGACATCAACCTCACCGGCACGTACCGCGTCGTGCGCCGGGTGGTGCCGATGATCGAGCAGGCCGACGCCGTCGGAAAGGCCGTCGTCAACGTGTCCTCGACGGCGAGCATCAGGCCGCTGACCCACTTCGGCTCCTACTCGGCCTCGAAGGCGGCGGTGGACACGCTGACCCGCCAGATGGCGCTCGAGCTCGGACCGTTGGGAATCCGGGTAAACGCGGTCTCTCCCGGCGCCACCGACACGGACATGGCCGAGGGAACCATCCGCCGGTCGGCGGATCGGTACGACGTGTCCGCCGAGAAGGTGCGCGCCGCGACTGCCAAGCGCCTGCCCCTCAAGCGGACCGCGCAGCCGCGCGAGGTGGCCGAGGCAGTCGTCTTCCTCGCGAGCCCGGCGGCCTCCTACATCACCGGCCAGGTGCTGCAGGTCGATGGAGGGCTGTCCCTTGTGTGAGTCACAGACCCGAGGAGGACCCCGATGATCTCCGTCATGTTCAGCGTTCGGCGCAAGAAGGAGCTGAGCGTCTCGGAGTTCCACGAGTACTGGAGGAACGTGCACGGGCCGCTGGTGTCCGCGCACGCCGCGGTGCTCGGCATCCGCCGGTACGTCCAGCACCACGGGGTGCCAGGTCGGATCACGGACGCCCTGGGTCGCGCACGCGGCACGGACGTGCCGTTCGACGGAGTGGCGCAGGTGTACTTCGACGACCTTGAGGCGATGCTCGCGGCGGGGAGGTCCCCAGCAGGACGCGCAGCCATGGAGGAGCTCGTTGCCGACGAGGCGCGGTTCATCGACTTCGCCACCTCGTCGATCCTCCTCGCCGACGAGGTCGTGCTGGCCGAGCGTTGAGCGCCATGCTCGGCCGGGCATAGCACGGCCCCCGGCGGGCAGGGTCAGCCGTCCAGCCGGTCGCGTACCTCGAACTTCTTGAGCTTGCCCGACACGGTCCGGGGGAGCGGCTGCTCCTGGAACAGCCACCGGCGCGGCCGCTTGTACTTCGCCAGCCGCTCGCTGGCGAACGAGACCAGCTCCTCCACGGTCACCGGCGCCCGGGGCACCACGACGGCGAGGGCCACCTCCCCGAAGCGGTCGTCGGGGACACCCACGACGGCGGCCTCACCGACCGCCGGGTGCCGCGCCAGGACCTGCTCGACCTCGGCCGGGTAGACGTTCAACCCGCCGGTGATGATCATGTCCTTGCTCCTACCGGAGATGAACAGGAACCCGTCCTCGTCCAGCCGACCGAGGTCACCGGTGCGATACCAGCCCTCGGCGAAGGCCACGGCGCTCTCCTCCGGTCGGTTCCAGTAGCCCAGCGCAGTGGCAGGTGAGCGGATGACGACCTCGCCCACGACGCCCGGCGGCAGATCCTGCATCGCGTCGTCGACGACGCGGAGCTGGGTCATCACGCCCCCCTTGCCGACCGACCCGAGCTTGGTGTCGGCGTACCCCGGGAGCAGGAAGACGCCGCTGGAGGGGAACTCGGTCATCCCGTAGAACTGGACGACATCGCAGCCGGGAACACGCTCGCCGATGGCGCGCATCAGCTCCACCGGCACCGGCTCACCCCCGGTCACGATCATTCGGAGCTGGAATCCACGCTCGGCGCTGAACTCCTCGATCTCGAGCAGCTTGCGCATCACCAGGATCGGCAGGGCGGTGATGGTGACCCCCCGCTCGACGAGAGTGCGGCTGAGCTCGACCGGATCGAGGGCGTGGCCCGAGCCGACGACGACGGTGCCGCCGCTGAGGAGGGTCGCCAAGGTGAACCCGTGGAAGCCGGCAACCCAGCCGAAGGACGAGACGACGAACATGACGTCGCGGGGACCCAGCTGGAAGTCGCCGACCTGGCTGAGCGCGTTGAGCAGCACCGTGCCCTGCGTGTGGACCGCCCCCTTGGGCCGCCCCGTCGTGCCCGACGTGTACTGGAGCAGGAAGGGCTCGTCGGTCGCGGCTCCCTCGTCGAGCTCCAGCGCCGGGTCGACGGGAAGGGCGGCGACGTCCACCGACTGCCAGCCCGGCCGCTGCCCCTCGACCAGCAGCAACCGGTTCGCAAGCCCTGGGTGGTCGACAAGGAAGTCGGCGCCTGCCACGAGCTCACCGTCCGTCACCACGGCGACGGCACCGGAGTCCTGGATCAGGTGCTCGAGCTCGTCCGGCACGAGGAAGTGGTTGGCGGGTACCAGGACCGCCCGCAGCTTGGCCACCGCGAAGAACAGGTCGAACCACTCCACGCGGTTGTGCATGAATCCGAGCACGCGATCGCCACGGCGCACGCCCACCGAACGCAGGTAGGCGGCCAGCCCGTTCGCCCGCCGGTTGAGGTCGGCGTACGTGTGCTCTCTGCCGCGGGCGACCACGGCCAACCCGCGCTCGTTGACCGCGCCCGAGGCAGGGTGCTTGCTGATGAGGTGGTCGAGTCGCAGGTGCATGCGGAGATGGTCCGACCAGAAGTGCCGGCCGGTCGTCCGGTGTTGCAGCTTCGGACAGGGCGACGTGACGTTATCGGTGAGGAACCGGACCTCACGGCTCGGGCTGCAGGGGCTCGAACCGGGGGCGGCGCTTGTCCTGGAAGCTTGCCACTCCCTCCGCGAAATCGGGCCAGGCGAAGGAGTCGAGCATCTGTTGAGCCGAGTGTTCGACGGCATCGTCCCGCGACATCCCGGGGTGGAGATTCACCTGCTGCTTGATGACGCGCATCGAGGCCGGGGAGACGTTGTCCACGAGGTCCTTCGCGTAGGCCAGCGCCTCGTCGAGAAGATCCTCGTCGCTGACGACGCGGTGCACGAGCCCCATCTCCAGCGCTTCGACGGCGGTGATGGTCCGGCCGGACAGCAGGAGGTCGAGGGCGACGGCACGTCCGGCGATGTGAGGTACCAGCCACGCGAGTCCCTGTTCAGCCACCAGCCCCCGCCGGCTGAACATGGCGCTCAGCGTCGCTCCGGCGGCTGCGAAGCGGATGTCGCAGGCGAGAGCGTGGACGAGCCCGAGCCCCAGACAGTAGCCGTTGACGGCCGCGATGACCGGCTTGGACAGCGACATGGCAACGAGGTGCCCGCGCGGGTCGTCGGCTCCCGCATCCGCCCCGTGCCGGGACAGGTCCGCGAGTGCGGCCATGTCCCCACCGACGCTGAAGGCACGCCCTTGTCCCGTGACCACGATCGCCCGCACGGAAGGATCGCCCGCTGCCGCCTCGAGGGCGTCGAGGTACTCGCGGACCAGCTTGTGGTCGAAGGCGTTGAGCTTCTCGGGGCGAGCCAGCGTCACGATCCGGACGCCCGTGACGTCGACGATCTCGACGCTACTCACGCCGAGCCCCCGGCAGCAGGAGCTCGGCGCCGCGCGTGCAGGGGCCCTCGGAGTCCCGTCATGACCAACCTCGCCGACTGGTGGATCGCTCCCACGGAGCGCGTGACGACCACTATGGCCGACGGCGTCGCAGCCTCCATGTCGTGCTTTGAGACATCCAACCGACGGCACCGGCACGTCGTCACCCGCCGCCTTTCGCGGGCTGTGATGGCTCATCGTGCGACACCGCCCCGGTGACCTCCGACCCCACACTTGGCACAGGAGCAGTCGGCAGGTCCGTACTTCGGGACAGGGAGGTGGGCACTAGTGAGCGTGTCAGATCGAGTTGCGGTCGCGCAGGTGCCGGCACTGGACGAGTTCGTCGCCGGTGCGGAGAGCTTCCTGGCGGGGGCTCGCGCGCGTCGTGTGAGCAGGGCGTCCAGGTGGGGGCGTGGACGTGACTCGGTGAAGCTGGTGGGGTCCGACATCGATGACGCTGCCGCACCGGGTGTCCTGGCGGCGCGCGCGTGGCAGGCCGAGAAGGCCGCTGCGGGCTACGGGTGGATCACCGGGCCCAGGGAGCTCGGAGGTACCGGGCTGCCCAGCACGCATCAGCTCGCCTTCTCGCGTCTGGAGGCGCAGTTCGATGTGCCGGATCCGACGTCGTTGGTGATGGGTCTGCACCTGCTGCGACCGACGGTTGCTGCGTGGGGACATGGCGAGCTGCCGAACCGGGTGTGCCGAGCCTTCACGAATGGCGAGATCCTGGGCTGCCAGCTGTTCTCCGAGAGCGAGGCCGGGTCTGATCTGGCGGCGCTGCGGACGACGGCCAGTCGGGAGGGCGATGTCTGGCGGGTGACGGGACAGAAGCTGTGGAGCTCCATCGCGCACATCGCCGATGTGGGCCTGCTGCTGTGCCGCACGGGTGATGAGGCAGATCGGCACCGCAACCTCACGATGTTCCTCATCGACATGGACACCCCCGGGATCGATGTCCGCCGTATCCGGCAGATGACGGGGGAGGCGTCGTTCAACGAGGTGACGTTCGACGACGTCTACGTGCCCGACGACCGTCGGCTGGGCGAGGTCGACGGCGGTTGGAAGGTGGCGATGTCGACCATCTCCAGCGAACGCTCGGCCATCGGTGGGGGCCAGGCGAACAACCCGGTCGACGTCGAGCTGTTGGTGGAGATGGTGCGTCGCTTCGGCGCGGGGGACGACGTCACGCGCGACCTACTGGCGCAGGCGCTCATTGCGATCCGGGTGGCCGACGCGTTCAACGCGCGGTGCACCGAGGAGATGCTCAGCGGCAGCTTCCAGGCGCCGGTTGCGTCGGTGGCCAAGCTCTTGATGATCAGCTCGGTGCGCAAGGTGGCCGGCCTGGTCGACCACGTGCTGGGGCAACGGGCGGTTGCCGATACCGGTGAGTGGGGGACCTACGCCTGGCGAATGATCGGGCTGGAGATCTCGGCGTACAGCGTCGGGGGCGGAAGCGACGAGATCCAGCGCAACGCCGTGGCCGAGCGTGTCCTTGGTCTACCCCGGTGAGACCGAATGCAAAGGATGACATGACCTACACACTCACTGCCGATCAGCAGGACATGCGCACGGTCGTGGCCGACGTGCTCGCCAAGCGGTCGGGCTCGGCCGACGTGCGCCGCGTGATCGCCGGCCCCGAAGACGTCGACGAGGCCGTGTGGCGTGCACTGGCCGTCGAGCTGGGACTCGCCGCTGTGCTGGTGCCGGAGGACGCGGGCGGGTTGGGCCTTGGTTGGGCCGAGGTCGCCGTCGTCCAGATCGAGCTCGGCAGGTCCTTGGCCTGCGTGCCGTACTTCGCCAGTGGTGTGGTGGCCACGCACGTGCTGACCCGGGTGGATCGTGACGGTGTCCACCGTGACCTCCTGGAGGCCATGGCCGCGGGTTCACTGACGGCGACCCTCGCGCTCCGCGGCCCCGACACCCGATCGTGGTCGGTGGACGGGACCGGGGTTGCGGCCACCACCCGTGGGGGAGGGGTCGGTGTGCTCACCGGTGAGGCGCTGTTCGTGCAGCACGGCGCCTCGGCCGATGTGCTGCTCGTCAGCGCCGCCGACGAGCAGGGTCTCGGCCTGTACCGCGTCGAGAGCAGCCAGGCGGGTCTGACTCGCACCCCGTTGCCGACCCTCGACGCGACCCAGCCCCAGGCCCGGCTGACGTTCGAGGGGGTGGAGGGGACGCGGGTCGGGGACGGTGACGTACGAGGGCCGTTGACCGAGGCGCTGGGTCGCGCGCAGATCGCCCTGGCCGCCGAGCACGTGGGGGTGGGGCGCGCCTGTGTCGAGATGACCATCGACCATGTGACGCACCGCGAGCAGTTCGGCCAACCGATCGGCGCCTTCCAGGCCGTCAAGCATCGCCTCGCGGACGCCTTCTGCGGTGTCGAGGCCGCTGACGCTGCGGTGCGGCTCGCGGCCGAGCAGGCCGATCTCGACGCCACGGACGCCGCGCTCTGCGCGGCCGTGGCGGTCGCGGCCGCCAGCAGCGCGATGCTCACCGCGGCGGCCGAGTGTGTCCAGCTCCATGGCGCGATGGGCTTCACCGAGGAGAGCGATGCCCATCTCTACCTCAAACGCGCCAAGACGTCGGCCCAGCTCCTCGGAGCACCAGCCCAGCACCGCTCGACGGTCAGCGCACTCTCGGGCCTCTGATCGGTGCGGGCCGCCCGGATCGAGGCCTTCGCTGGGCCCGACGCAGTCCACGTCCGAGAGATCGACGCACCGGCACCCGGTCCGGACGAGGTCCTCATCGACGTCCATGCGGCGGGCCTGGCGTTTCCCGATGTCCTGCAGACACTGGGAGGTCATCAGTCCCGTCACGAGCTGCCGTTCGTGCCCGGGTCCGAGTTCGCAGGACGTGTCGTCAGCGCCCCGCGTGGATCCCGGTACCGCCCCGGCGACCGCGTCGTCGGCATCGGGCCCACTGGTGGGCTGGCCCAGCTGGCGGTCACCCCGGTATCGATGACTCTCCCCCTCGGGCAGGGCATCTCGTTCGAGCAAGGCGCCGCGCTACCCGTCAACTACCTCACCGCCGCCTACATGCTCCTCGACCGTGGGGGCATCCGGCCCGGGGACTCCGTGCTCGTCCACGGAGCCGGAGGCGGCGTGGGTGTCGCCGCCATCCAGGTGGCGCGCGCTCTCGGCGCCGGCCGGATCCTGGCGGTGGCCTCCTCGGCGGAGAAGAGGAGGCTGGCCGAGGACGCCGGAGCCGACGACGTCCTGGAGATCGAGGGCTTCAGGGGGGCAGTGCACGACGTCACCGGAGGCAGGGGCGTCGACCTGGTCGTGGATCCCGTCGGTGGCGATCGCTTCGACGACTCGGTCCGGTGCTTGGCCGACGAGGGACGACTGCTGGTCGTGGGGTTCGCCGCAGGCGGCATCCCCACGGCACAGACGAACCGACTCCTGCTCCGCAATCTCGCGGTGGTCGGCGTCCACCTCGGGCGCAAGCTCATGCTGGACCCCGGTGCGGCGCTGCGCTGGTGGGAGCGGCTGCTGCCGCACATCGAGGCCGGCCGGCTCGTGGCACCGGTCGCCCAGAGCTTCGCCCTCGACGACGTCCGGGTCGCCCTGCACCGCCTTGCCGACCGGGCTGTGGCCGGCAAGCTCGTCGTCAGGCTCCGCCCGTGAGCAGCTGGAGTGTCGACGTGGGGCGCGGCTACGTCAGGAGCTGCAGCTGACGGGCTTGGGCAACGAGGACACCGTCACGATCCCACAGCTCACAGTTCTCATCGTGCAGCCCGCCCTCGAGGTACCGGGTGCTCATCCGGGTCGCGAGCCATCCCGGTGCCGGAGCAGCGTAGAGGTGGACGGTGAGCTGGAGGGTCGTGGTCGAGTACTCACCGAGCTCGAAGCAGGTGCTGACGAAGCTGTCGGTCAAGAGGGCGAGCGCGGGTGGGCTCACCTCCGTTCCGTCCTCGAGCAGCTGCCATCCGTCGATCACCGGGTCACCGGTCGGTGCGCCCAGCGACCAGCCCGGGGGTGTCGGTGTGGCTTGGGCAACTCTCTCGAGCAGGCCGCGCCGGAGCATCGTGTCAGGGATGGGATCGACGCACTCGTCCGGGGAGGGCAGGTTCGGTGCGGGGAGGCCCTGGTAGAGCTGGCCCTCACGGCGCCCTCCGAAGCTGGCGGTGAGAGTCGCCAGCAGCTTGTCGCCGGCCATGAGGTCGGCCTGCGCAGTGTGGATCCGGCGGCCCTTCTTCAGCGAGCGGCAGCGCAGCTCTGCTTCACCCACCCGAGCCGGCGAGAGGAAAGTGACGGAGGCCACGACCGGGTCGTCCCGGCCGATCTCCTCGCCGAGCCCGCGGAGCATGGACGCGAGGATGTAGCCGCCGTTGACCTTCCCGAAGGGCGTGAGCCAGCGTTCGGAGAGCGACAGGCGGCGGACGCCCTCACCATGCGGCGTCGAGGCCGTGTCGCGGGAGAACCAGGTGGACGTCATGCGCTGAAGACCGTGACGACGCAGGCGTTGCCGTCGACGCCCCCGGCACCGCCCCCCATGGTCTCGACGAGGCCGGTACGAGCTCCGTCGACCTGACGGGGCCCGGCCTCCCCGCGGAGCTGGGTGACGATCTCGGCGACCTGCGCGGCCCCCGTCGCGCCCAGGGGGTGCCCGCGGGAGAGGAGCCCGCCCGAGGGGTTGACGGGTTGCCGACCTCCGAGTCGGGTATGGCCGGACTCGACCAGTCGGCCGCCCTCGCCGACCGGACACATACCCAGAGCTTCGGTGGTCACGATCTCGCCGATCGTGAACGCGTCGTGGACCTCGAGGACATCCACCTCCTCGATACCCCGGCCGGCCGCCACGTAGGCGTCCTGCGCCGTGCGTGCGGCGAGGTCGAAACCCCAGACGTGGGGGCTGCGATGGTCCCACAGCCCTCCCGTCCGCATGGCCGAGCCGGCGACCGTCACATCGCGTGAGGTCCGCCTGGTCCTGCTCACCACGGCCGCCCCGGCGCCGTCGGCGATGGCGCAGCACTGGAGCAGTGTCATCGGGTCGGCAATGAGCCGAGAGGACAGGACCTCGTCGAGCGAGACCTTTGCCCCGTGCTGGGCGCGGGGGTTGAGGAGCCCGTGTTCATGGTTCTTGACCGAGACCATGGCCAGCTGTTCCGCGGTGAGGCCGTACAGCTCCTGGTAGCGGGTCGCCGACATCGCGTACAGGGCGGGCAGGGCGAGTCCCGTCCGTCCTTCGTGGTCCCGCTGTTCCACGGGGATCGCGCCGGTGAAGCGCGAGGTCAGGTGCTCGACACCGACCACCAGCACGGTGTCGTAACGGCCGAGGTCGACCGCTGCCGCGGCCTCGTGGAACGCCTGTGTCGAGCTCGCGCAGGCGTTCTCGAAGATCGAGATCGGCAGGTCGGTGATGCCCATCCGGTGCAGCGCGCGTTGCGCGATGCCAGGTTCACCGAAGCAGGTCCCGAGGAAGACGGCGTCGACCTTCTCGACCTCCGCGTCCCGCAGCGCTTCGCCGACCGCCGACCAGACGAGCTCGGCGGTGCTGCGCTCGGGCTGCTTGCCGAACATCGTGGTGCCGACACCGTGGACGAATGTGGGCATCAGGCGTCCGTCCCGTCGAAGAGAAGGTCACCCAGTGCCGAGCTCCCACGGAGCGTGACGGCCGCCCCGACGGGCAGCCTGTGCGGCGAGCTGAGGTGCCCGAGCACCCGGGGCCCGTCGTCGAGATCGACGTAGGCGAGGGCGTACGGAGGCTCGCGTCCGGGCAAGGGCACTCGGACGACGGTGCTCGACCAGACGGTTCCGTGCGGCCCGAAGTCGTGCTCGCGTAGATCGCCGCGACACAGAGGGCACCACGGCGCGCGGAGAGCGAGCGGATGGACGCACCGAGTGCACCGCCAGCCCGCGAGGCGAACCTGTCCGCCGGCATCGACGGCGGTGGCCGGCCGCGGTTCGGGGAAACGTTCCGTCGCAATCACATCGGTGCTCATCGTCATCTGCTTCCTCAACGTCGACGTCTCGAGGCGGACGCGACTGCGAACTTCCGTCGAACCGCTGGAAGTGCACGGCGTCGTGTGGCTAAGATACCAAACAACCAGACGGTTGGTTGAACTTGGGACTGTAGGCGGGAGGCCGAGATGGTGGAGCTGAGCTCAGAACGGCGTGCGTTCCAGGGGACCCTCCGAGACTGGGTGGACCGGGAGTTCCCGAAGACGCTCGTCATCGAGCTCGAGAGACAGGAGCACGTGTACCCGCACGCCCTGTGGGACGAGATGACGAAGATGGGGTTGCACGGGCTCGGCATCAGCGAGGAGTACGGGGGAGCCGGTGGCGGGCCCGTCGACTCCGCGATCGCTGCCCGAGAGCTCGCGCGCAACCTCGGCGGCCTGACCTGGGTCTGGGCGATCACCGCCTTCGCCGGCTCACGTGCGATCGGCTCTGCGGGGAGCGACGAACAGAAGCGTGAGTTCCTCCCGCAGATCGCCGAGGGGCGCCTCCGGTTCGCGATCGCGGCGACGGAACCGGGTGGAGGGACGGATCTTCTCGGTGCCATGCGCACCCGGGGGGAGCGCGTCGACGGCGGGTGGAAAATCAACGGCCAGAAGATGTGGTCGACCGGTGCCGCCGAGGCCGACTACCTCCTGCTCATCGCCAAGACGTCGGAAGCCAGGGAGGGCTCCCGCCACCCGGGGACCACGGCTTTCCTGGTCAAGCGTGACCAGCCCGGTATCACCACCTCCTACATCCCCAAGATCGGGATGCGCGCCGTCGGCTCGTGCGAGGTGTTCCTCGACGACGTCTTCGTGCCCGACGAGCACGTGCTCGGGGAGGTGGACCGAGGGTTCCGGGCGATGACGACGACGCTCAACCACGAGCGGGTCATCAGCGCCGCGATGGCGCTGGGAATGATCGACGGCGTCGTCGAGGAGGCCGTCGACTACGCCACCCAGCGCGAGGCGTTCGGCAAGGTCATCGGCGGCCACCAGATCATCCAGCACTACATCGCGAACCTCGTCATCTGGCAGAAGCAGGCCGAGCTCCTGGCCTTCGACGTCGCGGGGCGTGAGGAGGCCGGGCTGCCGTACGAGATGGAGGCCAAGATCGCCAAGGTCGCGACCTCCGAGCATGCCGTGGCCGCAGCGGACCTGGGGTTGCAGGTGCTCGGCGGGATGGGCCTTGCCCAGGAGACCAACATGCAACGCTACTGGCGAGACGTCCGTCAGTTCAGGATCGCTCCCATCTCCAACGAGATGGCTCGCAACTCGATCGCCGAGTCGGTCGGCATGCCCCGCTCGTACTGACGCCAGCGAGGAACTGACGATGAGAGGGACACCGTGACTGTCGAACTTGCCGTGCTCGAGTCGCTCCGGGAACGTGAGCTCCCCGGCGGCACCATCGAGATCCCGCGCCACGAGAGCTTCATCGCAGACCATGCGGTGCGCGCGCCGGGCGACCCGGATGTGGCGCACCCCGTGTGGTTCATCGTCGCGTCGCTGCGCTGCATGGGCATCTCCGTCGACGAGCTCATGGCACTCGCCAGCGCCGGCCCTCACGACGTCCTCTTGTACGGGCAGGTGGACGTCTCGATCGAGCGGCCCCTGCTGGTCGGTCGCACCTACCGCGCCGCAGCCACGATCGTCGACGTCGGTCGCTCCGCCATGCGTGACGACACCGTCCTGGACCGGATCGTCGTCCGGGTGGCGATCGGTACCGACGAGGACCCGCACGGCGTCGTCGAAGCGACGTATCTGTTCAAGCGAGGGGACTGACGTGACGATCCAGCAAGCAGAGGCGGGCACCGTGGCGGTGGGCGACGAGCTGCCCACCATGGAGGTCGGCGACATCGACGTCGAGCACATCCTCCAGCTCGCGCTCATCCTCAGGGACGCCAACCCCATCCACTACGACCTCGACGCCATCGCGGCGGCTGGTCTGGGGGAGGTAGAGGTCAACCAGGGAGGCGCGACGGCCGCGTACATCCTCAACCTGCTGAGTGCGTGGTCAGGCTCCCGATCGAACATCCGCCGGTTGAGGTGCCGGTTCAGTGCGAACGTCTTCGCCGGCGACGACGTCCTGGTCGGAGGAACCGTCACCGCCATCGAGGAGTCCTCCGACGGGCAGTTGGTGACCTGTGACGTGTGGGCTGCCGTGCATGGTGGGGACCGAGCGATCACCGGTACCGCGACTGTCCTCCTCCCCGCCGACGGAGGCATGCGTGTCGGAGGACGGTCATGAGCACGCCGGTGGCCGGACCGCTCGTCGGTATGAGGGTGGTGGAGCTCGCGGGCATCGGGCCCGGTCCCCACGCCGCGATGATCCTCGGAGACCTCGGTGCGGACGTCGTCCGGATCGAACGTCCGGGAACGGCGGCGCTGGACCCGATGGACGGCGTGCCGAACCACGTGCTGCGCAACCGACGTTCGGTCGCGGCCGATCTCAAGAACGTAGAGGACCGTGAGCGTGTGCTGCGGCTGGTCGAGCGCGCCGACGTGCTGATCGAGGGGTACCGGCCGGGGACGGCCGAGCGGCTGGGGCTCGGACCCGACGACTGCGCGGAGGTGAACCCGCGGCTGGTCTACGCACGGATGACGGGGTGGGGCCAGGACGGGCCGCGCAGCGCCACGGCCGGCCACGACATCAACTACCTTGCACCGACCGGGATTCTCCACGCGATCGGTCGGGCAGGTGAGCGGCCCGTGCCGCCCCTCAACCTCATCGGTGACTTCGGCGGCGGTTCCATGCTGTTGGTCGTCGGTGTCCTCGCGGCGCTGTGGGAGCGGGAGCGGTCCGGCTTGGGGCAGGTCGTCGACGCAGCGATGGTCGACGGCGCGAGTCTGCTGGCACAGCTGGTCTGGGCCATGCGCGCGGCCGGCGCACACACCGACGCGCGAGAGGACAACCTCGTCGACGGTGGCGCGCCCTTCTACGACACCTACGAGTGCGCCGACGGTCGCTACGTCGCGGTCGGTGCGATGGAGCCCCAGTTCTACGCCCAGCTCCTCGACGGCCTGGGGATCGATCCGACGACGCTGCCGGCCCAGCTGGACCAGTCCGGATGGCCCGAGATCAGGCAGCGCATCGCCGAGGTCTTCGCCACTGAGAGCCGCGCGCACTGGGCGGCCGTCTTCGACGGGACCGATGCCTGCGTCTCACCGGTCCTGAGCTGGGCGGAGGCCAGTGCGGACGAGCACCTGAGCGCGCGTGGCACGGTCGCCGAGATCAACGGTGTGACCCAGGCTGCGCCGGCACCTCGGTTCTCGCGGACGTCGGCGCGGGCGCCCCGAGCGCCCCGCGCGGCCGGCCAGGACACCGCCGAGGTGTTCGACGAGTGGGGCGCGGAGCGCTGACCGGAAACGGCGGACCGGGCTCCTCCTGTGGAGGAGGAGCCCGGTCGGTGGCACCGCGGTCAGCTGACCGGCGACTTCAGCCTGATCTTGGCGTTGTTCCACGTCAGTGCGTCGCCCGTCGGGTCGAGCCGAAGCATGACGGTCTTGGCGTAGTGGTTCTGCGCCGCACCCGGCATCTCCTCGGGAGGAGTGCGGAACTCGGCGTACTTCTCCTCGTAGGCGGCCATCGCCCGGTCGGCCTCGGCGCCCTCGACGACGGTGGCACGGGCAGGGAAGCCGACAGCGGCGAGCTCTTTCCACTTCTCGCCCGACTCCACGAGGAACCACGCCCGGTCGTCGTGCCGGATGCGCTTGACCTTGGCAGCGGACTCGGGCGAGCCGACGTAGACCTTGCCGTCCAGGTACGCGTACCAGACCGGGAGGCTGACCGGCGACCCATCGCGTCTCAGCGTCGTGATGATTCCCGTGTGGCCGTTCTGCAGAAACGTCTCCCGCTCCTCGGCACTGAGTCTGACACCCATGGTTCCACCTCTCTCTCGGCGCGGGTCACGCACCGAGAACCAACGTCGGAATCGTCATGACCATGGATGTCACGGATGGCCTAGCCAAACGACAGAACGTACGAAAGAGGGACACATGGAACAGGTTCGCGTCGAGCAGGTCATCGCGCACCCCGTTGCCGAGGTCTGGGCGGTTCTCTCCAGCTTCGGTGGGCTTCGCGGATGGATCCCCCGGCTGGAGAGCTGCAGCCTCGACGGTGCCGGTGTGGGGTCGGTGCGCACCGTCACGGTGGCGGGGTACACGGTGCAGGAACGGCTCGAGACGTGCGACCCCGCGGCCCACGTGATCTCCTACGCGGTCCTGCCGCCGCACCACTTCCCGGCCGACGACGTGGTCGGCACCACGCGCCTGACCGGGACGAGCGACGGCCGGACGAAGGTCGAGTGGTGGTGCGAGGCGAACGTCGTCGGCTCACGCGAGGAGTTCGTCGCAGTGGTCGAACGGCTGTACCGGGCGTCGATCCGCGGGCTCGACCGGTTCCTAGCCTCCTGACCAACGAGGGCGTCGCGGACGTGTCGCATACCGCTGCACGCCGGGCTCCGGGAAACCGGGTGACGCATAAAATCCAGGCACCAGCAATGACGCGGAGGCCCCCACGTGACCTATCTTCGACTCGATCAGCTCATCACCAAACCGACGAGCGTTCTGCATCAGCATGCCAGCCGCGTCGCTCTGGTCACTGACAGCGCCGAGTACACCTACGAGGAGCTCAACGAGCGCGCGAACAAGCTCGCCGGGAAGCTGCGCGAGCTGGGCCTGCAGCGAGGGGACCGCATCCTCGTCCTCATGCACAACCGGGTCGAGTGGTTCGACCTGTACTTCGCGGCGGCGAAGCTGTCGGCGGTCATCGTGCCGGCGAACTACATGTTCGTTCCGGCGGAGCTCGACTACCTGATCGAGGACTCCGGCGCCCGCTTCGTCATGTCCGAGAGCGGCCTGTGCGACAAGCTCGACCACCTCACCGAGCGCCCGGAGTTCGCCGGCGCGATGCTGGTCGTGGACGCGGACCGCCCCGGTTGGCTGCGGGTCGACGTCGAGACCTACCCGTTCAGCCCGGGGCTGGAGCTAGAGGACGGCGCGGGAATGGAGGAGCCGTTCCTCCTTCAGTACACCAGCGGCACGACGGGACGACCGAAGGCCGCCATCCACACCCAGGCCACGATCCTGTTCAACGTGCTCCAGCAGATCGGTGACTACGACATCACGGCCGAGGACACGTACGTGCTGATCGTGGCGCTCGCCTGGGTCGCCGGTTTCCACTCGTTCACCCTTGCGACATTCATGGTCGGAGGGCGTGTCGTTCTCCAGCCGAACCACGCGATCGACGCTGCGAGCCTGACGCGTGCGCTTGACCATCACCAGGCGACGATCAGCGGGCTCCCACCCGTCATCATCCGCAGGATGCTTGAGTTGGATGCGTTCACGCACGAGCGACTCGGCCGGCTCCGGATGGTGTTCACCGGCTCGGAGCCGGTGCCGGCAGAGCTGCTGTCGACGCTCGCCGATCGCCTCCCCGGCTGTGACGTGGTCCAGATATACGGCATGACCGAGGGGCCGTTCAGCGGCACCTACCTGCCCGCACGGAACGCCATCGCCAAGGTCGGGTCGGTGGGCAAGGGCGGGCTCATCAGCTATCTCAGGGTCGTCAACGTCGAGCTCGAGGACGTCGAGGTGGGCGAGGTGGGCGAGATCGTCGTGCGGTCCCCCGGGACCGCGACCGGCTACTGGCGGCGGCCGGAGGAGACAGCGGCGACCTTCGCCGACGGATGGTTCCGCACCGGTGACCTCGCGACGGTCGACGAGGACGGCTTCGTCTTCATCGCGGGACGCCGCAAGGACATGATCATCAGCGGCGGCCTGAACATCTACCCGGCCGAGCTCGAGCACGCGATCATGCGTCACCCCGCGGTGCGCGAGGTTGCGGTGGTCGGCTCGCCGGACGAGAAGTGGGGAGAGACGCCTACCGCGGTCGTGGTCCTCAAGGACCCGGTGAGCGAGGCCGAGCTCAGCGCCCACGCGCGCGAGAATCTCGCGAAGTTCAAGGTGCCCAAGAAGTGGGTCGTCCTCGACGAGCCGTTGCCCCGGACGGCGTCCGGGAAGCTCCAGAAGTTCAAGATCGTCGATCGGCTCACATCGGCATCCGAGGCGCCGGCACAGGCCTCCGACCGCATCGTGACCTGAGGGCTCCGCCGGATGCGTTCGGCTGTGGGCGGGAGAAGGAGAGACATGGTGCGAGTGTTCGACGACGTGGCGGCGTTCAGCGCGGCCGCCGGAGAGGTCCTGGGCACCAGCGACTGGGTCACGGTCACCCAGGACCTGGTGGACCAGTTCGCCGAGGCGACGGGTGACCGGCAGTGGATCCATGTGGACCCCGAGCGCGCCGCGTCCGGGCCCTTCGGGGGCACGGTCGCGCACGGCTTCCTCACGCTGGCGCTCGTCCCGGTGCTCATGCAGACGATCTACCGCATCGAGGATCTCGCGTTGGGCGTGAACTACGGCGCCGACAAGGTGCGTTTCCCCCAGGCGGTTCCGGTGGGCTCGAGGGTCCGAGCGTCGGCGACCCTCGACCGCGTGACGCCGAGCGGTCCCGGGATCCAGGCGCACATCGGCGTGGTCGTCGAGATCGAGGGCGCGGCCAAGCCGGCCTGCGTCGTCGAGGCCATCTTCATCCTGGCCGGCTCGTGAGCAGGACACGAGTGCGACCGCCCGGCTTCGACGAGGTCGTGCAGCTGCCCCAGGCCCTGCAGCGAGAGGTCCCGCCCGAGTACCTCGATGCGAACGACCACATGAACGTGCAGTACTACCTCGTGCTCGGGTCTCTCGGGCTGGAGCTGAGGTTCGGCCAGCTCGGGCTCGGTGTCCACAACATCCCGGAGCTCGGCCAGACCCAGTTCGTTGCCGAGCACCACCTGCGCTACCACGCGGAGCTGCGCGCAGGCACTCCCATCTCGGTTCACACGAGGCTGCTGGACCGCTCGGACCGTGCGCTCCACGCGATGGCATTCCTGCTCGACCGGACCAACAACCGCCTGGCATTCACGATGGAGCTGGTGGCGGTCCAGGTGGATGTCGCCACCCGTCGCGCCACCGCCTTCCCGCCGCGCGTCGAGGAGAGCATCGATCGCGCCCTCGCCGAGGACGCGGCGCTCGGGTGGCCGGCTCCGGTGAGCGGAGTGATGGGCATCCGCCGGTCCGACTGACGCCGCCGAGCGGGGCTCGCACAGGCAGGCTCCGCCGGCGATGCGTCCGCCCCGGCGGGCTCCGCCGGCGATGCGTCCGCCCCGGCGGTGCGGGCGCTCCATCGCGACCTGAGCAGGGAGTTGAGCGATGGGATCCACGACCGTCGAGCGTGCGGATTCGTTCTACCTGCCAGTCACCGAGGCCCAGGTCGTCCGCTCGGGCCGACGCATCGAGCTGGTCGAGGCGAAGCTCTGGGCCAACGGCCGACTCGCCGTCAGCGCGACGGCCTGGCGAATCCGCCGCGCCTCAGGGTCGTTACCCATCCAACGACTGGCGGTCGTCGCGGACTCGGTCAATGGCTTGTCGGCGGAGCTGCCGCTCTCCGACTGGACGTTCATCCCGCCCACGATGACGCTCACCCTCGGGCGGGCGCCCGCAGGCGAGTGGATCAACATCGTGGCGCGAACAGTGATCTCTGCCGGCGGCACGGCCGTTGCTTCCGGCGATCTTCATGACAGGGAGGGATTCGTCGGAACCGTCAGCCAGCCGCTCCTGGTGCGTCCGCGACGCCTGCGCGATTGACGCGGCCACCCCGTGCCTGCCCGTCCGCTCCGAGGCGCGGCTCAGAGCGGGTCAGGCAGCGAGCGGGGCTCGGCGAAGTCACCGGCGCGCTGCCGGAGCGCTGCGAGCGTCCGGACGAGTGTCTGCGTCTCGTCGTCGTCCAGGCCGGGCTGCTCGAAGACCTCGGCGTTGAGAGAGCGGGTCGCCGCCTCGACCAGTTCCCGACCGGCGTCCGTGAGCACGAGGATCGTCGCGCGGCCGTCGTGTGGGTGGGGCTCCCGACGCATCAGGCCGTCGTGCTCGAGTCGGCCTACCGTATTGGTCACGCTGGCCGGGTGGACCTGAAGCCGTGCGGTCGCGCTGGCCATCGGGAGGCGGCCCTCACGGGTGAAGGCGAGCAGGCGGAGCATCTCGAAGCGGGCGAAGCTCAGTGAGTGGGGTCTGAGCGCCTGGTCGATCCGCGCGAGCATGAGCTGCTGTGCCCTCATCACACTGGTGACGGCGGCCATCCCGTCCGCAGCGCGCTCCCAGCCGTGGGCTCGCCAATGTCGTCGGGCCTCCGCGATCGGGTCGACGGGGAGGGGTGGGCGTTGCACGATCGATCACTTCCTTCACGCATTCGTGCCTGGTCATGAGTGGCCGGGAGGTCAGACCCGCAGGATGAGGGCATCACCCTGGCCGCCGCCCCCGCAAAGGGCGGCGGCCCCGAGACCGCCGCCGCGGCGACGCAGCTCGAGGGCCAGGGTCAGGGCGAGACGAGCGCCTGACATGCCGACGGGATGACCGAGAGCGATCGCCCCGCCGTTGACATTGACGAGCTCGGGGTCGATGCCGAGCTCCCGGGTGGACGCGATCGTCACGCTCGCGAAGGCCTCGTTGATCTCGACGACGTCGAGGTCGGAGGGAGCGACACCCGCGTGGCTCGCGGCCTGTGCGATCGCGCGGGCCGGCTGATGCAGCAGAGAGGGGTCGGGTCCGGCCACGGTCGCAAACGACACGATCTCGGCGAGCCAGGGGATGCCGCGACGCTCGGCCTCGGCCTTGTCCATGACGACGACGGCTGCGGCACCGTCCGAGAGCTGTGACGCTGATCCCGCGGTGATGGTGCCGTCGGGTGCGAAGGCTGGACGGAGCGAGGCGAGTGACTCGGCGGTCGTCTGCGGACGAATACCCTCATCCTGTGCGACGGTCTGCTCGCTGCGACCGCGCCGTACCGTTACCGGCACGATCTCCTCAGCGAAGACACCACTGGCGGTAGCGGCAGCCGCGCGTGCGTGCGACCGTGCAGCAAGGTCGTCTTGCTCCTCGCGGGAGATCCCCAGGCCGGCCTGGTACTTCTCCGTCCCGGCCCCCATGCTGACGTGGTCGACTCCGCACACCAGGGCATCGCGGTCCAGCGCGTCGGCCAGTTCGCCCGCTCCGTACTTCACCCCTGTGCGCACGTGGGTGAGGTGTGGGGCGTTGGTCATCGACTCCGTCCCCCCAGCGATGACGGTGCGCGCAAGGCCTGCGCGCACGGCGAGGTCGGCATGGCCGATGGCGGTCATCCCGGACAGGCACAGCTTGTTGATCGACGTGGCCGGGACACTCAGCGGAACACCCGCGGAGATCGCCGAGAGACGCGCCGGGTTGGGGCCCACACCGGCCTGGACGACGTTGCCGAAGTAGACGGCCTCAGCGTCACCGGGTTCGATCCGTGCCCGATCGATGGCCGCGCTGATGGCGGCGCCCCCAAGGTCCGCGGCGCTGACGGAGGCCAGGGCGCCCAGCAGCTTGCCGATCGGTGTGCGCGCTCCGGCGACGATGACGCTGGCCATGCCTTCTCCTTCGTCGAGTGTGGCCCGCCGTCGATGGCCGGCCTGGGATGGTTTGACAACATAGTATGTACTTGACCTTCGTAGTATATAGTTGAGTGTCATAGTATCCTGCAGAGAGCCCCGAGCTCGCCCAACGAAGGGACCGCAGCATGACTCACACCACGACTCTGACCCGGGAACTCACCCATTTCATCGGTGGACGCCACGTCAGCGGCACGTCAGGTCGCTTCTCCGACGTGTTCGACCCCAGCACCGGAGAGGTGCAGGCCCGGGTGC
The DNA here is from genome assembly GCF_003991205.1 of Georgenia sp. SYP-B2076. Taxonomy (GTDB): domain Bacteria; phylum Actinomycetota; class Actinomycetes; order Actinomycetales; family Actinomycetaceae; genus Georgenia. The sequence continues at coordinate 150,456 of NZ_RXOZ01000022.1, read as the reverse complement.
CCCTCGCGAGCGCCGACGAGGTCGCCGCGGCCATCACGGTGAGCGAGGAGGCGCAGCGGGTCTGGGGGGCGTTCAACCCGCAGCGGCGCGCTCGCGTGCTCCTGAGGTTCCTTGACCTCATCGCCAAGGACACGCCGAGCCTCGCCCGGACCCTCTCCAGCGAGCACGGCAAGACGCTCGACGACGCCAAGGGGGACATCCAGCGTGGCGTCGAGGTCATCGAGTTCGCGGCCGGGGCGCCGCACCTCCTCAAGGGCGAGTACACGACGGGTGCCGGCACCGGCATCGACGTCTACAGCATGCGTCAGCCCCTCGGCGTCGTCGCCGGGATCACCCCGTTCAACTTCCCGGCGATGATCCCCCTGTGGAAGATGGGCCCGGCGCTGGCCGCCGGCAACGCCTTCATCCTCAAGCCGAGCGAACGCGACCCCTCCGTGCCCTTGCGCATCGCCGAGCTGTTCCTCGAGGCGGGCCTTCCCGAGGGTGTCCTCAACGTCGTCAACGGCGACAAGGAGGCGGTCGACGCGATCCTGCACGACGAGCGGGTCAGGGCAGTGGGGTTCGTGGGGTCGACCCCCATTGCGCAATACATCTACGCCACGGCGGCGGCGAACGGAAAGCGCGCCCAGTGCTTCGGCGGCGCCAAGAACCACATGGTAGTCATGCCGGACGCGGACCTGGACCAGGTCGCCGACGCGCTCATCGGAGCGGGCTACGGTTCGGCCGGCGAACGGTGCATGGCGATCTCGGTAGCCGTTCCCGTCGGCGAGGCCACAGCGGAGGCCCTGTCCGCCAAGCTCGTCGAGCGGGTTACGAACCTCACGGTCGGCCCGGCGCTCGCCGAGGGCGTCGACTACGGCCCGCTCGTCACGCGCGAGGCGGTCGACCGGGTCAGCGCAGCCATCCAGCAGGGCGTCGAGGAGGGCGCGACGCTCCTCGCCGACGGACGCGGGTACACCGTGCCCGGTCATGAGAGCGGCTTCTACCTGGGCCCCACCCTCTTCGACCACGTGACGACCGACATGACGATCTACCGGGAGGAGATCTTCGGCCCGGTGCTGACCATCGCGCGCGCTGCGGACTACGAGGAGGCGGTCGCGATGGTCAACGACCACCAGTACGGGAACGGCGTGGCGATCTTTACCCGTGATGGTGACGCCGCCCGGGACTTCTCCGCGCGGATCGATGTCGGCATGGTCGGGGTCAACGTGCCGATCCCCGTGCCGATCGCCTACCACACCTTCGGCGGCTGGAAGAAGTCCGGGTTCGGCGACCTCAATCAGCACGGTCCCGATGCCTTCCGCTTCTACACGAAGACGAAGACGGTCACGAGCCGCTGGCCCTCCGGGATCAAGGACGGCGCCAGCTTCGTCATCCCGACCATGGGCTGAACCGTGGACGCAACCATGACCGAGGAGCGCGGGGCGCTCGTGGCGGCGGTGCGCGACTTCGCGAAAACGGCGCTCGCACCGTACGCGAACGAGTGGGACGCCGAGAAGCACTTCCCCGTCGACACCCTGCGCCTGGCCGGCGAGATGGGCCTGGGCGGCGTGTACGTCCGCGAGGACGTCGGCGGGTCCGGTCTGAGCCGTTCGGACGCCGTCGCGATCTTCGAGGAGCTGGCACGCGGTGACACCGCCATCGCGGCGTACGTCTCCATCCACAACATGGTCGCCTGGATGATCGACCGCTTCGGCGACGAGGAGCAGCGTCACCGCTGGGTGCCGCGTCTCGTGACCATGGAGGATCTCGCCAGCTACTGCCTCACCGAGCCCGGGGCGGGCTCGGACGCGGCTGCGCTCACGACGTCCGCGCGCCGCGACGGCGACCACTACGTCATCAACGGCACGAAGCAGTTCATCTCGGGTGCCGGTGCCTCGGCCGTGTACCTCATCATGGCGCGTACCGGGGGCCCAGGCCCGAGCGGCATCAGCGCGATCGTCGTGCCGGCAGGGACCGCGGGGCTGAGCTTCGGGCCGAACGAGCGGAAGATGGGCTGGAACGCCCAGCCCACCCGGCAGGTCATCTTCGACGACGTCCGAGTGCCGGTGACCCACCGGCTCGGCGACGAGGGCGACGGCTTCAAGATGGCGATGAAGGGGCTCAACGGCGGCCGGGTCAACGTGGCTGCGGCCTCGCTCGGCGGCGCGCAGTGGGCGTTCGAGAAGGCCGCCCGCTACGTCCAAGAACGCGAGGCGTTCGGAGCGCCGTTGTCGGCGAACCAGAGCATCGTGTTCGGGCTCGCCGACATGGACACCGAGCTGCAGGCCGCGCGGCTCCTCCTGCAGCGGGCGGCGCAGAAGATGGATGACGCGGCGCCGGACGAGGCGGTGGCGTGTGCGACGGCGAAGCGGTTCGTCACCGACGTCGCCTTCCAGGTGGCCAACACGGCGCTGCAGATGCACGGCGGGTACGGGTACCTGCACGAGTACGGGATCGAGCGCGTCGTCCGCGACCTGCGGGTGCACCAGATCCTCGAGGGCACCAACGAGATCATGCGGGTGATCATCGGCCGCGAGGTGCTCCGCAACGCGAAGGGACGTCAATGAACGCGACCGACGACGCCGTACTCCTCGAGCGCCGAGGGGCGCTCGGGCTCATCACCCTCAACCGCCCGCGGGCGATCAACGCCCTGACCCACGAGATGGTCAGGCTCGTGTCCGATGCCCTCGACAGGTGGGAGCACGACGACGGCGTGCGGACCGTCGCCATCACCGGGGCCGGTGACCGTGGTCTGTGTGCCGGCGGTGACGTCGTCGCCCTCTACGAGGCGGCGACGGTCGGCCCGCCGGAGCCGGCCGTGGAGTTCTGGGCCGACGAGTACACGATGAACGCGCGGATCGCCGCGTACCCCAAGCCGGTCGTCGCCATCCAGGACGGGCTCGTGCTCGGAGGCGGGATCGGGATCTCGGCGCACGCCTCCCACCGCATCGTGACCGAGCGCTCGCGCCTCGGTTTCCCCGAGGTCACCATCGGCTTCGTCCCGGACGTCGGCGGCACGTGGCTGCTCTCGCGCTCGCCGGGCGAGCTCGGCACTCGGCTCGCCCTGACCGGCGCCCACGTCGGTGCGGCGGACGCGATCCTCGTCGGGCTGTCCGACCACTTCGTGCCGGCGGCGGACGTCGCAGCACTGCTCGGTCGGCTGGAGTCTGAGGAACCCGACTCCGCCGTCGCCGCGGTTCGAGCCGACCCGGGACCGGCACCGCTCGCGGCCGAGCGCGAGCTCACCGACCGCGTCTTCGCACGGACGACCGTCCCGGAGATCCTCAGCGCCCTCGGCACCGACGGCCCGGAACGGGCGATCCGCGAGACCATCGCGGCGAAGTCGCCCACCGCGCTCACCGTCACCCTCGAGGCGGTGCGCCGTGCCCGGGCACTGGACTCCCTCGAGGAGGCGCTGGAGCAGGAGTTCCGGGTCTCCACCAGGCACCTGACCACGCCGGACTTCACCGAGGGTATCCGCGCCCAGGTCGTCGACAAGGACCGTTCGCCGGCATGGCGTCCGGCGACGCTTGGTGACGTCACAGCGGACCTCGTGGAGACGTTCTTCCAGGAGTCCCCGTGGAGCTCGTTCCGCTCCGTCCGCGTCCCGTCAAAGGAGACCTCATGAAGATCGGATTCATCGGACTCGGCCACATGGGCGGTCCCATGGCCAAGAACCTGCGTGCCGCCGGACACGCGGTCCGCGGTTTCGACCTCTCCCCGGCCGCCCTCGACGCCGCTCGTGCGGCAGACATCGAGGTCGTGGAGTCGGCCGACGAGGCAGTGGCAGGGGCGCAGGTGGTCATCACCATGCTGCCCGCAGGCAGGCACGTCCTCGATCTCTACGCGGGCACCGACGCGCGCACCGGGATCCTCGGGGCCGCCCCTCCGGACACGCTGTTCATCGACTCCTCCACCATCGCGGTCGATGAGGCTCGGCGCGCGCACGACCTCGCCGTCGACGCCGGTCACCGCTTCCTCGACGCTCCCGTGTCGGGCGGCGTCGTGGGCGCTGAGAACGGGACCCTGGCGTTCATGGTCGGCGGGGACGAGGGTGACTTCGCCCAGGCGGTGCCGCTGCTCGAGAGCATGGGACGAAGGGTGGTCCACTGCGGCGGACCCGGCCTCGGGCAGGCCGCGAAGGTCTGCAACAACATGCTCCTGGCCGTCTCGCAGATCGCGGTCGCAGAGGCGTTCGTGCTCGGCGAGCGTCTCGGACTCACGCATCAGACGCTGTTCGACGTGGCGTCCAACGCGACGGGCCAGTGCTGGGCGCTCACCACGAACTGCCCGGTCCCGGGCCCGGTGCCGACCAGCCCGGCCAACCGTGACTTCCAGCCGGGGTTCGCCGGAGCGCTCATGGCGAAGGACCTCGGACTGGCTGACCAGGCGATCGAGCTCGCCGGTGTCGACGCGCGGATGGGACGCCTGGCTCGTGACATGTATGTCGCATACGCGGACGGTGAGGGTTCCGACCGAGATTTCTCCGGCATCATCCGATCAATCCGTGCACACAGCACCACGGCGACGCAGGGAGCTCAACGATGACCGCCTACACCACCATCCTCGTCGAGAAGCGGGGGCGCGTCGGGTGGATCACCCTCAACCGGCCCGAGGCCCTCAACGCTCTCGACGCGGCGTCGGTGGCCGACATCGTCGGGGCATCGACGGCCTTCGACGACGACCCCGACGTCGGGGCGATCGTCCTCACCGGCTCCGAGCGTGCGTTCGCTGCGGGAGCCGACATCAAGGAGATGGCCGACAAGCAGTACATCGACATGTTCCTCAACGACCCGTTCGTGCGCTGGGGCGACTTCGAGAAGCTGCGGACACCGGTCATCGCCGCCGTCGCCGGCTACGCCCTCGGAGGCGGCTGTGAGCTGGCGATGATGTGCGACATCATCCTGGCCGCCGACACGGCGAAGTTCGGCCAGCCCGAGATCAACCTCGGCGTCATCCCGGGCATCGGTGGCACGCAGCGCCTGCCGCGGGCGGTGGGCAAGTACAAGGCCGCTGAGCTGGTGCTGACCGGCCGGACGATGGACGCACACGAGGCCGAGCGCGCGGGGCTGGTGTCCCGCGTCGTGCCGGCCTCCGAGCTCCTCGAGGAAGCGGCGCGCGTCGCCGAGACGATCGCCGCAAAGTCCCTCCCCGTCGTCTACGCCGCAAAGAACGCACTCCAGGCGGCGCAGGGCACCACGCTGGAGGAGGGGCTCCGCCTCGAGAAGCAGGCGTTCGCCGCGACCTTCGCCCTCGCCGACCAGACCGAGGGCATGGCTGCCTTCAGCGGCAAGCGCGAGGCCGACTTCACCCACCGATGAGTGACGCGGTGACCTGAGCTCTCACAGGCCGCAGACCGGACTGTGCTCGACTGGAAGGAACGAAAGATGAAGATTGTCGTCCTCGTGAAGGAAGTGCCGGACACCTACGGTGACCGCAAGCTCGACCTGGAGACCGGACTCGCCAACCGGGCCGCAAGTGAGGCCGTGCTCGACGAGATCTGCGAGCGGGCCCTCGAGGTCGCGCTCTCGACGGCCGACTCGTCGGGGGATGTCGACGTCGTCCTCCTCACGATGGGTCCGGAGTCGGCGGTCACGACGATCCGTAAGGGACTCGCCATGGGTGCCAGCTCCGCGGTGCACATCGCCGACGAGTCACTGCTCGGAGCCGACCTCGGACTGACGTCCGAGGTGCTGGCAGCGGCACTGGAGCGGATCGGGTTCGACCTGGTGATCGCCGGCAACCTGTCGACGGACGGGTCAGGGTCGGCCGTGCCGGCGATGGTCGCCGAGCGGCTCGGAGTTCCTCATGTCACCGCCCTGTCGACCGTCGAGATCACCCCGGACGAGGTGCGTGGAGCTCGCGTCACGGAGAACGGCGTCGCCCAGGTGTCGGCCAAGCTCCCCGCGGTGGTCTCTATCACCGAGGCGCTGCCCGACGCCCGCTTCCCGAACTTCAAGGGCATCATGGGGGCGAAGAAGAAGCCTTACGAGATGCTCACGCCGGCCGACCTGGGCATCGCCCCCGAAGCCGCGGGCACTGGCCGCTCCATCGTCATCGCCCTGTCAGAGCGGCCACCGCGAGGGGCCGGCGTCAAAATCGTCGACGAAGGCGACGCGGGTTCGCAGCTCGCGGAGTTCCTCGTCGCCAACCGTCTCGCCTGAGGGGTAGACCCATGACGAACGCACAGCAGGCCCCTGTCCTCGTGCTGGTGGAGGTCACGCCCGATCTCGGGCTGGCCAAGAGCGCCGCTGGCCTCCTTGGGGCGGCCGCCGGCATCGGCGCCCCTGTCGCCGTGGTCGTTACCCCGCCCGGATCCCACGAGCGGGCCGCCCAGGCTGCGGCGGACCTCGGTGCGGTCCGGGTGCTCGTCCACGAGAGCGTCGACGCGACGTCGCTGCTCGGACGCCCCGTGACCGACGCCCTGTCCGCCGCGATCGACGTCGTCCAGCCGGACGCCGTCCTTATCTCGAACTCCGTCGACGGCCGAGACGTTGCCGGCGCGGTGGCTGCACGCCGCGGGCTCGGCATCGCTGTTGACGCAGTCGGTGTCTCTCGGGACGAGGAGGGGATCGTCGCACACCACTCGGTCTTCGGTGGCGCGTACAACGTCGACTCAGCGGTGACCTCGGGGACCTTTGTCGTCACCATCCGCCAGGGGGCCGTCGATGCGCGGGCGGAAGCCCGCCCGCTCGTGGTCGAGCAGCTCGACGTCGCTCCTTCGGCTCGCAGGGCGGCCCGGGTCGAGAGCTTCGACGAGGTCAAGGCCGTGTCTAGCCGGCCCGAGCTCCGCGGGGCGAAGAAGGTCGTCTCGGGTGGCCGCGGTCTCGGCTCGAAGGAGCAGTTCTCGCTGGTCGAGGAGCTCGCCGATGAGCTCGGAGCGGCCGTGGGAGCGTCTCGCGCTGCCGTCGACGCGGGCTACATCCCGCATGCGCACCAGGTGGGCCAGACGGGGGTCGCCGTCGCCCCCCAGCTCTACGTGGCACTCGGGATCTCGGGTGCGATCCAGCACCGGGCGGGCATGCAGACGGCGAAGTCGATCATCGCCGTGAACAAGGACGCGGACGCTCCCATCTTCCAGATCGCGGACTTCGGTGTTGTCGGCGACGTGTTCACCGTCGTTCCTCAGCTCATCGAGTCGCTGCGGGCACGGAAGGACTGACCGATGGCGACACAATCGCGAACCCGCCAAGGGTTGCCGCGCCGCACGGGGGGTGCGGCCTGGCCTGCGGCCACCGGTCCCGCGACGGCGCCCGACGGCGGGCACGCCGCGACGGTTGAACCGACCGCGGACGCCGTCACGGTTGGACCGACCGCGCACTCCGCTGCACCGGCCGCCGCGGCGGGCGGTGCTCCTGATCCGTCGAGCGCCCCGCCGCCCGGCCCGACCCGGACCCGCAGCGGGCTGCCCCGACGGCCCGGTGAGGGCAACGGGTCGCAGGCCTCCACCGCGCCGGCGGCAGCCGGGGCGCCTGCGTCCCCGACGGCGGCACCGGCGACCGCGGTCGCTGCCGGTGCCGCGGTCACGTCGACGGATGGGCCACCAGCTGCCGGACGTCGCCAGGGGCTACCACGCTCGACGCAGCCGGTTCCGCCTGTCTCCGCTTCAGCGGCTCCCGACGAGACGACGGCGGCCGCACCGGTCTCGGGACGCCGCGCAGGTCTCCCGCGACCCGGTGCAGCGCCCGCCGCCCCGGCTCGCGCTGAGGCGGTCCAGGCTCCCGCCGAGCCGCCGTCGACGAGGGAGCCCGGTCGCCGGTCGGGTCTCGCGCAGCAGTCCGGCGCGGCCCCGTCGACGAGCAGCACGCCCGCCATACGTCCGCCTGCGAGCGGCGCCGAACGTCGGCGTTACGGCCCGTACACGGCACCGCAGTGGGGTGCCGCAGCGGTCGTCACCGTCGTCGGGCTGGCGGTCGTCGCGACCTTGGCGGTCCTGCTCGGCCGCTGGTTGGTCAGTCTCGATGCCGTGGCCGACTTCCTCACGAGGTACCCGGGCGCCTATGAGCTCCCGGAGGCCGCACCCGTGGGTTTCCCGGGGTGGCTCGGGTGGCAGCACTTCTTCAACATGTTCCTCATCGTGCTGATCATCCGCAGCGGTCTGGGGGTCCGCCGCGAGCAGCGCCCGGCGGCGTACTGGACCCCACGCTGGAACAGCAGGGGCAAGATCAGTCTGCAGCTGTGGTTCCACCAGTCGCTCGACATCCTCTGGCTGGTCAACGGCGTCGTCTTCGTCGTGCTGCTGTTCGCGACCGGCCAGTGGATGCGCATCGTGCCCACCAGGTGGGAGGTGTTCCCCAACGCGGTGTCAGCGGGACTGCAGTACCTCTCGCTCTCATGGCCGACGGAGAGCGGCTGGGTGAACTACAACGGGCTGCAGCAGCTGGCCTACTTCACCACCGTCTTCATCGCGGCGCCGTTGGCCGCGATGAGTGGGGTGCGGATGTCCGGCATCTGGCCCAAGAACGCCCGGAAGCTCAACGCGCTGTACCGCGTGGAGTGGGCGCGAGCCGTCCACTTCCCGGTGATGCTCTACTTCGTCGCCTTCATCATCGGCCACGTCGCCATGGTCTTCGCGACCGGAGCCCTGCGGAACCTCAACCACATGTACGCCACCCAGGACGCGACGAACTGGACCGGGTTCTGGATCTTCCTCGGGTCGATGGTTCTCGTCGTGGCTGCGCTGGTGGCCGCGAGGCCGCTCGTCCTGGCCCCGGTCGCGAGGCTGTTCGGCAAGGTGAGCGCGCGCTGAGCACCGGCCGGCAATCCACCGGTCAGCAGACGAGGACGTCGGACTCGGGTGCGTCATGACGCGAGAGACAGTGAGGACGAGATGGTGAGGATCGGTTACAAGGCGTCGTCGGAGCAGTTCGGACCGTCCGAGCTGGCCGACTACGTCGTGCTGGCGGAGCAGGCCGGGTTCGAGTCCGCCTTCATCTCCGACCACTTCCAGCCCTGGCGACACGACGGCGGACATGCACCGGCCGCCCTGCCGTGGCTCGGGGCGGTCGGTGCACGGACCGAGCGGATCGTGCTGGGGACCTCGGTGCTCACGCCCACCTTCCGCTACCACCCGGCCGTCATCGCCCAGGCGTTCGCCACCCTTGGGTGCATGTACCCCGGACGCGTCATCCTCGGCGTGGGGAGCGGCGAGTCCCTCAACGAGGCCGCCCTCGGGATCGACTGGCCCGCCGGCAAGGAGCGACTAGCGCGCCTCCGTGAGGCGGTCAGCCTCATCCGTGAGCTGTGGGCGGGGGAGCGCGTGACCTTCGAGGGCGACTACTTCCGGACCGACAAGGCGACGATCTACGACCGACCGGACCGCCCCGTCCCCATCTACATCGGTGCCTCAGGACCGATCGCCACCCGCTTCGCGGGGAGCGAGGGAGACGGGTTCATCACGACATCGGGCAAGGCGCCGGAGCTCTACAGCGACAAGCTCCTGCCCGCGCTGCGGGAGGGTGCGGCACGTGCCGGACGATCCCTTAGCGACCTGGACATGCTCATGGAAGTCAAGGTGTCCTTCGACCCAGACCGTCGCAGAGCGCTGGGGGACACCCGCCACTGGGCGGCCCTCGCCCTCTCCCCCGAGGAGAAGACGGGGGTAGAGGACCCGATCGAGATGCAGCGGCTCTCCGATGCCCTGCCCATCGAGCGCGCAGCGTCGCGCTGGATCGTCTCGGATGATGCCGACGAGCACGTCGAGCAGATCCGTCGGTACGTCGACCTGGGCTTTCGGCACCTCGTGTTCCACGCCCCGGGTCCCGACCAGGCACGCTTCATCGAGCTCTACGGGGAGGAGGTGCTCCCCCGCCTGCGCAACATCGATGCTGCGTGAGGGCGGCTGCTCGGCGCTGCGGACGGGGGCGTGACCGCACAGAGCCGTCCCGGGCGAACGCGCCGGTGAGGTGCGCCGCCGAGGGGTAGACCACTGCACGACCGCCAGGCGTTTGTATGCACAGACCGCCTTGTGGACGAGTAGAACGACGAGAGTACGGCCTAGCTGTATACGACCTACACACAGGAGGGCTAGCGACGATGCCCACGCCCAGCTCGCTCCAGCGCCCCATGCTCATCGGCAAGATCCACCGCGCCACCGTGACGGCGGCCGACCTCCACTACGTCGGCTCCGTCACCGTCGACGCCGACCTGCTCGACGCCGCGAACCTGCTGCCGGGCCAGCAGGTCGACGTCGTAGACATCACCAACGGCGCTCGGCTCACCACCTACGCCATCCCGGGGGAGCGGGGCCAGGGCGAGGTGAAGATCAACGGCGCGGCTGCGCACCACATCCGTTCCGGCGACGTCGTCATCGTCATCGCGTACGGAATGCTCAGTGACGCCGACGCGCACAGCTACACGCCGTCCGTCGTCCTCGTCGACGCCGCGAACCGGGTGCTGGAGGTGGGGAGCGAACCCGGTCAGGTTCCGGACACTGGGGACGCGCTGCCGTTCCCGGTGCAGTCCAGCGGTGTGCCGTTCGAGGACGCGCGTGCCGGCATGTCGGCTGGTCGCTGACCAGCGGCCGGGGAGGAGTCCCGATGTTCCGCAAGATCCTGGTCGCCAACCGTGGCGAGATCGCGATCCGCGCGTTCCGCGCCGCCGTCGAGCTCGGTGCGCAGACGGTGGCCGTCTACCCCTTCGAGGACCGAGGTTCGATGCATCGGCAGAAGGCCGACCAGGCCTTCGAGATCGGTACCCGCGGTCAGCCGGTGGCCGCGTACCTCGACGTCCACGAGATCGTCCGCGTCGCTGCCGATGCCGGTGCCGAGGCGATCTACCCGGGCTACGGCTTCCTGTCGGAGAACCCCGCGCTGCCCCGCGCCGTGGCCGCCGCCGGGCTCACATTCGTCGGACCCTCGGCCGAGGTCCTCGAGCGCACCGGCCACAAGGTGCTCGCCAAGGAGCAGGCAGTCGGTGCGGGGCTACCGGTGCTGCGCTCCACTCCCGCCTCCGCCGACCTCGACGAGCTGCTCTCGGCGGCTGATGACCTCACCTTCCCGGTCTTCGCTAAGGCCGTCGCCGGCGGCGGTGGACGCGGGATGCGACGGATCGAGAACGTCGACGAGCTGCGCGAGGCGCTGGACGCGGCCATGCGTGAGGCCGGTGCCGCGTTCGGCGACCCCACCATGTTCCTCGAGGAGGCCGTCCAACGGCCCCGGCACATCGAGGTGCAGGTCCTCGCCGACGCCTACGGTGACGTCGTCCACCTCTTCACCCGAGACTGTTCCGTCCAGCGCCGTCACCAGAAGGTCATCGAGGTCGCGCCGGCACCGAACCTGCCCGACGACGTGCGCGAACGGCTGCACGCAGACGCCGTCGCCTTCGCCCGTGCCGTCGGTTACGTCAATGCCGGGACGGTCGAATTCCTCGTCGAGACCGAAGGGTCGCGCGCCGGCAAGCACTTCTTCATCGAGATGAACCCGCGGATCCAGGTCGAGCACACAGTCACCGAGGAGGTCACCGGTGTCGACCTGGTCCAGGCGCAGCTGCGGGTCGCTGCGGGGGAGTCTCTCGCCGAGATCGGCCTGCGGCAGGAGACGATCCGCCTGCATGGCGCTGCCCTGCAGTGCCGGATCACCACGGAGGACCCCGCCGCGGACTTCCGCCCCGACACCGGCCGGATCACGACCTACCGCTCCCCGGGCGGGGCGGGCATCCGCATCGACGGCGGCACGGTGCACACCGGAACCCAGGTGAGCCCGTACTTCGACTCGATGCTCACCAAGCTCACCTGCCGCGCGCCCGACCTTCACCAGGCCGTGGGCCGGGCGCGGCGGGCGCTCGCGGAGTTTCGCATCCGCGGTGTCGCGACGAACATCCCCTTCCTCCAGGCGGTGCTCGACACCCCCGACATACTCGCCGGGGACGTGAGCACCCGGTTCATCGAGGAACGCCCCGACCTCCTGACCTCCCACAAGCCGCAGGACCGGGCCACCCGCCTACTCACCTGGTTGGCCGAGGTCACCGTCAACAAGCCCCACGGTCCCCGTCCCCGGGTCGTGGACCCCACGGCCAAGCTGCCGACCACCGACCTTCGCGCCGAGCCTCGCGCCGGCTCCCGGCAGCTGCTCACGGAGCTCGGCCCCGCCGGCTTCGCCCGCGCGCTGCGCGAGCAGCCGGGGCTCGCCGTCACCGACACCACCTTCCGTGACGCGCACCAGTCCCTCCTCGCCACCCGCGTCCGCAGCAAGGACTTGGCCGCCGTCGCACCGCACGTGTCCCGGCTCACTCCCCAGCTGCTGTCGGTCGAGGCGTGGGGCGGGGCGACCTACGACGTCGCGCTGCGCTTCCTCGGCGAGGACCCGTGGGACCGGCTGGCCGTGCTCCGCGAGGCGATGCCGAACCTCGCCCTGCAGATGCTCCTGCGCGGCCGCAACACGGTCGGCTACACCCCGTACCCGACGGTCGTCACCGAGGCTTTCGTCGCCGAGGCCGCCGCCACCGGCATCGACATCTTCCGGATCTTCGACGCCCTCAACGACGTGTCCCAGATGCGACCGGCGATCGACGCCGTGCTCGCCACCGGTACCACTGTCGCGGAGGTCGCCCTGTGCTACACCGGCGACCTCACCAACCCTGCCGAGGACCTCTACACCCTCGACTACTACCTGCGTCTCGCCGAGCAGATCGTCGACGCCGGCGCCCACGTCCTGGCCGTCAAGGACATGGCCGGCCTGCTCCGCCCGGCGGCCGCAACGACGCTCGTCACCGCTCTGCGAGAGCGCTTCGACCTGCCCCTCCACGTTCACACCCACGACACCGCCGGCGGCCAGCTCGCCACCTTGCTCGCTGCGGCGAACGCCGGGGCCGACGCCGTCGACGCCGCCTCCGCAGCCCTGGCTGGGACGACGAGCCAGCCAGCCATGTCTGCGCTCGTCGCTGCGCTCGCCCATACCGAACGCGACACGGGGCTGTCGCTCCACGCAGTCGCGGACCTCGAGCCCTATTGGGAAGCGGTCCGCCAGGTCTACCGCCCTTTCGAGAGCGGCCTTCCCGCCCCCACCGGGCGGGTGTACGCCCACGAGATTCCTGGCGGTCAGCTGTCCAACCTGCGCCAGCAGGCGATCGCCCTGGGCCTGGCCGACGAGTTCGAGCGGATCGAGGAGATGTACGCCGCCGCCGACGCCATCCTCGGCCGCATCCCCAAGGTCACGCCGTCGTCCAAGGTCGTTGGCGACCTCGCCCTCCAGCTCGCCGCCCGGAAGGTCGACGCCGCCGACTTCGCCGCGGACCCTGGCGCCTACGAGGTGCCCGACTCGGTCATCCGGTTCATGGCGGGCGAGCTGGGTGAGCTGCCCGGTGGCTGGCCGGAGCCTTTCCGCACGAAGGTGCTCGCCGGCCGCGAGCCCGACCTGTCCGAACAGCCTCTCGAGCCAGACGACGCCGCCGCGCTCGCCGAACCGGGCCGGCCGCGCCGTGACGCCCTCAACCGACTCCTCTTCCCCGGCCCGGCAAAAGACTTCGCCCAGGCGCGGGAACGCTACGGCGACGTCTCGGTCATCGACACGCTCGACTACCTCTACGGGCTGCAGTCGGGCACCGAGCATGTGGTCGAGATGGACCGTGGCGTCCAGCTGCACATCGGGCTGGAGGCCGTGGGTGAGCCGGACGAGAAGGGCATGCGGACGGTCATGACGACTCTGCATGGCCACCTTCGCCCCGTCTACGTCCGCGACCGCTCCGTCGAGGCCGTCGTCGACACGCGGGAGAAGGCCGACCCCGAGGTGCCCGGTCACGTCGCCGCGCCGTACTCCGGTGCCGTGACGGTCCGGGTCGCCGCCGGCGACCGGGTGGAGAAGGGCCAACAGGTCGCCACGATAGAGGCGATGAAGATGGAGGCCGCGATCACAGCGCCAGTTGCCGGCACCGTGGGCCGGGTCGTCCTGGTTCCCGGGCAGGACGCCGAGGGCGGTGACCTTCTCTGCGTCATCGAGGCCGTTCCGGCCACCACAAGTCCGGCCCAGGCGAGCGTTGCTCTGTAGTTGGTGGGGAGGACATGAAGATCCGAGCAGCGTCCAGTAGGCGCGACACGACGGACCGTCGGAGTGTCCACGTCATGCTCGCGCTGTCGTTGTGCGGCACGGTGGTCTCGCTCCAGCAGACCCTCGTTCTCCCCATGCTGCCGGACTTCCCGGCACTCCTCGGCACCACCGCTGAGAACGCCTCGTGGCTGGTAACGGCGACCCTGCTCAGCGGAGCCCTGGCGACTGCATCCATCTCGCGGCTCGCCGACATGTTCGGCAAGAAGCGGATGCTTGTCATCACGCTCGGCATCACGGTCCTCGGGTCGCTGCTTGGGTCGGTCAGCGGCACCCTGGCCTGGACCCTCGTCGCCCGCGTGCTCCAGGGTGTGGGGATGGCGTTGGTGCCGGTCGGCATCGCGATCATGCGTGATGAGCTACCGCGTCACCGGGTACCGCTCGGCGTCGCTCTCATGAGTGCCACGCTGGCGATCGGTGCGGGCGTCGGGCTGCCCGTGTCGGGGCTGATCGCTGAGTACCTGGATTGGCACGCGATCTTCTGGCTCACCGGAGCAGTGGGGGCGGTGATGCTCGTCGTAGCGCTTCGCGTGCTCTCAGAGTCGCCGGTGCGCACCGGCGGGTCCTTCGACTACGGCGGCGCCATCGTGCTCTCGGCTGCACTGACGGCTGGGCTGCTCGCGCTCTCGAAGGGCGGGCAGTGGGGATGGTCCTCGCCGCTCACGCTGCTCCTCGGCGGGACGGGTGTCCTGCTGCTCGTCGTGTTCGTCCCGCTGGAAACCCGCGTCCGCAACCCGTTGATCGATGTCCGGGTTACGGCCCGTCCCGCCGTGCTGTTCGTCAACGTGGCGGCGGTGCTCGCCGGGTTCGCGATGTTCACCAACATGCTCATCACCACCCAGCTGCTCCAGCTGCCCACGAGCTCCGGCACCGGACTCGGACTCGGACTCGACATGTTGCGGACAGGGCTGTGGATGGCGCCGACGGCACTGGCGTTCGGAGCGATGGCGCCGGTCTCGGCAGCCGTGACTCGGCGCTGGGGTGCGCAGACCACTCTCCTGGTCGGTGCACTCGTGATGGCTTTCTCCTATGTCGCACGCGTATTCCTCAGCACGGACCTGTGGCAGGTCGTCACGGGCTCGGTCGTGGTCAGTGCCGGCACTGCTCTGGTCTACGCGGCGATGCCGACCCTTGTCATGCGGGCGGTGCCAGTGACAGAGACTGCCTCGGCGAACGGACTCAACACGCTCTTGCGGTCGGTGGGTACGTCGGCGGCCAGCGCGGCCGTCGCGGCCGTCACCGCTATGGGGGTCGTGCGGGTCGGAGACCAGGTGTTCCCCAGCGCACACTCGTTGATGCTGGTCTTCTGGGCGTCGTCGGCGGCTGCGCTGGTCGTCGCGATGCTGGCGCTGCCCATGTTCGGGATGCGCGACTACGCCGAGCACTCCCGGGAGTCGGTCGGTCACCTGGGGGACGTCCTGGTCCACGGACGGGTCATGAGCGCGGGGGGCGCCCCGGTCGGTCATGCCGTCGTCACGTTCCTCACCCCGACTGGGCAGCAGGTGGACTGGGGCACTGTCGACCCGGATGGTGAGTTCACGGTCGCCGTGCCGCGCCTCGGCCGTTACGTCATGGTGGCTGCGGCCGACGGCTGGCACCCGCAGTCACGGACGGTGGAGGTTTCGGGGGATGGCGACACCGGTTCGACAGTGCTCGTCGATCTCCTCACCCTGTCGGGGACAGCCCACGACGCTGCCGGCTCGGTGGCCGGAGCCGTGGTCGTGCTGACCAGGCAGGGTGGCGACGTCGTCGACCGCGCATGGACGGACGCCTCCGGCCGCTACGAGTTCCTGCTTCCCGTCAACGGTCAGTACGTGCTCACGGCGCTCCTTCCGAACGGGGCGACGTCAGCGCGTGCGGTCACCGTCTGGAGTGGCGCTCTCACCATCGATCTCGTGGTGGAGGAACGTGGGGCCGAGTCCTCGGACGAGGAGGCACGACAGGAGGTTGTCCGGTGACAGACCCCGGGACGGGCGCTCGACGTCGAACGGCCGGGGACCGCGGTTCGGCGGGAATGCCCGCCTGCGAACTGTCACCATGGCGTCTCACCCATGCGAGTCGGCGCTGGTTGTACCAGTCGACCCAGCCGGCGGTGGCGACTCGACGTCGGCGAGCGTCTTGAACGGCCCGGGGTGGAAGATCGTGGTGCGGATGCACTGGGTCTTGTACAGCCCGTTGATCGTCTCCATCAGGGCGTTGTCGTAGGCGTCGCCGACCGACCCGATCGAGGGCTGGATGCCCTCGAGCTCGAGGTGCTCGGTGAACCGGATCGAGGTGTTGCTTCCACCGGTTGAATCCGCCCTGCGACCCGGCGTCGGAGTGGTGGATCAGCCCGCGGCCCTGGACGGGGTGGCCCTCGTGGTCGCGCTGCCAGATCGCCATCCGCAGCGGGGTCATCCGCTTGCCGTCCTTGCCCGGCACGGTGGTCCGGGCGGCCTTGCCGCGCCGCACGCCCTCCACGCCAGGGCCCGCATGGCGCGGTCCACCGCCCAAGCCGAGGCATCCGGCACGGTGGTGCGGCGGATCAGGGCCGTCATTTTCCGCCGGCCGTAGAGCCCTTCGGGGGTCATCACCCGCACCGCGGCGGCGTTGATGGTCCACGCGGCGTCGCGGACCGCGTCCAGGACGACCGCGTCGGTGAGCGTGCGGGCCGCGACTATTCGCTGCGGGGCCGTCCAGGACCGGTAGGCGCGTGCGGCGATCTGCAGGCCCTGCTCGCGCAGGACCCGGCAGATCGACTCGACCGCGTGTCCCTGGGCGCGCTGTTCGTCGACGAACGCCAGGATCATCGTTGCGGGGGTCGAGCCCCCCGCGAAGAAAGACGTCGCGGCCTTCAAGATCGCCACGTCCTCACGCAGCCGCCAGTTCTCGGCCTTCAGCCGCTTGATCTCCTCGTTCTCCTCCGTGGTCACCCCGGGGCGTTCGCCCGCGTCGACCTCGGCCTGCGCGACCCAGCGTCGCAGGCTCTCCTTCCCGACCCCGACCTGCTTCGACACCGCCAGTACCGCGGCCGTCATCGTGGGGTACTCCGCTCGGTGTTCCATCACCAGACGCACCGCCCGAGCCTTCACCTCGGGATCGATCATCTTCGGCATGCTGCCATCCTCCTGGACTCAAACAGGAGCGGCATCAAACCTGGGGCGCTTCAGTGACCTGCACGGACGTATCAGGGCGAACAGGTGCGGATGGGGCGCCTTCAGCTGGGGGTCAAGGGGTCGCACGCTTAAATCTGTCAGCCCGACAGATTTGTGAGTGAGCCGCAGGTCAGGGCCTCGTCCGGGACAATCGGGCGAGACTCGCACCCAGTGGGCGTTGTTGCAGCCAAGAGGTCACCTGCTAGCCCGGCCTGGCTCCGGTTCCGGCGGGAGATGGATAGGGCCGCCGCCGACGTGTGATCGCGCCCCTACAACGATGGTCTCGGGAGGCGGCCGGGTCGCTCTGCGGTCACGGCATCCTCCTCGAGCAGCGCCCGTCGGGCGACCACGCGGCCGCCGTGCAGCACCAGCCGGTCAGCCGGGACCCGGGCGAGGGCCTCGCCGGCGTCGTGGGCGCCCACCACGACGAGATCGGCGGGGCTGCCTGGCGTGATGTCTCCTCCGCAGGCCCGACGGTCGGTCGCCGCACCGACCACCCGAGCTGCCGAGGTCGTGACGAGCGCGAGGGCCTCCGAGCGGTCGACGTCCGCGACCGTCGCGAGCAGGCGGGCCACGTCGAGGGGGTCGGCCGGTCCGTAAGGGTTGAAGGCGTCACGCAGGTTGTCGGTCCCCGCGGCCACGGCGACGCCGGCGTCGAGGAGGGCGCGCACCGCTGTCAGACCCCGCCGGGGGCCGGTGGGCACCTCGCGCTCCTGCAGCCACAAATTCGTCCGCGGCAGGGTGACGACGCCGATGCCGGCCTCGGCGAGCTGCGCCGCGATCTCCTCCTGGCGGTGAGGCTCGGCGCTGCCGAGGGAGACGGCGTGCGAGGCGGTGACGGCACCCGGGAAGCCGCGAACCGCCGTGAGCAGGCCGGGGAGGTTCTGGACCGCCGGGTTGGTCGTCTCGTCCAGGTGTACGTCCAGCCCGACCCCGCGGTCCGCGGCGAGGCCGACGAGGAACTCCAGCGCCCCGCGGGGGTCCGGATCCAGCCAGGGTGCGCCGCCGAGCAGGTCAGCCCCGGCATCGAGGGCCGCCGCGGCGGCGGCGCGCGCGGGGGCGCCCGCAGCCCCGGTGAGGGGGACGCCGGTGAGGGCGACCACCTGCACTGCGACGACGTCCCGCAGCGTGTCACGAATGCCCGCCAGCGCCCCGACGGCGCGGGTCCCGATCGCCGGGCCGGCGTCGGCGTGCGTGCGCAGCGTGCCGACGCCGTGCCGGACGTACTCGCCGGCCGCCCGCACCGCGCGGGCACTGATCTCCTCGACCGTGCGCTCGGGGTAGTGCTCGATCCAGGCTCGCACGGCCGCCATCAGTCCGGGGCCCGTCCCGGGAAGGGTGAGCAGCGCCTTGTCGAGATGCGCGTGGGGCTCGACCAAGGCCGGCAGCAGCAGGCGCCCGGCGAGGTCCACCGACATCGCCGCGGCAGCTGGCTGGGCGGCGCCAGCCTCGGAGCGGAGGTTGCCGGTCGGTCCCGTGGGCCCGGTGTCACGCGTGGGCGCGACGCGGACGATCACGCCGTCGTCGAGGGTGATGTCGACGAGCCGGCCGTCACCGAGCCGGGCGCGGTGGAGCAGGCCGACCCGCGCCCCCAGCGCCGGTTGGTGCCAGAGGTCATCGCTCACGTGCCGACCCCAGCAGCTCGGGGACGACCTGTTCGGCGAACAACGCGAGGCCGGCGACGGGGTCCGGGCCGAGCACGTGCCACCCGAGGATCCCGCGGATCCCCGCATCCACCCATGCCTGGAGCCGCTCGCCCACCTCGTCGGGCTCGCCGGTCGCGGCGAAGACGTCGATGAGGTCGTCGGTGACCGCGGCGGCGCCGGCGTCGGGGCCGTCGGACGCCACGACGGCGCGGACCGCCTCAACCTGGTCCGGGTCGGCGCCCGAGTGCTCGACGACGACGGCCTCGACTCGCCACAGGTAGTACGCGACCACCCGGCGCACCGCGTCGCGCGCCCTGCGGCGGTCGTGGTCGACACTGATGAGCACGGGGGAGACGATGTCCACGCCGCCGGGGTCGCGGCCCGCGGCGCGCGCGCCGGCGCTGATCTCCCCCCACGCCCATCGGGCATATCCGGGGCTCGTGATGGCGCCGTACTCCACACCGTCGGTCAGCGCCCGGACAGGGCGAGCATCTTGCGGTTGATGGCACCGGCGTAGACGGGGAGGTCGCGGCGTACGGGCTCGAAGTCCAGCACCCCGTCGGCGCGGGAGGGGTAGACGACGCCGTCGGTCCCCGAGAGCCGGGACCGGGAACTCGGCGGGGGCATCGGTAGCCGCCCACAGCTGCGCAGTGATCGCGGCGACGGCGAAGCCCCGCTCCGCCACCTCGATGGCATCGACCAGGCACTCGCCGAGGCTGAGTCGACCGTAGCGTTCGTTGAGCTCCGCCCATCCGGCCACCGCGCCCGGGACGGTGACCGACCGCGGCCCGCGCACGGCGGGGCTGTCGTCATCGATCCGGGCGGGCGCCGGCCCGGCGGCGTCGAGGGCCTCGACGTGGCCGTCGCGACACAGACGAGCGCAACATGATCCACCGGTTGCTCGGCTCGCCGCTGCAACTGCGGGTCGAAGCCGAGGCCACCGCGCGCGTCGGCGCCGAGAAGCACCAGCGCACCGACGCACGCTCTGGGGTGGCTTCTTCGCCTCGTGGCGGAGCTTCTGTCACCGCTTCCGGGTGACTCCTGGCATCGCCATTCAGTAGCTGATGACGTGTGGGGCGCCGAGGTGCTTGAGTCCCTCGACGCCGAACTCGAGCCCGTAGCCGGACTGCTTGACACCGCCGAAGGGGACGCGCGGGTCGACGGCGCCGTGCTTGTTGATCCAGACGGTGCCGGCCTGGATGCGGGCGGCGACCTTCCGGGCCTTGGCGACGTCCGTGGACCACACCGAGGCGCCCAGACCCACCTCGAGGGCGTTTGCCATCTCGACCGCCTCGTCGATGGTGGTGTACCTGACGATCGGCAGGGCGGGACCGAACTGCTCCTGGGTCACGAGCGGGTTGTCGTTGTCGATGTCGGCGACCAGGGTGGTCGGGTAGAAGTAGCCGGGCTGGCTCTCCGCCGGGTTTCCGCCGAGGACGATGCGGGCGCCGGCGTCCTTCGCGGCCTGGACGAGGTTGGCGACGATGTCGAACTGGGCCCGGTTCTGCAGGGGGCCCAGCACGTTGTTCTCGTCCAGACCCACGCCCATGGGCATGGCCTGCGCAACCTCGGTCAGCGCCTGGACGACGTCGTCGTAGAGATCTTCGTGGACAAAGAGCCGCTTCAGGGCGGCGCAGGTCTGGCCGGTGTTGATGAACGCGCCTCAGCGACCTGTCGGCCACCGAGACGATCGACGCGGACTTCGCACGGTCCCTGGTCGATCTGGTGGCGGGCGAGCCACATCTCCAGCTCTTCCAGTACGAGTTCGTCCTCGAGTCACGCCGTCGGCCCGAGCTCCGCGAGGAGGCGGTCAACCTCTACGAGGGATACATCGCCGCGCTCGAGGACGCTCTCGGCAGGCGCGGACACGTCCATGCCCGGCCGCTCGCCCGTGCCGTGTTCGCCGCCCTCGACGGGCTCGTGCTGCAGCAACTCACCGTGGCGGATGCCGGGGAGGTGCGCGAGGCCGTCGAGCAGGTTGGAGAGCTCCTCGCCAGCTCTCTCCGCCGCGTGCAGGCAGGCACCCAGCGCGGCGGGTAGGCGGCTGCACGAGGACCGTGCCCGGACCTGTCCTCATTTTGCTCAGCCACAGCCGCCTGTGGCACCGTACCCAGGCGCCTCGTACCTCCCGAAGGGATCCTCCATGCCTACCCCTGCCCAGCTCGCCGCCTTCGACGACGCCCTCGCGGCCGCCCGGGCGGCGCGCATCGCCGCCACCGTCGAGAAGGGCGCCGAGCCGGACCGGACCCTGGCGGAGGGGAACCGGCGTGCACAGAGGGCGCTGGCCGAGCTCGTGGTCGCGACCCCGGGCTGGTCGGAGCGTCGCTACGCCGACATCCCGCCGGTGGACCACACCGCCACGCGCGAGCGGCTCGCCGCGGAGAAGGCCTCCGCCCGGAAGCTCCTCAGCCCGTCGGCCTGAACCGACCCCCGCCCGCCGCCCAGTGCAGGTTGGCCGTGCGGGCGGCGTCGTGCTCTGCGGGGCATGGTCGTGATGGTCCGGCGCTGCGTCAGCCGCCCGCGATGCGTAGCCGGGTTCAAGACCGACGGGGCCGACACACGATCGGCCTCGATGCACCCGCAGGCGAAATCAGCTCGGCGGCGGCAATGTGGTGCGGCCGGCGACACGCGACCAGCCACGGGTGTGGACGGGGCAGCGCTGTGGTGCGTGGGCTCGAGCTTGTGAGCGTCCACCGGCCGCGACGCGGGTGAGCCAGCGGAGCCGACGCCGCAGGATGAACAGCGCGAGGATCGCGAGGACCCCAACGTCGGGCCAGCGTGGCGCCGGCCAGTTGTCCTCCGCGGGCGGGTACCCGCCGATGTACAAGCCGGCGTCGCGCTCGAAGTGGTTGCGGGAGGAAGGGAACAGGGCCCCGTCGATGACGTACGCGGCCGGGAACGCGAACGGGCCGGCGAGGAGGCAGCCCACGGCCCACTGGTCCACGTGCCGCCACTCGTGGAGGGCGACCTCCTCCTCGTTCAGCCGGGTCTGGGTGAAGTTCGGGCCGTAGCGGAAGTACGCGCGCTCGTTGGCGATGCCGTACCCGTTGACGTTCAACGGGCCCACGGGGTCCCTGGGAGGCATCCACGCCACGAACACGTCGCCGAGGGTGGTACCGCCGCCGCTGGTGCGTGGCGGGAGCCAGAACATGACCAGCAGCGCCGGACCCGCGCACGACTCCATGCCAAGAGCGCGCCCGGCCACTACGCCGAGGCCGCTGACGGGTGCGACCAGCACGTCGCGGGTGACGCGCCACGCGGTCGGTGGCGAGATCGGGAGGCGGGGCTCCGGCTGGATCTGTCCGTTGCGGGTGACGTGGCTGTGGCAGACGAGCTGCGAGGACAGTGCCTCCTGGGCGCGGACGCCGGCTCCCGCGACCAGGAGGACCGCGAGTGCGAAGACCACGACGGTGCCCACCCGCTGGTGGGACGCGCACGTCGCGCACGCCGCGGCCCGGCGCAACCGGCGAGCACGAAGCGGCGGGACGGACCAGACGAGCCCGGCGATGCCGAAGCAGATGGTGCACGCCAGGGCACGCGCGAGGAGTCCCGTGCGGTCGACCGCGCGCCGGACTCGTCCTGCCATGTCTGCACACATCGCGTCCCGGCAAAGTCACACCTGGTCAGCGGGCCACTGGTGCGAGCTTGCCAACGATCCAGTCCTTGAGTTCCGAATCGTACGCGCGATCGTGGGGCCGGCCGCGGTGTACAGGGTGGGGGGCCGCGCACACGCACGACGGCCGCGAGCCCGGCAGCGGCCGGGCTCGCGGCGAGACGCCCGGTCCAGCTACTGGAGGAGCTTGCCGCCGTCGACGACGACCATGGACCCCGTCATGTACGTGGACAGGTCGGTGGCGAGGAAGAGCACCGCCTTCGCGATGTCGTCAGGCTCGCCCCAGCGCCCCATCGGGACGCCTGAGCCCGCCGCGCGGATCTCGTCGGTGTTGGAGCCGGCCATCGCGGCGACCCCCGGGGTGGAGATGCCACCCGGCGCGACCCCGTTCACCGCGATGTCGTACTCCGCCAGCTCGAGCGCGACCGTCTTGGTGTACCCCCATACGGCGTGCTTCGAGGCGTCGTAGGCTGCGAGACCCGCGCCCGAGGGGTGGAGCGAGTCGATGGAGCAGACGTTGACGATGCGGCCCGGCCGCCGCTCCGCCTTGAGGTGCGCCGCGACGAGCTGGGTGAACATGTGCACGCCGCGGACGTTCGTGGCGTACACCCGGTCCAGGAGCTCTACGTCCAGCTCCTCGAGCGACGCGAACGGGAAGATGCCTGCGTTGTTGACAAGGATGTCGATGCCCTCGAAGCGCTCGACCGTGGCCTCGATGACGGCACGGACCTGGCTCGAGTCGGAGACGTCGCACGCCTGGGCGACGGCGGAGCCCGGCCGGCCGCCGTCGAGCTCGGACGCGAGCCTGGAGGCCGTCTCCGCGTCGAGGTCGGCGATCATGACGTTGGCGCCGGCCTCGTGAAGCCGCCGGGTGATTGCCTCGCCGATGCCCTTGGCGCCGCCGGTGACCACGGCGGTCTTGCCCTCGATCGACAGCAGTTCCCTCAGGGTGGGGAGCGTCTCCAGCTGGGTGCTCATCGTCGAACCCTCTCTCGCGGTGTCGGTGTGTGCCACCAGTCAACGCGTCGCGGGAGGCGGGAAGCTGAGCCGGTAGTCCTGGTCGGCGCGTGATGCGAGTCACAACGCCCCGCCAGATCCAAGCCGCCCGGCCAACGGACGCTCTGGGCGAGCTGCTCAGACCACCGCGCGCAACGACCCCGCTCCTGCCAGCGAGCTCATGGGGGCGGTCTTGCTTCGCTGGGCGGCGACCTCCACCCGAAGGGCGCCGCCCTGCGAGTCCAGAAGACGCCTGTCCGGGCAGCGGCAAGGCGGGCTCGACGACACAGTCGGCCGGCGCTCCCACGGTCGCCCGCAACGCGCTCTAGAGCGGTCGTGCCGAGCTGGGCGAGCACCCTAAGGTGACGGCGCCGAGCTGGGCGAGCACCCTTAGGTGACGGCGCCGAGCTGCCAGGGGACGAACTCGTCCTGGCCGAGATCAAGCTCCTCGCTGACGCTCTTCCGGCCCGAGGCGACGGCCACGATCGCCTCGAAGATCTCCTCGCCGACCTCCTCGACCGTGGCGGTGCCGTCGACGATCCGTCCACAGTTGAGGTCCATGTCCTCGTGCATGCGCTCGTACATCTCGGTGTTGGTCGCGAGCTTGATGGTCGGCGCGGGTTTGGACCCGAGCACGGACCCGCGCCCCGTGGTGAAGCACACGACGGTCGCGCCGCCGGCGACCAGGCCGGTGACCGAGACGGGGTCGTACCCGGGGGTGTCCATGAAGCCGAAGCCGGGCGTGGCGATCGGTTCGGCGTACTCGTAGACCGCGCGGAGCTCGGCGGTGCCGCCCTTGGCGACGGCGCCCAGGGACTTCTCCAGGATGGTGGTCAGGCCGCCCGCCTTGTTGCCGGGGGAGGGGTTGTTGTCCAGCGTGCCCCCGCCCGCGGCGGCGTAGTCCTTCCACCAGTCGATGCGCTCGAGGAGCTTGTGGCCCACCTCGGGCCGGACCGCCCGGCGGGTGAGCAGGTGCTCGGCGCCGTAGACCTCCGGGGTCTCGGCCAGCACGGAGGTGCCGCCCGCGCCGACGAGGAGGTCGGAGGCATAGCCCAGGGCCGGGTTGGCGGTGATGCCGGAGTAGCCGTCCGAGCCGCCGCAGTTCAGGCCTAGCACCAGGTGGGAGACGTCGGCGGGCGCGCGGCGGGCCTGGTCCACCACCTCGAGCATGGCGTGGATCTTCTCCACCGCGGCGCGCACGGTCGCGCGGATGCCTCCGGAGTCCTGGATGGTCATGGTCTCCACCACCATGCCCTCGGGGAGGCCGAGATTTTCCACCAAGGCGGTGACGGGGATCATCTCGCAGCCCAGCCCCAGGACGAGCAGGCCGCCGAAGTTGGGGTGGCGGGCGTACCCGCGCAGCGTGCGCAGCAGCACCTGACCGCCTTCGGAGGCCGGCACGAGGCCGCACCCGGAGTCGTGGGTCAACGCCATCACGCCGTCCACATTTGGGTAGGCGTCCAGGGCACGAGGCCCACGGAACTGGTCGGCGATCATCCGGGCCGAGGAGGCCGAGCAGTTCACCGAGGTGATGACCCCGATGAAGTTGCGCGTGCCCACCCGCCCGTCACCGCGGTGGTAGCCCTCGAACGTGCGCCCGGCCATGATCGGCGGCACGTGGACCCGGTGGGTGCCGAACTCGTGCGCGCGCTCGGTCTCGTCCATGCCCAGGTTGTGCGTGTGGACGTGCTCGCCGAGCGCGATCGCGGCGGTGGCGCGGCCGATCGACTGCCCGTACTTGCGCACCTGGGCGCCTGTCGCGACCGTGCGCACCGCGATCTTGTGACCGCGCGGGACCGTCGTGGCCACCTCGGTCGCGCCACCTCCGGGCAGGCTCAGTCGCCGGCCGGCCGCGAGGTCACGCGTGGCGATCGCAACGTCGTCGTCCGGTCGCAGCAACACCATGTCGGGCACGAAACCAGTCATGCGCACACCCTAAACGGTCGCCCAGCTGTCACGGCGACCCTCGCGCGACCTCCACCGTGCGCGAGAACGGGCAGGGTGGCCGCCCAGGTGCCCTTCGAGCACATTCGCGTACTGCCCGGCGTTGCCAATAAGCGGCCGACGCGGGGCGAGGTTGAGGCGACGCGCACGATGTGCGTCGGGTGCGATCAGAGCGGCGGCGTAGCCCACGTGACGGTTCTGCGGATTCTCCAACGCTCAGACCGCGTCTGGGAGTACAGCGTCAGTGAGGTCGCCGGCCCCGCCATGGCGACCGCCCGGACGCCGTAGCCGTGGCCCGTACAGCCGAGCCCGGACGGCGGCGACCTCGAGTGCACTGCTGCCGAGCATGCGCTCGCACGGTGTCGTTGCGGGATGAGGCGACGTTCCGGGCGCCCGACGATGCGGATGGCGCCTCCTGATGCGGAAGGCAGCCGGGGCGCAGGTCGGGGCCGGCGAGATCCTTGAGGATCGCGCCCGCCCGTCGCGTAACCGGGCGGGCCGCTGCCCGGCGCCGGAAGGGCAACCGGCCTTACGCGTCGGCCAGGGCGCCGCGCGGGAGGAGGGAGAGCACCATGTAGTTCTTGTCCGTGGCGTCGGGCCGGCGCCATCGACGGCGCCCCCGCCGCCCAGTGGCTCCGCGCCTTCCAGACGGTGATCGAGAACCCTCTGGCGATCCTGACCTGACGGGGCGCGCGTGGGCAGGCGGCGAGCGGCGACCAGGGGCTCGGGATGACGGGCAGAATCCCGGGCCGTCAGACCGCCGGATACCCGTCGCGGCGCAGCACCCGGGCGAGGTGGGCGGCGTTGCCGGCTAGGGTGGCCGTCGCAGAGGCGGTTTCCTTCGGGGTCTCCTCGAGATCCTTGTAGTCGACCGTGTGCATCGCTTCGCCGTTCCAGTAGGTGACGCCGTTCGCCGGGATGGTAAAGCCGACGTCGTTGAGGCACTGGAAGGCCACCGCGGAGATGTGGTGGGCGCCGTCCTCGTTGCCGACGACCACCACGACCGCCACCTTGCCGAACGTCAGGAGCCGGCCCTCGTCGTCGGTCTCGGACAGCTCCGCATCGAGGCGCTCGAAGACCCGCTGCGCGACGCTCGAGTGCTGTCCCATCCACGTGGGGGTGGCGAGCACGAGAATGTCGGACTCCACGATCCGCTGACGGATGGCCGGCCACTCGTCGCCCTCACCCATGTCGAGCTCGACGCCAGGACGCACGTCGTGGTCGACGACCCGCACCTGCGAGCCGGAGACGCCGTGCTCGGCGAGGGCGTCGAGGACCTGCTGGCCCAGCACCTCGGTGCTCGAGTCGGCGGGGGAGGGATGGAGCGTGCAGTTGAGCATGAGCGCGGACAGCGAGCCGGATCCATTTGCGGTCATGCCGGCACGGTATGCCGGCGTGCGGCACCGCGCACTGCCGGTCGCATGGCCGGGCCCCGCCCGTCCCTCGACAGGGGCGCCGACCACACGGTGCGCGACGCCGGTGAGATCGTTCCACCACCCTGACCTGGACCTACGTGGACAGCGGCGGAGCAGCTCAGTCCTCGATGCGCTCCACGTCGTCCGCCACCGCCGGGACGGGCGGCGTGGCCGCGACCGCCGGGGTCAGGACCGAGGCGTAGTCGTGCTCGCTGGAGTAGCTGAGGAACGACAGGTGGGCCTCGTACCGGTCGAGGACGTCGTTGATGACCTGCTGCTGGGTCAGGCCCATGAGGTCGTAGCCCTCGGTGCCGGTCTGGGTGAAGACCTCCACCTTGTAGTAGACGTCGTCGCCCTTCGACATGGGCCGGCCGCCGATGCGCGGCACCGGCGCCTCGACCGCGGCGGCCTGGTAGTGGAAGTCGCGGTCCTCGTTCATGTTGACGACCAGCGTGTGCTCGTCGATGCCGGTCTCGGCGTTCGGGGTGGTGGACAGCGTGGTCTCGTTGCCGAGCTCGCGGAACTCGGCGGCGACGGCGGTGAGCGCCGGGTGCACGGTCCGGTCCATGAACTGGGAGACGGACTTCTTCGACGGGTAGGACCGCAGCTGCGCCAGGCGCTGCTTCCACGTCTTCTCCGGCACCTGGCCGCCGTGGGCGGCGGCCGAGCGGCGCCGGATGACCTGGCCCTCGCGCTCGGCCCGCTCCATGCGGAGCACCTTGGAGAACGAGGCCATGACGAGGTAGGCGATGATCGTCACCGGGAAGGCGAAGATCAGCGTCGCATACTCCATGGTGGTGACGCCGCCGGCGATGAGCATGGCGATCGTCAGCAGGGCGGTGAGCACGGCCCAGAAGATGCGCAGCCACTTCGCGCCGTCCTGGGCGGGATCGGGGATCGTGGAGGAGAAGTTCGCCATCACCATCGCGCCGGAGTTGGCGCTTGTGAGGTAGAAGAGCATGCCGGACAGCGTCGCCAGGCCGATCAGGAACGCCGCACCGGGGAACATCTCGAGGAGGGCGTACCAACCCTGCTCGGGCTGGTCGATGGCGAGCTGGGCGAACTCGGTGTTGCCGTCCATGACGACCGACAGGGCGGAGTTGCCGAAGATGGAGACGATGATGAAGTCGCACAGCACGGGGGCGGTGATGGCGGCGATGACGAACTCACGCAGGGTGCGGCCGCGGGAGATGCGGGCCAGGAACAGGCCGACGAACGGGCCCCAGGCCAGCCAGAACGCCCAGAAGAACAGCGTCCAGCCGCCCATCCAGTCGGCGCCGCCGGGCTCGTAGGCGAAGGTCTCGAGGGTGCGCTCCGGCAGGGTGCCGATGAACCGGCCGATGTTGGTGACCAGGGCGTTGAGCAGGAACGCGGTCTGGCCGGTGACCAGGATGTAGAGCATCATCGCGGCCGCGATCCAGATGTTCAGCTCGGAGACCAGGCGGATGCCCTTGTCGACGCCCGAGAGGCAGCCGGCGACCGTCATGACGACGGCGACCAGGACCAGGGCGATCTGCAGGGCCAGGCCCTCGGGCAGGCCGAACAGCCAGGAGAAGCCGACGTTCAGGAGGACGACGCCGATGCCCATGGAGGTCGCGACCCCGAAGACGGTGCCGATGAGCGCGAAGATGTCGATGGCGTCGCCGGCGGCGCCGCGCACGCGCTTGCCGAGCAGCGGGTACAGGGCCGCGCGGATCGACAGCGGCATGCCCCACCGGTAGGCGAAGTACCCCATCGCCATGCCCAGCAGGGAGTACATCGACCAGCCGGAGATGCCGTAGTGGAACATCGTCCACACGACGGCGTCCTGGGCGGCCTGGGCCGACTGCGGGTCGCCCGTCGGGGGCATCATGTACTGCGCGATCGGGCCGGTCACGGAGTAGAACAGCATGTCGATGCCGACGCCGGCGCCGAACAGCATGGCCACCCAGGTGAACAACTTGTACTGGGGGCGGGAGTGGTCGGGGCCGAGGCGCACCCGGCCCTCCTTCGAGAAGGCGACCCAGAGCACGAAGAGGATCACCAGCACGACGGTCACGACGTAGAACCAGCCGAGGTTCGTCGCGACGCGGGAGGTGAGGTCACGCATCACGTCCGCGGCCTGCGTGGGGGCGAGCAGCGCCCACAGCGAGAAGGCGACGATCACGGCGGCCGAGATGATGAAGACCCGCCAGTTGACGCGCGCGCCGCGGTCCTCCGCGAGCTCGGTGGGGCCCTTGCTGAGCTCGGCGCTGGAGATCGGTGCCCGGTTCTCGTGATCGATCCGGGGCTTCCGTCGCTCCGTGGCGCCGAACCGGCCGCGGTCGATCTTCGCCTCGGACGCTTCGGTGTTCGGTGTCACTTCGTGGCCAGATGTCGCCACTCGTTTCTCCTTCGCTCGGGACGTGATCCGCGGGGCGCGTCCGGGCGCGCGCCGCAGTCATGCAAGGACCGAAGCGATGAGGGGAACGAGTCCGGCGGTGCAGTCACCCAGCCGTGCCACCGCCGTGGGAACACTAGCTCGCTGTCCACCATACGGGCAGAGCACGAGGTGTCGAACGGTTTGTCGCCTATGTCATAAGTGACGCCCGGGTCGTGTGACACGACTGCCGCACGGACGACGGGCAACGGATGGTCGTCGCCACGGTGCGCTTCACGCTCGGCGGGGTCAGCTGAGGCCGACCCCGGTGAACCGGACGAGCTCGTCGAGCAGCTCGTCCTGGAAGCGTGGGTCGTGGACCGACGGGTGCGGCTGGCGGCGACGCTGGTGGTGCCAGTAGCCGCCGCTGGTGCGCGCGTCGTCGTCGTCGCTGGTGGCCAGCCATTCCTGGGTGAGGTGCCCCAGCCGCAGGTCGTCCGGCGCGCCCGGGCCGCCCATCCGGGTGGGGACCCATCCGGGATCCACGGCGTTGCTCAGCGTGCCGGGCCACCGGGCCGCGACCGCGGCCATCAGGGTCGTGACGAACAGCTTGCTGTCCGAGTACGAACCGGTGGCGCGCCGACCACTCCAGTCCAGGGCGTCGACCCGGGCGCGGCCGCCCTGGTGCATGCCGCTGCTGACGTAGATCAGCCGTCCCGGTCGGTCCATGAGCGCGGTCAGCAGGTACGGGGCGACGACGTTGACGGGCAGTACGGGTGGGCCGGCGTACACCCCCGCGTTGTGGATGACGGCGTCCAGCGGGCCGAGCCGGTTCGCCTGCTCGGCCAGGGCGCGGACCTCGTCGGCGTCGGCCAGGTCGCCGACGACCGCCGTCGCGCCGCGCTCCGTCAGGTCACGCACCGCGGCGAGCCTCCCGGTGCTGCGCGCGTGCGCCACCACCTCGTGTCCCGCCCGGAGCAACGTGTCCGCGGTCGCCTTCCCCAGGCCGTCCGCGGAGCCGGTGACGAAGATCCTCAACCCCACTCACCTCCCGGCCCCATGATGACCCCGGTCCGGCGGACCGGCGGTCGGGTCCAACCAGGGCGCCCGGTGAGCTACTCGGGCTGTCGGCCTCGCCCGCCGCGGTGGCCGAACCTCGACCGAGCCAGCTCCTCGACCGCGTGAGGAAGACGCGTCTCGAAGTCGTGGATCGCGACCCACGTCGGAGTGATGTCGATGCGCGCCATCTGGTCGTAGAGCGCACGCACACCGGCCTCCCAGCTCGGGAACTCGTCGGCGGGCGTCAGCTTCCTGGCGCCGGCGACGTACTCCGGGAAGACGCCGTCGACGACGGTCACGCTCGCCGTGCCGCGGATCAGCAGGACGTTCGGCGGCCAGGCCGGAGGGCTGGTGTCGATGGTCAGCGCCACGGCCGGATTGGCCTCGAGCGCGCCCACCTTCGCCGACCCCGGGACCGTGCCGACCACGATCGTCGTGCCGTTCCAGTCGAACCCGACGGGGACCACGCGCGGCGAACCGTCCCGCGCCACATAGGCCAGTCGGGCCGGGTTCGCCGAGCTCAGCAGTCGCTGCGCGACCGGGTCCTGCATGAGGGCGGCGACGTCGTCCGGCGTCACGGGACCACCTCCTCGGGTATGCCATGCACCGGAGCCCAGACTGCCACCGTCCGCCCCCGGATGGGCCACGACGCCGGTGAGTCGCAGGATTCATCGGCCCCCGGCGGGCAGACATCACCGAGCTCGCCGTGCCGTGCACCGGAGGCAGGCGGTATGCTGAGGCTTGCACTGACCCCCAGCCGAGCCGCTCGCGACGACGACTCGTGCGCCGAGGTCGGTGATCGGCCCTCGTACGAGGGGTCGGGCGTCCCATGGTGGTCGGGCCGTTCGGGTCCGACGCGTCGATCCGCAGATCCGCGAGGCCGGCTCACGTCGCGGCGGTCCATCTCGGCCGCCTCGATCGACGTCCATCGTCCCGACCGCGGGGCTGTGTGCGGGTGTCCCCGCCATGGTGACCGGTCGGAAACGCTAGAGGAGGACTTTGTGGCTCGAGGAGCCCAGCGCCAGTCGGGCGCGCGCCGTACCGCCCCACGCAGTCAGCGACGGGCCCGGCACCACGACGAGGACGGCATCATGCCGGTGCTCGCCCGGGTCGTGCGCGAGGTCGAGGCAGCCGTGCAGCGCGGTCGCGTCATGCCCTCGGTCCGGACGAAGTTCCAGGTCGTCGCCTTGCTGGTGCGTGAGGAGGTTGCCCGGCTGAGGGCGGACACCACCCTCGGCGAACCCCGGCGCGCCGAGCAGCTCAAGCGCCTCGACGGCATCGCCGTCATCCTCGCGAAGACCGCGGCCCGAGACACGTCCCTGCTGGCGCTCCTCGACGACGACGCCGTCGTCTCGGACAGCGCCAGGTCACTGCGGCGCGAGCTGCTGCATGACGCCGGCGTCGAGGTGGGACCCGACGAGGTCGCGCCGGCCGAGCCGCCCGAAGCGTCCGCACAGGCTCCCCGCCGGGTCGTGCCGCAGTCGGTGGTGTCGCGGCAGCTTGCCAACCCCTTCCTCGCTCCGGACTTCTCCTCCGTCGCGAAGCGCCGCGCCCAGCCGCGCCGCCTGGCCGGCTGGGAGCTGCTCGGGCCCCTGTTCCGCTCGTTCGAGCTCGGGGGGGCCTCGTCCTGCATGGACCTGCCCGCGCCGTCCTCGATCCGCCTGCCGAGCGACCTCCAGCTGATGCCGCACCAGGCCGGCGTGGTTGCTGCCGCCGCGGCGGGGCACCGGACCTTCCTGCTCGCCGACGAGCCGGGCCTGGGCAAGACGGCGCAGGCGCTGCTCTCCGCGGAGGCGGCGAACGCCTACCCGCTGCTCGTCGTCGTGCCGAACGTCGTCAAGACCAACTGGGCGCGCGAGGCCGGTCTGTGGACGCCGAACCGTCGCGCGACGGTTGTCCACGGCGACGGCGACACCGTCGACGGCTTCGCCGACATCATCATCGTCAACTACGAGGTGCTCGACCGGCACGTGGGTTGGCTCGGCGACCTCGGGTTCCGCGGCATGGTGGTGGACGAGGCGCACTACATCAAGAACAAGAAGTCGCAGCGCTCCCAGCACGTGCTGCAGATCTCCGAGCGCATCCGCGCGCGCACGGGCAGCGCGTTGCTGATGGCCCTGACCGGCACCCCGCTGATCAACGACATCGAGGACTTCCACGCCATCTGGCAGTTCCTGGGCTGGATCGACGACAAGAAGCCGCTCGGCGAGCTGATGGAGGCCCTCGAGGAGACCGGCCTGACTCCCGCCGACCACGCCTTCTACGCCGCGGCGCGCACCTGCGTGATCGACCGCGGGATCGTGCGTCGCCGCAAGGTCGACGTCGCCGCCGACATCCCGGCCCGGCGCGTCGCCGATCTGCCCGTCGAGCTCGACGACGAGGCCGGGCGGTCCATCCGCGCGGCCGAGCAGGCGCTCGCCCGTCGCCTCGTGGCGCGCTACGAGAGGGCGCTCGAGGCGCGCCACGGCCACGCCGTCGTCGAGGGCATCGACCACGACCTCGTGCTCCAGGTCGCCAGGGGAGAGCGGGCCGACAAGGCCGCCGCGACGTCCGGCGAGAACGTGTTCGCCATGATGCGACGGATCGGCCAGGCGAAGGCAGGCCTCGCGGCCGACTACGCCGCGCAGCTCGTGCGCAGCGTCGGCAAGGTCGTCTTCTTCGCCAAGCACGTCGACGTCATGGACGCCGCCGAGGAGACGTTCGCCCGGCGCGGGATCCGGTTCGCGTCGATCCGCGGCGACCAGACCGCGTCCACGCGGCAGAAGAACATCGACGCGTTCACGAACGACCCCGGCGTCGCCGTCGCGGTGTGCTCGCTGAGCGCCGCGGGGGTGGGGCTCAACCTGCAGGTCGCCTCGAACATGGTGCTCGCGGAGCTCTCGTGGACCGACGCGGAACAGACCCAGGCCATCGACCGCATCCACCGCATCGGTCAGGCGGAGCCCGTCACGGCGTGGCGGATCATCGCCGCGCAGACCCTCGACGCGCGGATCGCGGAGCTCATCGACAGTAAGGCCGGGCTCGCCGCCAGGGCGCTCGACGGGTCGGACGAGGAGTTGTCCTCCTCGACGGACGTGCAGCTGGACGCGCTCGCCGCGCTCCTCACGGACGCGCTGTCGGAGCGGGTCCCCGCCTAGGACCGATCTGCGAGATGTCGCTGACGGGTGCCACCAGCTAGGCGCCGTCGCCGTCAGGTCAGCCCGGTCGAGTCCCGGATGACGAGCTGGGGCGCGAAGATGCTCTTGCGCGGTGGGTACGCCCCGTCCTCGGGGTGCGTGTCCAGGAGCCGGATCGCCTCCTGTGCCATCACGTCCAGGGGCTGGCGGACCGAGGTCAGGCGCGGGACGGTCAGGAGTCCGAGGCCGGAGTCGTCGTAGCTGACGACCTTGACCTGGACGGGCACCTCGACACCGGCGCCGCGCAGGGCGGTGAGCACGGAGACGGCGATGACGTCCGCCCCGCAGACGATGGCGTCGGGCAGGGGCCCGGCCTCCAGCAGGTGACGCGCGGCCTCGGCGCCCCAGCCGGCACTGAACTCACCGAGATACACCGGGGCGTCTGTGCCGCCGTCGCCCCGCGTGAGCTCCTCGAACGCCCGCAGGCGCTGCGCGGCGGTCGACGTGGTCGGCCGTGCGCCGATGTAGGCGATGGTGCGGCACCCGCGGTCCCGGAGATGGTCGATGCACTGGTGGACCCCGTCGTAGTCGTCCGCGCCCACGAAGTCCGTCCTCGCCCCCTCCGCGATCCGGTCGAGCTGGACGACACGGCTCTGGGCCGCCGCGGCCCGGAGGGCCGGCGCCGACTCCTCGGCCGAGACCGGGATGACGACCAGTCCGTCCACCATGCGGTTGAGGAGCAGCGAGACCCGGGCGGCCTCCGTCGCGACGCTGTCCCGGGAGTCGCAGAGGATCAGCGACCGGCCGGAGCCGGAGAGAACGCCCTCGACTGCCTCGACGGCGCCGACGAAGTAGGGGTTGCCGATGGACGGCACGACCATGCCGACGGTGTCGGTGCGGCGCGTGCGCAGCGCCCGGGCAAAGACGTTGGCGCTGTAGCCCAGCCGGGTGCTGGCCTCGGTCACGCGCCGGGCCATCTCGGGGTTGACCGACGGGTACCCGGACAGCACCCGCGAGGCCGTGGCGGGGGAGACGCCGGCGGCGGCGGCGACGTCCCGCACGGTGACCTTGTTGCCCATGGGAGCGACGTGTCTCCTCGGTGAGAAATGGATTTCCGGTCTGGCCCTGTCCTCATCGTCGAGGCATGCGTGGATGTGACGGGTCTCACCATACGCCGTCACGGGCTCCGCGGACGCCCGTCCATCGATAACCGCGCACAGTCCCGGGAACATGGCGACATGTCACCGTTAAGTCTCGATCTGCCGTCAGTCGCACGAATGGTTGACACCGGACCGGCCCGCCCCTTTAATCAGGCGCAACGCGAGAGAACGATCTCTCACCCGTCGGTGTGGACAGGGGTTGGCGATGGAGCCCGGTGGTGTGGACGTGGCCGTGGTCGGCAGCGTGAACGTGGACCTCGTCGCGACGGTCCGGTCCCTTCCCTTGCCCGGGGAGACGGTCTCGGCGGTCGGGTTCGGCGAGTTCCCCGGCGGCAAGGGCAGCAACCAGGCGATCGCGGCGGCGCGGCTGGGCCGGACCGTCGCGTTCGTCGGCCTCACCGGGACCGACCCGGAAGGGCGCTCGGTCCGGGCCTCCCTGCTGGGAGAGGGCGTCGACGTGCGCCAGGTCGGCACCGACGACACGGCACCGACCGGCCGCGCCATCGTCCTCGTCGACGAGGCGGCGGAGAACTCCATCGTCGTGGTCCCCGGCGCGAACGGTCGCCTCGCACCCGCGCACATCGAGGGCGCCGGCGAGGTGGTGCGTCGCGCCAAGGTGGTCGTCGCCCAGCTGGAGATCCCGGTGGAGGCGGTCCTCGCGGCCGCGGTGCGGACCACGGGTGTCTTCGTGCTCAACGCGGCCCCGGCGCGCGCGCTGCCCCCCGAGCTCCTGGAACGCGTCGACGTCCTCGTCGTCAACGAGGTCGAGTACGAGGCGGTGACAGGGCGGCCGCTCCTCGTGGGCGCGACCGGTGCCCCCGAGGTCCCCGCACACCTCTCGCTCCCGTGCTCGCTCGTCGTCACGCTCGGCGGGCGGGGGGCGATCGTGCTCCACGAGTCGGTCCTCACCCGTGTCTCGGCACCCGCGGTCAGCGTCATCGACACCACGGGTGCCGGCGACACCTTCATCGGTGCGCTCGCCGATGCGCTGAGCCGCGGCGAGGACCTCCCGGCCGCGACCCACTGGGCCGTGCACGCGGCGTCCATCTCGGTCGGGGCGCTCGGCGCCACGACCGGTATGCCGGGACGGGCCGAGGTCCTGGCAGCGATCCACCGGTCCGGTGGCAAGGGGGTGCCCACGACACCCGACCTCGACCCGCCGCGACCCGGGCGCGGCTAGCGGCCCGGCGGCCTGCGCGAGCGATCGGCCCACCACGCCCGCAGCGTCCTGTTCACAGCATTCCCACCCCCGTACACCAGTGCAAAGGAGCACCACCATGAAGCAGCGACTGATCGGCGGACTGGCCGCCGTCGCGACGGCCCTCACCCTCACCGCGTGTGGCGGCGGCGCGGCCGAGCCCGAGGAGAGCGCCGGGACCGGCGCCGAAGGGGGCGCCCCCTCGGTCGCGAACGTCATCAACGGGCCGCTCGGCGACCAGGGCTTCTTCGACGACGCGGCCCGCGGCATGGCCGAGATGGAGAAGGCCGGCAGCAAGATCCAGAACATCCAGGCGGACGCGAACAACCCGGCGCAGTGGAAGGCCAACCTCGAGTCGGTGTCCACGGGGGACTGGGACTACGTGATCACCGGGACCTCGCAGATGGTCGACATCCTCGACGAGGCGGCCCAGAAGTACCCGGACCAGAGCTACATCCTCTACGACTCCGTGGTCGAGCAGCCCAACGTCGCCTCCATCACCTACGCGCAGAACGAGGGGTCCTTCCTCGCCGGCGTGCTCGCCGCGCAGGTGACCACCAACCCCGACAAGTTCGAGCACGCGACGGGCAGCAAGAAGGTCGGGCTCGTCGGCGGCATGGACATCCCGGTGATCAACGACTTCGTCGAGGGCTTCAAGGCCGGTGTCGAGGCCGTCGACCCCAGCGTCGAGGTGCTCGTCTCCTACGTCGGGGACTTCGTCGACTCCAACAAGGGCTTCGACCAGGCCAAGGTCATGTACGACCAGGGCGCGGACGTCGTCTTCCAGGTCGCGGGCGGAGCCGGGATCGGCGTCCTCAAGGCCGCCGAGGACACGCAGCACTACGCGATCGGTGTCGACTCGAACCAGAACGGGCTGCACGAGGGCTACATCCTGGCCTCGATGCTCAAGAACATCGGCGCGTCCCTGAAGTCCGCGGTGGACGCCGCGGCGGCGGGCGAGCTGAAGTTCGGGGAGACGACGCCCTACGGCCTCGCCAACGACGGCGTCGGCCTGGTCTTCGACGACAACGGCGGCATCGTCCCGGACGACATCCAGGCCGAGGTCGACGCCTACGCCAAGAAGGTCGTCGACGGCGAGATCACGGTCCCGACCGCCCTCTGACACCCCCCACGCGGATCCCGTCCGCCGGCCCTGCGCGGGCCGGTGGACGGGCCGCCGGGCGGCACCCCCAAGGCCGCCGACCCCGGGCACGAGCGAAGAGAGATCCCTTCTCATGGCCACACCCCTCCTGGAACTTCGTGGTGTCACCAAGTCCTTCGGACCCAAGGTCGCCAACGACCGCGTGTCCCTGACCGTCGAGCCCGGCCGCGTGCACGCGCTGGTCGGGGAGAACGGCGCGGGCAAGACCACGCTGATGACCATGATCGCCGGCACCGCGAGGCCCGACGACGGCACGATCGTCTTCGACGGCAGGGCCGTGGACATCACCAGCCCGCAGGTCGCCTCCGGCCTCGGCATCGGGATGGTGCACCAGCACTTCAAGCTCGTGCCCTCGCTGACCGTGGCCGCGAACGTCTTCCTCGGCCGGGAGCTGCGCACCCGCGCCGGCGTGCTCGACACCGACGCGATGGAGGCCCAGGTCGCCGCGCTCGGCAAGCGCTTCGGTCTCGACATCGCCCCCCGGGCGCGGGTCGCGGACCTGTCCGTGGGCGTGCGTCAGCGCGTGGAGGTGCTCAAGGCGCTCAGCCACGACACCCGGCTTCTGATCCTCGACGAGCCCACCGCCGTGCTCACCCCGGGGGAGACGGACGAGCTCTTCGTCGTCATCCGCTCCCTTGCGGAGAGGGGCTGCGCGGTCCTGTTCATCTCGCACAAGCTCGGCGAGGTCCTGCAGATCGCCGACGAGGTCACCGTCATCCGGGACGGGCGGACCATCGACACCCTCCCGGCGGCCGGGCTCTCCCAGGCCGACATCGCCCAGATGATGGTCGGGCGCGAGGTCCTCCTGCGGATCGACCACACCCCTGCCACCCCCGGCGAGGAGGTCTTGGCCGTCGAGGACCTCCGGGTCGTGGACGGGCGCGGGGTCACCGTGGTCGACAACCTCTCCCTGAGCGTGCGTGCCGGCGAGATCGTCGGCATCGCCGGGGTCGAGGGCAACGGGCAGTCCGAGCTCAGCGCCGCGATCGCCGGCATGCAGCCTGTCGACGGCGGCCGGGTGCGCCTGCGCGGGACGGACATCACGACGGCGAGCGTCGCCCGGCGTCGCCACGCCGGGCTGGCCTACATCCCCGAGGACCGCCAGGAGGTGGGGTCCGGGCCGACCCTGAGCGTCGCCGAGAACATCGCCCCGACCCACCTGCGCGCGCCGGTCGCCCGCCACGGCTGGATCTCCAACCGCGGCATGCACGCCTTCGCGCGCGAGCTCATCGCCCGGTTCGACGTGCGCGGCGCGTCCTCCGCCACCCCCATCGGCACCCTCTCGGGCGGCAACGTCCAGAAGGTCGTCATCGCCCGCGAGTTCTCCACCGACCCCGACCTGCTCATGGTCAGCCAGCCCACCCGTGGCGTCGACGTCGGCGCCATGGAGTTCGTCCACAACGCCGTCGTGGTCCGCCGGGACAAGGGTGCCGGGGTCCTGCTGATCTCCGCCGACCTGGGCGAGGTCATGTCGCTGTCCGACCGGCTGCTCGTGATGTTCCGCGGGCAGATCGTCGCGGAGTTCACCCAGGAGACGATGAGTGAGGCCGCCGTCGGCCTCGCCATGGCGGGCACCCGACCCAGCGAGCAGAAGGTCGCCGAGGCCGTGGCCGCCCACGAGGAGGTCGTCGCGCTCGTCTCCGCCCAGGATGGGGGTGACACGTCCCTTCTTGTCGGTGACACGTCAAGTCCTCGCGGTGACACGTCACTTGCTGACGGCGTCGGGACTGCCCCGGCCGCGTCGTCGCCCGCCGAACTGCCGGCGGGCCGTCACGCCGCGGCATCACCGGCCGCGGCATCGGCCGCGCGGCCCGCCGCGGGCACCGCCGCTACGGACACCGACGCCGCCGGCCGCACGGAGGGCGCCGTCGGCACCGAGCGCGGGGACGGTACCGGCCGACGTCTCCGGCTCGGCGTGGACCGCCTGCTCCATGCCTCCGTCCAGCCGGTCGTCGCGATCCTGTTCTCGCTCCTGGTCGGGGCGGTCATCATCCTCGCGCTGGGGGAGAGCCCGCTGAGGGCCTACGGCGAG
This sequence comes from Georgenia sp. SYP-B2076, assembly GCF_003991205.1. Taxonomy (GTDB): domain Bacteria; phylum Actinomycetota; class Actinomycetes; order Actinomycetales; family Actinomycetaceae; genus Georgenia. The sequence continues at coordinate 111,622 of NZ_RXOZ01000022.1, read as the reverse complement.
CTCTTCTTCTCCAGCTTCCGTTCCCCGCAGGGGATCGGGGCCCTCGTCGCCCAGTTCATCCCGCTCGTCGTGCTCTCGGCGGCGGTGATCATCTCCTTCCGGGCGGGGTTCTTCAACATCGGTGGTGAGGGGCAGCTCTACATCGGCGCCTTCACCGGCGCGCTGGCCGGCTTCACGTTCACCAGCCTTCCCGGGCCTCTGCTCACGCTGGTCGTGCTGGTCTTCGGGATGCTGGGGGGCCTCATCTGGGGACTGATCCCCGGCGCGCTGCTCGCGTTCTGGCGGGTGGACATCATCGTCACGACCCTGATGATGAGCTCCATCGCGATCCGCCTGACCGCCTACCTCGTCACCGGGCCCTTCCAGGACCCGACGGCAGGGCTGGCCGCCTCGGAGAAGATCGCCCCCCAGGCGCTGTTCACGATCTTCAGCCCGCCCCTGGGGATCGGGACGGACCTGCTCGTCGCCCTCGTCGCCGTCGTCGTCCTCGGGCTCGTCCTGACCCGCTCCGTCTGGGGCCTGAAGGTGCGTCAGCTCGGCGAGATGAACCGCTTCGCCGAGTACACCGGCGTCAGCACCAAGGCCATGAGCATGCAGGTCATGGCGCTGTCCGGGGCGTTCTCCGGCCTCGCCGGCGCGATCTTCGTGCTCGGCCCCAACGGCGGCCGGTTCCTGCAGACCTTCTCGCCCGGCTACGGGTTCCTCGGCATCACCGTCGCGCTCCTCGCCCGGCTCAACCCCTGGGCCGCGATCGTCGCCGCGGCGTTCTACGCGAACATGATGGCCGGCTCCAACGCCATGCAGATCAACACCGCGGTGCCCTTCCCGCTGGTCAACGTGCTCCAGGGCCTGATCATCCTCACGATCACCGCGGTCTTCGTGATCGACCGCCGCACCCGCCGCCGGGTGCTCGGCCTCGTCCGGGGCCGACGCGGAACCGGTGGGGCCGCGGCGTCCGGGGCGCAGACGGGCAAACCCGCTCCGGCGTCCCCGCCCGACGGGCGGGAGGCCCCTGGCGTCCCGCCGCCCGGGTCGCCCGACCCCGCGCCCGAAGGTGCCGACGAGAAGCCAGCCACCACCCGCAGGGGAGAGATCTGATGGACGTCCTGGGACAGCTCTTCACCGCCGCCACGCTCGCCGTGGTGCTCATGAAGGTCGCGCCGATCCTGCTCGCCGCCATCGGGGGCGCGTTCACCCAGCAGGGCAACATCCTCAACATCGGCCTCGAGGGCATGATGCTCATCGGCGCCTTCACCGCGATCTCGGTCGGCTCGGCAAGCGGCAGCGCGCTCGTCGGCGTCCTCGCCGCCATCGTCGCCGGGCTGGCGCTCGCCCTCGTCTACGCCGTGGCGACGCTCAACCTCAAGGCCGACTTCATCGTGGTCGGCATCGGCGTCAACCTGCTCGCCGCCGGCCTGTCAGTGTTCCTCCTGCAGGTCCTGTACGGCAACCCGGGCGTGACCCCGTCCACCTCGAGCATCGCCCTGCCCCGCATCCCCATCGGGCCGCTGGCCTCCATCCCCGTCCTCGGCCCGGCCCTGGACAACCAGACAGCGCTGGTGTGGGTGGCGTTCCTGTGCGTGCCGCTGGCCTCCTTCGTCCTCTACCGCACCCGCTTCGGCGTGCACCTGCGCGCCGTGGGCGAGGACGAGGGCGCCGCCGAGGCCGCGGGCCTGAGCGTGAAGAGGGTGAAGTTCCAGTCGATCCTCATCTCCGGTGTGCTCTGCGGGGCGGCCGGCGCGCAGCTGGCCATGGCCACCCTCGGCACCTTCACCGCCGGGATGACGTCGGGCCGCGGGTTCATCGCCGTCGCGGCCCTCACCTTCGGGCTCGCCCGGCCGGTGCGCACCATGGTCGCCGCCTTCATCTTCGGCGCGGCCGACGCCGTCGCGGACCAGCTCGGCATCGCGGGCTTCAACTCCAACCTCGCCCTCATGACGCCGTACATCATCACGATCGTGGCCCTGGTCCTCGCCGGCATCCGGTTCCGCAAGATCAGGTCCGCCGCCGTGCCCTCGTCCACGCCGCAGATCGCCTGAGCAAGGAGCACCCATGACCGAACGCGTCATCCTCGACTGCGACCCCGGGCACGACGACGCCCTCGCCATGATCCTCGCGGCGGGGGACCCGCGGATCGACCTGGTCGCCATCACCACCTGCGCCGGGAACCAGACCGTCGAGAAGGTCACCCGCAACGCGCTCGCCGTGTGCGCCGTCGCCGGCATCGACGTGCCCGTGGCCGCCGGCGCCGCCGCGCCGCTCGTGCGCCCGCAGATGGTCGCCCCGGACATCCACGGCGAGTCCGGCCTGGACGGCCCGGTCCTGCCCGCCCCGGCGCGCGAGCCCGAGGCCTGCCACGCCGTCGACCTCATCATCGACATCGTGATGGCGGGCGAGCCGGGCACCATCAACCTCGTGCCGACCGGCCCGCTGACGAACATCGCCCTCGCGATGAGCAAGGAGCCGCGGATCATCGAGCGCGTCAAGCGGGTCGTCCTCATGGGCGGCTCGGCCGGCCGCGGCAACCGCACCCCGGCCGCCGAGTTCAACATCGTCGCCGACCCGGAGGCGGCCCAGGCGGTCTTCGCCGGTGCCTGGCCGGTGACCATGGTGGGCCTCAACCTGACCCACCAGGCCACCGCGGACGCCGACGTCATCGCCCGCATCGCGGCGATCGGCTCGCCGCTGTCGGAGTTCGTCGTCGAGATCCTCGGGTTCTTCGCCAAGACGTACCGCGAGCACCAGGGCTTCGACGCGCCTCCGGTCCATGACCTGTGCACCGTCGCCAAGCTCGCCGACCCGGCCGTGTTCACCACCCGCGACGCGTTCGTCGCCGTCGAGCTCGCCGGCAGGTGGACCACCGGCATGACGGTCACCGACTTCGGGGACGCCTACGGCGAGGAGCACAACACCCAGGTCGCGACCGAGCTGGACAAGCCCCGGCTGTGGGACATGACCGTCGACGCCATCGCCGCCCTCTCGGGGAGCCGCTCCTGATGGCCGTCATCCTCGACTGCGACACCGGCATCGACGACGCGCTCGCCATCCTCTACGCGGCCGGCAACGGCGCGGACCTCACCGCGTGCACGGTCACCCACGGCAACGTGCCCGTGGAGATCGGGACCCGGAACACGCTGACGATCCTGGACCGGCTCGGCCTCACCCACGTCCCCGTCCACCAGGGCGCCGCCCGGCCCATCGCCCAGCCGCTGGCCACCGCCGAGCTCGTCCACGGTCAGGACGGGCTGGGCGACACCGGCATCGCGGCGTCCACGCGCGCAGCCGCCGGCACCCTCGCCGCCGCGGAGATCGTGCGCCTGGCCCGGGACCGACCCGGCGAGCTCACCCTCGTCGCCGTCGGGCCGCTGACCAACGTCGCCCTCGCCCTCCTGCTCGAGCCCGCGCTGCCCGCTCTCCTCGCGGGCGTGGTCGTCATGGGCGGCGCCGTCGGCGTGCCCGGCAACGCCTCCGAGCTCGGCGAGGCCAACGTCTGGCACGACCCCGAGGCCGCCCAGCTCGTCATCGACGCGCCCTGGGACGTCGTCTTCGTCGGGCTCGAGATCACGATGCGGACCCAACTCCCCGCGCCGGCGATCGAGCGGATCGCCGCCAGCGCCGACCCGCGCGCGCGACTCGCGTGGTCCCTCATGCAGCACTACCTGGACGTGTACGAGCCGATCCTGGGGGCCCGCACCTGCGTCCTGCACGACCCCCTCGCCATGGCCCTCGCCCTCGACCCGGACCTGGCGACCTACCGGCTCGTCGCGGCGAGCGTCGAGCTGCGCGGCGCCCGGACCCGGGGCCAGCTCGTGGGCGACCTGCGCGGGTACGACCCGGCGCCGGCCGATCCGCGCGCCCCCGGCGTCATCCGCATCGTCGACACCCTCGACATCCCCGCCTTCCACGCCAAGTTCCTCGCCGCCCTCGGCGCCTGAGCCCCAGGAGCACCGTGACCACTCCCGTCATCATCGACACCGACCCCGGCATCGACGACGCGCTCGCCATCATGCTGGCGTTCGCCAGCCCCGAGCTCGACGTCCTGGGCCTGACCACCGTCGGCGGCAACACCGGCCTGGCGCACACCACGGAGAACGCGCTGCGCCTGCTCCACCTGATCGACCGCGACGACATCCCGGTCGCGGCCGGGGCCGACGTGCCGCTCGTGCGCCGGGACTCCAGGCCCGACCCCGGGGTCCACGGCGAGGAGGGCCTGGGCGGGATCCGGCTGGAGCCGGCACCCCGCAGCGTGGACTCCCGCTCCGCCGTCGAGCTCCTGGTCGACCTCATCGAGGAATCCGCCGACCCGGTCACGCTCATCGCCCTCGGCCCGCTGACGAACGTCGCCGTGCTGGTCGCGGCCTTCCCCCGGACGGCCGCGAAGCTCGACCGGATCGTCCTCATGGGCGGGGGCGCCCGCGTGCTCGGCAACATGACGCCCACCGCCGAGTTCAACATCTGGTACGACCCCGACGCCGCGTCCCGCGTCTTCGCCGCCGGCATCCCCATCACCATGGTGGGGCTGGACGTGACGCACCAGGCGCTGACCTCACCGGGGGACTGGGAGCCCCTGCGCGGCGGCGGCCGCATCGCCGACGTGGTGCTGCAGACGGTCGACTTCTACACGGACTACCACCTGCAGCGGTACGGGACGACCTCCACCGCCCAGCACGACTCGCTCGCCGTCGCCGCGGTCATCGACCCGCGGCTCGTCAGGACGACGCCGCACTTCGTCGACGTCGAGTGCGCCGGCGAGCTGACCCGCGGCATGACCGTCGTCGACCTCGACTCCATCCTCGGGGCCGAACCCAACGCCGACGTGGCCCTGGAGGTCGACGCGGCCGCCTTCAACCGACTCCTCGTCGACCGCCTCGCCGCGCTGGACGACGGCCGTGGCTGAGACCCTCCCCGAAAGGACCACCGTGCCCACCAAGATGCTGCTCGACTGCGACACCGGCGTCGACGACACCATGGCCATCCTCTACGCCGCGCTCCACCCCGACGTCGAGCTCCTCGGGGTCGGCTCGGTCTGGGGCAACGTCGACGTCGAGACCGCGACCCGCAACAGCCTGCACACCGTCCACCTCGCCGGGCGCGGGGAGGTGCCCGTCGCCCGCGGCGCGGCCGGGCCGCTGGCCGGGTGGCCGGCCGGCACCGACCCCGTCTACGCGTTCCACGTCCACGGCGACGACGGGCAGGGCAACGCCGGCACCGGCCGCGCCGTCGGGCGGGCAGTGGCCGAGACGGCCGCCGAGCAGATGGTCAGCGTCGCCAAGGCCCACCCGGGCGAGGTCGAGATCGTCGCCGTGGGGCCCCTGACGAACGTGGCCCTCGCCCTGGGCCTGTGCCCCGAGCTGCCCGCCCTGGTCCGCGGCATCACCATCATGGGCGGCGCAGCGAACGCGCCCGGCAACGTCACCGAGGTGGCCGAGGCGAACATCTGGCACGACCCCGAGGCCGCCGCCGCCGTCTTCAACGCCGACTGGCCGCTGACGATGGTCGGCCTCGACGTGACCATGCGCACCACCCTGGACGAGAGCCACCGCGCCACCCTCGCCGCCGGCGGCACCATCGGGCAGTACACCTCCCGCATCCTCGACTTCTACTTCGACTTCTTCGCCCGCGAGGCCTTCGGTGAGCGCCGCAGCTGCCTGCACGACGCCCTCGCCGTCGCCGTGGCCTGCGGGTCCCTCGAACCCACCCTCGCCCCCACCGTCAACGCCCACGTGGTGGTGGGGGAGGGCCCCACCCGCGGGCAGACCGTGTGCGACCTGCGCGGGATGTACATGGGCTTCCCCGCCCAGGAGGGCGCGCACTGCCGCGTCGTCCTCGAGTCCGACCCCGCCTTCGGCGACGCGGTCGTCGCCCTCATCGCCGGCGCCGGCGACGCCGCCATCGACCTGGAGCAGCCATGATCGACCTCACCGGACAGGTGGCCCTCGTCACCGGCGCCGCCCGCGGCATCGGCCGCGCCACCGCCCTCGCGCTCGCCGAGGCGGGCGCCAAGGTCGTCCTCACCGACCTCGACCACCAGGTCGAGGGCCTGACCTACGGCACCGCCACCAACGCCGACCTCGAGGCCACGGCCGCCGAGCTCAGCGGCGCGGGGGCGGAGGTGGCCACCGCCTTCGTCGACGTGCGCGACCACGCAGCCCTCGTGCGCGCCGTCGAGACCGCCGTCTCCCGGTTCGGCGGGCTCGACATCGTCGTCGCCAACGCCGGCGTCGCCAGCTGGCCGACCACCACCTGGCAGGCCACCGAGGAGCAGTGGCACACGATGATCGACGTGGTCCTCACCGGCACGTGGAACACGTGCCGCGCGGCGATCCCCGCCATCCTCGGGGGCGGCCGGGGCGGCTCCATCGTGCTGATCGGCTCGACCGCCGCGGTCAAGCCCGTGCCCACCATCGGGCACTACGCCGCGGCCAAGAGCGGCCTCGTCGGGCTGCTCAAGTCCCTGGCGCTCGAGCTGGCGGGGGACAGCATCCGCGTCAACGCCGTCCACCCGGGCGGCACGGGCACGGAGATGACGCAGAACCCGGCCGCGGAGCACTGGCAGGAGACCGCGGAGGGCGTCGGCGGCACCCTCGAGCTGCCGCTGCCCATCCACCGGATGGAGCCGATCGACGTCGCCCACGCGGTGCGCTGGCTGTGCTCCTCCGAGGCGCGGTACATGACCGGGGCGCAGATCGTGCTCGACGCCGGCGCGACGCTGCAGTAGTGGCTCGCCCCACCCGCGGGGCCCCCACGCGCGGTGCTCCGACGCGCGGCGCCTCCACGCGCGGCGCCCCCACGCGCGGCGCCCCGGTTCACGACGCCATGACGGTGGCGCTCTTCGCGCTGCTCATGTCCAACGCCGTGATGCAGGGCGGCCTCGGCGGTCTCCTGCCGTTCCTGCGCGCCGAGCTGTCCATGAGCCACACGGTCGAGAGCCTGCACATCACCGCGCTGGCGGCCGGCGGCCTCGTCGTCTCCCTGCTGAGCGAGACCCTGCGTCGCCGCCTTGGCCGCACCCGCGTGCTCGTGCTCGCCGCCTCCCTGGGGGCCGGCGGCGCGCTCGCGGTCGCGCTGGCCACGAACCCGACGATGACGATCGCGGGCATGACCCTCGTCGGCGCCGGGATGGGCGCCTCGCTCATCACCGGCCAGGCCCTCATGGTGGTGCTGCACGGGCCACGCTCGGGCCGGATGATCGGGGAGTTCAACGTCGCGTACAGCGTCGGCGCGGTTCTCGCGTCCGCGGTGCTGCCGGTGGTCGTCGTCTCGCCCCTGGGCTGGCGCGGCTACGCGGGCCTGCAGACCCTCCTGCTGCTCGCCGTCGTCGTGCCCCTGATCCTGCGGGCCGCCCGCCGGATCGACGCCGACGGCCCGGCGGCCTCCGTCGCGGCCGCGGGCGGCGGGATGCGCCGACCTCGCATGGCGGTGGTGGTCATGGGCCTGAGCGTGATGGTGGAGTGGTCCTACCTGTTCTGGGTGGCGACCTACCTCACCGACGCCGGCGGCCTCGCGAGGCACACGGCGGCGGTGGCGGTCTCGATCATGTGGGCCGTGGTCCTCCTTGGCCGCGTCCTGGGCAGCCGCGTCATCCTCCGGCTCGGCGCGCACCGACTCCTCGTCCTCTCCCTGGCGACCACCCTGCTCGCGTTCGCCCTGCTCACCACCGCGTCGGGGACCTGGGCCGCGTTCGTCGCCGCCGCGGCCGCCGGGCTCGGCGCCGCCAACCTCTACCCGGCCTCGATCGCGTTCGTCGTCAGCAGCGACCCGACCGGCGCCGACCGTGTCGTCGCGCGCGCCAGCCTCCTGGCGGGCACGATGACGATCCTCTCCCCGGTCGCGCTCGGTGCTCTGGCGGACGCGGTGGGCCTGGCCCGCGCCTATGCCGCCGTCCCTGTCGTCGCCGTCCTGGCGATCGCCGCGATCGCCGTCGCGGGCCCCGCGCGTCCCTCAGGCGCGCCTCCTGATCAGCGAGGTAGAAGAGTTGCGGCGAGCTAGGACATCTAAACCTTCGATCTCGCCGCACCTCCTCTACCTCGGGCCACAAAACCGAGGCTGAAGTGGCGCGCTTCGGCCGCCGACGCCGCGCCTCCCTCCCGCCCCGGCCGCCCCGGTCGCGACCTCGTCCTACCCCACCAGCAAGGAGACCCTCGATGACCCAGCCTCCCATCACCCTGTCCGACGCCGTCGCCGACGCGTTGGCCGAGGGGCGTCCAGTCGTCGCGCTCGAGTCGACGATCATCTCCCACGGCTTCCCCCGCCCGCGCAACCTCGACGCCGCCCGCCTCTTCGAGCGGCTGCTGACCGAGGCCGGCGTCACCCCGGCCACCATCGCCGTCATCGACGGCGTGCCCCGGGTGGGCCTGGACGACGCCCAGCTGGCCCGGATCGCCGAGGACACCGCCGTCGTCAAGGTCTCCGCCCGCGACCTCGCCCCGGCCATGGTCCGCGAGGCCACCGGAGCGACCACGGTCGCCGCGACCGCGCTGCTGGCCCACCGCGCCGGGATCCGCGTCTTCTCCACCGGCGGGCTCGGCGGCGTCCACCGCGGCGCCGCCCAGTCCTTCGACGAGTCCGCCGACCTCGTCGCGCTGGCCGGGCTGCCCGTCACGGTCGTCTCGGCGGGCGCGAAGTCGATCCTGGACGTCCCCGCGACCCTCGAACGCCTCGAGACCCTGAACATCACCGTCCTGGGCTACCGCACCAACCGCTACCCCGGGTTCTACCTCGCCGACTCGGGCCTGGGGGTGGACTGGCGCGTGGAGGCGCCCGACGAGGTGGTGGAGGTCATGGCCGCCCAGGACGCCCTCGAGCTGCGCCGCGCGGTCCTGGTCGCCAACCCGCTGCCCGTGGACAAGCAGCTCGACCCCGCCCTGCACGACCGGGTCCTGGCCGAGGCGCTGGCTCGGGCCGACGCGCAGCGGATCAGCGGCAAGGACGTCACGCCCTTCCTGCTGGCGTACTTCCAGCAGCACACCGCCGGCGCGAGCCTGGAGGTCAACATCGACATCGCGTCCAACAACATCGTCCTCGGTGGCCAGATCGCCACCGCCTGGGCCGGCCGTGCCGCCCGCGTCGGCTGACCGCCCGGCGCGCCGCCCGGTGCTCGTGGTCGGGGACGTCATCAACGACGTCCTGGTGCGGCCCATGGGCGAGATCACTGCGGACTCGGACACCCGCGCGCAGATCGTGCGCCGGCCGGGCGGCTCCGCCGCCAACCTCGCCTGCTGGCTCGGCTCCCTGGGGCGGGAGGTCACGTTCGTCGGCCGGGTAGGGACGGGGGACCAGGGCTACCACGCGTCGTTCTTCGCGCGCTTCGGGGTCGAGGCGCACCTGGTCGTCGACCCCGAGCTGGAGACCGGCACGATCGTCGTCCTCGTCGACGCCGGGGGTGGGCGCACCATGCTCACCGACCGGGGCGCCAACCTCCGCCTCGCCGTCGAGGACGTCCCGGCGGCGCTGCTGCACCGCGCCGCCGCCCTGCACCTCAGCGGGTACTCCTTCTTCGAGGATGGCGTGCGGGCCACGGCTCGCACCCTGCTGGCCCGGGCCCGGCGGGCGGGCACCCCCGTCTCCATCGACCCGAGCTCGTCGGCCTTCCTCGAGGAGGTCGGCCCGGACCGGTTCCTGGCCTGGACTGCGGGCGCGGACCTGGTCTTCCCCAACCGGGACGAGGCCGCGGTGCTGGCCGGGACGGCGGACCCGCTGCTGGCCGCGGAGAGGCTCGCCACCCACTACGGCACCGTCGTGGTCACCCTCGACGGCGACGGGTGCGTCGTCGCCCACGGCGGGCGGTCGCCGGTGCTCGTGCCCGCCGAGCGGGTCCGGCCCGTGGACACCACCGGCGCCGGGGACGCCTTCTGCGCCGGCTTCCTCGACCGCTGGCTCGACGACGCGGACCCGGTGGCCGCCGCCGGCGCCGGCGCGCGGGTCGCCCGGTCCGCAGTCGCGCGCATGGGGGCGCGGCCGCTGCCCGACGACGGGGCCGGCGGCCGGGCCCCTGGGCCGAGCCCGGCGACCTCATGACCGTGCCCATGGACGTCGCCGGGCCGTAGCGCCCCTCGCGGTGCGACCCGGATCAGCGCGAGAGGTAGGCGCCCCAACGGGCCGGTCGATCGGTTGAGCAGGCGCGTCAGAGCCCGGGGCCGCGAGTTCGGCGAGATGTGTGCACGCCACCGGGGAGGAAAGGCTGCCTCGATGAACAGGTGAGTGGACGCTAACGGCTTGGGCAGTATTGGTCGCACGCGTATGTAAATTATGTGCGCCCAGGACGACGTGAAAGTCCGACTACTCCTCGCCGTACATCGCGGCGACGCGCTCGACGCCTACCTCGACGCGGCCGCGGACGGCACCGGAGCCTTCCGTGCGGCCGTGAAGTGCGGCGGCCGGCGAGCCGTGAGGTCCGCGACGAGCTCGTCGTCGTCCTGCTGCAGGCGGCGGCTCCAGCTGTCCACATCGGGGAAGCGGCGCAGGAGCAGGCGGCGCTCACGCTCGGTGAGGCCGCCCCACACCCCGAACTCCGTCCGGGAGTCCAGGGCGTCGGCGAGGCACTCCGTCCTCACGCGGCAGCTGAAGCAGAGCTCGCGTGCCGGGCGCTGGGCGGCCCCGCGCACGAACAGCAGGTCAGGTTCCTGTGTTGCGCACGCGGCCTGCGACGCCCACGTGGTGTCTTGCATGGATGACATCGTGCTCTCCGCGTCTCGTGCTGAACTCTCACCGAATACCGGTAAACCAACACGCTAATGCGGTCGAAAGGATTCGGAGCACTCGAAGCGAAAACTTCACCCGCGGGGGTGAGGTGGGGTTAGCGAGGGTGAGAAGGTCGGTCGCGGAACAAATCCGGCGAAAAGGAGGAAGGAACGCGTCGGAGGGACCAGCCCAGGTCTGGCACCACCGACTCCCGGTCGGCGGTGCTGGGCGCCGCTCAGTGAGCGGTCTGCCCGCCGTCGACGGTGAAGACCCCGCCGGTCGCGAAGGTGGCCAGGTCGGAGGCCAGGTAGAGCACGATGCCCGCGATCTCCGACGGGTCCGCCGCCCGGCGCATCTGCGAGCCCGCGACGACCGTCTCGCGCATCTCCGGGTCGTCGAGCCAGCGCTGCGTCAGGGGTGTGTTCACCAGCCCGGGGGCGACGGCGTTGACGCGGATGCCCTGCCGGGCGTAATCCACCGCGGCCGCCCTCGTCAGACCGATGACGCCGTGCTTGGCGGCGACGTACGGCGCCATGCCGGGGTCGGCGATCACACCGGCGACGGAGGCGGTGTTGATGATCGACCCACCGCCGTGCTCGGCCATGTAGGCGATCTCGTACTTGAGGCTGAGGAACACGCCGGTGAGGTCCACGGCTATGGTGCGGTGCCAGTCGTCGAGGGTCATCTCGGCCAGCGGCTTCGTGGCCGGCAGGACGCCCGCGTTGTTCCAGGCGGCGTCCAGCCGCCCGTACGTGTCTGTCGCCGCGTCGACAAGAGCGGCGACAGAGTCCTCCTCGGTCACGTCGGCCTCCACGAACAGCCCGGTCCCCCCGGCCTCCTCGATGAGCTGGACGGTCTCCGCGCCGCGGGCATCGCGATCTCCGACGACGACCCGCGCGCCCTGGGCGCCGAACTTGAGGGCGGTGGCCCGCCCCATCCCGGTGGCCGCCCCGGTGATGAGGACGACCTTGTCCGTGAAGTCGAGCAGTGGTGGCACGGGTCAGCCTTTCGCCGTCTCGGGCAGGGTCTGAGCCTGCTCCGAGGTGTTGATCTCGGTCAGGAGGGTGTGTCGGGTCAACGTCTCGCCGGCGAGCTCCGCCGTGATCCTTCCGCGCCGGAAGACCAGCACGCGGTCGCACAGGTCGACCAGCTCGTCCAGGTCCGTCGAGCAGAGCAGCACGACGGACCCGGTCGAGAACGTGCGGATGAGGCGGTGCAGCTCCGCCTTGGACCCGACATCGACGCCGCGGGTGGGATCGTCGAGCAGGAGCGTCCCGGGGGAGGCCTCGAGCCACTTGGCGAGCGCGACCTTCTGCTGGTTGCCGCCCGAGAGGCTGCCCACCTCCTTGTTCACGTCGTCTGTCTTGATGCCGTACTCGTCACGGCGTCGGCGCATTCGGTCGCGCATGACGTTCTTGCGCAGCCAGCTGCCGTCGCGCCCCAGCGCGATCGACCGCACGTGCGCACCGTTCTCCCAGATCGGCTTCTCGGTCATGACCCCGACGGCACGGTCGCCCGAGACGATGCCGACACCGGCGCGGACGGCACGATGCTGGTTGGTGGGATGCCGCCCCGGCTTGCCCTCGCCGCCCGGCAGGGTGATGGCGCCGGCGGTCGAGCGGCGCCGCCCGCCGAGGACCTCCAGGAGCGTCCGGTGCCCGGCCCCGGCCACCCCGGCGAGCCCGACGATCTCCCCGGTCCGGGCGGTGAGGTCGACGCCGTCGAGCTCGCCCGGGACGACCAGGCCGCGGACCTCCAGGGTGGCCCGGCCGCCGGGTGGCGCGACCGTCGCCTGCTCGACGGCGCCGCGCCCCTCCTCGGTCCGCACCGGCTGACCGAGCATCGCGGAGACGACGTCGTCCAGCGTGACGTCGGCCCGCTCCACCCCGGCCATGGCGACCTGCCCGTCCCGCAGCACGGTGATCCGGTCGCTGAGGCTCATCACCTCTTCGAGGATGTGGGAGACGAAGACCACCCCCACCCGGCGTTCACGGAGGACCGCGAGGACCTGCAGGAGCCGCTTCGAGCCCTCGTCGTCGAGCGCGGACGTCGGTTCGTCGAGGATGAGCACCCGGGGGTCGACGAGGAGCGCCTTGGCGATCTCCACCATCTGCCGGTCCGCGAGGGGCAGCTTCCCCAGCGGCGTACGCGGCGAGACGTCGAGGTGGAGCTGCTCCAGGACGGGCGCGGCCAGCTTCTCCATCGCGGACCGGTCGAAGAACGGGCCGCGCAGGTGCTCACGGCCCAGGAACAGGTTGGCTAGAACGTCCAGGTCCGGGAACAGGCTGAGCTCCTGGGAGACTACCGCGACGCCGTGACGGGCCGCGTCGCCGGTGTCGCGGAAGTGCACGGGGCGCCCGTCGAGAGCGATCGTGCCCTCGTCCGGCCGGACGGCGCCCGTCAAGATCTTCACGAGCGTGGACTTCCCGGCCCCGTTCTCGCCGAGCAGCGCATGCACCGAGCCGGCCTCGACCGTCAGGTCGCACCCGCCCAGCGCCAGCGTCGCGCCATAAGCCTTTCGGATGCCCCGTGCCTCCAGGAGTGCCAATTCCTTGCCCTTCTCGTCAGACGTTCTGCTGGTCGACCTGCGGGTCGGTTACTCGGCCTTGTCCATCGACGACAGGGGCGGCGTGGCCAGCTGCTCGGCGATGACCGGTGCGAACCACTCCTTGCGCGTCTCCTCGTCGGCCTGACGCTCGATGACGTCGCCCACGTTGCTCGAGTCGATGAGCAGGCTGCCCGAGTTCCACCAGCCCTCGACCAGCGGCTCGCACGCGCGCTGGGCGTCGATCAGGAGCTGGATGGCGATGTAGCCCTTGAGCCAGTGCTCGGGCGAGGAGAGGGCGAACAGGCGACCGTCCTCCACGGCGGCCAGGGCGTCCGGCGAGATGTCCGCCGACCCGGCCAGGTAGTCCTTGCCGAGCTGCTGCTTCAGCAGCGGGAGGGAGACGCCGTCCTGGTCACCGACGCCCAGGTAGGCGACCGCGTCGGGGTTCGACTGGATGATGTTGCGCCAGGTGTTGAGGTTCTCGGTGGGTTCGGACTTGCTGTCGAGCGGTCCGACCACGGTCAGGTCGGACCGCTGCTCCGCGATGACGCTCTGGAGGCCGTCGAGTCGCTGGCCCAGCAGCGGCAGCGACGGGATCGCGTTGCCGAGCACCACGGTGCCGCCCTCGGCCGGGTCCTGCGCCACGAACGCCTCGCCGAGCGCCACACCCAGGTCGAAGTTGCTGTTCCCCACGAAGGTCGTCACCTCGGTCCCGGCGGGCGGCGCGGCGTCGACCGCCACGACCGGGATGTCCTGGCTGACCGCGTCGTTGAGGGGGCGGACCATCAGGTCGGGGAAGAGCGACTGGTAGGCGACGCCGTCGCCGGCCACGCGGACCGCGGACTGGAAGAGGCTGACCTGCTCCGGCCCGTCGACGGCCGTGGGGGCCGAGAGGGTGAGCTTGACGTTGCCGTCATCATCGGCCGCGGCCTGGGCGCCCATCGCCATCTCCTGGAACGCCGACAGGCCTGTGGTGGCGTAGACGAACGCCAGCTCGAGCTGCCGGTCGGCGCCCTCGCAGCTCGCTGCGCCGCCGTCTCCGGCGGCCGCGGTCGTTGCGGCGTCGGCGGTGGAGGAGCTGTCGCTGCAGGCGCTGAGCACGAGCGCACCAACGGCGAGAAGGGCGGCGACGGTGGCCGGACGGGCGGGAAGGTGACGAGCGATGGACGGGACGGTCATGATTTCCTCCTTGAAATCTACGGGTGAGGCGCGCGGTCCGAGCCTGTTGGCTACGGATCCGGGTTGGTCGGGCGTGCGGTCGAGGTGTGGTCAGGGGTTGGTGGTCAACGACTTCGGTCGCGCCGTGCGGCGCCGTCGCGCCAGGCTGTCGAGCCCGACGGCGAGCAGGATCGCCGAGCCCGTGGCGAAGGCGCTCCAGTTCGCGGGGATCCCGAAGTACGTCAGGCCGGCGGAGACGACATTGAGCAGGATCACACCGACGGCCGCGCCGAGGATCGTCGCGGTGCCGCCGCGGAGGGCCGTACCGCCGATGATGGCCGCGGCGATGGCCTGCAGCTCGAACCCGGTGCCGATGTTGGGGTCGCCGGACGTGAAGTAGGCGAGGCCGAGCACCCCGCCGAGACCCGCCAGGGCGCCCATGATGACCAGGCCGGCCGTCCGTACCCGTCGGACCGAGATCCCGGAGAACTCGGCGGCCTCGGGGTTGGACCCCACGGCGAGGATGCGGTAGCCGAACGGCGTGTGGTGCAGCGCGATCGCCATGATCACCAGGACCACGGCGACGACGCCGATGCTCACCGGGATGCCGGCGATCTTGCCGCCGAGCACGGTGAAGAACGCGTGGTCCACCGGCAGCCCGGTGACCTGCGTGCCGCCCGTGATCCCGACCCCGAGGCCGCGGAACACGGACATCGTCGCCAGCGTGGCCACGATCGTCGGGATGCCGAGAAGGTTGACGGCCGCGGCGTTGACGGCGCCCAGCACGGCGCCCAGGACGACACCGAGCACCCCGGCGATCCACGGGTTCACCCCCGCCTGGATGAGCAGCGCCACCGCGATGAGCGTGAGCGCGAACATCGAACCGCTCGAGAGGTCGATCTCCCGCATGGCGAGGAGGTAGGCGGCGCCGCCCGCGAGGAGCGCGATGTAGGTGGAGGACTGCAGGACGTCGAGCAGCTGCCCGACCTGCAGGAACCGGGGGTTGAACACCGCGATGGCCACTGCCAGCGCGACCGTGGCGGCGACGACGCTGAAGGCGCGGGCATGGAGGATCCGGTTCACGAGGGTGACGTTGCCGGGCTGCGCCTCGGGCTGCCTGCGCGAAACCTTCGGCTCCGGGCTCGCAGTGCGGTCGGACGTCAGGGTCATGGGAACCTCGCAGAGAAGATCGACGGTGATCGGGGGACGCGAATGTCGTTCGCGGAACTGTGGCACAGGGTGTAATGCCCGAACCCTCGATGGCACATCTGAGCAAGTGACGTGGCGCGCAGGTGCAAGGAAGGCGGTCCTGCGCCGCCGGTATTTCCTGATCCGGACATCTGCCCAGCCCGATCCGGACATCGGACCAGCCCGATCCGGACACTCGCCGCGACGCGGCTACCTCCGTGCCATCCTGAGCGCCATCACGAAACGCGCAGCAAAGGAGCTGTTGATGTCCGAACGCACCGCAGAGCGCCTCGCCCCGCCCCACGAGGCGCCCGCCGATCTCGTCACGTCCCGCCGCGGGGCCTTCTGGATCCCGGGTGACGTCGTGCCGACGGGGCAGGGCACCCTCCAGTCCGGGCCCGCCTACGTGCAGTGGGAGGCGCCCGAGCACGTCACCCAGCCGTACCCGCTGGTGCTGGTCCACGGCGGCGGGGGACAGGGCACCGACTGGCTCACCACGGTCGACGGACGGCCGGGCTGGGCGGCGCACTTCGTCGCCGCCGGCTTCGCCGTATACGTGGTCGACCGCCCCGGGCACGGCCGGTCGCCGTTCCACCCGGTCGCGATCGGCGAGATGGGCCCCCCGTTCCCCTACGAGGCCGCGCGGGGGCTCTTCCTTCCCGACGACGCCGCCGCCGAGCAGACCCAGTGGCCGTACGGGCGCGAGCCCGGCACGCCCGAGCTCGACCAGCTCCTCGCCGCGATGGGCCCGCTGCCCGCCGACCTCGGACTCTCGGAACGGCTCGACGCCGACCGGATCGCCCGCCTGCTCGACCGGACCGGACCCGCCGTCCTCGTGACCCACTCCGCCGGCGGACCGGTGGGCTGGCTCGTCGCCGACGCCCGCCCCGACCTCGTCCAGGGGATCGCCGCCGTCGAGCCGATGGGGCCGCCCTTCGCGGAGTTCCCCGGCATGGGGACGCTGTCGTGGGGCCTGACCGCCGCGCCGATCACCTACGACCCGCCGGCGCGGGCCCCGGAGGAGCTCCGGGGACTTGCGCCGTCCGAGCGACGCCTCCCGAACCTGGACGGGCTCCCGGTCGGGCTGTTCACCGGCGGCGCCTCGGTGTTCGCGACCTTCGCGCAGGACGTCGTCGACTACCTCAACGCCGGCGGCGCCGACGCCAGGTGGATCCACCTGCCTGACCTCGGCATCGACGGGAACGGCCACGGCCTGATCTTCGAGGCCAACTCGGACGACACGGTCGTGCCGGTCGTGAGGTGGATCGAGGGGCAGTGGCAGGGGCGGTAGCCGTGCGGGGGTCGGCGCGCTCGAGCGACCCGCCGCCGCCCGACGCCACGAGGTTCTCCACCCTCTACGTCCCCCCGGCCGAACGGCTCGCCACGTGGGAGGAGCACAACCACGAGAACCTCATCGGCATCAGGCCCGCCACGCACGCCGAGGAGGGGCTGGTCGCGACGATGACGTCGGTGTCGCTCGTGAATGTGCACCTGACCGAGATCTCGGGAAACGCCCACGTCATCGACCGGTCGCCGCGCAATACCAGGAGGCTGCCCGAGGACGCGATCTTCATCTCGTTCATGCTCGAGGGCGAGGCATTCTTTTACCACGGCGGCGGGACCGAGATGCTTCATGGTGGCGAAGCCATCATGTATGACGCCGACAAGCCGTTCCTCTTCGGATTTCCGCGCGCCATGCGGGAGGTCATCCTCGAGATTCCCCGCGCGACCTTTCTCGAGGCCACCGGCATGGAGGGGCCCGCGAAGCCCACCGTCTTCGTCCACCGCGGCGTGGGGCCGCAGGCCCAGCGCGCCGGCTCCCTGGCCCGCCTGGTCCAGGGCGCCATCCGTGAACCGTCGTCGGGGACGGCACAGGAGATCGAGCTTTCCGCGCTGGAGCTGCTGCAGCTCGTCACCGGGGGGCCCGGAGCGGACCACACCGCCGCGTATCTGTTGGCGGCCAAGGACTACATCCACCGCCACCTCCGGGACCGGAACCTCTCGGCCACGACGGTCGCCCGTGCCGTCGGCGTCAGCGACCGTCATCTCAACCGGGTGTTCGCGAGCGACGGCACCACCCTCGCCAGGTACATCCTCGCGCAGCGCCTCGAGCGTGCCCACGCCGAGGTCGTCGCCGGTCCGGGCGAGCGGATCGCCGACATCAGCGCGCGCTGGACATTCGCCTCGCAGGCTCATTTCTCGCGCGTCTTCAAGGACCATTTCGGGTGCACGCCTTCCCAGGCGCGCGCCGCCGGCTGACCCGACCTGGGACATCGTCAGGTCAATTGACTCCCGGCGTCACGGCCTTTGCCCACATGAGCCAAACCGCCGCACCGCGGTTCCCCTGGGCCATTCGATGCGCCACCCTTCTAGGGAATCGCCAGAATCGTCGATGAGCAAGGATGGGAAAATGACCCAGGATCTGATCGAGAGCACGGCCACGCTTCACGTCAGCGACGAGTTCGACGCCCTGATGGAGCGTCTCGACGCCATCGAGCCCGTTCTCAAGGCGAACGGCGCGGCCAACGAGGACGCCAAGCGCCTCAGCGACGACGTGGTCGCCGCGCTCCACGAGTCCGGGGTGTTCCGCATCGGGATCCCGGTCTCGCTCGGCGGGTACGAGTTCTCTCCCCGCCAGGTGATCGCGGTCATCGAGAAGCTGGCCTACGCCGACGCCTCGACGGGATGGTCCGTGATGGCGCTGCAGATGGAGTCCGGCACCACCGCCGCCTACCTGAGCGACGAGGCGACGAACGACCTGTACGCCGACGGGGGCTACGCCCTCATGGCGGGCCAGGGGACACGGCCCGGCAACGGCCGTGCGCACAAGGTCGACGGGGGCTACCTCCTGAGCGGGTCGTGGCAGTTCGCCTCCGGTGTTCCCCACGCCCAGTACATCCACACCGCGGCCCTGGTCGAAGCGACCGGGGAGGCGAAGATCTTCACGATCCCCAAGAACCTCACTACGGTCGTCGACAACTGGAACGTCATGGGCCTGCGGGCGACCGGCAGCCACGACTACATCATCGAGGACGCCTTCGTGCCGGATGCCTACGTCTACGACATTGGCACCAAGGAGGCCTCGCACGGCGGCGCCCTCTACCACGTGGGACTGGCCAACATGGCCGGCATGAACCACGCAGGCTGGGCCCTCGGCGTCGGCCGGCGCCTCCTCGACGAGATGGCGGTCCTGGCACGGAAGAAGAGCGGGACCCCCGGGGCGTCCGTGGACACCGACCAGTTCTACGCCGAGTTCGCCGAGGCGGAGGCGAAGCTGCGATCGGCACGGGCGTTCGTCATGTCGGTGTGGGAGGCGAACGAGGCCGCCCTCGCGGAGGGCCGCACGCTGGGCACCGAGGAGGAGACGCTGACCCGGCTCGCGCTCAACAACGCCACCTGGTCCGTGCACGCCGTGGGCGTCACCGTCTACAAGTGGGCGGGGACCGCAGCGCTCCGGACGGGGGACCTCCAGCGCTACTTCCGCGACCTGCACGCAGGCACCCAGCACATGACCTCCGGTCCCGTCGTCCTCCAGCAGACCGGGAAGGCGCTGGCCGGGCTCGCGAAGAACCCGTCCTGGCAGTTCTTCAGCCTCGTCGAGACCGACGACCAGGCGTAGCGCCGGGGAACTGCAGGAGGAGAGAACGATGACCATGACCAGGGCGGTCGAGCTCGACGAGGCCGGGGAGATCGTCGAGACGCGGCACGCGCGCCAGGCCTTCCTGGGCCCCGTCACGGCCGCCGACTTCAAGAGGGTGTTCCGCAACTACCCGGCCGGGGTCGCCGTCATCACGGCCGACCCCGGCGACGGGCCGGTGGGGCTGACCGCCACCTCCGTCATCTCGGTCTCGGCGGAGCCGCCGCTCCTGGTGTTCTCGCTGGCCGCGGGATCGTCCGCGACGCCCGCGCTGCGCCGGGCCGACACGGTGGTGGTGCACCTCCTCGGCGCCGACCAGATCGACCTCGCCAAGACCTTCGCGACCAGCGGGATCGACCGTTTCGCCGACCCCAGCGTCTGGTACCGGCTGCCGACGGGCGAGCCCTACCTTCCCCGTGCCGCGACGTGGCTGCGTGGCCGCATCGTCAACCAGATGGCGGCGGGAAGCTCCGTCGTCATGGCCGTCCAGGCCCTGCAGACCCACGCCTCCATCCCGGAGGACGTCGACGACCAGCCACCCCTCGTCTACCACAACCGCACCTGGCACGCGCTGAGCCACGTGTCGAGGATCGACTGACCACGAAGGAGGCCATGTGGCCACGTACCTGTTGATCCACGGCGCCTTCTACGGCGCCTGGAGCTGGGAGTCCACCCAGGCGGCGCTGCGTGCCAGGGGGCACCGGGCCGAGGCCGTCGACCTCCCCGGCTCGGGCGCCGACGACTCGCCGGCGGAGGAGGTCACCCTCGACGCGTACGTCGAACGAGTCCGGCAGGCGTTGGCGGCCCTCCCGCAGCCGGTGACCCTCGTGGGGCACAGCATGGGCGGCGTCGTCATCACCCAGGTGGCCGCCCGGTACCCCGAGCTGGTCTCGTCGCTGATCTATGTCGCGGCGTTCCTGCCCGGTCACGGTCAGAGCCTCGTCGCCATGACGGAGCTGCCCGAGGGGGCCGACGACGGCGTCCAGCGCTCCATGGTCGTCGCCGGTGAGCCCCCGGTCGCCTCGCTGTCGGCAGCGGACGCACGCGCGATCTTCATGGGCGAGTGCCCGGCCGGCCTGGTCGCGCAGGCGCTGCCCCTGATCGGCACGCAGGCGCTGGCCCCGTTCCTCACCCCGGTCGAGCTTCCCGACGGCGGCGTGCCGGTGCGCCGCGACTACGTGCTGAGCGCCCTGGACCGGGCGATCCCGCCGGCGCTGCAACGGCGGATGGCCACCGAGGGGGGCGCCACGACCGTCATCGAGCTGGCCGCGGACCACTCGCCGTTCTACTCGTGCCCCGACGAGCTGGTCGACGCCCTGGAGGAGCTCGCCGGCCCATGAGCACGACCGCCGGGCCCGGGGCGTCGGCGCGCTGGCCGCCGCGCGTGCCGGGGAGCACAGTGGTCCGGTGAGCACCTCAGTCCTGGTGTGCGGCGCGGTGTTCGACGGCGTCTCGGGCGAGCTGGGCGGCCGGGCGGAGATCGCGGTGCGTGACGGCGTGATCACCGAGGTCGGGCAGTCGGTGGGCCGTCCCGACGGGGCGGAGGTCATCGACCTGACCGAGCGCACCGTCAGCCCGGGGTTCATCGACACCCACGTGCACCTGACGATGGACGCGGCCGACCTCGCCCGGCAGACGCTCGCGTCCTCGGCGACCAAGGCCCTGACGGGCCTCGCCCTCGCGCGCGACTACCTGCGGTACGGCTTCACGACGCTGCGCGACCTCGGCAGCATGGACCCGGAGTTCCCCACCGTCGACCTGCGCGATGCGTTGGCGGCGGGGCTGGTCGAGGGGCCGAGGCTGGTGGTCGCCGGTCACGTCCTCAGCGCCTCGGCCGGCCACGGCGACCTGGGCGGCTTCTACGCCCCGCGCTGGGACCTGCCGGTCTCCGCCGTCGCCGACGGCGCCGCGCAGGTCCGGCGGCTGGTCCGGCGCGAGCACGCGTACGGCGCCGACTGGATCAAGACCGCCAACGCCGGCGGCTACTTCAGCGCCGGCGACGACCCCGCCCGGGGCACCTGGTTCGACGACGAGATGGACGCCCTGTGCGGCGCCGCGCGGTTGCTGGGGATGCCCGTCGCCGTGCACACCGGCGGCGCCCAGGCGTGCAGGCAGGCGATCCGCGCCGGTGCCCGCAGCCTCGAGCACGCCTACCTGATCGGCGAGGAGGGCATCGAGATGGCCGCGCGCGCCGGGGTGTACATCGTGCCCACCATGCAGATGACCCAGGAGGATCTCGCCGCGCTGCGCGCCGGCACGCTGCCGGGGCAGGCCGTCTGGAAGTTCCGCCGCGACCACGAGGCGATCCTGGAGGCCCAGCGGCTCATCGCGGCCAGCGACGTCAAGATCGCCTTCGGCACCGACTGCGGCATGTTCCCCTTCGGCCACGGCATCCGCGAGTTCCAGGCGATGGTCGCCGCCGGCCTGAGCGAGCTCCGGGCGCTGCGGGCGGCCACCTCGGTCGCCGCCGAGATGCTCGGCCGGGCGGACCTCGGCGTCCTGCGACCCGGTGCCCGCGCGGACATCGTCGCCATGCCGGGGAACCCGCTCGACGACATCACGGCCACCGCGCGCGTCGACTTCGTCATGCGCGACGGCGCCGTATACCGCCGGCCGGGCGGCGGCCCGGGCGGCTGACGGGCCGGCTGCGGTGCCGCGAACCTTACAGCCGTCCGCTCCCGCGCTGCGTTAGAGTCTGCCTCGACGTCACCCCACCGGGCTGCCCCCGGTCGCGGCGGCGCCCCTGGTGTGATGGCGCGCCGCCCTGACCATCCGTGCTCGCCCGCTGCCACTGGGAGTTCCCGTGACCTCACCACATGCTGTCCTGCGCCCTCGACGCATGCCCGGGGAGCGTGAGGACCTGTCGGTCATGGGGGCCCTGCGCTCACCGAGGCGGTTGCGCATCGAGGTCCTCGGCGGCCTGGTGGTGGCGCTGGCCCTGATCCCCGAGGCGATCTCGTTCTCGATCATCGCGGGCGTCGACCCGCGGGTCGGGCTGTTCGCCTCCTTCACGATGGCCGTCTCCATCGCCTTCCTCGGCGGCCGCCCGGCCATGATCTCCGCGGCCACCGGCGCGGTCGCCCTCGTCATCGCCCCGGTGGTCCGCGAGCACGGGATGGACTACCTCATCGCCACGGTCCTGCTCGCCGGCCTCATCCAGGTGCTCCTCGGCGTCCTCGGGGTGGCCAGGCTGATGCGGTTCATCCCGCGCAGCGTCATGGTCGGCTTCGTCAACGCCCTGGCGATCCTGATCCTCCTCGCCCAGCTGCCGCACCTGACCGGCGTGTCCTGGGTGGTCTACGCGATGGTCGCCGCCGGGATCGCGACCATCGTCCTCCTGCCCAGGGTCACGACGGCGGTGCCCGCGCCGCTGGTCGGGATCGTCGTCCTGACGGTGATCACCGTGGCGTTCGCGCTCGACGTCCCGACCGTGGGCGACCAGGGCGACCTGCCCGAGTCCCTGCCGTCGCTGTTCCTCCCGCACGTGCCGCTGACCCTCGAGACGCTGCAGATCATCGGCCCCTACGCCGTCGCCATGGCCCTGGTCGGCCTGTTGGAGTCCCTCATGACGGCCAAGCTCGTCGACGACGTCACCGACACCCGCTCGAGCAAGTCGCGAGAGGCCTGGGGCCAGGGGGCGGCCAACATCGTCACCGGCATCCTCGGCGGCATGGGCGGCTGCGCGATGATCGGGCAGACCATGATCAACGTCAAGACCTCCGGTGCCCGCACCCGCATCTCGACGTTCCTGGCGGGAATGTTCCTGCTCGTCCTCGTCGTGGGCCTGGGCGACGTCGTGGCCACCATCCCGATGGCCGCACTGGTCGCGGTGATGGTCATGGTCTCGGTCGGCACGTTCGACTGGCACTCCATCCGGCTGGCCACCCTGCGCCGCATGCCCCGGTCCGAGACGCTGGTCATGCTCGCGACCGTCGCCGTCACCGTCGCGACCCACAACCTCGCCTACGGGGTCATCGTCGGTGTGCTCGTCGCCGCGGTGATGTTCGTGCGCCGCGCGGCCCACCTCACCCGGGTCGTCGACGTCGCGCACCCCGACGAGGACACCCGCGTCTACGCCGTCGCCGGCGAGCTGCTCTGGGCCTCCAGCAACGACCTCGTCCACCGGTTCGACTACGCCGGTGACCCCGACAACGTCGTCATCGACCTGTCCGCCTCCCGCATCTGGGACGCCTCCACCGTGGCCACCCTCGACGCCATCACCACCAGGTACGCCGCCAAGGGCAAGACCGTCACCATCGTCGGTCTCGACGAGGCCAGCGCCGAGCGTCACGGGCGGCTCGCCGGCCACCTCGGCAGCTGACCGGTAGCGCGACGACCCCAGCCCCTGCCACCGCGTTCCCCCGGCCACCGGGCCTGGCGCCGCAGGAGGCGCGCTCGTACGATCGAGCCCGTGTGGGCAACACCCGCCCGACGGCCCGGCCCGCCGGCATGAGCCGCCCCCTCCTCGTCGCGGTCGACGACGACCCCGACCTGCTGCGAGACGTCGAGCGGGAGCTGCGGGGCCGGTACGTCCCTGACTACCGCGTCCGCTGCCTGCGCTCGGCGGGCGAGGCGCTCGCCACCCTGGAGGAGCTCGCCGCCGCCGGCGAGCCGGTCGCCCTGGTCCTCGCCGGCGAGACGCTCTCGGGCGAGCCCGGCACGCGCCTCCTGGCGGAGGTGCGCCGCCTCTTCCCCCACGCGCAGCGCGTGCTGCTCATCGGGTGGGGCCGGCTCGGGCACCCGGCAACCGGCGCGGCGATCCTCGAGGCGATCACCGCCGGCCACATGGACCACCACGTCGTGCGGCCCGCCGCGCCGCCGGACGAGCAGTTCCACCAGGCGATCTCGAGCTTCCTGCTCGCCTGGGCCGAGGCCCTCAACAGCGCCCCCTACACGACCGACGTGATCGGGGAGACCTGGTCGGGCCGGGCCTACGAGCTGCGAGCGGTGCTGGAGCGCTGCGCGATGCCGCACCGGTTCTTCCTCGCCGACTCCCAGGAGGGGCGCGCCGTCCTCGGCGGAGTGGGCGCAAGGGCGAGGCTGCCCGTCGTCGTGCTGCCCGACGGGCGCGTCCTCGAGGATCCCAGTGACGCGGACATCGCGCGGACGGCGGGGACGGTGGTCGTCGGCGAGAGCAACCAGTACGACCTGGTGATCGTCGGCTGCGGACCCGCCGGCCTGTCCGCCGCGGTCTACGGCGCCTCGGAGGGGCTGCGGACCCTGATCATCGACTCGGGCAGCATCGGCGGGCAGGCCACGTACAGCTCGTCGATCCGCAACTACCTCGGCTTCCCCCGGGGCGTGAGCGGCGCGGAGCTGGCCCGCCGCGCCTACGAGCAGGCGTGGCTCTTCGGGGCACGCTTCGCCTTCATGCACGAGGTCACCACCCTCCGCCGCGAGCCCGGCATGACGGTCCTCGGCCTGAACACAGGCGGCGTCGTGGCGGGGCGCGCCGCCGTACTGGCGATGGGCGCCAGCTACCGCCGCCTCGGCGTCGCGCCTCTGGAGGCGCTGCAGGGGGCCGGCGTCTTCTACGGAGCCGCGGCCGAGGAGGCGCCGCTCGTCGCCGGCGAGGAGGTCTACGTCGTCGGCGGCGCGAACTCCGCGGGGCAGGCGGCCCTGCACCTGGCCCGCTACGCCAGGCGGGTCACCCTCGTGGTGCGCGCCGCGACGCTCGACGCCGGCATGTCGCACTACCTGGTCCGTGAGGTCGAGGCGACCCCCAACGTCGAGGTCCGGACCGGCACCGAGGTGGTCGACGGCGGCGGCGACGGCTGGCTCGACCATCTGGTCCTGCGCGAGCGTGCGGGCGGCCGGGAGGAGACGGTCGGCGCGCACGACCTCTTCCTCATGATCGGGGCCCGCCCCCACACTGCGTGGCTGCCCGAGACCATCGAGCGAGACCCCGATGGCTTCGTCATGACGGGGCCGGACATCGGTGCCGACGGGCCCGGCCGCCCCCCGATGGCGCTGGAGACCAGCGTCCGGGGAATCTTCGCGGCGGGGGACGTCCGGCACGGGTCCGCGAAGCGCGTGGCGTCCGCCGTCGGGGAGGGCGCGATCGCGATCCGGCTCGTCCACCGCCTGCTCGCCGCGCCCGCCTGAGCGCGGCGGCGCCGGTCAACGGGGGCAGTCGCCAGGCAACCCGGCGGGGCCGGGCCAGGCCTCCGCGGCACGCGAGCGCCCGAGGTTCCAGGACCAGACGTCGTCGCCCCGCGCCGGGCCGCCGACCGCGCACCGCGCCAGCTCCTCCGGGAGCCGTCGGGCGATGGTCGGCGTCGCGTCGGCGCCGAGCGTGGCGAGGTACGCCGTGTCGATCTTCCCCGTCTCGTGGTAGCGGTCGATGTTCTGGCCGGCCACCCACGCCTCCGGGTTGCTCAGCCCGATGACGAGCAGGAAGGCGGCCCCGGAGAGGAGCGCCGCGCGGGGGAGCCACCAGCCGGACCCCCGGAGGCCGGCGATCATGACGAGGACGACGATCAGGCCGAGCCAGAGCTCGAAGGAGTCGACGAGGACCCGCAGCACCGTGAAGCCGAACGCCTGCTGGTAGACCGCCATGCGGAACAGGGCGGAGGCGACGACGACGAGCGTCAGGACGCACAGCAGCCCGAGGACGACGCGGAGCAGCAGGCGCTCGCGGGCGGTGCCCCGGGGCGCCTTCCGCACCGTGAGGGCGACGGTGGCCAGGGTGAGCGCGGTGGCCACGGTGAGCTGGCCGAAGCCCTCGTGGACGTAGTCGGCGTAGCTCAGGCCCGTCACCCGGCGCAGGTAGTCGTGGCCGCCCCACATGGCGGACGTCTGGGCCACGACGAAGCCCGCGAAGACCGCGATGACCAGGCCCACGGGCACGAGCCACTCCCACGCCCGCGTCACGGGGCGGGCACCCGGCACGGCGAGGGCCTCGACCCGCGGCGGGTTCAGCGCCAGGTAGCACGCGGCCAGCACGGAGCCGCCGACGGCCACGAGGACGAACGACCGGAGGATCAGGCTGTCCCAGGCGAGGTCCGGGACCAGGTGGGAGACCCAGGACCCGAAGACGGCGTCGCCGGAGGCGAACAGGCCGCCGAAGACGACGAGCCCCGCCGCGGAGACGGCCGCGGTGCGCAGCACGGGCCACAGCAGCGTGTGGCGGGTCAGGGCGGTGAGCGTCCTGCCCAGGAGCGGCAGGCCCCGCAGGGCCGACAGGACCCAGGAGGCCGCCCCGGCGAGGATCGCCACCAGCCGCCGCGCGTCGGTCAGCGCGGTCGTCACCAGCAGCCCGACCACCACCAGCGCCAGGAGCGTGAGCCACTCCGCGGCCCGCAGCACCGCGAACGAGCCCAGCGCCAGGCACAGGCCCGCGGAGAGGAGCACCCAGGGCCGTGCGCGCCGGGGGGACATCCGCAGGACGAGGGCGCCGGCGAGGACGAGCACCACCAGGGCGCCCAGTCCGATGTTGCGGTACGGCAGGAGCACGGAGGCCACCACGCCGACGGCGAGGGAGCCGAACAGGGCGGCCGGCGCCGTCCGTGGTCCGGACTCCGGCCAGACGTCACGGAGCAGGCCGTCGGCGACCGACGGGGCGGCCGGCGCCGGGGGCGCGGCGGGGGCGGTGGCGGACATCGGGGGCTCCTTGTCGTTCGGTCCGGCCGCCGTGGCCGGGGCGGGCGTGGCTCGGGTGGGCGGGGCGCCCCGCACGGCGTGCCGGGCGGGCGCGGGGTGCCGGGGCAGCACGGCGCGGATCCGGGCACCGGTGGTGCCGGGCGCCGGCGGCAGGGCGGCGATCCACCCGCCGTGCATCTCGACGGCCCAGCTCGCGATGGACAGGCCGAGGCCCGTCCCGCCGCCGCCGTCGTCGGCGGTGCCGAACCGGGTGAAGACGTGCTGCTCCCGGCCGGCAGGGATACCCGGTCCCTCGTCGGTGACGGTGAGCGACCACCGGTCGGGGCCCTCGCCAGCCGCGCTGACGGTGACGGTGCCGCCCGAGGGGGAGTGCCGCGCCGCGTTGTCGAGCAGGTTGGCGACGACCTGGGCGAGCCGGCCGGCGTCGGCGGACACGGTGAGGCCCGCGGGGCTGATGATCTCGTACCGCACGCCACGGGTCCCGAGCCGCGCCTCGGCGACGGCCTGGTCCAGCAGGTGGGCGACGTCGACGGGCGCGAGGTGCAGCGGGACGGCGCCGCCGTCGACCTGCGCGATGCCCAGCAGGTCGCTGACGAGGTCGCTGAGGCGCTCGGACTGGGCGAGGGCGCTCTCGATGGCCGTGTCGTCGGGACGGACGACGCCGTCGGCGAGGTTCTCCAGCAGCGCGCGCTGGGCGGCGAGGGGGGTGCGCAGCTCGTGGGAGACGGCGGCGACGAGCTGGCGTCGCTGCTGGTCGGCGGTGGCGAGGTCGACGGCCATGGTGTTGAAGGCGCGGGCGAGCTGCCCGACCTCGTCGGCCGAGGTGGCGGTGACCCGCCGGGAGTGGTCGCCGGTGGCCATGCGGGCGGCCGCCGCGGTCATCTCGCGCAGCGGGGAGGTCATGCCGCGGGCGAGCCACTGGGTGACGGCCAGGGCGGCCGCCACGGTGACGGGGAGCGTGAGCCACACCGGCACGCCGGCGCGGTTCCCGATCTCCGCGACCAGTGCGGCGGCGACGACGCTCAGACCGACGAGCAGGCCGATCTTGACCTTGATCGAGCCGACCCGGTCCAGCGGCCGGTCGGGCGTGGGCGCGGCCATCAGCGTTCCACCGCGTAGCCGACGCCGTGGACGGTGCGGACCCGTGCGGGCCCGATCTTCGCGCGCAGGGCCCGGACGTGCGTGTCGAGGGTGCGCGAGCCGCGGGCGTCCGCCCAGCCCCACACCTCGCGCATCAGCTCCTCGCGGGTGCGCACGGCCCCGGGGTCGGCGGTCAGCGTCGTGAGGAGGTCGAACTCCAGGGGCGCCAGGTGCACCTCCTCGCCCGCGACCCACACGCGGCGGGCCGTGACGTCGACGGCAAGGTCCCCGAGCTCGACCAGCACCGGCCCGGCGGCGGCCAGGTCGCGGTCCCGCTCGACGCGCCGGAGCAGGGCGCGGACACGGGCCACGACCTCCCGCATCCGGAACGGCTTCGTGACGTAGTCGTCGGCGCCGACGCCGAGCCCGACCAGCACGTCGGTCTCCTCGACCCGGGCGGTCAGCATGATCACGGGCACCGGCCGGATGGCCTGGATGCGGCGGCACACCTCCAGCCCGTCGAAGCCCGGCAGCATGACGTCGAGGAGCACGAGCTCGGGCCGGTGGCGCTCGAAGGCCGCGACCGCCCCGGGGCCGTCGTGGGCGCGGACGACGCCGAAGCCCTCCGCGAGCAGCCGGTCGGTGAGGGCCTGGTTGATCGTCGGGTCGTCCTCGACGACGAGCAGCGTGGGGGTGTCGGCTCGCTCTTCCATGTGGCTGAGCCTAGGAGCGGCGCCGTGCGCAGCTGGTCGGCAGGATGTGAGTGTCCTGTGAGGATCTTCCGGAGTGCCCGAGCCCGGTCCGCTTCGGGCGCTGCGGGACGAGGAAAGGGATCACCTGTTCGCGGCCGGGGCCGGATGGCATCCGCCGTCACTCGGCGGCGAACCGGGCGTGCACGACCACCTCGACGGTGATCTCCTCGGGCCTCAGCGTGAAGCCGCCAGGGCGTGACGCGTCGGCGGCGAACGCGGACAGGCGCGCCGCGCCCTTCGGTGACGGCCCGTCGTCGTGCTCGAGGAGCCCCGGATCGCTGAGCGCCGTCGCCCGCACCCGCGACAGGCCGAGCGACTCGGCGTAGACGGCGGCCTTGTGGGCCGCCGCGGCGATGGCCCCGCGCCTGGCCTCGTCGGTGATCGCGGCGAGCGTGTCCTCGGTGAGGCCCCAGGTGACGCCGTCGACAGTGATCCCGTCGAGGAGCGAGATCTCGGTGAGCCAGGACGAGAGCACAGCGACGTCGACGAACGTCGCGGCGACCCCGGCAGCGGCGTAGTACACGACCGGGAGTTGCCTGCCCTCCTGGTTCCAGGGCCGCTGGCCCCACACGCGGAGCTGGTCGCTCGACCAGGACGTGACGGGGCCCGCCGCCGGGTCGTGCAGCGCGCCGAGCTGGCGTCCCATCTCACCGTGGAGGCGTGCCGCGCGCTCGACCACGTCGTCGCGCGAGGAACCCTCCAGCGCGACCGAGAGTCGCACGGTGCCGCGCTCCGCGTCGTGGCGCACCAGGAACTGGCCGGTCACGGCGATCGTGGCAGGCATGTGCCCTCCTCCCGGATGTCGTCCCGTGGATCGTAGGACGGCGCCGGGCTACCGGCCCGTTACCGGGACGTCACGGTGCGGCCCGCGACGGCGTCGCGCACGTCCTCGTCGACCAGGTCGGCGTTGATGGCGATGGCGGCCGCGGATCCCTGACCGGCAGCGGTGATGACCTGCGCGCGCGGGTCGGTGACGTTGCCCGCCACCCACACGCCCGGGACGGTGGTCGCGCCGCCGGGACGGGTGACCGCCCACCCCTGCTCGTCGATCTCGCAGCCCAGACCGGCGAGGAGGCCGTTGTTCGGGACGAACCGCGGTGGCACGAACAGCGCCGCACGCGGGACGGTCCGGCCGTGGTCCACCTCGATGCCGGACAGGCGGTCGTCCTCGACCACGACCCGGGTCACAATTCCTTCGACGATCTCGACGCTCCGGGCCGTCAGCTCCGAGCGCTGCCTCTCGGTCAGGGTGCCGCGCGGCGCGAAGAACACGACGTCGTCGGCCCACTGCCGGACGATCTGGGCGTAACGGACGGCATCGGGCCCGCCGCCCAGGACGCCGAGCTGTTGGTCGCGCACCTCGTAGCCGTGGCAGTACGGGCAGTGCAGCACGTCCCGGGCCCACCGCTCCCGCAGTCCCGGGACGTCCCGGAGTCGACCACGAGGACCCGGCGGCGCGCCCGCGACAGCACCAGCGCCGCCGACAGCCCGGCGGCACCGCCGCCGACGATCACCACGTCGCACGCGCTCATGCCCGCAAGGATGGCCTGGCCGTTCCCACCCCGACAAGCACCGGCGCCGTTCCTGCGCGGGCGCACCGCGGCGCCGGACCTCGTCGGGGCCACACGGTCACCCCCTCACTCACCACATGTGGTGATGCTCGCTCATCACCTCTCCCTCTACGTTCCGGAGCGAAGGAACGTCCCCGACGGCCGGCGAACCCCGCTGACGCATCACTCCACGAGAGGAACGGACATGCCCACCACCGCGCGCACCACGATGACGAGGAGGGCCCCGATGGGCTCGCTGAGGAAGACCGCGCTCCTTGCGGGCGCCCTGTACCTGGTCACCTTCATCGCCTCGATCCCTGCGCTCTTCGTCCTGGCCCCCGTCCTGACCGACCCCAGCTACATCGTCGGCCCGGGCGCCGACACCCGCGTCGTCCTCGGGGCCCTCCTCGACATCGTCAACGCCCTGGCCTGCATCGGCACCGCGGTCGTGCTGTTCCCGGTGGTCAGGCGCCAGAACGAGGCCGCCGCCCTCGGCTTCGTGGCGGCTCGCGTGCTGGAGGCCGCGATCATCTTCGTCGGCGTGGTGAGCCTCCTCGCGGTCGTGACCCTGCGGCAGGACCTGGGCGGCGCCGCCGGGGCGTCAGCGGACTCGCTGGTCACCGTCGGCGCGGCGCTCGTCGCCGTCCGTGACTGGACGTTCCTGCTCGGGCCCGGCCTCGCGGTCGCCAACGCGCTGCTGCTCGGCACCCTGATGTACCGGTCCCGCCTCGTGCCCCGCGTCATCCCGCTGATGGGACTCGTCGGAGCCCCGCTGCTCCTCGCCTCGAACACCGCGACGATGTTCGGCGTCAACGACCAGTTCTCCGTGCTGTCCCTGATCGCGCTCCCCGGGATCTTCTTCTGGGAGCTCTCCCTCGGCGTCTACCTCGTCGTCAAGGGTTTCAAGCCGTCGCCCATCACGGCGGGGATGGCCGCGCTGTCCCCACCCCGCCTGTCCGTGAGCGGTCAAGTCCTCGCACGTGCGAGGACTTGACCGCTCACGCCCCCCGGGGGCGGCGCGTGAGCGTGGCACGGATCCCGGCGCAGCACGCGAGCCACACGACGGCGAGCGCGAGCCCGGCGCTGACATCGGTGAGCCACTCCGTGCCGAGGTAGAGCGGGGCGCCGGCGGCGAGCACCGCCAGGACCACGACGACCGGGACGAGCCACCGGCGCCTTGCTCCGCCCGTGTGGTGGGCGAGGACGTGGACGAGGACGGCGGCGGCGACCACCGCCTGCACGGTGTGGGCGGAGGGGTAGGTGGACAGGACGCCGGTCGAGGCGCCGCCCGGGGTGGGCCGGTCCACCAGGGCGGCGACGAGGTCACGCAGCAGGACCGCGACGAGGTAGACGCCCAGCAGCTCGACCACCGGCCACCAACTCCCGGTGGCGGGGCGGACCAGGGGCGCGGCCACCAGCAGGATCGGCACCAGGACGGGCGTGCTGCCCAGCCAGGTCAGGGCATGGGCCGGCGCGGCTAGCCACGCGAGCTGGTGGGAGTGCAGCCAGGCCCGCGCGGCCGGGTCCAGGAGGGCGAACTCCTCGCGGGCCACGACGTCCTGCGTGGTGCCGATGAAGAACCACAGGGCGGCGGCGCCGACGAGGACCGCGACCGTCAGCGTGAGCCCGGACTCCCCGGCGGCGAACCGCGCCTGCACCCAGGCCACCTGCCGGGGATGACGTCGCCGCAGGCGCCGGAGCCGCTCGCTCGAGCTCACGCGGGCGGCCAGGCGGCGGCGCCGCTCGGGCCGGAGCAGGCGGCCCAGGAGGAAGACGAGGACGACCAGGACCAGGATGCCGAGCCCCACGCGGGAGGCGATGTGCTCGACGTGCCGCCAGCTCTTCCCGCCGAGATAGCCCAGCAGGACGGCGGCGACCGCCCAGAGGGTCCCGCCGGCGACGTTGTAGGCCGCGAAGGTGCGATAGCGCATGCGGGCCATCCCGGCCAGGCCGGGGATGAGCACGCGCAGCGCGGCGGTGAAGCGGCCGACGAACACCGCGCTGCCGCCGCGCTCGGCGAGGAACGCCTCGGCACGGTCGAGGTGGTCGTGCTTGACCCAGCGCCCCACGGCGGACGTGAGCATGCGCCGTCCCCACCGGCGTCCGACGGCGTAGCCGACGCTGTCGCCCACGACGGCGCCCAGGACCCCCGCCACCAGGACCGCGACCAGGCTGACGCGCTGCTCGAACGCGAGCACGCCGCCCAGGATCAGGGCGATCTCCCCGGGGAAGACGAACCCGACGAAGGCCGAGGACTCGAGCGCGGGGGCGAGGAAGACGACCGCGATGGCGACCCATCCGGGCAGGGCGAGGATGTGCTCGGCGACGGCGTTCATGACGCTCGGGTGTCCCTCAGGCGCCGGTGGTGAGCGTGACGATCGGCGGGCTGGAGGGCTGCGCGGAGCCGCCGGCCGGCTCGACGGTGACGGCGAGCGCGCCGCCGGCGGGCAGGCCGCTGACGTCGGCACTGACGCGCCCCTGAGTCGGCGTCATGACACCGGCCGACGCCGGGCCGTCCTCGTCGACCACCCACAGCTGGTAGACGTGCCGGTCCGCGAGGGGAGGCAGGTCCTGCGCGGTGAAGACTGCGGCGCCACCGGCGACGACGGCGACGGCGCGGCCGCCGCCCTCGACGTCGGCCCTGAGCACCCGCGCGTCCGGACGGGCGAGCGCCTCGGCCAGGGACGTCACCTGCTCCTCCGCGCGCTGCGCGCGCTCGGCCTGCTGCACGGCGAGCGCGCCCGGGATGGCCGCGGCCAGCAGGACCGCCGCGGCGGCCGCCCACATGCCCCGTCGGCGCACCATGGACGAGCCCGCCGCGCGCGGCGTCTGTCCATGGTGCTGCCGCCCAGGGCCGGCACCGTCTTGCTGTGCGGTGTCACCGACGGCGGCGAGCACACGGTCCCGTACCTGGGCGGGCGGTGTGACGGCGCTCGCGGCCGCCAGCAAGGAGGCCGTCTCCTGGAGCGCGCGCGCTTCCTCGGCGAGCGCTGGGTCCGCTCGGATCGCGCGCTCGACGGCGACGCGCTCGACGTCGTCGACCGCGTCGAGCACCCAGGCGCCCAGCAGTTCGCGCTCCGCGCGGTGCTCGCTCATCACGCCACCCCCAGGCACGTGCGAAGTCGGTTCAGACCGTCCCGGATCCTGGACTTCACCGTCGGCAGCGGGGCGGCGAGGTCGTCCGCCACCTCACGGTAGGTGCGCCCGCCGTAGTAGGCCCGCACGACCGCCTCACGCTGCAGGTCCGTCAGCGTTCCCAGGCAGTGCTGGACGCGGTCCTGGTCCACGGTGTGCTCGACGGCCTCCGCGACGTGGTCGTATGGCGCGTCATAGTCGCGCGCGGCGACGAGGCCGTCGCGGTTGCGTTGTGCCTGGACCGAGCGCACCCGGTCGACCGCCCGGCGGTGGGCCATCGTCGCGATCCAGGCGACGACGCCACCCCGGGCGGCGTCGAAGCGGTGGGCGGTGCGCCACACCTCGATCATGACGTCCTGGGTGACCTCGGCCGCGAGGTCGGGGTCGCGCAGCACGCGCAGGGCCGTGCCGTGGACCATCGGCGACGTCGCGTCGTACAGCGACTCGAAGGCGCCACGGTCACCGCGGCTCACCCGGTCCATCAGGCCACGCAGATGGTCGGCGCGCCGGGTCGTCGGGGGCGACGTGCCGCTCGGGTCCCGGCCGGGTGACGTCACCGTGCCATTGTGCCGCGATTCCCGGCGGACGCCTGGCGTGGCCGGACAGCCACATGCCGATGGCCCGGCCTGATCGGATGGGCCATCGGCATGTTCGGTCATTCGCTTGCCGTTGTGCTGAGGCGTGGCTCAGTGCAGGATTCCGCACGCGACCGGGTCGGTGGCCTCGGCCGGCAGGCTCGGGTCGAGGTCGCTGGCGCCTTCCTTGCTGTTGCTGTACCTGCCGTCGCCGTTGTAGTCGATCCCGTGGACGACGACGACCGCCTCGCCCTCACGGACCTCCTCGGCGATGTGCTCGGCGCTGGCGGTCCCGCCGTCATGGCCGGCTCCCGGCACGTCCGTGAAGGTGATGGTGCTGCGGCTGTAGTGGTACCTGCCGTGCTCAGCCACGGGGAACCGGGTCACCGCAAGGGCGCTGGCGGGGGAGGTGTCACCATTGGTGGTCAGGGAGACGACGATCGGTCCGTATCCCGGGGCCCCCTCGGTCGTCGTCAGGCGCCCGTCCCGGTTCTTGTCGTCCTTGAACAGTGCCGGGCACTCCTGGCGTGCCTCGTCCCCGAAGTGGATGTGCTGGGCGTGGGGAGCGTCCGGGCTCAGCCCCTTGATGCGTACACCGACGGTCTTGATGTCCTCGCCGCGCACCACCACCGTCGCCCTGCCGGACGCCCCGGAGCCGTTCAGCTCGGTGAGCCTTGCGTGCAGGGTCATCGCGTGGTCGGCGCCCCCGCCCTCCGCCGACCCAGAGCCGTGGGCCAGTGCCGGACCAGCCCCGACCAGGGCCATGGCACACATCGCCAGAGCCGAGGTACCGAGGGCCGCCACAGAAAGTCGCTTGTGCATGGTCTGCTCCTTGCGAGTCGGAGAAGCCGACGAGGCGATCCCGCCAACCACGATGGGTTCGTAGCCGGTGGGCCGCCGGATGGGATCCTGTCGGCCCGGCGTACTCGTCCGCGTCAGAGCCCCGATCGCAGCGACGCGATCGAGGCTCTTCCCGTTGCCGCGGCACCCCACCGGTGTCCAGGCGTCAGGACCGGTGTGTCCCCCGCGACTTGGTCAGCGGCGGCGGTCCGGCCGCCAGCGGTCGCCGCGCTGCAGGACGTAGCGGTTCAGCACGAGGCGCCACGGGATGACGGCGAGGATGATCACGACCCAGCCGACGGAGGACGCCTTCTCCGCCGTGGCGGCGTCCAGCTGGCCGGCGGTCCACAGCGGCAGCGCGACGACGGCCAGCCAGATCAGCTTCCAGGCCGATTCGAACAGCAGCAGCGGCAGCATCTGGACCGGGTAGCGCAACCCGACGAACGCCAGGAGCGACATCGCCAGGAGCATGCACTCCACGACCCCTTCCATGAGGGGCCACGGCTCGTCACGACCGATGAACGCCGGCCACTTCGTGAGGGCGAGGCCGACGCCCATCACGAGGTACCCCACCCTCAGGAGGTGGAGGCGGGCGAGCGACACCTGGGCGTCCCTGGTTGTCGGCGCGCCGTCGCGGCGCGTGCCGGTGATCGTTCCACGAGTGTTCAACGGAGCTCTCCCTCGACTTGTGCTGGCGGGGCCGCCGGCGCGGACTGCAAGGTGAGGACCTCGTAGCCGCGCAGCGCCTCGAGAAATGGTTGGAAGCTGCCGGTGACCAGGCAGCGCACGGTCGGACCGGTGGCCTCGACCCTGCTGACGCCGGAGGCCCGCTCGATCTGCCGGGCGGGGGGTGCGCCGACAAACGTGACCTCGACTCGCTGGGCCGGATGCTCCGTCGTCATGACCACGAACCTAGGGACCGCGCTCACCGCGGTCATCAGTGGAGTCACGGAGCCGGTACTGACGGGGCATCTCCGGGACAGGACAGGGCGGGCGCAGTACGGTGCGTCCGTGCCGAGTCCCGCCCAGCGAGCTGGGAACCTGCCCGCCGAGGTGACGAGCTTCGTCGGGCGGCGCCGTGAGCTGGCCGAGGCCAGGAAGGCCCTGGCGACGGCGCGGCTGGTCAGCCTGGTCGGACCGGGGGGCGTGGGCAAGACCCGCCTGGCGGTGCGCATCGCGACCGGCCACGGGCGGGGATTCCGGGACGGTGCCTGGCTCGTCGAGCTGGCCGAGATCCAGGAGCCGGCGCTGCTCGGCAACGCCGTCATGGCCGCCCTCGGCCTCCGCGACCAGGCCGCGACCGAGCCGGCGGCCCTGCTCCGCGACTACCTCCGGGACAAGGAGCTGCTCCTGGTCCTCGACAACTGCGAGCACCTGCTCGGCGCGGCCGCCGAGCTGGCCGGCGACGTCATCCGGGCGGCGCCGGGCGTGCGGGTGGTCGCCACGAGCCGGGAGCCGCTCTCGGTGCCCGGCGAGCACGTGCTGCCCGTGCCGCCGCTCCAGCTCCCCTCGCCGGACGTCGACGAGCCACTGCCTCGGCTGCGCCAGAACGAGGCGGTGGCGCTCTTCGCCGAGCGGGCGGCGGCGGCATCGGGGCGCTTCGAGGTGACGGCGGCCAACCGGGCCGCGGTCGTGGACATCTGCCGCCGGTTGGACGGGCTGCCGTTGGCGGTGGAGCTGGCGGCGGTGCGGGCCCGGGTGCTGACACCCGGCCAGATCCGTGACCGGCTAGGCGCCCGGTTCGACCTGCTCACCGGTGGCGGGCGTGCGGCGCTCCCGCGCCACCAGACGCTGCGCACGACGATCGACTGGAGCTACGACCTGCTGACACCGGTGGAGCGGACCCTGCTCACGCGGCTGTGCGTGTTCGCGGGCCGGTTCACGCTCGACGACGTCGAGGCCGTGTGCTCCGCCGACGACCTGCCGGCGGCCGGCATCCTCGACCTGCTGTCGTCGCTGCTCGACAAGTCGCTCGCCACCAGGGAGGACGTGGGTGGGACCGCCTGTTACCGGCTGCACGAGACCATGCGGGAGTACGCGCGCCTCAAGCTGGACGAGGCGGGCGGATGGGACGCCGTCGAACGGCGCTGCGCCGACTACTACCTGGCGCGGTGCCACCAGTTCGCGGCCGAGGGCCGGCATCGGCTGCTCGAGTGGCTGGCCTGGATGGACCTGGAGATCGACAACGTCCGGGCCGTCCTGCGCAGGCACCTCGACCAGGGCCGACTCGACCGCGGTCTCGACCTGGCCACCAGCCTGGTCTGGTACTGGGTCACCCGCGCCACGACCGAGGGCGTCCGGTGGATGGACGAGGTGCTCTCGCGGGAGGCAGGGCCGCACCCCTGGGCGTACTTCGTCCGCGGGTTCCTCGCCGTCCTCCAGGGCGACCCGGCGGCGGCGACGTCGGCGCTCGACCGCGGCGTCGCGGCCGCCCGGGCGGGCGGGAGCCCGGAGGTCCTGGCGCAGTCGCTCGCCATGGCGTCGATCGCCGCGAGCATGGCGCGCGACCGGACGGCGGCCACCCGGCTGCTCGACGAGGCCCGCGCCGTCGGCGCGGGCCGCGGCGACCTGGGCGCGACGCTGATGACCCACCAGGCGCAGGCGCTAGGCGGCTTCCTCGACGGCGATCTCGCCGCGGTCACCTCCGCGGCCACGGCGGGCGCGCGGCTCAGCCGGGACGCGGGTGACCTGTACAGCCTGGGCATGATGCTCATGAACCAGGGCTTCGTCGCGCTCATGTCCGGCGACCTGCGCGAGTCGGAGGAGCGGTTCACGGAAGGCCTGCGGGTCGCCGAGCAGCTCGACGACCGGGTGGCGCAGTGCTACCTGCTCGGGGGGCTGGCGTGCTGCGCGGCCGCGGGTCGCGAGCCCCGGCTGGCCGCGCAGCTCCTCGGGGCCATGGAACGCCTGCGCAGCGAGGCCGGAGCCACCACCAACGCGGGACTGGCGCCGGCACTGGCGCACGCCACCAGCGCGGCGTCGGCGGCGCTCGGCCCCAGGTTCGAGCCGGAGCTCAGCGCCGGGCGCCGGCTGAGCCGGGAGGACGCCGTCCGGCTCGCGCTCCGCGAGGGCCCGGCGGCCGCGGCGCGCGACCACGCGGACGCCGGCGTGCTGGGGAGGCGGGGGACCGAGGTGGCGCGGCTCGTCGCCGACGGCCTCAGCAACAAGGAGATCGGCGCCCGCCTGTTCATCTCGGAGCGCACCGTCGAGAGCCATGTCCGCAACGCCCTGAACAAGCTCGGCTTCAGCTCCCGGGCGCAGATCGCCGGCTGGATGGCGCTCTCGGACGGATGAGGTGCGAGAGGAGTCCGGGATGACCGGGGAGACGGCGGCAGCCGGTGGCCACCAGGAGACGCCCCTGGTCGGCGCGCTCGCCGACTTCGGGGCGGCGGACGTCGCAGCCGCCGGCGGCAAGGGCGCGAACCTGGGCGAGCTCGTCCGGGCGGGGTTCCCGGTGCCGGGCGGCTTCGTCGTCACCACCGCCGCTTACGCGGCGCTGCTGGCGGAGACCGGGCTGGGCGCCTCGCTCGCCGAGCTGCTGAGGGCCGGGGTCGACGGCGAGAGGATCCGGGGTGCCTTCGCCGCCGTTCGCATGCCCGAGGCGGTGCGCGGCGCGATCACCGCCGCCTACAGGCAGCGCGGCGGTGGCCCGGTGGCGGTCCGCTCCAGCGCCACCACCGAGGACCTGCCGGGGGCGGCCTTCGCCGGAGCGCAGGAGACCTACCTCAACGTCGTGGACGAGGACGCCGTGATCGACGCGGTCGCGCGCTGCTGGGCCTCGCTGTGGACGGACCGGGCGCTCGCCTACCGGCGGCACCAGGGGATCGACGAGGACGACCTGGCCATCGCCGTCGTGGTCGAGGACATGGTGCCCGCGGACGTGGCCGGCGTGATGTTCACCGCCAACCCGGTCACCGGGCGGCGGGACGAGACCGTGGTGGAGGCCGGCAGGGGCCTGGGCGAGGCGGTGGTCTCCGGGCGGGTGACGCCCGAGCGCTACGTCCTCTCGCGCGGCCGGCTGACGGAGTGGACGCCCGGCGGCCAGGAGACCGTCATCCGCGTCGCGGCCGGCGGGGGCACCGACGCGGCTCCCGGCGAGAGGCGCACGAGGCCCATCCTCACGAGGCAGCAGCTCACCCGGCTCGCCGACCTGGCCCGGCAGACAGCCGCGCACTTCGGCCGCCCCCAGGACCTCGAATGGGCCATCTCCGCCGGGCGGGTGTACCTGCTGCAGGCACGACCCATGACCGCGCTGCCGCCGGAGCCCCTGGCCCTGAACCCGGTCCAGCGGAAGGTCGCACCGTTCTTCGTCGAGATGTTCCAGGAGCGTCCCTACCCGCTCGACGTCTCCGGGTGGCTGCAGCACGGGATCTTGGACATGCTCGGCCGCATGGCCGGCAGCATCGGCGTCGTGTTCCCCTCGGCGTCCGAGCTCCTGCCCGAGGAGGACGGCGTGGTCCTCCGGCTCGTGCCGCCGGTCCCGCGCCCCACGGTCCGGGCGCTGGCCGCACCGGTGTCGGTGCTGCGGCGCGTGCGCCGCTTCGACCCGTCGACGTGGACGCACGACCCGCGCTTCGCGGCCTTCCTGCGCGAGGCCGAGCGGTTGCGGGCCCAGGACCCGCGGCAGCTGGACTGGCCGGGGCTCCTGAGCCTCGTGCGTCAGCTGTTCGACGCACTCCGGCCCATCTCGGAGCTGCGGGTGTCCTACCTGCCCGGGTCGTTCCTGCCCCAGCTGACGCTCCGGCTCGCGCTGCTGGCGCTCGGGAAGCGCCGGCTGGCCCCGGCGCTGATCGCCGGGGCGCAGACGCGGACCAGCCAGGCCAACCGCGACCTGGCGGCGCTCGCGGACCACGTCCGCGCCGACGACGACCTGCGCCGGGCGTTCGCGCGGCTCGACCCGCCCGACCTCCTGCCCCTGCTCTCCGGCGACCCCCGGTTCGCCGAGCTCGCCAGGCGGCTCGACGCGTTCCTGGGCGAGTACGGGCACCGGGAGACGGTCAGCCTGCTCCTGGTCAGCTCGCCGACCTGGTCGGACGCCCCCGAGGTGGTCCTCGGGCTCGTGAAGGCCCTCACGCACGACGGCGGACCGGCGGTGGACCAGACCGGCGACGCGCTGCGGGAGCTCACCGCCCACCCGGCGCTGCGCAACGCCACGCTGCGACGCCACGTCCTGGGCTGGGTGCAGGCGGCGAAGACCGGGACGGGCTTCCGCGAGGACACCCACTTCTACGCCACCATGGTGCTTCCGCCGCTGCGCCGGGCCCTGCTCGAGCTCGGCGACCGGCTGCGCGCCGCCGGCGTGCTCGACCAGGCCGCGGACGTCTTCCACCTGCGGTTCGAGGAGCTGACCGCGATCCGCGACGCCGGCGCGCTGGCACCCGAGGAGCGGGACCGCCTCCGCGTCACCGTGCTCGCCCGGGCGGCGAAGCGCCGCGAGCTGGCCGGCCTCCCGCTCCTGGACCTGGACGCGCTCTTCGCGGACCGCGCGACGCGCGCCGGCGCGCTGCTCACCGGGTCCGGTGCCAGCCGCGGCACGGCCACCGGCGCCGCCCGCATCGTCCGCGGACCCGCCGACTTCGCCAGGCTGCGGGGCGGCGAGGTGCTCGTCTGCCCCTAC
This sequence comes from Georgenia sp. SYP-B2076, assembly GCF_003991205.1. Lineage (GTDB taxonomy): Bacteria > Actinomycetota > Actinomycetes > Actinomycetales > Actinomycetaceae > Georgenia. The sequence continues at coordinate 71,260 of NZ_RXOZ01000022.1, read as the reverse complement.
ACCAACCCCTCCTGGACCCCGCTGTTCCAGCGCGCGGCCGCCGTGGTCGTGGACGCCGGCGGGCTGGGTTCCCATGCCGCGATCGTCGCGCGCGAGTACGGGATCCCGGCCGTGATGGGCACCGGGAACGGCACCCGTGCGCTGCGGGACGGGCAGCGCGTCACGGTGGACGGGACCACCGGGCTCGTCACGGCCGCCCCGGACGAGCGCTGACCCTCCGCTCGACGCGGTGACCGCACGCCTCGCGGCAGGGGCTACCCGCCCAACCAGGCGAGGGCCGCGACGACGGCGGCGGCCGTGCCCGTCTCGAGGGTGGGCCGGATGACGGGCGCGAACATCGGCGAGTGGTTGCCCGGGATGTCCCGGTTCACCGTGCCGCGCTCGGCGGCGGCCTTGTAGACGTCGGGGTCGATCCCGCCGAGGGCCCAGTAGGTGTACGGCACCTTCAGGGCGGTGGGGATGTCGGTGAAGTCCTCGCTCGCCGTCTGTCGGCCGAAGTCACCGGCCGCCTCCCCGAAGCGGGCCTGGAACGCCGTCGCGACCCTGGCGGTGACGGCCGGGTCGTTGTCCGTGAGCGGGTAGCGGTCGTAGGTCTCGAACTCCGGGTCCTTCGGCGAGCCCGAGGCGGCGCACTCGGCGCGGACGATGCGCTCGATCGCGGCCGCCATCTGTGCCCGCGTCTCCTCGCTGTAGGCCCGCAGGTTGAGCTCGAGCACGGCGTGGTCGTCGATGATGTTGCTCTTCGTCCCCGCCGCGATCCTGCCGACGGTGAGCACGGCGAACTCGCCCGGCGCCACCTCGCGCGAGACCACGGCCTGGAGGCGGACCACGATCATGGCGGCGAGGACGGCGGGGTCGACGGACAGGTGCGGCATGGACCCGTGGCTGCCCCGCCCGTAGACGGTGACCCGCACGCTCTCGGCGAGGGAGAGGAACGGGCCCGGGTGGGTGCCCACGGTCCCGGCGGGGTAGGCCAGGACGTGCTGGGCCAGGGCGACGTCCGGTGTCGGGACCAGTGACGCGAGGTTGTCCTCGGCCATACCCCGGGCGCCGTCGGCAAGCTCCTCGGCGGGCTGGAACAGCGCCACGAAGGTGCCCGACCACGCGGACCGCGCCCCCGCGAGCAACCGGGCCGCGCCCGCCAGACAGGCGACATGCACGTCGTGCCCGCACGCGTGCATGACCGGGACGTCGTTCCCGTCGGCGTCCGTGGCCCGCGCCGTGCTGGCATAGGGCAGCCCGGTGGCCTCCGCCACGGGCAGCGCGTCCATGTCCGCGCGCATGAGCACCACCGGGCCGTCCCCGTTGGCGAGCACCCCCACCACGCCCGTGCCGCCGACGTGCTCGTGCACCTCGAACCCCAGATCCCGCAGCCCCGCCGCGACGAGCCCGGCGGTGCGGCTCTCCTGGTGGCCCAGCTCGGGATGGGCGTGGAGGTCCCGGTACAGGTCCTCCTGCCAGTCCCGGATGGTCGCCTGTGCGCCCAGTACGGCGTCCGCGCTCGATGGTGCGCTCATCTCACTCCCTGGGGCGTCCCGCGCCTCGTCGACGCCGGTCCGGATCTCCGTGGCATCCTCGGTCCCGTCCAGCATGCTCCGCGCCGGCACGGACCGCATCGCCGCGGACCGCTCCCTCACCACCGAGTGGCCGTGGCCGGGGCCGGGGCCGGGGCCGGGAGGACGAAACGGGCGCGGACGGCGGCCCCTCATTGCCCCCGCGCCACGGGTGGGCGACCATCGGGTGTGGCCGTGGACGTGACAGCGCAGCTCGCCGACCTGCTCCCCGACGTCTTCCGGGCCATCGACCTCACCGGCGTCCTCCTCAACGGCGTGCTGGGCGGCATCGTCGCCCGCCGGCGCCGCTTCGACCTCGTCGGCTTCGCGATCCTCGCGATCTTCTCCGCGCTGGGCGGCGGGATGCTGCGCGACACCCTCCTGCAGGCCGGGCCGCCCGTCGCCCTGACCGACCCGTACTATCTCGCCACCGCCCTGGCCGGGGCCGTCATCGCCTTCTTCGTCCCGCTCAAGGGGCGGTGGTGGAACCGGATGTTTATGGTGGCCGACGGCATCGTCCTGGGCTCCTGGGCTGCGACGGGGGCGACCAAGGCGCTGGCCGCCGGGCTCGGCGTCCTCCCGGCGATCCTGCTCGGGGTGACCACGGCGGTCGGCGGCGGCATGATCCGCGATGTCGCGGTCGGCGAGGTGCCGGCCATCTTCGGTGGCAACACCCTCTACGCCACCCCGGCGGTCTTCGCCTGCCTCGCCACGATCCCCCTCCACTACCAGGGACTGGACAGCATGGGCATGCTGGCCGCCATCGTGGTCGGCGCCGGCCTGAGCATCCTGGCCCACTGGCGGCAGTGGAAGCTGCCGGACGCCGAGGCGATGCACCTCGGCGGCCGCGTGCGCCACCGCCGGCGGGCCGGGGACGGGGCGCCGGATGGGGACGGGGGTCCGGATGGGGACGGGGGCGCGACGGTGTCCGGGGCGCCGGACAGGGACGCAACCGGGGACGCACCCGCGGCCGGACGCCCGGCCGGGGACGGCAACCCCGCCGAGGGCGGCCGCCGGCCGTCGCGCCTCGAGGGCTGGTGGCGTCGGCATCTCTACGGCGACCCTCGCTGAAGCCGCCCCCGATGCCCGGTAGCCGCCTCTGCTACGCCGCAGGCGCGGACATTCTTTCCGGCCCGGAGATCGCCGGGCCGGCCGCACACCAGAAAAGTGACGTCGTCACGGTCTCGGCCGCCCCGACAACCCCGCCGCAGCTGCGTCCCTACGCCACGGCGTAGTATTCGGCGTCGACATTGCCGGCCATCTGGGTGGCCACCTCGACGAGAGCGTCCGCCGGGTTCGGCGCGAGCGACGAGAAGTTCTCCGTGCTCCAGGCGGCCATCACCTCGCGGCGCAGCCCCCGGGTGCGCAGCCGTAGCTCCACCGCGTCACCGCGCCGCCGCAGAGACCACGCGAAGCCCTCCGGAGCCTCCGGGAGCACATTCTTTACCCGCAAACGCATTCTTTCCTCCTCATCCGTGACCGAGGTGCGCGACGAGGACGAGCCGTTCGCGGTGGCACGGGCCACACCCGGTCACCATTAGCTGATGATCTTTTCGCGGTCCGATCTAAATCGAGCCTAGCCGAGATTGTGGAAATGTCAAGTATTGACCGAACAAATGCGTGCGAAAGCGCGGTGCGCGTTGTGGAATGGAAGAGGTAATCGCTGCACGGAAAACAATGCCCGCGGGCGCCGCGGTCAGGACGTCGTGAGGGCGGTGAGGCGTGGGCGGTCCAGGACGGCGGTCCATCGGCGCCCGGAGTCGATGATCCCCTCCCTGCGGAGTCGGCTCATCACCCGCGAGACGGACTCGGGCGTCGAGCCGGCACGCCGGTCCCGCTGCACGTCTGATCGGTCGACCACGCCCGGCCCGCTGCACGTCTGATCGGTCGACCACGCCCGGCCCGCTGCACGTCTGATCGGTCGACCACGCCGTCCGCTCCGCGGCGGGGATTCCACATATCGGAATGTGCGCCGGGCCCGTTGCGGGATGCGGGATGCGTTCGTACGTTCTACACGCGGCTGGACGTGACGTACCCCACAGTCCCCAGCCGGGCAAGCAAGGAGGCTTGGACAGCATGGACGTTGACCTCGAAGAGCTCGCGGCGATCATCGAGCAGCTGGACAAGACGGAGTTCACCGAGTTCCTGTACGAGAACGGGCCGCTCCGGATCCACGTCCGGCGCGGGCTCCTCGCGCCCCTCGAGGAGTCTCCGGGCAACGGCCGGACGGCGGAACACCCTTCCGGCCCCGGCGGCGCCGCCCCTGAGCGGGCCGCGCGGTCGCACGAGGGGCACGCGGACGCCGGCTACGCCGTGGCACCCGAGCAGCCGAGGGGCGGTCGGTCTGCCGCTGCGGCACCCGCCCCGGCGGCGGCCGCCCCGGCGCCCCGGGACGCGGTGAGCCCCGACGCGCTGCCGCCCGGGCACGTGCTCGTCAAGGCGCCCATGCTCGGCACCTTCTACCGCGCCCCCAAGCCCGGCGAGGCGGCGTTCGCCGAGCAGGGCGAGACCGTGGCCGCCGACTCGGTGGTCTGCATCATCGAGGTGATGAAGCTGATGAACTCCGTCCCCGCGGGCGTCGCCGGTGAGCTCGTCGCGGTGTACGCCAGCGACGGCGACCTCGTGGAGTTCGACCAGCCGCTGTTCGCCATCCGGGAGGCGTCATGACCCCCCGGGTCTTCGTCGCCAACCGCGGCGAGATCGCGGTGCGGATCATCGACGCCTGCCAGCGCCTGGGCCTGGAGACCGTCCTCGGCGTCTCGACGGCGGACCGCGCCACGCTGGGCGCCCGTCGCGCCGACCGCGTCGTCACCCTCGGGCCGCCCCGGTCAACGGACAGCTACCTGAGCGTCCCTGCCGTCGTCGAGGCCGCCTCCGCCACGGGGTGCACCCTGGTGCACCCCGGGTACGGGTTCCTCTCGGAGCGGCCCGACTTCGCCGAGGCCTGCGCCGAGAACGGCCTGGTCTTCGTCGGCCCCAGCCCCGAGGCGCTGCGCGCCCTGGGGGACAAGCTCGCCGCCCGGGACCTGGCGGAGTCCGTCGGCGTCCCCGTCTCGGCCGGCGGTCGGGCGCGCACGCCCGAGGAGGTCGAGCGCCTCGCCGCCTCGATCGGCTACCCGGTCCTGGTCAAGGCCGCCCACGGCGGCGGGGGGCGCGGCATGAAGCGCGTCCACGACCCGGCGGACCTCCACGAGGCCTGGCAGGTCGCCTCCGCCGAGGCGCAGTCCGCCTTCGGTGACGGCACCGTCTTCCTCGAGCGCTTCGTCGAGGACGCCAAGCACGTCGAGGTGCAGATCCTCGGTGACCGCCACGGCAACGTCGTCCACCTCGGCGAGCGGGAGTGCACCGTGCAGTTCCGCTACCAGAAGGTGGTGGAGGAGTCGCCCTGCGCCGCGCTGCCGGAACAGACGCGGCGTCTGCTGCACCACAGCGCCGTCCGCATCGCCCGGGCCCTGCACTATGTGGGCCTGGGCACCGTGGAGTTCCTCTACGACGTCGACCGAGACGAGCTCGCCTTCCTCGAGGTCAACCCCCGCATCCAGGTGGAGCACCCGGTGACCGAGGCCGTCACCGGGGTCGACCTCGTCCGCGAGCAGCTCCTCGTCGCGCTCGGCGAGCCCCTCGGCTTCACCCAGGCGGACGTCCATGTCGGCGGTCACGCGATCGAGGCGCGCATCACCGCGCAGGACCCGGAGAACCACCTGGCCCCCTCACCGGGCACCGTCACCCGCTGGCGCCCCTCGGCCGCCGGGGGCCTGCGGCTGGACTCGCACATCTACGAGGGCTACCGGTTCCCGCCGTTCTACGACGCGCTCATGGCCAAGCAGGTGGCCTGGGCGCCCGACCGGGGCGCGGCCCTCGGCCGGCTCAGCGAGGGGCTGAGCCGCTTCGAGATCGGTGGCGTCAAGACCTCGCTGCCGCTGCTGCAACGGATCCTGGACGAGCCGGCCTACCGGGACAACACCGTCACCACCCGCTGGCTCGACCAGCTGCTGGCCGGCACCGACGCCGCGCCGGCCGCGGTCCCCGAGGACCCGGGCACCTCGTCCCGGGTCGCTGAGGAGGCACGATGAGTGAGATCTCCCTGGTGGACGTCTCCCTGCGCGACGGCAACCAGAGCATCTGGGGCGCGACCGGAGTGACCACCCGCATGGTCGAGGGCGTCACACCTGACCTCGACCGCGTCGGCTACCGCGCCCTGGAGATCGTCTCCTCCACCCTCATGGCCACCGCGGTGCGCTACCACCGGGAGGACCCGTGGGCGCGGCTTCGCGCGGCGCGGGACCGGGCCCCGCGCACCCAGCTCGGCTTCCTCACCACGGGCAAGCGGTTCATCACGTTCCACCGGACCCCGGACGCCGTCTTCGAGCTCGCGTTCTCCCTGCTCGTGCGCAACGGCATCCGCCGGCTGTGGGTCATCGACCCCATGCACGACATGGCGGGCGCCAAGCGCACCGCCGAGATGGCCAAGCGGGTCGGGTTCGAGGAGGTCATCGGCGGGATCTGCTACACCACCAGCCCGGTTCACACCGACGAGTACTTCGCCGCGAAGATCGCCGAGCTCGACGACTCCCCGGCCATCGACCACATCTACCTCAAGGACCCCGCCGGGCTGCTCACGCCGGACCGCGTCAGGTCCCTGATCCCCACGCTCCAGGGCAGCCTCCGGCACAAGAAGCTCGACGAGATCCACTCGCACAGCACCACCGGCCTCTCGCCGATCACCGTGCTCGAGGCGGCCGACCTGGGCATCTCCACCATCCACTGCGCCCTCCCGCCCCTGGCCAACGGCAGCTCCCACCCCGAGGCCCAGCACCTCGTCGCCAACCTCCGCGCCCGCGGACACAGCGTCGACGTGGACCTCGACGCGATGGACCGGGCGTCCGCCTACCTCGTGCGCCAGGCGAGGATCAAGAACCTCCCCGTCGGCACCCCGAACCAGTACGACGAGGCCTACTACCGCCACACCATCCCCGGCGGGGTGCAGTCCACCACCCGCCGGCAGCTGACCGAGATCCGCCGCCCGGAGCTCTTCGACGCCGTCATCGAGGAGTCCGTGCAGGTCCGTGAGGACCTCGGGTGGCCGATCGTCATGACGCCCTTCGCGCAGTACATCGTCACCCAGGCCACCCTCAACGTCATCACCGGCGAGCGGTACAAGCAGCTCTCCGACGAGGTCATCGACCTCCTCCGCGGCGACTTCGGCCCCCTGCCCGGGACGGTGAACCCGGACCTGCTCGACCGGGCCATGAGCACCAAGCGGGGCCGGCAGCCCGTCAACGACGGCGGCGACGTCACCATTGCCGACCTGCGCCGCCGCTTCGGGCAGACGATCGGCGACGAGGAGCTGCTGCTCCGCGCGGTGATGCCGGCCGAGCAGGTCGACGCGATGTACGCCGCCGGCAACGCCCCGGCCGCCACCCTCAAGCGGCTGCTGGCCACGGTCGAGGAGCGGCCCTCCGTCACGTCGGTGTCCGTCAGCGACGGCGCCACGCGGTTCTCCCTCGAGCGGGCAGGGGCTGCGCGATGAGCGAGGCCGGGCTCGCCGCGATCCACCGGACCCGGGCGTGGGTGATCGACGTGGACGGCTGCCTCATGCGCACCGCCCACGCCGGCGGCGCCGGGGGAGAGGCCATGCCGCGGGCCGGCGAGCTCCTCGCCGCCCTCAAGCGGGCCGGGCACCACGTGGTGGTGTGCACCAACGCCTCCCAGCGCCCGCCCGCGGAGTACGCCCAGCACCTGCGCGAGAAGGGCATCGGCGTCGCGGACGAGGACTTCGTCACCGCGGGCAGCGCCGCCGCGGACCACGTCGCAGCCCACCACGCCGGCGCCCGCGTCCTGGCCGTGGGCGACGTGGGCCTGGCGCAGCCGCTGGTCGACCTCGGCGTCGAGACCGCCCTGCCCGGCGGCCCCCTCGCGGACGTCGTCGTCGTGGGCGCCGCCTCCGAGTACCGCACCGAGGTCATCAACGCGGCGTGCCTGGCCGTCGACGCCGGCGCCGTGCTCTACACCACCGTCGACACACCCTGGTTCCACGGCGGCCTGGGGCGCTCGGTCACGGTCTCCGCCACCATCGCCCACGCCATCGGCTGGGCCACCGGGACGTCGCCGCGCGTGCTCGGCAAGCCCTCCGCCTCGCTGGCCGAGACCCTCCTGCGCCGCCTGCCCGAGCCACCCGAGCGCATCGCCGTGGTCGGCGACGCCGGCGCCGAGATCCGCCTCGCCCGCGCCATGGGCGCCACCAGCACCCTCGTCCTGTCCGGCGCCATCACCCCGGAGACGCTCGCGCCCCTCCAGGGTCCCGATCGGCCCGACGTCGTCCTCAGGGACGTCGCCGAGCTGTACGACCTGTTGTTCGCACCCCTTCCGATGTCGCAAGGAGCCCCCTCATGACCGAGACCACGCGCCGCTTCCCGTTCTTCGACGAGGCCGAGCCACCCGCCGGGGCCGAGGGGTGGGAGTCGATGTACCCGTACTACCTCGTGCCCTCGGAGGAGACCCGCGAGCACGAGAACGCCCAGTTCTGGTTCGCCGACACGATGCACTGGTCCCGCGGGTGCCACCCCTTCGACAGCATCGGCGCCGAGGCCGTGTACCTCGGGGTCGGGACATTCAGTACCCGGATCTTCGCGCTGCCGGTCTCCCTCGGCCTGGACGTGCGCGTCGTCAACGGCTACGTCTACATCTCCCCGCTGAACGTCGCCGACCCCGAGGAGGTGCAGCGCCGCGCGGCGATCTTCCAGGAGCGCGCCGGCTACTACTACGCCAACTGGGACGAGCTGTACGGCAGGTGGAAGACCAAGATGGAGGGGGCCATCGAGTCCCTGCGGACCATCTCCTTCCCGAAGCTGGAGGACTTCGACCCCGCCGAGGTCGTCACCGAGGCCCGGGGCCGGTCCACCTCCCTCGCGGTCATCGAGAACTACCACCGGCTCATCGACGAGTTCTTCGCCATCTGGCAGTACCACTTCGAGTTCCTCAACCTCGGCTACGGCGGGTACATCACCTTTTTCCAGTTCTGCAAGCAGGCCTTCCCCCTCATCACCGACCAGACGATCTCCCGCATGGTCGCCGGCGTGGAGGTCCTCGCCTTCCGCCCCGACGACGAGCTGCGGGGGCTCGCCGCGCTCGCCGTCGAGCTCGGCCTCACCGACGTCGTCACCGCCGAGGGCAGCCCCGAGCAGACCCTCGCCGCGCTGGGCCGCACCGAGGAGGGACGGCGGTGGCTGGACGCCTTCGAGCGGGCGAAGACGCCGTGGTTCAACTACTTCGCCGAGTACGGCTTCACCCACGACCAGCAGACCTGGGCCTCCGACCTGTCCATCCCGCTCCAGGGCATCGCCCGCTACGCGACCAAGATCGCCGCCGGGGAGGACATCGCCCGGCCGGTCGAGCGGCTGCGGGCCGAGCGTGACGAGATCGTCGCGGAGTACCGCGCGCTGCTCACCGAGGAGGAGGCCCAGCAGTTCGACGAGCTCGTCGGCCTCGCCGGCAAGGTGTTCCCCTACATCGAGGAGCACAACATCTACGTCGAGCACTGGGCGCACGACGTCTTCTGGCAGAAGGCCTGGGAGCTCGCCGACTTCCTGCTCGCGGCCGGCTTCACCGAGCAGCGCGACGACATGTTCTACCTCAACCGCTACGAGCTGGACACCGCCCTGTTCGACGTCGTCGACTCCTGGGCCATCGGCGTCCCGGCGCGCGGCAAGCAGCGTTGGCAGAAGGAGATCGCCCGACGCCGCGGCATCGTCGCGGCGCTGCAGGGCGAGACGGCCCCGCCCGCCTACGGCATCCCGCCCGAGCAGGTCACCGACCCGTTCGCCGTCATGAACTACGGCGTGACCACCGAGCGGGTGGCCGACTGGCTCGGCACCGGCGAGGGCGGGTCGACGACGCTCACCGGCGGGCCCGGCTCCCTCGGCGTCGTCGAGGGCCCGGTGCGCGTGCTCAAGTCCGAGAAGGACCTGCCCGAGCTGCTCCCCGGGGAGATCCTCGTCGCCCCGATCACGGCCCCCTCCTGGGCGCCGGCCTTCGCCGTCGCCTCCGGGGTCATCACCGACATCGGCGGGATGATGTGCCACGCCGCCATCGTCTGCCGCGAGTACGGCATCCCCGCCGTCGTGGGCACCGGCTTCGCGACGGCGCGGCTCACCACCGGGCAACGGGTGCGCATCGACGGCAAGGCCGGGACCGTCACGATCCTCGACGGCGCCCCCGACGACTCCGCCGGCACAGGACCCGCGGCCACGCAGGACGTCCCCGGCAGTCACGCCACCCCCGCACAGGCTCAGAAGATCGGCTAGGAGAGTCCCATGTACACCGTCCAGTTCACAGAAGAGGCATGCCGGGACGTGCGGTCCGTCGGCGGCAAGGCCGCCGGCCTGGCGGACATGGTCGCCGCCGGCCTCCCCGTCGCACCGGGCTACGCCGTCACCGCCGAGGCCTACCGCGCCTACCTCGCCCAGCACGGGCTGCTCGAGTCCACGTCGCGCATCCTCGACCGCCTCGGCCGGACCCACGACCAGGGCGCCTTCGAGGAGGCGGAGCGGGAGATCGCCGAGCTGGTCAGCGCCGCACCGGTCCCGGACGAGGTCGCGACCGAGGTGCGCGCCGCGTACCGCCGCCTGTGCGAGGACACCGGCGTGCCCGACGTCGCCGTCGCGGTGCGCTCCAGCGCCACGGCCGAGGACTCCGTCGGCGCCAGCTTCGCCGGCGAGTTCGAGACGTGGGTTGACGTCGTCGGCGAGGACGCGGTCCTCGAGCACGTCGCCCGGTGCTACCGGTCCGTCTTCTCCGGACGCGTGCTGTCCTACCTCGCGGAGAAGGGCATCTCACCGCACGCCATCGAGATGGCCGTGGTCATCCAGAAGACGGTCCGCGCCCGCGCCGCCGGCGTGATGTTCACCCTGAGCCCGACCAGCGGGGACCGCTCCAAGGTGGCGCTGGAAGCCAGCTGGGGGCTGGGCCTCTCGGTCGTGGGCGGGGAGGTGACGCCGGACCGGTTCCTCGTGGACAAGGTCGGCCTCGCCATCGTCGAGCGCACGCTGGGGCGCAAGCTCATCGAGTACCGCCGCGGCGACGCGCCGGTCCCCGTGGCCGAGGAGCGCCAGCACGTGCCCTGCCTGAGCGACGAGGAGATCACCGCGCTCGCCCAGCTCGGCAAGCGGCTCGAGAAGATCCACGGCGCGCCGCAGGACATCGAGTTCGCCCTCGACGAGGAGCTCCCCGCGGGCGCCAACGTCATCCTCCTCCAGTGCCGGCCGGAGACGGTGTGGTCCAGCGCCCAGCGCAAGCCCGCCTTCGACGCCTCGGCGGGGATGATGTCCTGGATCACGGGCAGCATCTCCGGCGCGCCGGCCGGCGGCGGCGCGGTCGGCCACCGCCACGAGAGCAAGGCGAGCTGACCCGTGGCAGCCGTGACACCGGGGGCGCTGCTCCGCCCAGCGCCGCCCAGGAGCGACTGGGCGGCAAGCGAGCTGGGCCGGTTCCTCCTGTCCGTGGAGGGGAGGACCGGCAGGCGCTTCGCCACGTACGAGGACGCCTGGCAGTGGTCCGTGGACGAGCTCGAGACGTTCTGGACCCTGCTCTGGGACCACTTCGCGATCATCGCCCACGAGCCGCCCACGGCCGTGCTCGAGCCGGACACCATGCCCGGCGCCGGGTGGTTCCCCGGGGCCACCCTCAACTACGCCGAGCACGCGATCCGCGCCCTGCGCGAGCGCCCGGACGCGGTGATCGTGGTCGCCCGGAGCCAGACCACCGGCGCCCGGGAGTGGACCGCCGCCCGGCTGCTCGAGGAGATCGGCCGGATCCAGCGGGGCCTGTCCCGCCTCGGCGTCGGGCGCGGCGACCGGATCGCCGCCTACCTGCCCAACGTGCCCGAGACCCTGGCCGTGTACCTCGCGGCCGCGGCGATGGGCGTGGTGTTCTGCGCGGTGGCGCCGGAGATGGGCCCCCGTGGGGTGCTCGACCGCATCGGCCAGCTCGAGCCGGCGCTGCTCCTCGCCGTCGACGGGTACCGCTGGGGCGAGAAGGAGGTGCGCCGCACCGACGAGCTCGCCCGGATCCGCGCGGCGCTGCCCAGCACGACGACCGTGCTGCTGCCCTACCTCGACGGGGCGGCCGAGCCGCCGCCCGGCGCGCTCTCGTACGCCGACCTCACCGCACAGGGCGGGGAGGTCACGGTCGTGCCCGTGCCGTTCGCCCACCCGTTGACCGTGCTGTTCTCCTCCGGCACCACCGGCAGGCCCAAGGCGATCGTCCACTCCCACGGCGGCCTGCTCCTCGAGCACCACAAGGCCATCGCGCTCCAGTTCGACCTCGGGCCGCAGGACCGCGCCTTCTGGTTCACCACCACCGGGTGGATGGTCTGGACGCTCGCGGCGTCCTCCCTGCTCACCGGGTCCGCACTGGTGCTCATGGACGGCGACCCCTCCTGGCCCCGGCTGGACGGCGAGTGGTCGCAGTGGGCGGTCGCCGCCGAGACGGGCGCGACGTTCCTGGCCTCCGGCTCCGCCTACCTGGCCGCGTGCGCGCACGCCGGGCTGCGGCCCGGCGAGACCTGGGACCTCAGCCGCCTGAAGGAGATCAACTGCTCCGGCTCCCCGCTCGCCGCGGACGTCGCCGCCTGGGTGTACGACGCCGTCGGCGACGCGGTGCTGCTCGGCCCGACCTCCGGAGGGACGGACGTGTGCACCGCCTTCGTCGGCGGGAACCCGCTCGTCGCGGTGTACGCCGGGGAGATGTCCTGCCGTCCGCTCGGCGCGGCCGTGGACTCCTGGGACCCGCAGGGCCGGCCGCTGCGGGGCACGCCGGGCGAGCTGGTCGTGACCCGGCCCATGCCCTCGATGCCGGTCTTCTTCTGGGGCGACCGCGAGGGCGAGCGGTACCGCGCCAGCTACTTCGACGTCTACCCGGGCGTGTGGTGCCACGGCGACTGGCTCGTGCGGACGGAACGCGACACCTGGGTGATCACCGGCCGCTCCGACGCCACGCTCAACCGGGGCGGCGTCCGCCTCGGCACGGCCGAGTTCTACGCCGTGCTGGACGGCATGCCCGGCGTCGCGGACGCCATGGTCCTGCACTTCGAGGACGGCACGGGCATGGGCACGCTCCTCCTCCTCGTCGAGGCGGCGGGCGAGGACCACGCGGAGCTCGAGCGCCGCCTGCGGACCACCATCCGCCGGGAGCTCTCCCCGCGGCACGTGCCCGACGTGGTCGTCTTCGTGCCCAGCGTGCCGCGCAACCCGGCCGGCAAACGGCTGGAGGTCCCGCTCAAGCGCATCGTGCAGGGCGCCGCCGTCGACGAGGCCCTCGACCTCGGGGTGGTCGTCCGGCCGGGGGACGTCCCGGGCGTCGTCGCCCGCGTCAGGGCGGCGCTCCACTCCGCGGCCGTGCCGGGATGAGGCGGCGGGCGGCGAGGGTGACGGTGCGTGCGGCGGTCGTCGCGGGTGCCGCCGATCCGGCTCAGTCCGTCGTGGGCGCCCGTCGGCCGCGCAGCCGGTCCTGGATGGCCTGCGCGCATTCGCGCAGCGCGGTGACGTAGCCGTGCATGTCGGCCTCCTGGAACCGGGCGCGTGGCATCGCGATCGTGACGGCGCCGACCGGCTGGCCGGTGTCCGAGTGCAGGCAGACCCCCAGGCCCACGACTCCCCGCTCGGTCTCCTCGAAGTTGGTGCCGAAGCCGGCCCGTCGCGTGGCCGTCAGGTGGCGCTTCAGCTGCGCCAGGGACGTGATCGGGCTGGACGGCCACGGCGGGAGCCCGCCGCGGTAAACCTGCTCGAGGTCCACCGGGCTCAGCTCGGCGAGCATCGCCTTCCCCCCGGAGGAGCAGAACGCCGGCATCTGGTCGCCGATGCGGACCCCGACCCGCAGGTTGGCCCGCCCCTCGAGGCCGTCGACGAACTGGATGTTGCCCCCGCGCAGGATCATCAGCTGCACCGTCTCGCTCACCTGCGCGTGCAACGCCGCCATCGGCTCGTGGGCCGCCTCCCGCAGCCGGCCCAGAGTGAGCGGCTCCGTCGACGTCTCGCCCAGGGCGGGCCCCGGCCGGTAGCGGCGGTCGCTGCCCTGCGCGGCGAAGCCGCGATGGGTCAGGGCCGTCAGGAGCCGATGCGCCGTCGAGGGGGCCACGTCCAGGCGCTGCGCCGTGTCCTTCACCGACATCGGCTCGCCGCCCCGGAGCAGCAGGAGCAGCTGGAGGGCCTTGTCGACCGACCCGAGAGGCGAAGACACGTCAGCGTTCCGCATGTGGGAATTGTGACATACAACATTCCGGGGTGCGGCGCGCGCTCGCACCCGTCCCGCTTCACCAAGGAGATCACATGTCCGTCCCAGCCGCCGCGCCGGGTGTCCTGCTCGACGCCCTGCCCGTCAGCCGCCTGCGCGACGCCTCGGCCGTCGTCGGGGGCGCCGCAGCCATCGCCCTCATCGGCCAGGCCGTGGTGCCTCTGCCGTTCACGCCAGTGCCGCTGACCCTCGGCACCCTGGGCGTGCTGCTGTTCGGAGCCGCCCTCGGGCCGGTCCGGGCGGCGGCCAGCGTCGCGCTGCTCCTGCTCGTCGGCGTCGCCGGGCTGCCCGTCTTCGCCGACGGCACGAGCGGATGGGCGTTCGCGTCCTTCGGCTACGTGCTCGGCTACCTGCCCGCGGCCGTCCTCATGGGCCGGCTCGCCCGCCGCGGCGGTGACCGGTCGCCGTGGCGCACGATCGCTGCCGCGGCGGCCGCCTCCACGACGGTGTACGCGCTCGGCGTGCCCTGGCTGATGGCCTACCTCCACGTCGGGCTGGTCCCGGCGCTCACGATGGGCGTCGTCCCGTTCGTCGCCGGCGACGCGGTCAAGGCCGTGGTCGCCGCGCTGTGCCTGCCCGGCACGTGGCGCCTGCTCCGCATGTCCCGCGCCCGCCGCGGCTACGGACGGGAGGCGGCGTGACCCGCGCCTGGGCCCGAGGTCCCCGGCACGCACCCGCTGCCGAGCTATCGTGAGCGTCATCCCACCAGTCGTTCCGAAGGAGATCGCCCCAATGCCCATGGATGGAAAAGTCGCGATCGTCACGGGCGCCGCGGCGGGTCTCGGCCGCTCGGTCGCCCGATGCTACGCCAAGAGGGGCGCCCGGGTCGTCGTGGCGGACATCAACGACGAGAAGGGTGAGGAGACCGTCAGGCTCATCACCGACGCCGGCGGGACCGCGAGCTTCCGGCACGCGGACTCCAGCTCGCTCGAGGAGAACGAGGCCCTCGTCGCGTTCGCCCGCGAGACCTACGGCAAGCTCGACATCGCGTGCAACAACGCCGGCATCGCGCCGCCGTCGACGCCGTTGGCGGAGGTCTCGGCCGAGCTGTGGCGCAGGACCCTGTCCATCGACCTCGACGGGGTGTTCTTCGGTATCAAGGCCCAGATCCCCGCGATGCTCGACAACGGGGGCGGCACGATCGTCAACATGGCCTCGATCCTCGGGCAGGTCGGTTTCCTGGGGCTGGGGCCCTATGTCGCGGCCAAGCACGCGGTCGTGGGCCTGACCAAGCAGATCGCCGTGGACTACGCCGCCCAGGGCATCCGGGCGATCTCGATCGGCCCGGCGTTCATCAAGACCGGCCTCGAGGCCGCCCTGGACGAGAAGTCCCGGGCCGAGCTGGACAGCTCCCATCCCGTGGGCCGGATGGGCGAGCCCGACGAGGTCGGTGAGGTCGTGGCGGCCGTCTCCGAGAGCTCGTGGTCCTTCGTCAACGGCGCCTACATCCCCGTCGACGGCGGCTACCTCTCCCGCTGAGCCGGGCACCACACCGAACGAGCCTTCCGGTCAAGGATGGCCACGGCCCTGGTCCAGGTGGTCGCCCGGGGCTAGCGTGGTGACCTGGCGCGGACCTCCCGGTGCCGACGCAGCGGGCCGCGGCCACCGGCCACCCGCTGCCGCCCGTCGGGGTGCGCAGACGCACATCGACGGGAGACGGCCATGGCCTACGGAATCGTGCATCACTTCGCGGGTGGCACGAAGGAGCAGTACGAGGCGTCGATCGCCGCGGTCCACCCGAGCGCGGACCGCCTGCCCGACGGGCAGATCTTCCACGCGGCCGGCCCATCGCCCGGCGGGTGGACGGTCATCGCCGTCCACGAGTCGCAGGAGAGCTGGGAGCGCTTCCGCGACGACATCCTCCTCCCCGCGTTCCAGCGGGGGATCGAGGGCGGCTTCGCGACGGCCCCGGAGGAGACGGCCATCGACCTGTACACCGTCAGGCCCTAGGGACGCGGCCCGGGCGCGCACCGCGGCTCCCGCGCGGCGGGCGTTCGCCCGTCAGGCGCCCTTGGGCTCCGCGGCGACCTCCGCCATCTCCGGTGCGGCCGGGCGGTGTGCGAGCGGGCGCCCGGACGACTCGGCCGGCACGACCGCCAGGTCCCTGCGGGAGACCGACAGGTAGATGACGACGCCGAGGATGACCAGGAGGAACAGTGCGCTGGTTCCCACGGTGCCGAGGCCCAGGCCCCCTTCGGTGCGGGGCTGGGAGAGGAGGTCGCCCAGGGAGGCGCCGAGCGGCCGGGTGAGGATGTAGGCGAGCCAGAACGCGAGGATGGCGTCCAGGTGGAGGCCGCCGTAGGCGATGGCGACGACGGCGATCAGGCCCGCGAAGATCACCACGGACGTCCCGTAGCCCCAGCCCAGGCCCTCGGCCGTGAGGTCACCGGCGGCGGTCCCGAGGGCGAACGTGAACAGGATGGCCAGCCAGTAGAAGGCTTCGCGACGCGGCGTGTAGATGCTGTGGATGGACAGGGTCTTCTCGCCCGCGTACCAGGCGGCGAACGTGACGGCCAGGGCGATGGCGAAGACGACCGTGGTGGCCTGGAGGGGCACGCCCAGGTTGTCCGTGAGGTTGTCGGTGATGAGGGTGCCCACCACCGAGATCAGGACGACGGCGAGCCAGTAGACGGCCGGAACGTACCGACGGGTGCGGAACTGAAGGATCAGGGCGACGGCGAGCAGGACGCTCATCACGACCGTCGTCCCGCTGAGGCCCAGCCCGAGAGTCCCGTTGAGGAAGTCCGCCGCGGTCTCGCCGACGGTAGTGGCCATGACCTTGACGACCCAGAAGTAGAGGGTGATCTCGGGAACCTTGCTCCAGGGCTGGCGCGTGGCGGAGTCGGTTCGCGGGGATGGTGAAGGCATAGGTGATGACCTTTCAGGAGGACGCCTGAGGATGGCTGCGGCCGAACGGGCCACCTCTTGCGCGACGCGGCCCGCACTGCTTGATAGGCCCGGTTGATGCCGGCCGGCCGAACCATGCGTGCCCCGCCATCCTTATGAGCCCGCTTGAGAGGACGCTGAGGCTGCCTGTGAGTCGTCGGCGTGGACCGCGCGCCTCGTCGCGTGCCGCCGCGGCCAACCGGGCCGGCGGAGCCGCCCGCCTCGCTCAGCCCCGCGGCCACCGAGGTACTCCGGGCACGCAAGTGGCCCGCGCGTCGGCACGGTGGGCCGGGTGCAGGCGTCAGCGAGTGAGGGTGAAGGTGTCGAGGACGTTCCCGTCGGGGTCGATGGCGGTGCCGGTGAGGTGGTCGCCGTAGACGGCGAGGTCGAGGTACTGCAGGGTCGAGGTGCTGATGGCGGTGAACGGCTCCTTGCCGACCGGGCGGAGCTTCGCGCCGGCGCCGGAGACGACGTAGGTGACGCCGTCCTGGGGGGTGGTGCGTTCGTAGTCGTGGTCGTGGCCGGCCAGGACGAGAGGCACGTGGTACTTGGTGAACAGCGGGACCCAGCGCTGCTGGATGCTCGGGGTGGAGCCGTGCTGGCCGGAGGAGTAGGCGGGGTGGTGCATCGCGGCGATGGTCCACGTCCCGGACGGGACGGTCTCGGCCAGGGTGGCCTCGAGCCACCGGGCCTGCTCTGGGTCGTCGACCCGGTTGGAGTCGAGCACGATGAGGCGCACGGGGCCCACCTGCTGGGTGTACCAGCGGTCCTTCCGGCCGAGCTTGCTCAGGATCTGCTGTTCCTCGTCGCTCTTGTAGTCGTGGTTGCCCAGGACGGGCACCAGCTGGGCGCCGTCGCCGAGCACCGGCGAGAACGGTTCGGTGATCCGGTCCCCGACGTGGGACGCGTCGCCGTTCTCGTAGATGAGGTCGCCCAGCAGCAGGAGGGCGTCGTAGGTGTCGTCCCGGCTCTGCACGTCCATCTCCCGCGCGATGGCGTGCTCCGCGTCGGTGCCGGTCCCGGTGTCCCCGGCGACCGCGATCCGCACCTCGGGCCGGTCGGTTCCCGGCGTTGTCGCGTCACCGGCGCCGGTCGACGGCGCCGCCTGCTCTGCCGCAGAAGAGGGCTGGCTCGCCCTGGCGGCCGGCGACGGCTGGTCGTGACGGAACACCGACGTGACGAGGGCGGGGGACAAGACCGCGACGAGGCCAGTGATGGCCGCGATCGCCAGGACGAACCCCAGGACGATCATGACTCCGCGTCGCGTCATGCCCGCATCCTGGTCGAGGCGCCTGAGAGAACGCTGAGATACGGAGTCACGTTGCTTGCCGGGCGGGGACGTGACCGCGTCCCTCGGCAACATCGTGACGCGGGAGATCGAGTACCGCGGCTCCTACCGCTTCAGCGACGAGATCACCGACGCCTTGACCCTGCTGGGGGAGGGGCTGGACGTCGAGCCGCTTCTCACGCACACCTTCCCGCTGGTCGACGCGCTCGCCGCGTTCGAGACGGCCGGCGACCGCTCGACCGGGTCGAGCAAGGTGCTCCTGCAAATCGGCGGATGACCCGCGACGGCGTGGGGAGGGCCCGTGCCGCCCCACGCCATCGCGGGTGCGCGCCGGTCGTAGGCGGCTGACGCGGCGCGTCGGGTCCGGCGGGAGGGTCTCAGGCCGGGACGGTGAACGTCTGCCGGAACGGCGTCCGCTCGCTCGAGGTGCCGACGTAGACGGTGTGCTCGCCCGGCACGGTGACGAAGTCGTGCTCGCCCCGGCTCCACACCGACAGCGGGTGGTTCGTCGCGCCGGGGTCGACGACGATCTCGACCGCCGCGGTGGCGCCCGGCTCGACCTTGACCTTCTCGAACCCCACGAGCCGCTTGGGCGGCTGGTTCGCCGATGCCGGGAAGCCCAGGTAGACCTGCACGACCTCCGCCCCCGCCTCCGCGCCGGTGTTGGTGACCCTGGCGCGCACGGTCACGGGGGAGGAGCCCGGCTCGGCCCCGGCGTCGACCGACGCGTCCGAGACGTCGAACGTCGTGTAGGACAGGCCGTGACCGAACGGGAACAGCGGCGCGACGCCCCGCGCCTGGTACCAGCGGTACCCCATCTCGAGGCCCTCGGTGTACCGGATGACCGGGTACCCGTCGCCCTCGTCCGTGCCCGGGTGCCGCTCGGGATGCCCCGCCATCAGCGTCTCGTCCGCGGAGCGCGGGTAGGTGGTGGGCACCTTGCCGGACGGGTTGACGACGCCGAACAGGAGGTCGGCGACGGCGTGCCCGTCCTCGCCGCCCTGGTTCCACGCCTCGAGCACGGCCGGGACGGCGTCAATCCAGGGCATGAGCACCGGGTTGCTGTCCTTGAGGACGACGACGGTCCGCGGGTTGACGGGGCCGACCTCGCCGACCAGCCGGTCCTGCTCGTTCAGCAGGTTCATGTGCGGCTGGTCGTTGCCCTCGGTGGCGACCAGGCCGGCCATGAGGACGACGACGTCCGCGTCCGCGGCGGCGGTCTTCGCCTCCTCGAGGTTCGACAGGTCGTCCGCGACGGTGACCTTCGTGACGGTGGCCGAGCCCCCCAGCCCGGCGATGACGTCACGCAGGCCGTCCATCGGCGGCACCGTGTACAGCGGGTCCACCTTGGAGCTGCCGCCGCCGCCCAGGCAGGCGTCGTCGACGTACTCGGACTGGCCGATGACGACGACCGAGCCGGCGTTCGGGTCGAGCGGCAGGACCCCGCCGTCGTTCTTGAGCAGCACCGCGATCTCGGTGCCGATCCGGCGCGCGACGGCGCCGTGCGCCTGGGCGTCGATCTCGCCGGGCGCGTAGGGCCGCTCGAACTGGCCGAAGCGAAACATCTGCGTGTAGCGGCGGACGAGCGCCCGCTCCACCGTCTCGATCTCGAGGCTCGTGTCCGCCAGCGCGGCCTTCACGTTGTCCTCGTTCAGCCACTTGGCGTCGGGCATCTCGTGGTCCATGCCGGCGTTGAGCGAGGGCGCGGCGGAGCGGCACGACCAGAAGTCGGACTGGACGTAGCCCTGGAAGCCCCACTCGTGGCGGAGGATCTCGGTGAGGGTCTCGCGGTACTCGGTGGCGTAGACGCCGCGGATCCGGTTGTACGCGCTCATCATCGCGGCGATCTCGGCGTCCTTGACGAGCATCTCGAACGGCAGGAGGTAGAGCTCGCGCATCACGTGCTCGTCGGCCTCGACGTTCGTCCGGAACCGCTCGTGCTCCTGGTCGTTGAGGACGAAGTGCTTGCCCATGGCGATGATGCCGTGCTCCTGGATCGCCCGCGCGACCTCCACGCCCATCACCCCGGACAGGTAGGGGTCCTCGCTGAAATACTCGAAGTTGCGGCCCGCGATCGCCGTGCGGTGCAGGCAGACCCCGGGCCCCTCGAGGACGTGCTGGCCGAGGGTCGCGGTCTCCGAGCCGATGATGGTGCCGTACTCGCGGGCCAGCGCCCGGTCGAACCCGGCCGCGAGCCCGATGGTCATGGGCAGCGACGTGGCGGGCGGGCTCGGCGTGCCGTCCCCCATCCCGACGCCGACCGGGCCGTTGGTGATCCGGAAGCGCGGGATGCCGAGCTCGTCGATGCCGTCGACGTGGCGCTCGATCCGGATCTGCGCGGCCAGGGCGTCCATGTCCTCGCGGGACTCGGTGGCCTGCTTGGTGAGGCCGTAGATGTCGATGGTCTCCATGGCGCCGTGCAGCTGGGCGATCTTCTGCTCGAGCGTCATGGCGGCCACGAGCGCCTCGGCGCGCTCGCGCGGGGCCCACGTGCGGTTCTCCCAGGGGCGTGCGGACTCGTTCACGTCAGCTCTCCAAGGTCGGTTACCCGGTGGCCCCTCATTAACCCACCGCCGGCGCGGGCCGTCGAGGGGCGGCGGGTCAGCCCGTCGGCGGCGCCCAGGCGGTCACGGAGACGGCGCTGCCGGTGATGTCCGTCTCCACCCGCACCATCCGGCGCTCGGCGCCGTGGTGCGCGGCCACGTGCAGCCACTCGGCCTTGCCCGCGGCTGCCCAGCGCGGCGTCCGGCTGCCCGACGGTGAGCGCGAGCTGACCGCTCGTGCACCGCAGCGGGTCGGCCTGCCACTGTCCGGGCGCCCACGCCCGGACGATGCGCACCCACGGACACTATCCGTCCGGGACGGCTGGGGCGGTCAGGTCAGGGAGGCGACGACGGGCGCGAAGAAGAGGGAGAAGAACAGCAGGCCGAAGCCGAGGAACGCCACGACACAGCCGACGACGACGGACCCGGAGGAGGACCCGGCCGGGTGCAGCTTGACGTCCGCCGGGTTGCGCGGGTCGACCCAGACGGTGAGCCGGTCGCCTCGCGCGCTCGCGGCATGACGGAACCCGGCGGGCGACACGGACACCTGCACCTTGCCGCGCCAGGGGCGTCCGTCCGGACCCGGGTACTCGAGCTCGAGGATCGGTGGCTGGACGAACGTGCTCGCGTCGACGACGACGGCGGGCACGGCGATGCGGTGCGTCGGCCGCCGCGCGCGTCCCCGGCTTGACCGGACGACCAGCCAGATGCCCAGCCCCAGGAGGGCGAGGCCGAGGACGATCGGGATGGCGATGATGGCGGCAGACACGTGGAACCTCCGGTTTGGTCGGCGCCCAGCGTATGCGCTGGCGCCACGGCTCCGGTGATCGGACCTCCTCCGGACGCGGCGGAGCCTGGCCTCTCACAGTGCGAGATCCTCGCCGTCGAGCGCGCGGGAGGCCGTACCACCGGGTTGAGTCACCTGTCGGCGACGTCGTCGGACCCGCGTTCCTCGTGGCGGCACCCCAGCAGGAAGGCCGGCAGTGATTGCAGATCAGACATGGGCGTCGAGCGCGGCGTGCGCGCAGGGCGACCCCGATGACATGTTCGTGCGTGGGGCGGCCCAGCGGTCCGCCCGTCAGGTGTGCTTCGCCTGCCCGGTGCGCACGGAGTGCCTGGCCGACGCCCTGACCTCCGCGACCGAGTTCGGCGTGTGGGGCGGGCTGACCGAGCGGGAGCGCCGCGCGCTGCTGCGCCGCCACCCGGGAGTCAGGGACTGGGGCAGCTGGCTCGAGCAGCGAGACGACGACGTCGAGGCGGCGGTGTCCGACGGCCGGCGGACGCTCGCCTGAGTGCCCGCTGTCAACGCAAGCGACGGGCGTCGCGCCGGGATGTGCGGCGCGGGACTGGCCGGGCGGATCCCCGCGACGCGGGACTGGCCGGGCGGACCCGCGTGGCGAAGACTGGCCGGGCGGAGCCCCGCGGCGCGAGACTGGCCGGGTGTGGGACGTCATCGTCGTCGGGGCGGGACCCGCGGGCTGCGCCGCAGCGCTGGCCGCCCTGCGGGAACGGCCCGACGCCCGGGTCCTGCTGCTGGACCGCGCGGAGTTCCCGCGGGACAAGGCGTGCGGGGACGGTGTCGCGCCGCACGCGGTCGACGTGCTCGGCGAGCTGGGGGTGACCGGGCTGCTCGACGACCGCGTCCCGGTGCACACCTTGGAGCTCAGCCGTGGTCCGGCGACGGTGACGCGGCAGATGCGCCGTGCGGCCTGGGTGGTCCCGCGTTCCGTTCTCGACGCGCGGCTGGTCGACGCGGCCGTGGCCGCCGGCGCGGAGCTGCGGCGGCACAGGGTCCGGGAGTCGCGGGTGGGCCCCGACCGCGTGACGCTCGACGGCCACCTCGAGGGCAGGGTCGTGGTCGCCGCCGACGGGGCGTACTCGGTGCTCCGGCGCGCCAGCGGTCTCGCACCGCCGCGCCGGCGGGCGCTGGCGCTGCGGGGCTACGCGCCCACACCTGGTCCTCGCCGGGACCGGCAGATCATCCGCTTCGGGCGCGCCGGGGCGCTGTGCTACGCGTGGGCCTTCGATCGCGGCGACGGGTGGTCGAACGTCGGGTTCGGCGAGCTCCTGGGGACCGGGCGGGTCGCGCCGACGCGGACGGCGATGATCGACCAGCTGGACGTGCTCGTGCCGGGAGCCTCCCGCGGGGCGCGGGACTGGCTGGGCCACCACCTGCCCCTGTCGACGGCGCGGTGGCATCAGCCCGACGGGCGGCTCCTGCTCGCCGGGGACGCCGCCGCGCTCGTGAACCCGCTGACGGGGGAGGGGATCTACTACGCGGTCCTGAGCGGCGCGTCAGCGGGCAGGGCCGCGGTTCTGTCCGCGGACGCGGACGCCGCGGCGACGTACCGGCGGGACCTGTGCCGCCTGCTGGGCCGGCACCTGGCGACCACGGCGATGGTCGGTGAGCTGACCCGAGTTCCCGGAGTTCTCGCCGCAGGCCTGCGCGCGGCCGACGGAGACCAGGCGGTCTTCGACGACCTGGTGGAGCTCGGCCTCGGCCGCGGTCGCCTCACGCGCCCGGTCCTGCACGGCCTGGTGCGGCACTCCCTCCGGCGCGGACGTCCCCGAGGCGATCGTCCAGGCAGCGACCCGCGCCCGAGGGCATGACCGCCCGTGGGTGCCATCGAAGATGGGCGCCGTCCCTCCCGGGGACGGCGCCCATCACTGTCCGCGGCGCGGATGCGTCAGGTCACTTGTTGTGGCCCGGCGCCTGGGCGGACCTGCCCCGGTCGTGCATCGTGTCCTTGTTGTGGCCCGGCGCGTCCGCGGACTTGCCCCGGGTCTTCGCGGGCTCCTGCTCGTCGGGGAGCTCGTAGGTGACCCAGAGGACGGGCGCCTCGTCCTGCCCGCCACCCTCGAAGGCCTCGGCGCTGCGCGTGCCGGTGCCCTCGAGGAGCAGCGTGAGGGCGTTGCCCGCCGCCCAGGCGTCGCGGTCGACGATCTCCTGGATCACGGCGCTGAGGTCCGGGGTGCGCTGGTCCGCGCCGGACTCCTGCTCCATGGTCCAGGCCGGGACGTCGGTCCAGGCCGCGGAGGCTGCCGTGCGGGCCCGGTTGGTCAGGTCGAAGCCGGCCGCGCCGAACGCGGCCGAGCTGTCCGCGGCCTCGCCGAAGACGTTCACCGCGAACGGGTCGGTGTTCTTGTCGGCCTCGTCGGTGGTGAGCTGCACGTGCGCCGAGGTGATCCGCGCGCCGGCCGGGATGTCGAGGCCGGCGTACCGCAGGCCGACGAGCTGGTTCTCCTTCTCGTCGACGATCTCGAGGTCGGAGGAGCCGTGGTCCATCTCCCCGCTGGTGCCGTACTGCTCGACGTCGTCGTTCTCCGTCTGGATCTTGGCCTCGACCTCGGTGCGGCCGTCCAGGGTGTAGGTGACGAAGAGCTTGGGCGCCTCGGCGCCGGTGCCGCCCTCGTAGGCCTCCGCGGTGCGGTTGCCCACGCCCGAGAGGGCGAGGGTCAGGGCGCTGCCGCGGGCCCAGCCCTCGTTGTCGACGACGCCCTGGACGAGCTCCGTCAGGTCAGGGGTGCGCTGGTCGGGGCCGGCCTCCCCGTTGGTCGTCCAGAGCGGGGCACCCGTCCACGCGACGGTGGTGTCGAGGAACTCGCGGGAGGTGACGTTCCCCGCGTCCTCGGTGAAGGGCCGCGAGTGGCCGGCGTTCTCGGCGGCGATGGTCACGTCGAACGGGTCGGCGGACCGGTCCGCCTCGTCGACCGTGAACTGCAGGTGCGCCGAGGTGATCGTCGCGCCGGCCGGGATGCCCAGCTCGTCGTAGCGCAGGCCGATGACCTGCCGCTCGGGGTCGGCCTCGCCCGGGCTCTCCTCGGTGACCTCCAGGTCGGAGGAGTCGAGGTACATCTCGCCGGTGGCGGCGGACTGCTCGACGTCGTCGTTGCCGGTCAGGATCCGGCCCTCGACGCTGACCGCGCCGGTCTCCGGATCGACGACCGACGGCACCGGCGCGTCCTTGGCGGGCTCGGGCTCGAAGACGGTCTGCGCGGGTCCCTCCGGCACGGGGTTGGGCGTGGCGTCCTCCGGGGCGCGGGTGAGCGTGACGTCGTCGAGCACCGTGCCGTCCACCTGGTAGGTGACGGCGTGCAGGGCGCCGTCGGTGACCTCGACGTGCGTGTAGCTCGGGGTGCGGTTCTGGCTCGTGACGGCGTTGAAGGGGAAGTCGACGTCCTGGACCGTGTAGTACTTCGAGCCGGTCGAGGAGTTGCTGGTGAGGTAGAGGACCTCGCCCGGGAACTTCGCCAGCTCGCCGGGCGCCGTCAGGTCGCCCACGGGGTGGCCGCTGTGGATGAGGTGCGAGCGGGTGTAGACGTGGTCGTGGCCCGAGAGCACCAGGTCGACGTCGAGCTCGGACATCTCGAGCGGCATGTCCTCGCGCCGCTTCTCGATGTCGCCGTCGGTGGCGTGCGAGGCGGTGGAGTACAGGCCGTGGTGCCAGGTGACGACCTTCCACTCCGCGTCCTGGCCGTGCTCCGCGAGGACGTCCCGCATCCAGTCGAAGTGCTGCTGGTTGTCCCGGACGTTCGAGTTCAGCGACAGGAACAGCACGTCGTTGTAGATGTACCAGTAGTCGCCCAGGCCGGCGTGCTGCGCGCCGGCGGTGGGGTCGGCGTTGGGCATGTTGAAGTGCTCGCCGTAGGCGATGCCGACGTCGTGGTTGCCGACGTTCGTCGCCAGCGGGTACTCGCGCAGCTCGTCGGGCGCGAGGAAGTCGGCGTACTCGGCCTCGCTGTCGTCGGTGTCCACCTGGTCGCCGACGGACAGCAGGAAGTCGGCGCCGGGGAACCGCTCCGTCGACGTCGTCAGCGTCTGCTGCCAGGCGGCGCCGTCGGTGGGCTGGCCGCCGCCCGAGCCGATCTGCGCGTCGCCGTAGACGAGGAAGTCGAAGTCGCCGTCGGCCTGGGTCGAGAACTCGAACGTGTCCGACCAGCCGTCGACGTCGGAGCCGACCTGGTACGTGTAGGTGGTCTGCGGCGCCAGGCCCTCGAAGGTGGCCTGGTGGTAGGTCCAGCCGGCGTCCTGGGCGGCGCCGGTCCGCACGGGGGCGACCGTCGTGCTGGTGGCGGCGTCGCCCTTGACGGCGATCCGGGCCACCTGCTCGCCGGCCGAGGTGGAGTACCAGACGACGTTGCGCTGTGTCGCGTCGGACCCGATGTTCAGGACGGTGGCCTTGTACTGGGCGGGCGCCGGTGCGGCCGACGCGGCCGGGAGCGTGCCCAGCGCCATCGTGAGACCGATCGTGGCAACGGTGACCGGTCGCAGCACCTTGTGTTTCAACATGAAAGCTCCTGTCCTGGTGGGGGCGGGCGGATGCGCGATCGTGCCCACCAGGGCAAGCTATGGTTTCGGACCAAACCGTAAGTTAACTACCGGCGACATGATGGTGAAGCAGGGGCGCCCGGGGCCCGTGCGAGCGTGAGGCCGTCCGGGCGAGGTGGCTCAGCGCAGGACCCGCGGCGCCGTCAGGACGAGCGCCGCCACGACGCCGGCCAGGGCGCCGGGCTGCTCGAACGTCCACATCCGGCCGCCGCGGTGCTGCTCTTCGGTCATCGGGCCTCCTCGGTCCGGCCGCCATGATGCCGTCCCCGCCGCGGGGTCCATGGACCGCCCCGCGGGTGGACGGGCCCGACCCTGGGTACTGTCGTGCCGTGCTGGTCCACCTGGTGGCTGACTACGGGCCCGGTGACCTCGCGGCCGCGGAGGTGCGCTCACGGCTGGCCGTTCACCTGCCGGGCGCCGACGTCACCTACACGCCCGTGGGCCCCTTCGACACCGTGGCCGCGGGCTTCTGCGTGGCGCAGCTCGCCCTCGGCGACGGGCCGGCGGAGCGCCTCGTCTACCACAACGTCGCCCCGCGCGAGGACCGCCAGGAGCCGCGGCCGGACAACGAGGGCGAGCCGCTCCTCGTCGCCCGGCTCACGAACGGGGTCCTCGTCGTCGGCGTGTCCGCCGGCGCGACGTTCGCCTTCGTGGCCGAGGAGGCGGTGGAGGTGTACGAGGTCGCCGTGCCCCCGAGCGGCTCGCAGTTCCGGTCCCGTGACGCCTTCCCCGCTCTGCTGCCCGGTCTCGTCGCCGGCGACCGCTCCCTGCGCGCGGCCGACGTGGACCCGGCGGGGCTGCCCGCGGTCCCGCGGCGCGTGGTGGCCTATGTCGACGGCTACGGCAACCTCAAGACCACCTGGCACGAGGTGACGGCGGACCCGGGCACCCGGCTCCGGGTGCGCGTCGGCACGGTCGAGGCCGAGGCGGTCGTCGGTGACGGCACCTTCGCCGTGCCCCCGGGCGAGCTCTCGTTCGCGCCAGGCAGCTCCGGCTGGGACACCCGGGACAGCGGCCGGCGGCGGTGGTACGAGCTGCTCGCCCGGGGTGGCGACGCCGCAGCCCTGTTCAACTTCCCCACGCCGGGCACGCCGGTCGAGGTGGTGGGCTAGGCGCGGGACGTGGGCGCCCGGTACGGCTCACCCGCCCACGTGGATGCCCGGCCGCCGCGCCGGGTCCGGCTCGACCTTGCGGATGATCTCCCGGACCACGGGCGGGGTGTCGCCCTGGCCGAGGAGGAGGTAGCGGAAGAGGTGCAGCAGCGGTGAGCCCTCGGACCACTCGAAGTAGCAGTGGGGACGGATCCCGGTGGCGTCCCGGAGCGCCAGCAGCACCGCCGCGATCGCGTTGGGCGCTGCCGGGCTGGCCAGTCGCAGGACGCGATAGCCCTCGACCTCCACGCCGCGCACGTGCAGGACCTCGCTGAAGCGGGACGGGTCGTCGATCTCGACCTCGAGGAACAGCACCGAGGCGACGCCGGGGACGGGGTTCATCCCGCGCTGCTCGAGCTCCTTGGTGGCGTACTCGGCCCCGTCGCCCGCCTGGCGCTTGTTCGCGATGATGTTCAGGGCGCGGTCCTGGCGCAGGGAGTCGTTGATGAACCGCCGCGCCTGCTGGTCGAACTCGATCCGCTCCACGCGCAGCTCGGTGGTGCGCGAGACCCGGGAGACGAGTGAGACGACGACGATGCCGAGGATGAACATCGCCGAGATGGCGATGCCGTCCGGCTTCTCGATGACGTTCGCGACGAGGGCGTAGACGAGGATCAGCGCGAGGATGCCGAAGCCGGTGGCCGCCCCGCGCTGGCGGTGGCGGACGGCGGAGAGGGTCACCGCGACGGCGCCGGAGACCATCATGGCGAGGATGCCGGTGGCGTAGGCGCCGGCCTGGGCGTTGACGTCGGCCCGGAACGCGAGCGTGATGACGATGGCGATCGCGGTGTAGACCAGGACCACGGGGCGCACCGCGCGCCCCCACTCCGGGGCCATGCCGTACGAGGGCAGGTAGCGCGGGACGATGTTGATCAGCCCGGCCATGGCCGACGCCCCCGCGAACCACAGGATCAGGATCGTGCTGATGTCGTAGGCCGTGCCGAACGCCTCCCCGAACCGGGCGTGGGCCAGGTAGGCGAGGGCGCGCCCGTTGGCCTGCCCGCCGGCCTGGAACTCCTGCGGGGGAATCAGGACGGCGGTCACGAAGCTCGTGCTGATCAGGTACACCGACATGATCAGCGCCGCCCCGGCGAGCAGCTTGCGGGTGTTGCGGATCCGCGAGCGAAGACGCTCCTCGGGGTTCCTCCCCGTGGCCGCCACGAGCGGCATCATGCTGACGCCGGTCTCGAACCCGGACAGCCCGAGCACGAGCAGGGGGAAGGCGAGGACCGCGGGCCCGACGATGCCCGTGATCCCGCCCCGCCCGGCGGTCACCGCGTCCCACCACGCGGACCACGTCCCACCACCCGTGAAGATCGCCGCCAGGCCGTCCACCACCACCACGGCGTTCAGGGCCAGGAAGACGGCGACGAGCGGGATGGCCACGCTCACCGCCTCGCTGAACCCCATCAGGAACACGCCGCCCAGGACGAGCAGGAGGAACGTCGTCAGGGCGACCGCGTGCCCGTGGAGCGCGGCGGGGAAGAACGGGCTCTCCAGGACGTGCACGGAGGCGTCCGCGGCCGACAGGGTGATCGTGATGATCCACGACGTGACGACGAACCCGAGGAGCACCAGCACGAAGGCCTTGCCGCGCCAGAACGGCAGGAGGTGCTCCAGCATCGCCACCGAGCCCTGGCCGTGCGGGCTCTCCCGGGCCACGCGTCGGTACATCGGCAGCATGCCGAGCAGCGTCAGCGCCACGATGAGGAGCGTCGCCACCGGCGAGAGCGCGCCCGCGACCAGGGCCGCGATGCCGGGCAGGTACGCCAGGGTGGAGAAGTAGTCGACACCGGTCAGGCACATGACCTTCCACCACGCCTGCGGCGTCGCGTGCTCCTCTGCCGCCCCCGGGCCGACCGGCTGGACCCGGTGCTCCAGCAGCCAGCGGGCCAGGCGCCCGGCGGGTGCCGCCGGGCGCGCGGGGCGCGCCACGGCCTCCGGCACGGCCAGCACCTCAGGGCCGTCCATCGCTTCTCTCGGCCACGGGACCCCCCACGCTGAGCCGTCAGCCGAGGCCCCGGCCCTTGGCGCCCGCCACCTCTGTCGCCTCACCTGCATGAGCACCGCCCTCGACTCATCTGCATGAGGACCACCCTCGACGGCGGATGGCGCATTCGAGCGTAAGGAGCACCCACCTCGCCGGCGCCCGGGGAGGGGCGCCGGGCGCGTCAGGATTTCGTTAAGACTGGCCGGCGGCCGGCCCGGCCCGCTGTGCCACGCTGGTGAGGTGTCAGATCGAGGGTCGGGACGGTCGCCGGTGCGCCGGCACCGCGCGCCGTCGGGTGTCTCCCCGGCCCGGCGCCTCACCGCCCTCGTCCTCGTCCTGGCCGGCCTGCCCTTCACGACGGCGGCGCTGGTGGGCGCTCGCGGCGAGCTCGCGCTCGGCAGCCTCCTCCTGCTGTACCTGCTTGTCGTGGTGGTGATCGCGGCCGTGGGTGGGCTGGCGCCCGGGCTGCTGGCGGGCGGCCTGTCCTTCGGGCTGGCCAACTGGTTCCTCACCCCGCCGTACCACACGCTCGCCGTCGCCCGGCGTGACAGCGTCGTCGACCTGCTCGTGTTCGTCGTCGTGGCGGCCATCGTGAGCGCCACCGTCGAGCTGGCGGCGAGGGACCGCGTCGCCCACCGGGAGCAGCTTGCCGCGCAGGCCGCCCGGACACGAGAGCTGGCCGCCGTCGACCGTGTCCGCTCCGCGCTCCTCGCAGCCGTGGGGCACGACCTGCGCACGCCGCTGGCCGGCGCGAAGGCCGCGGTGAGCGCCCTGCGCCAGGACGACGTCGAGCTGCGCGCGGACGAGCGCGCCGACCTCCTGGCCACGATCGAGGAGTCGATTGACCGGCTGAGCCGGGTGATCACCAACCTGCTCGACATGACCCGTCTGCGCTCCGACGCGCTCACCGTCCACCTCGCGCCGGTGGGTCTCGACGAGGTGGTGTCCCGGGCCCTGCTGGCGGAGCGGGCCGCGGCGGTGCGGACCAGCATTCCCGACGACCTGCCGCTGGTCCTCACCGATGCGGCGCTGCTGGAGCGGGTCGTCGACAACCTCGTCGAGAACGCCGTGCGGTTCAGCCCGGCGGGGGCGCCGGTAGAGATCAGCGCCGAGGTGACCGGTGGGGGAGGCCGGGGCGGGCGTGCCCGGCTGCTCGTGGTCGATCATGGCCCCGGCGTGCCCCTCGACCGGCGGGACGGGATGTTCGTGCCGTTCCAGCGCCGGGACGACCGCGAGCGCGGCTCGCACGTCGGGCTCGGGCTGGCCATCGCCCACGGCTTCGCCGAGGCGATGGGGGCCGGCATCACGCCGTCGACCACGCCGGGCGGAGGACTCACCATGACCGTCGACCTTCCGCTGGCGACGTCATGACGAGGGTGCTGGTCGTGGACGACGACCCAGCCCTCGTCCGCACGCTGTCCATCAGCCTGGGCGCCCGGGGCTTCGACGTGGGGTCGACGGAGCGGGGTGCGAGCGCGGCGGAGCTGGCCAGGGCGACGTCCCCGCAGGTCGTCATCGTGGACCTCGGACTGCCGGACATGGACGGCGTGGACGTCGTGCGGGCGCTGCGCGCCTGGTCCTCGGTGCCGATCCTCGTCCTGTCCGCCCGGGACGCGCAGGAGGACAAGGTGGCCGCCCTGGACGCCGGCGCGGACGACTACGTCACCAAGCCGTTCGGCATGGACGAGCTCCTCGCCCGGGTGCGGGCGGCCCTGCGACGCGCGGACCCGGTGCCGGCCGTGGTCCGCGCGGGGTCCGTCGTGATCGACCTCGCGGCGCGGCGCGTGGACCGCGCTGGCGCGGCCGTGCACCTCACGCCCACGGAATGGCGGGTGCTGGAGGTGCTGCTGCGCGCCCGCGGTGCCCTGGTCACCCAGCGGGACCTCCTCCAGGCGGTCTGGGGGCCGCAGTACGCGGACGAGACGAACTACCTCCGCGTGTACATGGCCCAGCTGCGCCGCAAGCTCGAGGACCATCCCTCCGCCCCGCGCCACCTGCTCACCGAGCCGGGGGTGGGCTATCGGTTCGAGCCCTGACGGCTCAGGCGGTGACGGCGGACCGCCGCCCTGTGCGCCCACCGAGCAGGACGGCGTCGACCTCCTCGTTCTGCTGCCCGAGCCAGGTCGCCCAGTCGTCGACCTGCGGGTAGCGGCGCAGCAGCGCCCGGCGCTCCCGTTCGGTCAGGCCACCCCACACGCCGAACTCGGTCGCGGAGTCCAGCGCGTCGGCCAAGCACTCCGCGCGCACGGGGCACGCAGAGCACACGGCCCGGGCCGAGCGCTGCGCCGCGCCGCGGACGAACAGGGCATCGGGCTCGGTTTGCGCACAGGCTGCCTGTGCCGCCCACGACTGGTCTGCAAGCATTGCCGGCCCTCCTGATGATGGTGCCTCCGCGAGGCGGCGCGGGTGCGTGACCTCTTTCGACAGCTGACGGTAACCCCCGTGATATGGATCACGGAAGAGCTGAATCGAAAATGCGCTGATAGGGGTGCGCAGCGCGTCGGGGGCTGCCCGGCGCACCGGTTACGGACAACGTCGATGGGGACCGGGCGGCCCGCGGTCAGGGCGCGAGCCAGCCCCGTCCCTGCCTCGCGCCGGGGGTGGGGCAGGCGCCCCTGACGTTCGCCGCGGCGCCCACCACGCGGGCGGCGTTATGCGGACAGACCCCGCAGGACCATCTCGACGAGGTCGGTGACGTACTGCTCGAGCTCGGCGCGCAGCTCCCCGTGCGTGGTCGGAGGCGCGAGGATGACGTGGAAGAGCACTCCACCCTCGATCGCGTTGAGCAGCAGGTTCGGTGAGGTTCCGGGCGGAAGCTCGCCGTCGATGATGGCCTGGTCGATCCGGCCCGACAGGGCCAGCACCCCGCTGTCGATGATCTCGCCGCGGATCTCGGTGAAGTCCACCGGGTTGCTGAACGCGGCCGAGAAGATGTTCGCCATGGCCGCGCCGTGCTCGCCGAGGTAGAGCTCCGCCCGGGCGCGCGTGTAGGCGATGAGATACTCCCGCAGGTCGAGTCCCTCCTGCGTGGGGTTGACGTGGCGTGACTCCATGTCCCGGATCGCGTCCAGGAGGAGGGCGCGCTTGTCCTTCCAGCGCAGGTAGACCGCTGACTTCCCGATCCCGGCGTGATGGGCGACGGCGTCGAGGCTCAGCCCGGACCAGCCCTTCTGGCCGAACAGCTCGAGCACCGCGAGATAGCACCGCTCCTCGGTGTCCGCGCGCCGGGGACGTCCGGGGCCGCGGCGGGCGGGCGCGGCCGCGTCAGCGGTGGGGGTCTGCGCCTGTGTCATCTGGAGTGCCTCTCTGTTGTCGGGAGGAACACTATCCGCGGCGCTCCGGCCCGCGTGAGGGTTTCCACGCCCGAGCTCCTCCTACACAGCCCGCGGCGGTGCGGCCCCACGACTGGGCCGCCGTCGTGGCGGTCACGGGCGGGGCGGCGCCGGCTGACCGGAAGCCGTTGTGGTTCCGTCAGGCACGGGCGAGGTGCCCTACGGTCAGTACTTCAGCGCCGGCCGGGTGTGGGCGGTGAGCGAGAGCCGAGCCCGCCGCCCGAGCGCCGCGTACCCGGGGCCGGAGCGCGGCCATGACGAGCGCCGAACCCACCACCAGGCGGCGTCTGGGCACCCGGCCGGCCAGCGCCCCGGACCGCGTGGACGCCACGAGGTAGGCGGCCGCGCCGCCCGCCAGCAGCCACCCCGCCGCGGACTCCCGCACGCCGAAGCGCTGGATGAAGTACGCGCCGGCGAAGGTCAGCAGCGCTGTCCAGCCGGCGTACCCGACGGTCTCCGCGCCCAGCCAGCGCCGCGCGGGCGGCACCGTGACGAGCGCCCGCACCCCCGTGGCGGACCGCCCGGCCGGCACGGGCGTCGCGAGATGGGCCGTCGCCATCACGGCGGCCGCGACGGCCGCGGGCACCGCCTGGGCGGCCCGCCACGAGAGCCGCTCGGTCAGCGCCGCGGCGAGCGGGTTGACCAGGATCCATGCCGCCGCATTCGCCGAGGCCACGTACCCGGTGGCCGCCGCCCGGCGCTCCGGGGCGAACGCGGCCAGGCCGGCGAACGCACCCGAGAGCAGGAGGGCGAACGCGAGACCCACCACGGCGTGGGCGATGAGGAAGGACGTCGTGCTCCGCGACGCCGCCACGGCCGCGCAGGCCGCCACGGCCGAGCCGGCGAGCAGGAGCCGCGAGACCCGGGCGGCGTCGGCCCGCGCGCTGATCGCCACCGACGCGGTGATGGACACCGCGGCGGTGACCGGGCGCGCCCGGCCCACCGTGGCGACCGAGGCGCCCAGGTCGGCGCCGATCGCCACGATCGTGGGCGCCAGCACGACCAGCAGCGCCTGGGACGCCATCGCGCCCAGCACCAGCGGGACGAGGGCCCGCACCCTGGAGGCCGCCATGACTGTCAATGTCCATGGCCGGTGCCGGGTGCGCCACCGGCGCAGGCGCCCCCGGGAGCCCGCAAGTGCCCTGGTGGGTCAGTGGCCGTGGTGCCGCGCGACGTAGCCGACGATGCGCCGGACTGTCTCGGCGGCGTCCGGGTCCAGGGACCCGGTGTCGACGCCGACGTGCTCCCGGCCGTCGTCGTCGGCGAAGGCGCGCACGGACACCCGCCGGGAGAGGTGCGGGACGATCGTGAGCAAGGCCTGCTGCACCTCGATGACGGCGGCCACGAGGTCGGTGTGCTCAGGTGCGGTGGCGGTCAACGGTCACCCATCGCGTTCACACACTCATTATCGAACAGTTGTTCGCCTCAGTCCAGGGGTGTGGATGGGGCATCTTCTGCTGCCTCGCGGCCGCCGGCCGGCCGCGGGGTGTTACCGGAAGTCAGCGAGCCACAGGTCCGGCCCGAAGACCTCGGACTGGATGTCCCGCGGGCGCACGCCCAGCACGACGTGGTCGCTGCGCACGGCCTGCATGAGGCCAAGGGGGTAGGTCAGCCCGTGTCTGGGCGCGTGCGTCCGCGCTGCGGCCCGGACCGTCCTAGGTGCCGGCCGGGTTCGGACCGCTCTAGGCGCCTGCGAAGAAGGCGACGATCGCGCCGGCGAGTGCGGCGACGTCGCCCACGTGCGCGAGCTCCCGCGCGGAGTGCATCGACAGGAGCGGGATGCCGACGTCCACGGTGCGGATGCCCAGCCGGGTGGCGGTGAGGGGCCCGATCGTCGAGCCGCACGGGACGGCGTTGTTCGACACGAACTCCTGCCACGGCACCCCGGCGCGCTCGCAGGCCCGCGACCACAGCGCGGCGCCGTGCGCGTCGGTGGCGTAGCGCTGGTTGGCGTTGATCTTCAGCAGCGGTCCACCGCCGAGCATCGGCGCGTTCACCGGGTCGTGCCGCTCGGGGTAGTTCGGGTGGACGCCGTGCCCTGTGTCGGCCGAGACGCACCAGGAGCCGGCGTACGCGCGCAGCAGCTCCTGGGTCGTGCCGCCCGAGACGCGGGCGAGCACGTCGGCCAGGAACGGGCCGCTCGCGCCGGAGCGCGACGCCGAGCCCAGCTCCTCGTGGTCGAACGCCGCGAGCACGCTCACGTGGTCGCCGTCCGTCGGCGCGGCGAGCAGCGCGGTGAGGCCGGCATGAACGGAGGAGAGGTTGTCCATGCGCCCGGCCGCGAGGAGCTCGTCGCCCTGCCCGAACCGCCGCGGCGCCTGCGTGTCCGCCGTCAGGACGTCGTAGCCCGCCACCTGGGCAGCGGGGAGTCCCGCGGCCTCCGCGAGGCGGTCGAGCACGTCGCCCAGGCTGCCGACGCCGAACACTGGGGTCGTGTGCCGCTGCCGGTCGAGCGTGAGGCCGTCGTTGACGGAGCGGTCGAGGTGGATCGCGAGCTGCGGGATCCGCAGGAACGGCCCGGTGCGCACGAGGTGCTCGGCACCGTCGCGGGTGACCAGCCGGCCGGCGAGCTCAAGCTCGCGGTCGAGCCAGGAGTTCAGCAGCGGCCCGCCGTAGACCTCGACGCCGGCCTGCAGCCACCCGTGGGCCCTGATCGTCGGCCGGGGCTTCAGCTTGAAGCCGGGGGAGTCGGTGTGGGCGCCGAGGATGCGGAACGGGGAGACGGCGGTCGCGCGCTCGGGCTTGGCCCAGGCGATGACGGCGCCGTCCCGGAGGACGTAGTGCCGGCCGGCGCCCTGCCAGTCCTCCATCTCGTCCAGGCGCGCGAACCCCGCCGCCTCGAGGCGGCGTCCGGCCCCCGCGGCCGCGTGGTAGGAGGAGGGCGAGGCGGCGAGGAAGGCGGTCAGGTCATCGATGTGGTCAGCGGTGTCAGGCACGGTCCGATTCAAGCACCCCGGGTCGCGCCGCACGACGGCGGCGCACCCCTCGCGCGCTATGCGGGGTGGGTGCCCTCGACGTAGTACCAGCGCCCGTCCTCGCGCACGAACCGGCTCACCTCGTGCAGCCGCCCGCGCCCCGCGGCGTCACGGTAGTGCGCCACGAACTCGACGACGCCCGTCGTGTCGAACGGGCCGCCCGCCGCGGCCCGGAGGATGTCCAGGCGCCGCCATTCCGTGTCGTCATCCAGGTCGAGGGCACCGGGGCGCGTGGCCGGGTGCCAGGTTGCGAGCAGGTAGTCCGCGTCGCCGACGGCGAACGCGCTGAAGCGCGACCGCATGAGCGCCTCCGCCGTGGGGGCGTGCGGGCTGCCGACGGCGAGGCCCGCGTGGAACCGCCCGCAGCAGGCCCCGTAGGTCTCGCCCGACAGGCAGGGGCAGCGGGCGTCGCCGGGCAGGGGAGAGGGTGGCACGAGACCATTGTGGTGGCACACGTGTGTAGCGGTGCCGCGTCGCGGGGGCGCGGACGCTCACCGCGACGCCACGGAGGACAGACAGCGCGAGACGTAGTCCCTCAGCCGGCGGTCTCCACAGCGATGATGTTCCCGTCCGGGTCGGCGAACCAGACCACCCGCTCGTCACCCATCGACATGACCCCGTCCGACCAGGAGGCGCCGTCCAGGTCGAACGTCTGGAACTCGAGGCCCTTCTCCCGTAGGGCGGCGATCTCGGTGTCGAAGGCGTCGGCGGGCACCTGGAAGGACACGGCCGTGGCCTTGTTCGTCCCGGCGTAGGAGGAGGGGTAGACGAGGAACTGGCTCGCACCCGCGGTGTACAACACCCCGTCCGGGACGTCGTCCCCGGCCGTGAAGCCGAGGACGCCCTCGTAGAACTCGCGCGCAGAGGCCAGGTCCTTGACGGCGAGCGTGGGAACGGGTGTGTAGGTGGAGAGCACGGGAGCCTCCTGTGCGGTTCGGACGGTCATCGGCCGACCGGCAGAGCGTCGGGCGGCGGGGGAGAGGGGACGATCGCTCGGGGCGCCCGGGGGATCAGGCAGAGAACGAGACGATCGACTCGCCCTGCAGGACGTCGGGCGGGGAGACGCTCAACGCCGACAGGTTGGTCCGGATGTACTCGGCCGCCCGCCGGACCGACTCCTGCGTGCCGGTGGCGTCCTCGTAGACGCTGACGCTGAAGCCGCCGTCTGACGTCTTCACCAGGTGGTACGACACGAAGCCGGGGACGCCTCGTATCAGCTCCTCGACCTCGCCGGAACGGCGTCCCAGCTCGTCGATCAGCTCGGAGGCACCCTTGTAGTGCCTGATCACCACGTCCATCGGACCCTCCAGGTGCGCGTCGGTGTCGGCCTCTCACAGGGCGCACACCGGGCATCGCCCTGGACGGCGCGGGGCGCGGCGATGCAAACCTGCACGTCTACCGTACGCGGGGGGCACGGGCGCGTAAGGCCCCCATTCGTGGGGCAGGTTGGCCCGGAGACTCAGAGGCGGCGAAGGGTCTCGGGATCGCCCGCGCCGCCGAAGAAGCGGTCGAGCACCCGCTGGAAGGCGGGCTCGCCGGGCGCGGCGCGCGCGAAGAGCGTCATGGACGAGCGCAGCTTCACGGCGTCGATGTCACCGAAGACCTCCTCCGCGCTACCGGCACCGGTCTCGGCGACGACCTGCGCGCTCTCGCGCAGCCGCGGCCCGAGGACGGGGTGGCGGGCGTAGGCCTGCGCCTCGGCCAGCGACGAGACCGCAAAGCGTCGGGAGGTCGCGCTCCTGCCCAGTCCCGCGATCTGCGGGAAGACGAACCACATCCAGTGGCTCGTCTTGCGGCCACGGCGCAGCTCGGCGAGCGCCTCGTCGTAGGTGCCGTTGGCGTCCTGGGCGGTGACGAAGCGCTCGAGGTCGTACGTGTCGTGCACGGGCGTTTCCCCCTCCTGGTCCCCCTTGCGGCCGAGTCGGTCGCGGCACGAGGCGATCGTCAGGACACCGGCGGGGCCGCCGCTGCGGAGGACGCCATGTCGCGGACCATCTTGGCGATCATGTCCCGGGCGAGCCCCATGAGCACATCCATCTCGTGGACGTTCCCGCAGGGCAGGGCGGAGATCCTGTCGGCGGCCTCGTTGAGCGCACGGACGCGCTCGTCGAGGCGGAGGTCATGCTCGTTCAGCACGGCAGCGGTGCACATGGGTCGTCCTCCTTCGGGCACGCCGGGATGGCTTCGCGGACGCGAGACTCTCAAGATCCTGCGCATACCTTGTTATTCGGCTGCCGCCCTGCGGACGGATGCAGCGGCTAACCGCGCCCCGGCCGGGCGCGTCCCGTGCCGCGCCCGGCCACGCGGCACCGGGGCCGAAGGGGCCCCGTCCGTGCGATATGCGCATGCCCAAGATCTATCAGGGACCACTGACATCGCGGTCGCCGCGGCAGGGGCCCGCGCCGGGCCCCGCGCTCACTCGGCGCGGCCGGCCCAGCCGGATGGCCGTGGCGGCGCCGCGACAGGAGGACGACGGCCGTGAGGGTGGGACGCCCGACGACCGTCGGGCACCCCACCCGCGACGACCGTCGGGCACCCGACCCGGCCGGAGGAGCTAGCGGGACCGCTCGGACGCGCCGGCGCTCGCGGGCTGAGGCGCGAACGCCCCGCGGTAGCGGGCGGCGGGGTGTCGCTCGTTGAGCCTGTCCGTGCCGAACAGCTTGCGGCGCAGGGTGCCCTCGGCGTACTCGGTCTTGGCCAGGCCGCGGCGCTGCAGGGTGGGCAGGAGCAGCTCGTTGAACTCCTCGAACGTCCCGGGCAGGCGCATGTTCATGAGGTTGATGCCGTCCACCCCGGCCGCCTGCCAGGCCCCCAGCTGGTCGGCGATCTCCTCCGCGGTGCCCGCCACGTACCCGTTGCGCAGCCGCGCGCCGGCGAGGTCGGCGAGCGTCGGCTCGCGGTCCGGCGTCGCCCGGCGCAGCCACTCCACGTGCGCCCGTCCACCGTTGTTCGGGATGTCCTTGAGCAGGGTGTCGTCCGGCAGGCGGGTGCCGTCCGGCAGGATGCCCAGCGAGGCGTGCGTGAGGTAGCCGGTGACGGACGCGTACCGGAGGTACTCGGCCTCCCGCGCGGCGACCTCCTCGTGGCTGCCGCCGATGACGAGGGTGAGCCCCTGGTAGAACGTGACGTCCGCCGGCGCACGCCCCGCCGCGACGGCGAGGTCGCGCGTGCGGGAGATCTGGTCGCGGGCCACGCCGGGGTTCGGCGTCATGATGAAGACGGCTTCGGCGTTCTCCGCGGCGAAGCGCGTGCCGCGGGGGGAGCCGCCGGCCTGGAAGAGCACCGGGGTGCGCTGCGGCGACGGCGAGGGCAGGTGCGGGCCCTCGACCTGGTAGCGCGGGCCCTCGTGGTAGATCTTGTGGATCTTCGCCGGGTCGGAGAACCGGCCCCCCTCCTTGTCCCCCAGCAGGGCGCCGTCGTCCCAGGAGCCCTCCCACAGCTTGTAGACCACCTCGAGGTACTCGTCCGCCCAGTCGTAGCGGGCGTCGTGCTCGACCAGGGCGGGGAGACCGAAGTTCCGGGCCGCGTTCTCCTGCGTGGACGTCACGACGTTCCAGGCGATCCGACCGCCGGAGATGTGGTCGAGGGTGGAGACCTGGCGGGCGAAGTTGAACGGGTGGTTCTGCATGACGTTGGACGTCAGGGCCAGCCCGAGGTGCTTCGTGTGGGTGGCCAGCGCGCCGAGCAGCACCGCCGGGTCGTTGGACGGGATCTGCAGGCCCTCGTGGACGTTGTCCACGTACTGCCCGTCCGCCGGGCCGTACAGGCCGGTCACGTCGGCGAAGAACATGGCGTCGAAGAGGCCGGCCTCCAGCGTCTTGGCGAGGTCGATCCACAGGTTGACGTCGTTGAACTCGGCCTGCCGGGCGCCCGGGTGGCGCCACTGCCCGTGATGGATGTGCGAGCCGGTGTTCATGACGAAGGCGTTGAACAGCAGGTGAGTCACTTCGCTTGCTCCTTGTCCAGGGTCGATGCGGCGACTCCGACGGCGCCGACGAGGTCGGGGATGCCGCCGTTGACGGCGTGGTCGCCGAGGATCCGGGCGCGGTAGACGACCGGATTGTGCGAGAGGATCGTCCGCGCGTTGCGCCAGTGCCGATCCAGTGAGGCGCTGACCCGCACGGCGGACGAGCCGAGGGCGTCGAACAGGTGCGTGGCCGCCCGGGGCACGAGACCGGCGAGCACGACCTGGACGCGGTAGACATCGAGCTCGACGCCGTAGGTCGCCTCGAGCGAGGGGACGCCGGTGCGCGACTGGACGTGCTCCTCGCGCGCCGCGGCGAAGGCGGGCGCCGTGGAGAGCACCAGGGCCCGGGCGGCGTGGGCCGTGCTCGCGATCTCGCCGACGATCTGGAGGATCTGCGGATCTTCCCGGGCGAGGTCGGCGTTGCCGTGGCTGTACACCCTGCTGCGGTGACGGACCGCGTCCGCCGTGTCGTCCGAGAGCCGCCGCGCAATACCCGCGACCGCGGCGAGCAGGACGATCTGGTACACCGCACCGAGGTAGCTGAGCCGCTCCGACCGGTGCTGGAGCGCACCGGGTTCGACGACGGCGTTGGTGAAGACCGTCGTCCCGGTCCCGGTGAGCTTCTGGCCGAAACCGTCCCAGTCATCGCTGAGCTCGACGCCGGGCTGTCTCGCCGAGACAAGCACGTTGACCTGCTCACCATCCGCGAGCGAGGCGGAGGCGTCGATCCAGTCCGCGAAGATGCTGCCGGTGGAGTAGAACTTCGTCCCCGTCAGCCGCCACCCGTCACCATCGGGCACCAGGACCGTCTGCTTCTTCAGGAGCGGCGTGCTGCCCGGCTCGGTGGAGGCGTTCCCGACGATCTCTCCCCGCCCGAAGCGGGTTAGCCAGCGGTCCCGTGTCTCGCTTGGCGGGGCGGCAAGCTGCTCCTCGACGACGGCGATGTGGCCACGGTAGAGATGCGCCACGTTGGGGTCGGCGGCGCCGAGGTCGACCAGGAGGGACAGGAACTGCTTCCAGCCGGCCCCATAGCCGCCGTGCTCCCGGGGAACGCGGAGCGCGCCGAAGCGGACCTCGCGCAGCCAAGCGACCGGCTCGAAGGGAAGCACACGATCTGACTCCCGCTCGAGCGCCGTCGCGGCGATGCGCTCGAGCACGGGCCTGAAGACCGCGGCGAGGTCGGCGTCGCTCGGGCGCCCCGGGCCATGGGCTCCCGGCGTGAGAGCCCGTGCCCTCAGCCCGGAGGGCGCCGTGCCTCCGGGTGCCGTGCCGTGCCGTGCGGTGGTCGTTGTCATGCGGGGACCTCTTCCTTCTGTGGCGGTGCAAGGCGGGGGATGGCCGCGATGAGCTCGCGGCTGTACGGATGGCGGGGCGTGTCGAACACACTGCCCACGTCGCCCTGCTCGACGACGCGTCCGTCCTTCATGACGAGCACCCGATGGCTGACGTGGTTGATCACCGCGAGGTCGTGCGAGATGAAGAGGTAAGAGACCCCGGTCTCGCGCTGGAGGTCGACGAGAAGGTCGAGCACCTGAGCCTGGATCGAGACGTCCAGGGCCGAGACGGGTTCGTCGCACACGATGACGCGCGGCCTCGGGGCCAGGGCCCGGGCGATCGCCACCCGCTGCCGCT
Source organism: Georgenia sp. SYP-B2076 (assembly GCF_003991205.1). Lineage (GTDB taxonomy): Bacteria > Actinomycetota > Actinomycetes > Actinomycetales > Actinomycetaceae > Georgenia. Next base: position 30,326 of record NZ_RXOZ01000022.1, on the reverse strand, counting down.
GTCCTCCCGAGAGCTCGAGCGGGCGGCGCCCGAGCACCCCGGTCGGCAGGCCGACCGAGTCGAGCAGCTCGCCCGCGGCCTGCCGGCGCCGGCCCCTCGGCACGCCGGCGACCCCCAGGGCCTCACCGAGGACCCGGGCGACGGTGTAGCGAGGGTCGAAGGAGCCGAGTGTGTCCTGGTAGACCACCTGGATGGCCCGCCGCTGGGCGACGCGCTCGCGCTTGTCGAGATCGGCCCAGGCGCGCCCATCGATTTCGACGCGGCCGGAGTCCGGCTCGGTGAGCCCGAGGAGAATCCGGGCCGTGGTCGTCTTGCCGGACCCGGACTCCCCGACGAGGCCGACGGTCTCGCCGGCGTGAAGCTCGAAGGTGACGTCGTCGACGGCCGTGTGGCGATGGCCGCCGGGGGACCTGAAGACCTTGGTCACGGAGTGCGCCCGGGCCACGACGGTCCCGGAGGCACGGTTCAGGCGGAGCGACCGCCCCTCGGGGACGGCGTCGATGAGGAGGCGGGTGTAGTCCTCCCGCGGGGCGAACAGCACCTCCCCGGCGGGCCCGGCCTCGACGATCTCGCCGTCGTGCATCACCGCGATGCGGTCGGCTAGTCGGCTGACGACGGCGAGGTCGTGGCTGATGACGAGCAGGGCCAGCCCCTCGGCCTTGAGGTCCTCGAAGAGCTCGAGGATCTGTGCCTGGACGGTGACGTCGAGGGCCGTGGTGGGCTCGTCCGCGATGATGAGGTCCGGGTCGCCCGCCAGCGCGGTCGCGATGAGCGCACGCTGGCGAAGGCCGCCAGAGAGCTCGTGCGGGAGCTGGTCGGCGCGGCGCGCCGCCTCCGGGATGCCCGCACGCTCGAGCAGCGCGACGGCACGGTCCCGACGCTCGGACCTGGTCATCCCAGGAGCGTGGGCCGCGATGGCTTCCTCGACCTCCCGGCCAACCGTGCGGAGCGGGTCGAGAGAGACCAGGGCGTCCTGCAGCACGAAGCCGATCCTGTTGCCCCGGACGGAGCGCCAGCCCCGCTCCGACAGGGTGAGCAGGTCGGTCCCGTCGAGCTCGAGCCGGCCGGCGTCTACCTGGGAGCCTGCCCCGGCGAGCCCGATGAGCGCGCGGGCAGTGACAGACTTTCCCGAGCCGGACTCACCCACGATCGCCAGGCATTCGCCCCGGCGCAGCTCGAACGAGGAGTCCTTCACGACGGCGGCGTTGTGGCGGAACGCCACTCGCAGGCCGGTCACCTTGAGCAGTGCAGTCTCGGCGTGTGCAGGACTCCCCGGGCTCGTGAGCGTCTGGACGCTCATGCTGTTCTCCCTTCGAACCTTGCCTGGAGTGCGCGGCCGAGCACGCTCGTGCTGACCACGAGCGCGGTGATGGCGAGTCCCGGGAAGGCGCCGTACCACCACGCCTGCTGGATGAATGTCCGGGCCGTGGAGAGCATTGACCCCCACTCGGGGGTGGGCGGGGAGACCCCGAGGCCGATGAAGCTCAGCGCGGCGCCGGCAAGTGTGGCCGTGCCCACACCGATCGTCGCGATGACGATGAGCGGACGGACGGCGTTGGGCAGCACGTGCCGCACGAGCACCTGTGCCGGGCGCAGGCCGAGGGCATGTGCGGCCTCCACATAGCTTGAGCCGCGGACGCCGAGCGTCTGGGCCCGGATGACGCGGGCGTAGCTGGGGATGGTGGCGATTCCGATCGCGATGAGCGCGTTCCGGGGGCCGGGGCCGGCGACCGCGATGAGCACCAGGGCGAGGAGCATCTCGGGAAATGCCAGGCCGACGTCGACGATCCGCATGAGCAGCGAGCTGGTCACGCGGTTGCCCAGCGCGGCCGACAGGCCGAGCAGGGTGCCGCCGACGAGGGCGATCGCGACGGCCCCGAACCCGAGCAGGAGCGAGTTCGCCGCTCCGTGGACGATGCGGCTGAGCACGTCCCGGCCGTTCTCGTCCGTGCCGAACACGTGCTCGGCGCTCGGGGCGGCAAGGATCTTCTGCGGGTTGACCTCGTCGTATCCGTACGGGGCGAGGAGTGCCGGCGCGACCGCCGCGACCACGAAGAGGGCCAGCACGACGCCGGCGAGAACCACCGGGATGCTGCCGCCGGTGCTCCGGCGTGCCCGGCGGCGCACAGAGGTTGCCGGTGCGGCCGTGGAGGGCGCGACGGGCTGCTGGGCTGTGTCGATGAGGCTCATGCTGGCTGTTCCCTCAGGCGGCGGTCGATGACGGGGTAGGCGAGGTCGACGAGAAGGCTGACGACGGCGAAGACGGCGGCGCTGAGCAGGACGACGCCCATGACGACGGGGAGGTCCTGCCCGGTCACGGAGCTGAGCAGCAGCCGCCCGATGCCCTGCCTGTTGAAGAGCGTCTCCGTGACGACGGCGCCGCCGAGGAGGGCGCCGACGAGGTAGCCCGACATCGTCAGGTATGGCACGAGGGCATGCCGCAGGGCGTGTCTGAGCCGGATAGCCGTGTCTGTGAGCCCGCGCGCCCGGGCGCTGACGATGAACGGCTGCTCGAGGGCTTCCTCCAGGGCGGTGCGCAGGACCTGGGTGAGCAGGCCGGCGATCGGCAGGCCCAGGGTGAGCGCGGGCAGGACCACCGACAACGGGTCGGAGCTGGTGATCGCGGGGAACCAGCCCAGTCCGTAGGAGAACGTGCTGAGCAGGAGCAGGCCGAGCCAGAAGGTCGGCGTCGAGGCCAGCGTCAGCTCGACAGCCCCGGAGACCCGGCGGCTCGGGCGTCCGGCCGTCAGGAGCGCGACGACGGCGGAGACCACCGTGGCGACGACGGCGGCGGACAGGGCCAGCACGAGGGTGGGGCCCGCCTGCTCGGCGATGGCTGCGGAGACCGGTGTCTGGAGGCGGTACGACGTCCCGAGGTCACCCGTGAGAAGGCCACCGAGATAGGTCGCGAGCTGCACGTGGAGCGGCTGGTCCAGCCCGTAGTCCGCCCGGATCTGCGCCAGGAGCTCGGGTGTCGGCTGGGCGTCCGGCCCTCCCGCGATGGCGAGTGCCGGATCGCCCAGGGCGCGGACGGCGACGAACGTGACGAGCGCGGCCCCGAGGACGACCCCGACTGCGGCAGCCACACGAAGGACGATGTGGCGCGCCATCAGCGGTCGAGCCAGACGTCGAACCAGTACGGCTGCAGGTAGGCGTAGTCGAAGATGACGCCCTTGACGTCGTTCGGGAATGCCGCCGTGCGGGGGTCACCGTAGAGCGGGACGCTTGGCGCCTCCTCGACGAGCAACGCCTGCGCGTCGCGGTAGAGCTCGGTCCGCTCCGCGGGGTCGGTCGACTCCCGCGCCTGCTCCACCAGGGCATCGAACTCGGCGTTGGCGAACTGGGACACGTTCTGCCCGAGGACCTCGGGGGTCGAGATGTTGGCCGAGGACCACCGCAGCCACAGCATGTCGGCGGTGTTGCTGGACCAGAGACCGCCGAGGAGGTCGTAGTCGCCGGTCCACTGGCGCTCGGAAAGCTGCTGCCACGGCAGGAGCTCGATCTTGATCTCGATCCCCGCTTCCTTGGCCTGTGCCTGTGCCAGCTCGGTCAGCCGCTTCCGCGCGGCGTTCGTGCCGTCGAGCGGGAGCGCGGCGGTCAGCCGCTCACCGTCCTTGGTCCGGTAGCCCTCGCTGTCCCGCCCGGTCCATCCCGCCTCATCCAGGAGCTCGGCAGCCCGATCCGGGTCGTAGGTCAGCTCGACATCGAGGTCCTCGGCGTAGTCCGGGGTCGAGGGCGTGAGGAAGTTCGACGGCTTCCACTGCCCGAAGGAAGCGGCGGGGACGATCTCCTCGCGGTTGATGGTGTGGAGCAGGGCCTGCCGGACGCGCTTGTCGTCGAAGGGCGCGCGGCTGGTGTTGATGTGCAGGGCGTACGGCGTCCCCGGGCGGATCGCGCGGATGAAGCCGAAGTTGTCGCTCTGCTCGAACTCGGTCACGTTCTCCGGCGGCACGAAGTCGACGGCGTCGACCTCGCCGGACTGCAGCGCGTTGTAGCGCACCGAGTCCTCCCCGGTGAACAGCAGGTGGAGGCCGTCGACGTAAGCCGCGCCCTCGTGGGTGCCCGGCGGGCCCCAGCTGTAGCTCTCGTTGCGCACGTACTGGATGCTCTGGCCCTTGTTCCACTTGTCCACGACGAAGGGGCCGGATCCGATCGGGGCGTCGCATGTGGTCTCGGGCGCCTCGGTGAGCTGCTTGGGAGAGAGCAGGGCGAAGTAGCTCTGGGCGAGGATGTTGATGAAGGAGTTGTAGGGCTGCTTGAGGTGCACCTCGAGCGTGTCCTCGTCGAGGACGACGGACTCCTGGTAGGGCTTGAAGTACGCGGCGGAGAGCTGCGACTTCGTCGCGGGGTCGACGATGTAGTCGAAGTTCATCTTGACGGCCCCGGCGTCGAGAGGAGTCCCGTCGGTGAAGGTGACGCCGTCACGGATGTGGAGCGTGTAGACCGTGCCGTCGTCGGACACCTCGTAGCCGGTGGCGAGCCAGGGCTCGAACGTGCCGTCCTCCGTCTGCCAGAAGAGCGAGTCTGAGTACGGGCGCGAGGTGATGACGCCGGCGGTGGCGTCGATGAGCGGGTTCAGGCAGGCGGGCTCCTGGCCGTTCGTGGCCACGGTGAGAGCGCCACCGGACTTGGGCGCCCCGTCCTGGGTGGTCTCGTTGCTCGCTGCCGATCCCCCCGCACAGGCGGTCAGGAGGAGGGCCGGGGCCAGCGTCGCGGCGACCGCGAGGCCGCGGGCAGGGGCGGAAGAGCGCCGTGGGTGGGTCATGGTGCCTCTTTCGTCGAGAGTGGGGTCGGCCGGCGGTGCCGGGGCCGTCGTGGTCAGGGACGCAGGCTCGCCCGGGGGCAGCTGTCGCGTCTGGGTGGGTCGGCTCGGCCGCGGAGTCGGCAGGGCCCGGACCTCCCGAGAGGGCTGTCGCGTCCCGGTGACGGGGCCGGGCTGGTGAGGGGGCGTCCTGCGCGGGGACCCGGGTGGGTCAGCCGGCGCAGGACCTGCGCATGTGCGGCGCGGGACGCACGTCCGGGCGCAGGGCCGCACGGCCATCGAGGAGGCGGGAGGCGCGGTGACAGGTGCAGGAAGGTGACTTCATCGTGCTCTCCAACCTTGTCGCTCTGCGCCCCTCGGGCGGTCCGGTGTGCTCAACCGTGACGATGGCAGGGCGCGACGGAGCCGTCGGCCAGGTGGCGTGGCCGGCTTACGATGTGGGACGCGCGCGCCGCTTCAACCAGGCGCGTCTCTCCAGGTGGACAAACCGGGCGCGATCGGTCCGATGTTGCGCGTCTCTGCCGCAGACCCAGGTGTGGTGGCGTCGTCGCCCCCAACCGGTGCTGCGCTCCGCCCACGACACACCTGGGGCCTGCGGACCGGGTCCTCGTCGACGGCCCAGCCCGCATGTTCCTTCATGGGCGCGCGCGGATCGGCGCGCCCGCTGGTGGCGTGAGTGCCGCCGCCGACGCGCATCGGCCGGGGCGCTAACCCTCGCCGCCGTCCTTCTCGCGCTCCGCGCGGAGGGCGTTGGCGCGACGCTGCAGCACCACCGTCGCCGCGGCGACCGAGAGGAGCAGGGCGCTGCCGGTCATCCACGGCTCGTCGAGCCGGTACCCGAAGACCCTGTCCAGCGACCACGTGCCCGGCCCGGTGAGGGCGAGGGCGGCGCTGGACACGCCGAGCAGCGCGGCGTACTCGTAACCACCCGTCTGCGCAAAGAAGCCGGCCGGGAGGTGCACGGCCGTGGCCGCCACCATCGTCCCGGCCGCCGCCGCGCCCGCCAGCGGCGTCCCAAGCCCGAGGGCGATGAGGGCGCCGCCGCCCGCCTCGCCCAGGCCGGCGGCGAGCGCGCTGGGGCGCCCCGGCCTGAACCCCATCGACTCGAAGGCGGCCGCGGTGCCCTGGAGGCCGTGGCCACCGAACCACCCGAAGAGCTTCTGGCAGCCGTGGGCGACGAGGACGCCGCCGATCCCGGAGCGGAGCAGCAGCTGCCCGGCGTCCTTGAGCGAGTCAGACATGGGTCGTCCCTTCGTCAGCAACCTCGCCGTACGCGGCACCCGTGCGGGCCACCGCCGGCGCGCCGAGCCCAGGCTCCCACCGCACGCGTGCGCGATCAACGGCCGGCGCCGCCGGGAGGGGCTGGTGGGGACCCCCCGCAGGACGTACCGTTTCGTGAGGGCGTCCCGACGGAGGCATGCGATGTCCAGAACGTGGTCCCGGTGGGTGCCCGCAGTCGTCGTGCCCGCCGTCATCGGGGTGGCCGTCGCGGCCACCGCCCAGACGGGCGCTTCCGCGCACCTGCCGGACAAGTCCCCGGCCGAGGTCCTCGCGATGATGGGCGGGCGCACCGTCGAGCCGTTCTCCGGGACGTACCGGCAGACCAGCCACCTCGGCCTGCCCGCGCTGCCCGAGGGCACGAGCTCGGGAAGCGCGGCCGGCGACCCGAACGCCGCGGACGTCCTCGCCATGCTCACGGGCACGCACACCGGGCGGGTCTTCGTGGGTGGCCCCACCACCGCCCGGGTGCAGGTGATGGACTCCTTCGCCGAGCGGGACCTGGTGCGCAACGGCGCGGACGTGTGGGCCTACGACTCCGCCGACAACACGGCCACCCACCTGACGCTCCCGGCCGACCACGCGAGCTCCGCGGGGCCGACGGCGGGCGGGACGCCGACGCCCGAGGAGCTGGCTGACCGGCTCGTCAAGGCCATGGGCCCGAGCACCAACCTCACGGTGGGCCAGGACACGGAGGTGGCCGGGCGGGCCGCCTACGACCTCGTCCTCACGCCGCGGGCGGCACAGACCCTCGTCGGCTCCGTGGCGATCGCCGTCGACGGCGAGACGGGCCTGCCGCTGGGCGTCACCGTCCGGGCCCACGGGCAGAAGGCCCCGGCGTTCGAGGTCACCTACACGTCCCTGGAGGTGGCGGCGCCGGACCCGGGTCTCTTCGCGTTCGCCCCGCCGCGCGGCGCGACGGTCGTCGAGCACGCTGTCCCCGCGCACGGCGACCAGGCACGTGACCGGACAGGCGCATCCGGGGCGCACGAACCGAGCGTCATCGGGTCCGGGTGGGACGCGGTGGTCGTCATGCCGGCCGACGGCAAGACCCTGTCCGCGGCCGACGGCGTGCCGCTCGACCAGCTGACCACCGTCGTCCAGGGCGGTCGCCTGCTGTCCACCGCGCTCGTCAACGTGCTCGTCACGAACGACGGTCGCGTGCTCGCCGGTTCGGTGCCCCTGGAGCGGCTGCAGGCCGCGGCCGCGTCGTGACGCTGGGCGCCCCGCCGACGGCCGAGGTGGCCGGCGAGCTCGGAGGCGCGGAGCTCACCGGCGCGGACCTGGCCATCGAGACGCACGACGTGACCAAACGGTTCGGCCACCAGTGGGCCGTCGACGGCATCGACCTCGCGGTGCCCCGCGGCAGCGTCTTCGGCTTCCTCGGGCCGAACGGCTCGGGCAAGACCACCACCATCCGGGTGCTCCTCGGCCTGGCCGCCGCCACCGGCGGCCACGTCCGCGTCCTCGGGCAGGAGGTACCCCGCGACCTGAGCGAGATCCTGCCGAGGGTCGGGGCGCTGGTGGAGGGGCCGGCGTTCTACCCGTTCCTGACCGGGGCCGCGAACCTGCACCGCCTCGACACCGCCGACCGGCACGCCCCGGCGACCACCCGTCGCGCGCGGGTCGACGGCGCGCTCGAGCGGGTGGGCCTCGGCCACGCGGCCGACAAGAAGGTGCGCGCCTACTCCCTGGGCATGAAGCAGCGGCTGGGGATCGCGAACGCCCTCCTCTCCCCGCGTGAGCTGCTCGTCCTCGACGAGCCGACCAACGGGCTCGACCCGCAGGGCACCCGCGAGGTGCGGGGCCTGGTGCGGGCGCTCGCGGCCGAGGGCACCACGGTGTTCGTCTCCAGCCACCTCCTCACCGAGGTGGAGCAGATGTGCACGCACGTGGCGGTGATGAGCGTGGGGACCCTGGTCGCGCAGGGCAGCCTCGACGCGCTGCGCCGCGCGGGACGGGCGCACGTGCGTGTGCTCACCCCCGACGTCGACGGCGCGCGCCACACGCTCTCCCGCCTCGGCCTCGTGCCCGCGGTGGAGGGCGATCCGTCGGCCCCGTCCGGACCCGCGTGGGCGGCCGACGGCGGCGCCCTGGTCACGGCGCCCCTGCCGGACGCCGCTCCTGCCCCGGAGTCGATCGTCGCGGCCCTGGTCGACGCGGGGGTCCGGGTGCGCGGCTTCGCCCTGGCGGAGGCCACCCTCGAGGAGCGCTTCGTCGCGCTGACCGGCGAGGGGTTCGACGTTGCCCAGTGACGACGCGGCGCGACGGGAGACGGCGGAGGCGGCGCGCGACGTGCCGCCGCGCGAGACGGCTGAGGCGGCGCGCGACGGGGCGGGACCGCCGCGCGAGGCGGCGGCGCCGTCCGCCGGCTGGGCGCTGCTCGGCTCGGAGCTCACCGTCCTCTTCCGGCGCCGCCGCACGTGGGCCATGCTGCTGGCGCTCGCGGCCATCCCGGTCCTCATCGCCGTCGCCGTGCGCCTCTCCTCCTCCCCGCCGGGGCCGGGGGAGGGGCCGCCGTTCCTCGACCGGATCACCCAGAACGGGCTCTTCGTCAGTGTCACTGCCATCGTGGTGACGATCCCGCTGTTCCTGCCCCTGACCGTCGGGGTCGTCGCCGGCGACACGATCGCCGGCGAGGCGGGCCTCGGCACGCTGCGCTACCTGCTCGTGGCACCGGCGGGACGCCTGCGGCTGCTGCTCGTGAAGTACGCCGGCGCCGCGGCGTTCTGCGTGGCCGCCACGGTGACCGTCGTCCTGGTGGGTGCGGCCATCGGCGCCGCCCTCTTCCCGGTGGGCCCGGCGACGCTGCTCTCCGGGACCACGATCGGCGTCGGCGAGTCGGTGGTCCGCTCCCTGCTGGTGGCGGCCTACGTGACGGTGTCCCTGCTCGGCTTGTCCGCCGTCGGGCTGTTCGTCTCCACCCTCACCGACGTGCCGGTCGGGGCGATGGCCACGACCGTCGTGCTCTCCGTCGTCGCGCAGGTGCTCGGGTCTCTCGACCAGCTCGCGTGGCTGCACCCCTGGCTGTTCAGCCGGTACTGGCTCGGTTTCGCGGACCTCCTGCGCGAGCCGGTCCTGTGGACCTCGTTCGCGGACAACGCCCTCCTCCAGGCCGGTTACGTCCTCGTGTTCGGCGCGCTCGCCTACGGGCGCTTCGTCACGAAGGACGTCCTGTCCTGACCGCGCGTCCCGCGCACCCCGCCGCCGCCCGCCGCACCTCGCCGCCGCCCGCCGCGCGGTCCCACCAAGCCGCCGAGCCTGTGGCGCGCCCCACCCGGCCTCGCGGCGTGTGGCCATCGGTCCGCCACTAAAATCGATGCCTTGACCTCGACGAACCAGAAGCCCACCGGATCCACGTCCACCGCCGCGCAGCCGGCCGATCTCGCACCCGAGCAGGCGGAACCAGAGCCCAGGGACACCCGGGCGGCGCCGGACCGACCGTCGGGCACCCAGATCACCGCGAGCGCGCTGGCCGCGGTCACCGCGACGATCCTGCTGTCGTACCTCGGTGTGGCCGGGACGATCATCGGCGCCGGGCTGTCCAGCATCCTCACGGTGCTGGGCAACTACGTCTACACGACCTCCCTGCGGCGTACCGCCGAGCGGGTCACCTCGGCGGCACCGATCAGGACCGTGCGGTCGCGCGCCGTCCGGACCGGGTCGACGGCCATCGGCGCCCACGGCGGCACGCGGCAGCCCGACGGCAAGGCCCCGGGCCGGTGGCGCGCCGCATGGCGCGCCGCGGTGAGGCGCTACGGCCGCCGGAGGATTGTCGTGACCATCGGCGCCGTCTTCGTGACCATGCTCGGTGCCGTCACGCTCGTCGAGCTGGCCGTGGGCAAGCCGCTGACCGACGTCGTGCGCAACGAGCAGGGCGCAGGGACCTCGTTGCTCGGGACCACGTCCGTCGACGAGCCGGCCCCCGCGCCGGGGGCCCCCGACGCGCCGACCGCGACGTCGGACCCCACCGCGACGTCGGACCCCACCGCGACGCCGGGGCCCGAGGAGCCGACGCCCGACCCCACGGCGACTGCGGGAACCGACCAGCCGACGCCGGACCCCACGTCGACGCCGGAAACCGACGAGCCGACGCCCTCGCCCGGCCCCGCGAAGACCACGGAGACCCACGAGCCGGCGCCGGCGCCCACGCAGCTGCAGGCTCCGGCGGAGGATGCCGGCCGGGGCGGCGGGAGCGACCCCACGCCCTGATCGGGCCGGCGACGCCGCTCTAGCTCGGACCGAGCCAGGACAGCAGCAGCACGCAGACGTCGTCGTGGCCCTGCTCGTCCTCGAGGAGCCGGCGCACGAGGACGTCCACGGCCTCGGCGGGCGGCGCGCCGTGGACGTCGGCGGCGACCCCCTTCAGGATCTCCAGACCCTCGCGCAGCGAGCGCCGCCGCCGCTCCACGAGCCCGTCGGTGAACAGGAGCAGCCGGTCACCGGGGCGTAGGTGCAGGTCCGCCTCCGCGCGCTCGACGCCGGGGCGCACCAGGCCGAGGGGCGTGGAGCGCCCGTCCCAGACGAGGCGTGCCCCGCCGCCGGCCGGGAGCAGCAGCGGCGGCATGTGCCCGGCCGAGGCGTGCCGGATGCGTCCCGTGGCGAGGTTCACCTCCGCGTACGCGAGGGTGGCCGACGCCGCCGCATCCACCTGCCCGACGAACCTGTCGAGCCGCGACAGCACGCCCGCGGGGCCGATCTCCGGCCCGGCCACCGCCCGCACCGCGCTGCGCAGCTGGCCCATGGCGGCGGCGGCCCCCAGGCCGCGGCCCACCACGTCGCCGACCACGACGGCGAGGACGTCCCGCTCGACGAGGAAGGCGTCGTACCAGTCGCCACCGACCTCGAGAACCTCGACGCCGGGCCGGTACGCGGTCGTGACGACGAAGCGGCCGTCCTGCGGCACCTCGACGGCCAGCAGCGACTGCTGGAGCTGGTGCGCGACGCTCGCACTCTGCTCGTACAGCTGCGCGCGGTCCAGGGCGAGGCCGCCCTGCTCCCCGACGGCGGTCAGGACCTGCAGGTCGAGGGGGTCGGCCATCGGGTCGTCCCGGGGCGCTATCGACAGGACGCCCCGGAGGCTCGACTGCCCCTGCAGCGGCACGAGCACCCGCCCGCCGTCGGCCACCGCCGCGCGCGCGCGAGGACCGGCCGCGGGGCGCGGCGCGACCCCGAGCGGCTCTCCCGACGCCGCGCGCGGGACCAGCCCCTCCCGGGGCTCCGCGAGCCAGAACGTCGCCGAGGCGGCGCCGAGCGTCCCCGTCGCCTGGGCGAGCAGGGCGCCCATGACGCCGTCGACGCCGACGGCGCTCGACAGCGCCGACGTCACCCGCTGGAGCACCCGGGTCTGGGCCGCGGACCGGTCCGCCTCCTTGCGGGCGGCGAGCAGCTCGCGCTCGTACCGGGAACGCTCGCGGGCGCTGGAGAGCGCCACGCGCACGCTGACCGGCTCGCCCTCCGCCGCGGGGCCCACCACCGCCGTCACGAGGACGGGTAGCCGGCCCTGCGGCGCGCGGAGCTCGAGGGCCACCTCGTCGATGCGGCCGTCGACGAAGAGCATGGGGGACAGGTGCGTCTCCCAGTAGATCCGCCCGCCGACGGAGAGCAGCTCGCTCAGCCGCAGCCGCCCGGCGACCTCCGCCTCGCCCCGCCCGACCCACTCCAGGAAGGTGGCGTTGGCCTCGACGACGGTGCCGTCCTCCCGGAGGGTGAGCAGGCCGCAGGGCGCCAGGTCCCACGCGCCGTCCCGGTCGGGGCTCACGCGGTGAGATAGCTCTTCATGGCCGTGATGAGCTGGTCCGGGGCGCTGAGGTTGGGGCAGTGGCCGATCGCGTCGAGGATGACGAGCTCGCTGTCGGTGAGGTTCTCGTGCACGTAGGTGCCGACCTCGACGGGGGCGATGACGTCGTCGCGGCACTGGACGACCAGGGCCGGCGTGGCCACCCGTGCCAGGTCGTCACGGTTGTCGGACAGGAAGGTCGTCTTGGCGAACTGGCGGGCGATCACGGGGTCCATGCGGCAGAAGCTGCTCGTGAGCTCCTCGCCGAGCTCGGGCCGGTCGGGCACGCCCATGATGACCGGGGCGATGTGGGCGGACCAGCCGAGATAGTTGTCGTCCATGGTCTCGAGCAGCTCGTCGATCTCCTCCTGGCTGAACCCGCCGCGGTAGCCGTCGTCGTCGATGTAGCGCGGGCTCGGCCCGATGAGGACCAGACGGTCGATGAGCTCGGGCCGCTGGAGCCCCGCGAGCACGCCCACCATGGCGCTGACCGAGTGGCCGACGAAGGTGACCGGCCCGAGCGCGAGCGCGTCGATGATCTCCACCACGTCCGCCGCGTACCCGTCCAGCCGGCCGTGACGGGCCGGGTCGAAGGCGGAGGCGTCCGAGCCGCCGGCGCCCACATGGTCGAACAGCACCACGCGGTGCGTCTCCTCGAACGCCGGCGCGACGTACCGCCACATGCCCTGGTCGCAGCCGAAGCCGTGCGCGAAGACCATCGGGGGCCCGCCGGGGCGGCCGCTCACCCGCACGTTGTGCCGTGTCATGACGTCCATGCCCGCAGTTTAGGGGAACCGCCCTCCACGCCGGGCTCACCGGGTGCTCAGGCGCCCGCCTGGACGGCGTCCGGCAGCGCGGGCCCCGACCGTCCGGCCCCCGGCGGCTCGTCGCGGACGCGGCGGAGGAGCAGCGTGACGCCGAGCGCGGCGACCCACAGGCCCCAGGCGGTGCTCCCGAGCAGGCCGGCAAGCTCCCAGACCGGGAAGCCGGGGACGGCCGTGGCGAGGATGTCGCCCTGGTTGAGGAGGTAGAGCGCGCTGACGACGACGCCGCCGGCGCCCAGCCAGCGGGGGAGGGCGTGGGTGCGCATGACGACCACGCTGACCGTCACCGACCAGGCGATCACGAGGAGCTGCCCGAGGTGCTCGCCGAGGAGCGCGCCGCCGAACTGGTGCTGCGCGGTCCAGGCGCCCTCGACGGCCGCCCGGGTGGTCGCGTCCCCCGCGACGAAGGCGCGCGCCAGGGGCGGGACCACGAACACCCAGCGGAGGAACCCGATGAGGGACAGCAGCACCGAGGCCGCACCGACGGCGGTGGCCACCCTCAGCGCCGGGTCCTCCCGCAGCCCGAGGGCGGCCGGCAGCAACAGCATCGGGACCGCGATGATCGCGTACGTCCACGCCGTCGCGAACCAGGTCCAGACGAGGGAGGGGCCGCCGTCGGCGAACGCGGGCAGGACGACGCCGGCGGGCTCGCGGAGGATGTCCGGCCAGTCGAAGGTCGCGGACAGGACGCTGGCCGCCAGCGCGAAGGCGACGGCGCCCACCACGAAGAGCGCCCCGGTCGTGCGCTGCAGGTTCCTGGTCGTGCGCCTAGGTGCCATGGTCGCCTGGTTCCGGGGTGGGGGCTCGCGTGTAGGCGCACGCTATCCGCCCGGCGCTCACGTGACCAGGGCGCCGCCGGCGTTCCGCGCCGCGAGACAGCATTCGCCGCGCGGTGGTGGCCTCCATAGGATCGACAGGTGATCAGCGACGAGCAGCGCGGGGACGAGGCTTTGGACCGCCTGGTCGCCGGCGCGTACTTCTTCAGGGCCGTGACGCACGAGCAGTGGGTGGAGTTCGTGGCGGCGCGGGCGGGCTTCTACGCCCTGCCCGAGGTGCGCAGGGGCGCGGAGCGCGAGCGGTTCGTCGCCCGGCTGCCGTTCGTCCAAGAGCTCATCGAACGCGACCGCGCCCAGGCGTAGCCCGCCCGCCGCGCCCCCTCGCGGCATCACGTCCGCGGCCCGTCCCGCGTCTGTGGCATGCTCCAGCGATGCGGACGGCGCAAGTCCGTCCCAGCCATGGCGGAAAATTGGGCGGGACCCCGTGCGGGGGGTCGCGGGCCCGCGGAGGATCGGACGAGCAGATGTGGCAGAAGAAGGTCATGCGGGCGGCGATGGCGGTCGTCGCGGCGACGGCGCTGACGGCCTGCAGCGCCGGCGCCTCCAACAGCGCCGACGCCGGCGGCTCGGAGGTCGGTGCGGACACCCTCACCGTCGCCCTGACCGGTGAGCCCGTCAACCTCGACTTCACCACCACCGCGGGCGCGGCCATCCCGCAGGCCCTCATGACCAACGTCTACGAGGGCCTCGTTCAGATCGACCAGGACGGCCAGATCCAGCCGCTGCTCGCCCGGTCCTGGGAGGTCAGCGCCGACGGCACGGTCTACACCTTCGACCTCCAGCCGGGCGTGACCTTCTCCAACGGGGAGGCCTTCACCGCCGCGGACGTGAAGTTCTCCATCGAGCGGGTGCAGTCCGACGCGTGGCGCTCGTCCCTGAAGGCGCAGATGGACGTCGTCGAGTCCGTGACGCCGCTCTCCGACACCCGCGTCGAGGTCCGGCTCGCGCGGCCGTCCCACGCCTGGCTGTTCGCGATGGGCACCCTCGTCGGGGCCATGTTCGACCCCGCCGGCGTCGACGACCTCGCGAATGAGCCCATCGGGACCGGCCCCTTCACCGTCGCCGACTGGGCGCGTGGACAGGCCATCACCCTGGCCGCCCGCGACGACTACTGGGGCCGGGCGCCGGGCGTCCGCACCGTCGTCCTGCGCTACTTCGCCGACGCCGTCGCCACCACCAACGCGCTGCGCGCGGGCGACGCCGACGTCGTCTACAACATGCAGGCACCGGAGCTGCTGCAGACCTTCGAGGACGACGACGCGTTCCAGGTTCTCGAGGGCACCTCCAACGGGGAGGTCATGCTGTCGATGAACAACAGGGCCGCGCCCTTCGACGACGTCCGCGTCCGCCGGGCCGTCATGCACGCCATCGACCGGCAGGCGGTCGTCGACACCGCCTGGGACGGCCACGGCACCCTGATCGGCGCCGCGGTGCCGCCGACCGACCCGTACTACGAGGACCTCACCGGCGTCTACCCGTACGACCCCGACAAGGCGCGGGCCCTCCTCGCCGAGGCCGGCCACCCGGACGGGCTGGACGTCACGTTCACCGTGCCCACCCGCCCCTACGCGACGGCGGTGTCCGAGATCGTGGTCTCCCAGCTCGCCGAGGCGGGCATCCGCGCCACCATCGAGTCCGCGGAGTTCCCCGCGGTCTGGCTGGACCAGGTCTTCACCCGCCACGACTACCAGATGTCCGTCATCCTGGCCGTCGAGGCGAGGGACTTCCTGACGATGTTCGACAACCCCGACTACTACATCGGGTACGACGCAGCGAGGATCGCCCCCCTCGCCGCGGCCGCCGACGCCGCCGTCGGCGAGGACCAGTACGTCCGGGGGATGCGCGAGGTGGTCCGCACGGTCACCGAGGACGCCGCCGCCGACCCCCTCTTCCTGTTCCCCACCCTCGTCGTCGCCAAGGCGGACATCACCGGGATCCCCGCCAACTCCGTCACGGAGGCCCTCGACCTGACCGACATCGCCTGGGCCGCCTGACGGGGCGCCGAGCAGTGGGACTCCCCGTGGCCCAGCGAATGCTGGCCTACGTCGCGCGATTCGCCGTCACGCTCGCGGGCGCATCGGTGGCCGTCTTCCTCGTCATGCGCGTCATCCCGGGCGACCCCGCCCAGATAGCCCTGGGGGTCAACGCCACGCCCGAGCTGCTCGCCCGGACCCGCGCCGAGATGGGCACCGACAGGCCGCTCGTGGTGCAGTACGCGGACTGGGTGCTCGGCCTGCCGGTCGGTGACTTCGGCACCTCCGTCGTCACCGGGCAGCGACTCGGCCCGCTCATCCTCGACCGCGTCCAGGTCAGCCTCATCCTCGTCGGCCTCGCCATGCTCGTCGCCCTGGTCGTCGCCGTCCCGCTGGGCACCCTCGCGGCCGTGCGCCACCGCAGCGTGACCGGCGTCCTCCTCTCCGCGTTCTCCCAGGTGGGGGTGGCGGTGCCGAGCTTCCTCGCCGGCATCCTGCTGGTCGTCGTCTTCGCGGTGAACCTGGGCTGGCTCCCCGCCAACGGGTGGACCGCCCCCGCCGTCGACCCGGGCGACTTCCTGCGCCGCGTCCTGCTGCCCGTCCTCGCCCTGGCGTCGGTGCAGGGCGCGGTGCTGACGCGGTACGTCCGCTCGGCCGTCCTGGAGGTGATGGGGGAGGACTACCTGCGCACGGCCCGCGCCAAGGGGCTCAGCCCGACCCGGTCGCTCGTGCGCCACGGCCTGCGCAACGCCGCCATCCCGGTGCTCACCATCTCCGGCGTGCAGCTCGCCGCCCTGGTGATCGGCGCCGTCGTCGTCGAGCGCGTCTTCGCCATCCCGGGGCTGGGCTCGATGCTGCTGGACTCGGTGGGCAACCGCGACCTCGTCGCCGTCCAGGGCGTGGTCATGGTCCTCGTGGTGCTCGTGCTGACCGTCAACCTGCTCGTCGACCTGCTCTACACCGTCCTCGACCCGCGGATCCGGAGGGCGTGAGATGTCCCTGATCCCGAGCGACCCGCACGGCCCCGCCGCCGGGCTCGGCGCCCGGCCCGGCCCACGCCGGCGCGGGCCGTCCGCCACCCTGGTCGTCGGCGCCGCGCTCGTCGCCGTCGTGGTGGGCGCCGCGCTGCTCTCGTTCGTCTGGACGCCCTTCGACCCGGTCCGGGCGGCGCCCCAGGACCGGCTGCTGGGCGCGAGCGCCGCCCACCTCATGGGCACCGACCGCTACGGGCGGGACGTCTTCTCCGGCATCCTCGAGGGCGCGCAGGTCACGCTGCTCGTGGGCGTCGTCGCCGTGGGGATCGCGCTCGTGGTCGGCACCCCCCTCGGCATCGTCGCGGGCATGCGGGGCGGCCGGGTCGAGCAGCTCGTCATGCGCGTCTCCGACGTCGTGCTGGCCTTCCCGGCCCTGCTACTGGCC
The DNA here is from genome assembly GCF_003991205.1 of Georgenia sp. SYP-B2076. Classification (GTDB taxonomy): domain Bacteria; phylum Actinomycetota; class Actinomycetes; order Actinomycetales; family Actinomycetaceae; genus Georgenia. Next base: position 13,455 of record NZ_RXOZ01000022.1, on the reverse strand, counting down.
ATCATGCTCGGCGCCGTCCTCGGCGCCAGCACGACGACCGCCATGGTCGCCATCGGCGTCGCATCCGTCCCCGCGTTCGCCCGGGTGGCGCGCTCGGGCACCCTCCAGGTGATGAGCGCCGAGTTCATCCTGTCCGCCCGCGCGTCCGGCCAGCGGCCCCTGCGCATCGCCCGGCGTCACGTGCTGCCCAACATCGCGGGCATGGTGATCGTGCAGAGCTCGACCTCCTTCGCGCTCGCCGTGCTGGCCGAGGCGGGGCTGTCGTTCCTGGGGCTCGGCACGCCACCGCCGGTGCCCTCCTGGGGGCGGATGCTGCAGGAGTCGCAGCAGTTCCTGGGCACCGAGCCGATGCTCGCCGTCTGGCCGGGCCTGGCCATCGCCGTCGCCGTCCTTGGCCTCAACCTCCTCGGTGACGGGCTGCGGGACCACCTCGACCCCAGGCTGGGGCGGAGGGCATGAGTGCCGGGCCGTCCGCCGCCGCGGCCACGACCGCCGGCGAGGTCACCGCCGCCCTGCTGACCGTGACCGACCTGAGGGTCGCCACGGGGCGCCGCACCCTCGTCGAGGGCGTGAACCTCACGATGGCCCGCGGCGAGCGCGTCGGCCTGATCGGTGAGTCCGGCTCCGGGAAGTCGATGACCGCGCTGGCCCTGATGGGGCTGCTGCCCGAGGGCGTGCACGCCGCGGGCTCCGTGCGCCTCGCCGGCGTCGCGCCGGACATGGTCACCGGGACCGACCGCGAGCTGCGGGCCGTGCGCGGCAAGGACATGACCATGGTCTTCCAGGAGCCGCTCTCCGCGCTGAACCCGCTCATGCGGGTGGGCACCCAGGTGGCCGAGGTCATGGACATCCACCGCACCGCCGGCGGCCGCGCCGGCTCCAGGGCGCGGGCCCTCGAGCTGCTCGCCCAGGTCCGGCTGCCCGACCCCGCGCGCGCGGCACGCGCCTACCCCCACGAGCTCTCGGGCGGCCAGCGCCAGCGCGCCATGCTCGCCATGGCCCTGGCGAACGACCCCGCGCTCCTGGTCGCCGACGAGCCCACCACCGCCCTGGACGTCACCGTCCAGCGCCAGGTCCTCGACCTCGCGCTCGCGTCGGTGACCGAGCGCGGCACCGGGCTGCTGTTCATCACGCACGACCTCGCCGTCGTCGCCAACGTGTGCGACCGGGTCCTGGTCATGAACGACGGCCGGGTGGTCGAGGAGGGCGCCACCGAGGAGGTCTTCACCCGCCCGCGGCATCCCTACACCCGTGGGCTGCTGGCGGCCTCCGACCTCGACGCCACCGACTCCCGCGGCCGGTTGTTCACGGTCGCCTCGGCCGCCTGGTACGTGCCGCCGCGCGCGCACGACGGCGGAGCGCGGCCGGCGGGGCCGGCCGCCACGGGGCCGGCCGCCACGGGGCCGGTGGCCACGGGGCCGGTGGCCACGGGGCCGGTGGCCACGGGGCCGGTGGCCACCACCCTTGTCCCGCCCGCGGCCCGCGAGCAGCCCGGGCCCCGCCCCGGCGTCGCGCCGATCGTCTCGGTCAGGGATCTCCTCCGCACGTACCGCCGAGGCCGCCCCTCCCTGCTCGGCAGGTCCGTCGAGGTCGAGGCCCTGCGCGGCGTCTCCTTCGACGTCGCCCCCGGCCAGCGTCTCGGCGTGGTGGGGGAGTCCGGCTCGGGCAAGTCCACGCTCCTGCGCATCCTGGCAGGGCTGGACCAGCCGACGTCGGGCAGCGTGCGGGTGGCCGGCGACGAGGTCGCCGGCGCGACCGAACGCGACCTGACCGCGCTGCGGCGCAGCCTCCAGATCGTGTTCCAGGACCCGATGGGGTCCCTCGACCCGCGCATGACCGTCGAGCAGGTCGTCGCCGAGCCGCTGCAGACCCCGGGCTCCGCCGTCGGGCGGCGGGAGCAGGCGACGATGGTGGCGGACATGCTCGCCGCCGTGGGGCTGCCGCGGGACTCGGCGGAGCGTTACCCGCACCAGTTCTCCGGCGGCGAGCGCCAGCGCATCTCCATCGCCCGGGCCCTCGTCCGCCGGCCGCAGGTCCTCGTCGCGGACGAGCCGGTCTCCGCGCTCGACGTCTCGGTGCGCGCACAGGTGCTCAACCTGCTCGCCGACCTCGTCGACGAGTACCAGCTGAGCCTGGTGTTCGTCTCGCACGACCTGGGCGTGGTGCGCCGACTCTGCGACACGGTCGTCGTCCTGCACGGCGGCGAGATCGTCGAGTCCGGCCGCGTGGAGGACGTCTACGAACGGCCCCGCGACCCGTACACCCGCACCCTGGTCGGCTCCTCCATGTCGCTGCGCGCCGAGCTGGCCGCGCGGGAGGCCGCGCGCCGGGCCCGATGAGGCCGCTAGGACCGCGCGGCCGGGGCCGAGGAGGCCGCGCGCCGGGCCGATGAGCGGACGCGGTCGCCACGCCCCAGGTTCGGGGACGTGGCGACCGAGGGGCTGCTACGCGTCGACCACGATGGCGATGACGGCCGGCTCCCGCCGGTAGGTGCGCTGCATGTAGCGGCTCACGGCGTTCGCGATGATCGACTCGAGCCGCTTGAGGTCGTTGACCTTCTGCTCCGCGGCCCTGGTCAGCGCCTTGACGACCTCCGCGGACGCGCCGTCGAAGGTGCGGTCGTCGTAGACGAAGCCGCGGGTGAGGAACTCCAGCGGCTCCGCCGGCATGTTGGTGTCGGGGTCGAGCAGGGCGAGCACGGTGACGACGCCGCCCTCGCGCAGGAGGCGCCGTTCCTGGAGGGTCTCCTCCGTGGCCGCCCCGACCATCTGGCCGTCGACATAGACCAGCTCGGCCTGGACCTTGCCGGAGACCTTGGCTCGGCCGTCGATGAGGTCGATCGTGACGCCGTCGCGCCCGATGATCACCTGGTCCGGGTCCACCCCGGTGCGGATGGCCAGCTCGGCGTTGGCGTGGAGGTGCTTGGACTCGCCGTGGACCGGCAGGACGTTGCTGGGCCGGACGATGTTGTAGCAGTAGACCAGCTCGCCGGCGCTGGCGTGCCCGGAGACGTGGACCTTCGCGTTGCCCTTGTGGACGACGTTGGCGCCCAGGTCGGTGAGCTTGTTGATGATGCCGTAGATGGCGTTCTCGTTGCCCGGGATGAGGGAGCTGGCGAGCAGGACGGTGTCGCCGTCGCCGATCCGGATCTGGTGGTCGCCGTTGGCCATGCGGGCCAGCGCCGCCAGCGGCTCGCCCTGGGACCCGGTGCACACGAGGGTCACCTTGTTGTCCGGCATGGACTCGAGCTTCTTGAAGTCCACGACGAGGCCGCGGGGGATGTTCAGGTAGCCGAGGTCGCGCGCGATGCCCATGTTCTTGACCATGGAGCGGCCGACGAAGGCCACCTTGCGCCCGTGGGCGTGCGCCGAGTCCAGCACCTGCTGGATCCGGTGAACGTGGCTGGCGAAGCTCGAGACGATGATCCGGCGCGGCGCGGTGGCGAAGACCTGGTCGATCGCCGGGATGAGGTCCCGCTCGGACATGGTGAAGCCGGGGACCTCGGCGTTGGTGGAGTCGGTGAGGAAGAGGTCCACGCCCTCCTCGCCCAGGCGCGCGAAGTGGCGCAGGTCCGTGATGCGGTTGTCCAGCGGGAACTGGTCCATCTTGAAGTCGCCGGTGTGCAGCACCAGCCCGGCGTCCGTGCGGATCGCGACGGCGAGGCCGTCGGGGATCGAGTGGTTGACGGCGACGAACTCCAGGCCGAAGGGGCCCATCTGGCGAACGTCGCCGGCCTCGACGTGCACCGCCTTCGGGGTGATGCGGTGCTCCTTGAGCTTGGAGGTCAGGAACGCCAGGGTCAGCTCGGACCCGATGACGGGGATGTCGGCGCGCTCCTTGAGCAGGTACGGCACGCCACCGATGTGGTCCTCGTGGCCGTGCGTCAGGACGATCGCGACGACGTCGGAGAGGCGGTCCCGGATGGAGGAGAAGTCGGGCAGGATGACGTCGATGCCGGGCTGGTTCTCCTCGGGGAAGAGGACGCCGCAGTCGACGATGAGGAGCTTGCCGGCGTTCTCGAAGACGGTCATGTTGCGACCGATCTCACCGAGCCCGCCGAGCGGGGTGACGCGCAGCCCGCCGCGGGGGAGGGCGGGCGGTGTCTTGAGGCCGTTCAGGGCAGATGACAAGTGTTCAGTCTTTCGTGTGGGGGACGGGGCGGGTGCCCCGGGATGACAGGTCGCGGCCCGGTCAGGCGGCCACGAGAGGTTCGAGGGCGGCGTCCGGGTGGACGCGGCGCACGGACTGCAGGCGCCACTTGTCCGGGAAGAGGGCGAGGAGGTCGCCGTCCTCGCGGCGCAGCACCTCGACGCCGAGCTCGCCGTCGAGCACGGGCGCCCACTCGGCGGTCGTGCGCAGCGCGAGGGAGTAGCTGAGGGTCTCGAGGTGCACCGGGGCGTTGAACTCGCTGGCCATGCGGTGCTGGGCCACCTCGAACTGCATAGGGCCGACGGCGGCGAGGACGGGAGCCTGGTCCCCGCGCAGGTCCGAGCGCAGCACCTGGACGACACCCTCGGCGCTGAGCTGGGCGATGCCGCGGCGGAACTGCTTGTACCGGCCGGCGTCGCGGGCGCGGACGGTGGCGAAGTGCTCCGGGGCGAAGGTCGGCAGGGCCGGGTACTCGATCGCGGGGCCGAGGTACAGGGTGTCGCCGACACGGAGGTCGGTGGCATTGACCAGGCCGACGACGTCGCCCGGGAAGGCCTGCTCGATCACGGCGCGCTCCCGGCCGAAGGCCTGCTGCGCGTACTTCGTCGCGAACGGCCGGCCGGTGCGCGCGCACGTGACGACCATCCCGCGCTCGAACGTGCCCGAGCACACGCGCACGAAGGCGAGGCGGTCGCGGTGCGAGGTGTCCATCCCCGCCTGCATCTTGAAGACGAAGGCGCTGAAGGGGTCCTCGACCGCCCGGGCCTCGCCGACGGCGGTGGGCCGGGGCGCCGGGGCGGGGGCGAGGTCGACGAGCGTGTCCAGCAGGGCGTGGACGCCGAAGTTGCGCACCGCGGCGGCGAACAGCACCGGGGTGGAGACCCCCGCGAGGAACGTCTCCTGGTCGTGGTCGGCGCCGGAAATGCTGAGGAGGTCGGCCTCCTCGACGGCGGTCGTCCAGGCCTCGCCCTCCTGCGCGGCGGCGTCCTCCGGGCCGAGGACGTCCTCGGGGGCGATGTGGGCGCCGCCGGCGGTGGCGGTGAAGTGCACGTACTGCCCGGTGCGCCGGTCCAGCACGCCGCGGAAGTCTCCCGCGCTGCCGACCGGCCAGGTCCGCGGTGTCGGGCTCAGGCCCGTGCGTTCGGTGATCTCGTCCATGAGGGCGAGCGGGTCCAGGCCGGGCCGGTCCCACTTGTTGATGACCGTGATGATCGGGATGCCGCGGTGCTTGCAGACGTTGAACAGCTTCATCGTCTGCGTCTCGAGGCCCTTGGCGGCGTCGATGAGCATCACGGCGGCGTCGACCGCGGACAGGACCCGGTAGGTGTCCTCGGAGAAGTCGGCGTGCCCGGGCGTGTCGACGAGGTTCAGGACGGTGTCGCGGTAGTTCAGCTGGAGCGAGGCCGAGCTGATGGAGATGCCGCGGGCCTGCTCGATGTCCATCCAGTCGGAGACGGTGTGGCGCCGGCCGCTCTTGCCGTTGGTGTGGCCGGCCTCGTTGATCGCGTGCGCGTGCAGCGCGAGGGCCTCGGTCAGGGTGGACTTGCCGGCGTCGGGGTGGCTGATCACCGCGAAGGACCGGCGGCTGCCCGCCTGCGCGGCGACGTCGGCGTCCTGGGGCGCCGTGCTGATGACGCCGTGTCCCACGGGCCCTCCTTGTTGTGATTGCTGGCAAACCACCCCATCCTACGCTGGCGTTGCCTTAAGATTCGCCCGGCTGCGTGTGGGATGCGACGCCCGGCCCGGCCGGCGAGACGTCGGCCTCCCTCGTCCGCCGCTCAGGGCGCACGCAGCCGGGGCGTGCCGTGGGCTCAGGCGGCCGAGACGAGGAGCGCGCCGAGCATCCATGCCGCGGTGCGCCACAGGCTCCACACCGGCAGGGTGCGAGGCCTGGCGAGCACGGCGCCGAGGTAGGCGAGCGGAGGCGCTGCGGCGACGAGCACCGTCGCCCACCAGCTCGTCACCGCGCCCCCTCCACCACGCACACCGCCACGGTCTCCACCCGACCGCCGTTGCGTCACCGGCGCGGTGGGGCGTCTGCCGGCGCCCGGCCGCGTGCCGAGCGCCAGATGATCAGCGCGCCGACGAGGCAGGATGACGCCGACGGCGTTCCAGGGCAGGTCGTAGGGGAGGAGGTCTACGTCGTAACGGATCTCGTGCAGACCCATCACCTTGTGGTTCACGAGCCCGTCGAAGACTTGGAAGCCGCCCACGCCGAGGAGGAATCCGCCCCACGCGGGCGCAGGTGCCAGGCCGCGCCGGCGGGCGAGGTCGGCGACGAGGAAGATGCCCGCCACGAGCATCATGAGCTCGACGGCGTGGAGGAAGCCGTCGGAGGCCAGCGTCACCTCCGGCGTCGAGCGGTCGTAGAAGTGGTGCCAGCCCAGGAGCTGGTCAAAGCGATCTCGTCGATGGCCGCCATGACGCCCGCGCCGATGAGGACGGCCGCGCCCACGGACCGACGCCGGTCCTGGTCCACCCGGCCCGGCGGGGCCTGCTGCTCGCTCATAGCTGCTCCCCGGCACGGGCCTCGTCGCGGTCAGTGGCTGCTGACGCCTCGGGGGGACTCCAGGACCGGCGGGATCCACCGGTCCGCCACGATCCCGGTCACCACCGAGTAGACGGCCTTGTGCAGGACGTCGACGACCTGTTCCTCGGCGGGCCAGGAGCGCGGCGGCGAGCCCACCCCCGTGGCGTTCTCCAGGGTCTGGTCGAACGCGAGGCGGGTAGCGGTGTGCCGGGTGTGCACCATCGGGCCGCGCAGACCGGTGACCGACCAGACCCCGCGCAGGGCACCGAGGACCGCGCCGGTGCCCCAGTGCATGGCGTGGTTCCACCCGGGCGGCTGGTCACCGTCGTCGGGGTGCCGGCCCAGCAGCGTGAGGAGGGCGCGCGCGGGGACGTAGGAGCTGGGCCGCCTCGTCAGCCGCTGCTCGAGCTTCTCACCCGCCGTCATCACCGCCACGCCCACAAGACCGGCCGCGACCGGCCGCGCGGGCGAGCTCCCGCGGTCTCGTCACCTCAACGGGCAGCGCTCGCTCCTCTCGGCACGCCCGCGAGCATAGGGCGGCCCTGCAGGGGGCGCCTTCCGAGCGTGCCGACGGCCGTCAGGGATGCACGTGGACCTTGTGGTGCTCGATCGCCGCGAGGTCGTCCGAGGTGGCGCGGAGGAGTCGGTCGGCCAGGTCACGCAGAGCACGGGCGGCCGCGAGCTCCTCGCCGATCTCGGGGATATCCGGGTCGTGGGGATCCTTGCGTGCGCGCCCGAAGCCGCGCAGCGTCGTCCCGCCCGACGTCGTCAGCTCGGCCTCGGCGGTGGTGAGCGGCTCGTCGGAGCGCACCTCCTCCGCGCTGAAGAGCTGGATCTGCACGTTCCACGTGTGTGCCATGACGTGACTCCTCTACCAGCCGGGCCTGGGGTTCACTGATCGCTGACCCAAGTCTCCCCGCTCGACGTCTGCGTCACCAGGCCGCACCCCGCCCGGCGGACGTCGTGCCGGCGCAGCAGCCCAGTCCCAGCCGCCCGGGGCCATCACCGACCAGGCTTCGGGGAGCGCGCCGCCCGGCCGCGCGTCTGCGTGACCGGCCGGCGTGGCCCAAGGTGGAGTGACAGAACCGAAGGTCCCCCGGGGCCGGCGGGCCGCGCGGCAGCTGATGAACCGTTCGCGCCGGCGCTCCACGCGCTCGCCCCTCGGCGTGCGTTAGCCCGTCTTCCTCCCGCGTGTGGGTGCCCCGGGCCCTCGTGCGGCGTACCGTTTGAGGTGCCAGCCCGGGGCGTCGCAGCCCGGGGCGGGCGCTGCGAGTCCTTCGTGGTCGGTGTTCGTCGCAGGGAAGCGAGAACGAGCGATGAGCGAGAACGGAACCCCAACAACATCAGGCGCGACGCCGCGTCGTTACATGGTGCTTGCCTACCAGACGCTCGACCGTGACGAGCTGATGCAGGTGGTCCAGGAACGCGTGACGGCGGGACCGTCCGAGTTCTGGGTCGTCGTACCGGCGACCCCGGTGGGTGACCTGGCGCCGAGCCTGCCGGCCATCCCGGTGATGGGTGGCGTGCCCGTCATCCAGGCCTCACCCGAGGAGGCGCGCCGCATGGCCCAGACCAAGCTCGACGCGGCGCTGGAGCAGCTCAAGACCCTCGGCGCCCCGGTGGGCGGAGAGGTGGGCGAGGCGGACCCGATGCGGGCGGCGAAGCGGGCGATGGAAAGTCGTCAGTTCGACGAGATCATCGTCTCGACGCTGCCGGCGCACCTATCGCGCTGGTTGCACGAGGATCTGCCGCGGCGCCTCGAGCGCAAGTTCCACCTGCCCGTCACGCACGTCGCGGCCGTCCAGGACTGACAGCAGCGGCGGCGAGGACGCGCCACCAGCGGCGCGTAGGCGAAGTTGTCTCGGCCGGCGCCGGAATGCCTCAGCGTCGCTGCTTGCGGAGAGCGGCGTCGAGCTCCGCCCGGGTGGGCGGGTCGGCGCCGGGCCGCGAGCACGTGATGGCTGCGATCATGCCCGCCGAGTCGACCACGCTGCGGAGCGTCGCCTCATCGATCGCGGCGAGCGCGTCCCTGCGCTGGCCGCCGAGCAGGCCCGCGCGATGGAGCCCGTCGAGCAGGCCGGACGTGAAGGAGTCCCCCGCGCCGACCGTGTCAACCAGGTCGATCGTCACCGCCGGGAGGCGCAGCTCGCCCCCGGCCGCCACAGCGAAGACACCCTTGCCACCCCTCGTGACCACCACGACGGCGGGTCCCGAGGCGAGCCACTCGCGGGCCACGTCCTCGTCGGGCCGGTCGGGATAGAGCCAATGAAGGTCCTCGTCACTGACCTTCGCGACGTCGGAGAGGGCGACGAGCCGTTCGATGGACGGCCGCGCCTGGGCGGGGTCACCGAGCAGCGCGGGGCGCACGTTCGGGTCGTACGAGATGGTGACCCGGCCCCTTTCGCGCTCCCGCTCCATCAGCTGCACGACATTCGAGCTCCCGGGGGGCAGGACGGTGGCCAGCGACCCCGTGTGCAGGCAGCGTGTCTCAATGGGCAGCGGGTCGAGGGGACCGACGTCCCACTCGATCCGGAAGTCGTACGACGCCACCCCCGCCGCGAGGGAGGCGATCGCGAGGCTGGTCGCGACGCGTCCGTCCGGGCCGGCGTCGACCCGGACGCCGCTGGCTTGCAGGTGGGCCGAGATCAGCTCACCGAAGGCGTCGCGGCCCAGGCGGGTGGTCAGCGTCACGGGCTGGCCCAGCCGGCCGAGCCCCAGCGCGACGTTGGCCGGGCTGCCGCCCGGGTGCGCGACCCACGTGGTGCCGCCGCGCTGGCCGACCAGGTCGACCAGTGCCTCTCCGACAACAGCGAACACCGCGCCACCTCTTTCGACGAGAGGTACTACTCGTGCGCCGCCGCGCGGTCAGGACCGTGGCTGGCCCGCACAGCATACTGACGAGCCAAAGCGGTCGGCCACACGACAGCTCCGGCGGGCCGCCCGGCGGTGGCAGGAGATGGCCGGGCGCGGGACTCGGTGGCCCACGCGCGCCACTCGACGCTAGGCGCTCGGCGGGAAAATGCGGCGAAGGTGGAGTAGGAAGGGGGCCATGAGCGAGCAGGAGAAGGCCCTTTTCCTCGTGGTCACCATCAAGCCGCGGCTTGACCGGCTCGAAGAGGCAGAGGCGCAGCTGCAGTCCATGCGCCGCCACACGCTCAACGAGCCAGGATGCGTGTTCATGCACCTCGTGCAGCCGCAGGACGACCCGCACTCCTGGGTCATGCTCGAGATGTTCCGCTCGAGAGCGGCGTGGGACGAGCACATGCGGCAGCCCTACAACACCGAGGGGAACCGCATCCTGGAGGACCTGCTGCGCGAGCCGTCCGACCTGCGCTTGATGGACGAGAAGTAGGCGAGCGTTCGCGCCCGTGTGCACGGGCCGGCGCTCGGCGCCCGCGTAAGAGGAGAGTCTGGCGCGCCAGGGAAGTGGTTGCGGGTTTAGGGTTGTCCCCGGTGAAGTGTCCTACGTCACAGTTCGCGCTCGCCGCCGTCGTCGGGGGTGGTACCCATGCCGCAGGAGCCGGTTGTCGAGGGCCGATCGTCGGACGGCCGTGACAGGGGTAAGCCGGGCCTGGTCTACCCGGGCCTGACCGTTCCCTTCATCCTGCTGGTGTGTTGTTTCGCAGCATGGGGGTCGGCCGCCAACCTCACCGACGTGCTGGTCGGTGTGTTCCGGCGCATCTTCACCATGTCGAACTTCCAGTCGGCACTCGTGCAGTTCGCGTATTACGGGGCGTACTTCTCGCTCGCCATCCCCGCCGCCCTTATCAACAGGCGGTTCGGCTACAAGGCCGGCGTGCTCACAGGGCTGGGGCTGGCGGCGGTCGGAGGACTGCTCTTCATCCCTGCCAGCAAGCTCCTCGAGTACGGCTTCTTCCTGTTGGCGCTGTTCGTCCTCGCCGCCGGGCTCTCCATTCTCGAGACCTCCGCGAACCCCTTCGTGATCGCGATGGGGCCCGAGGTCACCGCGACGCAGCGCCTCAACCTCGCGCAGTCGTTCAACCCGGTCGGCGCGAATATCGGCGTCCTGCTCGGTGCGGTGCTCATCCTCCCGCGGATCACGACCGAGGCGCAGAAGGCGACGATGACGCCTGCGCAGCTCGGCCAGGCCCAGGCCGACGACCTCGGGCTGGTGCTGGGCCCGTACACGGGTATCGCCGCCGTGCTCATCCTGATCTGGCTCCTCATCCTCTTCCGGAAGATGCACACGCCGGCTGAGCACGACGAGGGCGCAGCGACCGGGCGCAAGGGCGCACTCGGACGGCTGTGGCACAACCGGCACTACCGGTACGGGGTGGCCGCACAGTTCTTCAACGTCGCTGCGCAGGTGTGCACGTGGACGTTCACCATCCAGTACGCCCAGGACGTGGTGGGCGTCCCCGTCAAGCACTCGGGCTGGTTCTTGCAGGCGAGCTTGATCCTGTTCCTCATCTCTCGCTTCGTGATGACCTACCTTCTCGGGATCATCCGGCCGACGAAGCTGCTGTTCGCCATGGGCGCACTCGGGGTGGTCCTTGGGCTCATCGCGGTCCTCTCGCCCAACATCGTGGGGCTGATCGCGGTCGTCGCAATCTCCGTGTCGCTATCCCTGATGTTCCCCACCATCTACGGCGTCGCCCTCCAGGGCCTGGGTGCGGACACGAAGTTCGGCGCGGCCGGCCTGGTCATGGCCATCCTGGGCGGGGCTCTGCTACCGATGGTCCAGGGCAGGGTCATGGACGTGGCCGGCACGAACGTGGGTTACATCGTGCCGGCGGTGTGCCTTGCCCTCGTCACGGCCTACGCCCTGTTCGACCTGCGCACCGCCCGGCATGGTGGCGCGCTCGTGACCGAGGGCGCCGTGTCCTGACCGGTGGCGGCAGTGCTTCTGCGGGCCCCTCGTGGTCCCTCGTGCGGGCGTCCGAGTCGCTTCGCGTCCATCGAGGGGTGCCCCCGGCACGGCTGCGTCCGTCTGCACGACGTGACAGGGCAGCCGGTCTACCCGAACAGCTCGTGCTGGTACTTGAGGACGATCGCGGCGGCGAGCGTGACGAACACGACGACGACGATCGCGTAGTCCACGCCCATGCGAAGCAGCGACTGCGCTCGTTCGTGCAGGCGCCGGCTCAGCCCGAAGTTGTTCTCGCCGATGTTGAACCGCAACAGGCTCGTGAAGACCGTCGTCGTGGAGGCCGTCACCAGGAGGCACCACGGGCACAGTGCGCCAATGACGAAGAACGACTGGGCGAAGAGCCAGTAGGCGAAGATCAGCCCGAGCAGGTACACGCCCTGAGCACTGAGCATGAACCACCGTGGGAAGCGGACGCCCGCGAGACCGGCCACGGCAATGGTGATGACGACCGGCTCGGTGACGAGGCCGAGGAAGGCGTTGGGGAACCCGAAGAGGCTTGCCTGCCACGCCTCCGCAACCTTGCCGCACGAGATGGCGGCGTTGATGTTGCAGGTGAGGGCGACGTCGGGGTTCGCGGCAAGGCGCACCGCGTCCACGGAGAGCACGAAGGAGGCCACGAGGCTCAGCAGGGAGGACGCGAGCATGACGGCGAAGACCCGCCGGTTGCCGCGGACTCTTGCGCCGGGGTCGTCGGGCAGCAGGTCGGTCTCAAGGGCGGCGGCGGTCACGGCCGGCTCGCCGATCGGGCCGGGCGGCGGGATGCGGCACTCATGAGGGAAGTATGTCCGGGTCTGCCTTGTCGGGACGTAGGACCTCCGACTCAGGCGCGGGCCAGCGCGCTTACGGGGCGGTTCGTGCTGCCATCCTGGAGCGACTCCGACCAGAGTGGGACGAATGCAGATGACGGACCTGATCGCGGTGGCTCACGACCTGTACGGCCGGGACCCGGCAGATTTCATTCAGGCGCGCAACGATCGCGCCCGTGAGATCAAGGCGGCCGGGGACCACGAGTTGGCCGGCGCGATCGGGGCGCTTCCGAAGCCTTCCGCCCCGGCGTGGGTGGTCAACATGATGGTGCGGCAGATGACCGAAGAGATCGGGCAGGTTCTCGATCTGGGCGCAGCGCTGCGGCAGGCCCAGGAAAGTTTGGACGGACCGCAGCTGCGGGAGCTGGATCTGCAGCGGCGGAAGCTGATCATGGCCGTCGTGCGGCAGGGGCGCTCGGCCGCCGGCGCACTCGGGCACCGGGTGACGGATGCGGTCGCGACGCAGGTGGAGTCGACTCTTCACGCGGCGATGGCAGACGAGGACGCGGAGGCCGCGCTGCGGACGGGTCTGCTCGTCCAGCCGATGTCGGCAACCGGGCTGGGTCCCGTCGACCTCACCGGGATTCTGGCGGTCCCGGAGGCAGTGACAGCGCAAGCGGCACGGCCCCGACCGTCCACCCGCGAGACACCGTCGGTAGCGCGGGACAGGACCCGGGAGCTTGCGCGTGCACGCAAGGAGGCCGAGGTCGCTGCGGCCACGGCGTCACGCGCGAAGAAGAGGCTGCGTGACGCCGAACAGCGTCTGCGCAGCCTCGATGAGCGGAGCATCCATCTGCGCTCCGAGATCGACGAGCTCCAAGAGCGGCTGGACCAGGCCGAGCGTGACCTCAGCCTGGTGGAGAAGGAACTCACCCAGACCGACGGCGAACGCAACGCCGCCGACGCTGCTTACGAGAACGCCCGCGCGGCTGCGGAGGCCGCGCGGGCGAAGATTGAGAGGCTCCGCCAGGAGCAACGTGCCTGACTCATCGAGGTGTGTTGCTGGGCCTCGCGATTTGCGCGCGTTGTCACCACATGCTCGGACTAGAACGGCGGTTCGTCGTTGTTGTTGGTGGCCC
>NZ_RXOZ01000010.1 GCF_003991205.1 Georgenia sp. SYP-B2076 | reverse complement strand
GGGCGCTCGTCCACGCGCAGCCGGCGCGGCCGCGGCGGCAGCGCCGCGGCGCCGACGGCGGCGGCACCGGCGCGCCGGACCGGCGGCTCGCGCTCCGTCTACAGCTCGACCACCGGCCAGGCTTCCCAGATGCACGCCGAGCCGCGCAGCTCGTCCTCCCGGTCGCAGGGCTCACGCCCGCGCTCCGGCGGCCGCCGCGCCACCTCGAGCGGCCGGGGTCTCTGACCTCTGCAGTCCCACCCACCACGCGGGCGGCGCCCCTCACCGACACGGTCGGCGAGGGGCGCCGCCCGCGTTACCGGCGCGTGACCAGCGGAGATCTCGACGTGCGGGCAGGTCAGGGACCTGCGAGGCTTCCAGTGAACGTGCCGCGGTACCGCGGTGCATTGTCAGAGAGGAAGTCACATGGGCGAGATCATCGGGATCATCATCTTCGGCGCCGTGATCGGCGCCCTCGCGCGCCTGTTCATGCGGGGCTCGCAGCCCATCGGCGTCCTGTGGACCATCATCCTGGGCATCCTGGGTGCCCTCGTCGGGTACTGGCTCTCGGGCCTCCTGGGCGTGGGTGAGACCGCGGGCATCGACTGGATCCGCTGGGTCATCTCGATCATCGTCGCGATCGTCTTCATCGCGATCTACCTGGGCATCCGGGGCAGGGGTCGAGTGACCCACTGACCGGAGGACCCCAGGGGGCCGGCCGCACCGTCACGGTGCGGCCGGCCCTTCGTCATGGGGTGCCCGTCCGTCCGGCGGCGCCGGGGCCCTTCGCCGCGCCGGCCGCGCTCTCGTCGGCGGTGGCGCCCTCGCCGTCGCCGGCGGCGCCCGGACCGCCCGTGGCGCTCAGGGCATCGGCGCCGCGACGGCGACGGGACCGGAGCCGCTCGGTACGCTCCGGGTCCGGCTGGTGCGGTGCGCCGTCGGGCACGTGAGGCAGCCGCAGGTCGAACACCGCGCCCTGAGGCCCCTCCTCGGGGACCAGCTCCAGCGAGCCCCCGTGCGCCTGCGCGATCGCCCGGCTGATCGGGAGGCCCAGGCCGCTCCCGCCAAGGTCGCGGCCCCTGGCCTCGTCCAGCCGGGTGAACCGGTCGAAGATGCGCTCGCGATGCTCGGGCGGCACGCCGGCGCCGTCGTCGGCCACCCGGACGACGGCGTCGTCGCCGTCGGCGCGCAGCGAGAGCCACACGGTGGTCCGGGCGTGACGATGGGCGTTGTCGGTCAGGTTCCGCACGACCCGGGCGAGCTGGTTCGCGTCGCCGCGCACCCGCAGCGCGGGGAGCGGGGCGACCTCGACCGCCACCTTCCCGTACCGGCGGAGCCGTTGCGCCTCGCCGTGCACGACGTCGTCGAGGTCCACCTCGCGCTGCTGGACAGGCACCCGGCCGTCCAGCCGGGCCAGGAGCAGCAGGTCGTCGACCAGGCGCCGCATCCGAGCCTGCTCGGCCTGGAGGTCGGCCCCCGTCTCCTGCCACAGCTGCAGGTCGTGGCGGGCGAGGGCCACCTCGAGCATGGCCTGCATGTTGGCGAGGGGGCTCCGGAGCTCGTGCGAGGCGTCGGAGACGAAGTGACGGCGCCGCTCGGTGGACGCCTGGATCCGGGCCAGCATGGAGTTCATGGTCACGGCGAGGCGGTGCACCTCGTCGTGCGCCTGGGGAAGGGGGACGCGCTGGGACAGGTCGCCGGCGCCGATGGTCGCCGCCTTGCGCCGGATGCGCTCGACCGGCGCCAGCGCCCGCCCGACGCTGATCCAGGCGACCAGGCCCGTCAGAGCCAGCACGCCGGGGAAGATGGCGGCGATGAGTCGGGTCATGTCCTCGACCGCCCGGTCGGCCGGCCCCAGCGACATGGCCACCACGACCGTGCGGGGCGCCTGCGGCGTGCCGGCCGGCTGCAGGAGGAGCCGGTAGGGAGTCCCGCCGCCCAGCCGCAGCGACGGGTCCGTGACGTAGCGGAGGGTCGACGAGGGCCGGGCCATGGGGCCCTGGCCCTCGATCGTGCTGCTGGCGGCGATGACGTTCCCGTGGGCGTCGAGCACCTGCACGAGGCTGGCCGCGTCCTGCGTGGCCGGTACGACGGACCTCAGCGTCGCGGTGTCGAGCATGGAGATGATGTCGGCGGCGCGTTCCCCGGCCGACGTGTCCACCCCGGCAACCAGCTCGCGGCGCAGGAGCATCGTCAGCGACACCCCGGCGAGCGCCAGGATCACCGCGACCACCAGGGTCGCCGCCAGCGTGGTGCTCGCCCGGACGCCCAGCCCCCCGGCCCTCATTCGCCCCTCCCGCTGAGCCGGTAGCCCACGCCGCGGACCGTCTTGATGTCGACGTCGGGCGAGGACCCGAGCTTGCGCCGCAGCCGGCCGATGTAGACCTCGACCACGTTGAGATCGCCCTCGAAGGCCTGGTCCCAGACGTGCTCGAGGATCTCGGTCTTGCTCACCACGTAGTCCGCGCGGTGGGCGAGATAGGTCAGCAGCGCCAGCTCGCGCGCGGTCAGGTGCAGTTCGTCCTCACCGAGCCACGCCCGCCGATGACCGGGGTCCACCCGCAGCGGCCCGACGCGCAGCATGGGTTCGGCGGCGTGCGTGACCCGGCGGACGAGCGCGCGCAGCCGCGCGGCGAGGACGACGGGGGAGAACGGCTTGGACATGAAGTCGTCGCCGCCGATGTCGAGCGCGTCGGCCTCGTCGTACTCGCCGTCCTTGGCGGTCAGGAAGAGGATCGGGGTGCTGTCCCCGCGGGCGCGCATGCTCCGGCAGATCTCGTAGCCCGACAGGCCGGGCAGCATGACGTCCAGGACGACGACGTCGAAGTCCTGCTCGCGCACGTGCCAGTCGCCGTCCACGCCGTCGGCGGACAGCACCACCGTGAATCCCTCGGCCTCGAGGGTCCGCCGCAGGGCCGTGGCCAGCGGCCGCTCGTCTTCCACCACCAGAACGCGCACCGAGCCTCCCAGCGCCGCGCGGGCGCATGGAGAGTCTAGTTCGGGCACACGTGAAGCGGATCGTAGCAGCACGCGGAAGGGCGGCCGGGGATCTCCCGGCCGCCCTCGACACGCTGGTTGCTCCTCATCCTCGAAGAGACACTGCTGTAGCTCTCACCCTCCAAGAGATGAGCGACATGGCCCGCGGGGCCGGCACGCCAGCACCATGCGGTGTGCTCGACTCCAAGGCCCGGGGCTTACCGGGAACTGGAACTAGTCCTTCCAGTCGCGGTGCTTGTCCCCGCGGTGCTTGTCGCCGTGGTGCTTGTCGCCGTGGTGCTTGTCGCCGTGGTGCTTGTCGTTGTCGCAGTCCTTGTCGCGGTGCCACCTGCCGTGGTGGTCACGCCACCATTCGCCGTGGTGCCAGTTGCCGTCGTGGTCGCGCCACCAGTCATCCCGGTCACACCTGTCCTTGTGGTGGCGCCACCAGTCGTTGTCCTTGTCCTTCTTCCAGTCGCGGTCGTGCTTCCAGCCGTCGCGGTCGTGCTGGACGGTGACGCCCGCGGTCACGGGCGTCGGAGAGGCAGCAAAGGCAGTGCCTGCCCCACCGAACATCGCCAGACCCAGGACAGCCGTCGCGACGCCGCTGAGGATTGTCTTGTGAGCCATGAGAGGTCCCTCTTGGTTGGTGGTTGGTCGTGCCCGCCAACTGTGCTGACTGCCGCCTGAACGGAACCTGAACGGACCTGTCGGCCGGGTCAGCAAGGTATTCGCCGGCCCGCGGGCGGCCGCGGTCACCCGTGGGAGCCGTCGTCGAGCGTCACCATGCGCGCCACCGACGGCACGCCGGCGGCGTCGACGAGGAACAGCATGTAGACGCCCGGCGGCGCGACGCCCGCGGTGGCGGGGACGATCGCCCGGAGCCCACCGCTCCGCGGCGAGAACTGCAGCGGCACGTACCGCTGCTCCATGTTTACGGAGTGCGTGACGGCGCCGAGCCGCACCAGCGCGACCTTGAGGATCGAGGCGGCATCGGGCGTGCTGATCCGCAGGGTGCCGCCGTAGCCGGCGCGCGACGGCGCCCCGGTCACGGTCGGGCGGGACGCGAGCCGGCCATCCGCCGCGTACAGGTACGGCGGCGTGAACACCTGCGCGTTCTTGGCCAGGTAGCCCACCGCGTCGCACTCCGAGCAGACGCCGCCGCCGGCGGAGAGCACGCGGCCGTCCGGCAGCAGCAGCGCGGTCGAGTGGTACTGGCGCGGCGCGGTCTCGGCGGCCAGGGTCGTCCACCTGCCCGTGGTGGGGTCCCAGCGCTCGGCGGCGTACACGTTCGCGGCCAGGTCGACGAACGCCGCACCGGAGGAGTTGCCGCCGGTGGCCAGCACGCTGCCGTCGGCGAGCACGGTGAGGTTGTGCTGGCGGCGCCCGAACGCCATGGGCGCGGTGGCCGAGACCTGCGGCGCGGCGCCGTTGATGTCGATCACTACCGCGTCCGCGTGGGAGCCGCCGCCGCCGGCGACGAGGATCTTGCCGACGTCGTAGAGCGCGTGGCCGCCGTATGAGCGGTCGGTGGGGTCGCGCTGGCCGTAGCCCGCCCACGCGCCGGCGCCGCTGGTGTCCAAGCTGCGCAGCGTCTGGTCCGGGCCGGAGTAGAACGCGCGCCCGTCGGGCCCGACGTCGATCCACGGGTACAGCGGCAGGTTCAGCGACGCCCCGCCGAGCGCCCGGAGGGTGCCCGCCGTCGTGCGCACCTCCGGGATGTCGGGGCCGCCCTCGGTGACCAGCGTCTCCCCGTCTGCCAGCGGCGTGACGGTCGGGTACCACCGCCCGGCCGCCATCTCGGGGCCCAGGCTCCACGCCTGCGTCCGGTGGTCGAAGAGGTGGGTCTGGACGATGCCGTGCAGCTGCTGGTCCTTGGTGCCGCCCGCGACGAACAGGGTGCCGTCCACCAGGTGCGCCGCACCGCTGCAGAACACGTTGTACCCGGTGTCCACGTTCACGGAGGTCTGTTTCCCGGTGTCCGGGTCCCACACCGTGGCGCGGCTGAACGTCTGGTCGGGGTAGGTCTCCGTGGCGTGGTCACCCACCGAGTCGTAGGCCAGCACCGTGCCGTCGGGCAGGAGCGCGGCGTGCACGCCCACGACGGGCCAGTCGACCAGCGGCCCCCAGCTGCCGACGACCTGCTCGGGCCCCGCCACCGCTTGTGCCGCCTCCCGCGCGGCGGCCGCCGTGGCCGCGCGCGTGCGTGCGGCGAGCCGAGGCTCGGCGGAGGCGTCGTGCACGGGGAGGTCCTCGGCCGCGTGCCCGGCGTCGGGCGATTCGGGGCCGGCCGATACGGCGTCGGGCGATACGGCGGCGGACGATGCGGCGTCAGGCGATACGCCCTCGGACGTGAAGGTGTCGACGCGGCCGGTCGCGGCCGTCGGCGCCCAGGACAGCGCGACGAGCGCGGCCAGGACGACCGCCACGCCGCTCCGTGCAGCACGCATGCCTCACGCTAGGCGTGCCGCGGTGCGCCAGACCATCACCTCGGCCGCCCCGATCGGCGCGGACCAGCCACCTATCGTTCCCAGCGGCCACGCCGGTGGATCACCCAGGACCCGCAACGGTGTGGGCCCGTGGGGCTCGGACCCACAGCCCGCGGATCGTGCCGAGGGCGGCGTCGTACTGAGGACCTATTGACTTAGAAGGGACCGGTGTTGCTCCCGCTACCGAAGTAGTAGTGGCGTGGGTCGGGGAGGACTTCGGGTGCCTGAGCGTCGCCGTCGCGCCGGTTGCCGCGCTTCTTGCCGGCCCAGAGCCCGACCACGACGAGGACGAGAAGCACGAGGCCAAAGAGCCAGAGCCACATGGGGTCCTCCAAGGTGGTGCGCCTGGCCCGAGCGTATCGGTCGCCTTCGGAGTGGTGACCCGAACGGCGGGTGGCCGACGACCAGATGTGGCCCCCACGGAACCAATACAGCGACGGTGTGGGCCCCGTGGGGCTCGAACCCACAACCCGCGGATTAAAAGTCCGCTGCTCTGCCAGTTGAGCTAGAGGCCCGGGGGTTCCACTCGCTGATCCACGAAAAACGCTCCACGGAACCCTCCACGGAAGTATGCCAGTCTCACGAGGGCCGTCCGGCGGGCCCTGCGTGCCGGACGTCCCGTGACGGTCGGGGTGTGAGGTAGCCGCGGCGGGAGACGGCGGCCGGGCGGCCACCGTCCGAGCTCCCCGTACCCGACTAGCGATCCTCCAGTGCGGACGCCTTGCGGTCACTGACGCTCTCACGGACGTTCGCGAGGCACTCCAGCGGGACGCCCAGGTGTATCTCGCCACGGTCGACCCACTCCAGCCTGCCACCCTGCAGCTCGGCGGTGACGGCATGGGCACCGGTGCACCGGTGGTCATCGCGGATGTAGCCCCAAGCCATGCCGTCGCTCTCCACGCGCATCAGCTGGAAGCTCAGGTCCTCCCATGTGGCGTCGACGTACACGTCGATCCACCAGTCCACCTCAGTGACCGGGACGAGACGGGTGAACTCGGTGTGGCCGCGCCGGTCCACGCCCCGGTCGCCTGATAGGTCGTGCCCTGCCACTGTGCCCAGCCACCGGGGTGGCGCACTTCGGGCGTGATGTTCATGCGTCCCCCATTCTCGCCGGGCAGCCACATGCGCCCTCCCGGACACTACCGGCGCCCCAGAGGCCCGGGGGTTCCACTCGCTAGTCCACGAAGCGCTCGACGGAACCCTCCACGGAGGTTTGCCAGCCGACTCAGGGCGCCCCGCGCGTGGCCGATCAGTGCGCCCGACTGCGGACACCTCTTACTTGTCGTGCTGCCGGCTCACCATCTCGGTGATCCAGATGGGCGCGAACGGAGACGTGCAGTTCGGGGGCGTCGGATAGTCCTTGAGCACCTCCAGGCGCTCACCAATGTCGAGCGCTCGGGCGCGGTGCTGGGCGTGCTCGATCCCGATCTGGGCCAGGCAGTGGTTCATCGCCCACTGCAAGCGGTCCGGGGCCTCCTTCATCTCCGCCTCAATGACGTCGAGAAGTCCTGGAAGGTCCAAGCCCTCGGGCTTCCTCGCCACCCGTTCGGTGGTCAGCGCCCAGCCGGCGCTCGCGACCGCCGGGTCCGGGTCGGCGGACCAGGCCACGCGCAGCTCTTCGGCGTGCGGGCTCTTCTTGACCACGTAGCCCACGAGCCAGTCGTGCACCTTGGAGGTCCGGGCCTGACGCACCATGGTGTCCAGCTCGTCGCGCTCGAACGCCTTCGGGCGGCAGATCAGGATTGCGACGAGCCGCGCCGCGGTGTCCTCGGTCTCCCATAGTTCTCGCGCAAGCTCCTGCTGGGTCTTCAGCCGCTTGGCAAGCGCGCGCAGCTTGCCGAGGTTCACGCCGTGGTCGTCACCGTGCCTGGCGTTCACCTCGCGGATCTTGGGGTCTTCGAGCTCAGCCAGCTCGGCCATCACCTCGGCCACCGAAGCCCCGGTCACTGCTGTCTGGGCCATCTCCGCCTCCTGTTCATCGCGTTGGGGTACCGGCCGACCACGAGCATCCGGTCCCGTGTCATGCCTGCTCAAGGCACGTTGCGCCTACCCCAACACTATGAGGCCACGCCCCGACAGGGCCGGCCCGCCCGTTCCGCCGTCGGCCGCACGCGTTCCCGCGGGCAACGGCGTCGACCCGGACGGCGTGGGCCCGACGCCGCCCCGGACGGCGCGGGCGCGGCGTCGCCGTGGCTGCACCGCCCGGCGCGGTGCGAGACAATCACGGTCGGCGGCCGCCGGCCCGCCGAGACCGCCCGACCGGGCTCACCCGGCCGGCTGACACGAGCGGCCCCGCACGGCGGGGCGGAGGGAGCTGGACACATGAGCGAGCGACCGCACCCACGACGTCCGGCGATGCTCGACCCCGCGCAGGCCGAGCTCATCGAGGGCGACGAGGATCCCGCCACCCGCTCGGAGGTGGCCCACACCACCGCCCAGGCCCTCGTGCACGGCGGCCGCGCCGGCGCCCACGACGACCCAGACCTCGTCCACCGCCTCGTCACCCTCGTGGACCGTGAGGGGCTCGACGAGATCGCCACGTTGTGGTCGCGCAGCCCCAACACCACCCTGCCCGGGACCCTCTGGCGGCTGTACCTTCTGCGGGAGTGGGTGCGCCGCGACCCGGTGACGGTCGCCAGCCGTTACCGGCTCGGCCTGCAGCGGGCGGAGGTCGCCGGTGCTGTCGCCGGCGTGGCCACCCCGCCCGGGCCCGACGACGTCACGGAGGTCGTCGACAAGGTGCTCTCGGGCCTCTACGACGGCGACCTCGCCGTGGCCCTCGACCGCGCCATCGCGTTCCTCCGCGTCCTCGCGACGGGCTCCGCCCTCCACGCCGACTGGATCGAGCAGGACGACGACGACCTCGCCTTCGAGGTCACCCGCCGCGCCGGCGCGCTGCTGACGACCGCGGAGGAGCTGGAGGAGGCGGCGGTCCTGTACCGCTCGGGCCGGCTGGACTAAAGCCCGCCGCCCGCTGCTCGGCCGTCCGCCGTCGTCCCTCCCCAGCCCTTCCCGGCCGCGCCCGGATAGGTGATACTGGCGGTACCGGCAACGAGGGCGGGGTGGGTTCGATGGCGACACAGGTCGACGCGGACGGCGTGCAGGGCACCGTGGGGGCGGGCGAGGTCACCGAGCGAGACGCCCGGGAGGTGGCCGAGCAGGCCAGGCAGAGCGAGTGGACCCAGCCCTCCTTCGCCAAGGAGCTCTACCTGGGCCGGTTCCGGCTCGACCTCATCGCCCCGCACCCACGACCCGAGCCCGCCCTCGACGCGCGCGGCCGGGCGTATCTCGACGCTCTCGCCGCCTACCTGCGCGAGCACGTCGACGGCCGGGCCATCGAGCGCGAGGCGCGCATCCCCGACGAGGTGATCGCCGGGCTGGCCCGGCTGGGCACCTTCGGCATCAAGATCCCACGCGAGTACGGCGGGCTGGGCCTGGGGCAGGTCCACTACAACCGCGCCCTAATGCTCCTCGGCAGCAGCAGCCCCAGCATTGGCGCGCTCATCTCCGCCCACCAGTCCATCGGGGTGCCCGAGCCCGTCAAGCAGTTCGGGTCCGCCGCCCAGAAGCAGGCCTTCCTGCCGCGCTGCGCGGCGGGGGCCATCTCCGCGTTCCTGCTCACCGAGCCCGACGTCGGCTCAGACCCGGCCCGGCTGCGCACCTCCGCCACCCCGACGCCGGAGGGGGACTACCTGCTCGACGGCGTGAAGCTGTGGTCGACCAACGGGGTGGTCGCCGAGCTGCTCGTCGTGATGGCGCGGGTGCCGGCGTCCGAGGGGCACCGCGGCGGCATCACCGCGTTCGTGGTCGAGGCCGACGCGCCGGGGATCACGGTCGAGCGCCGCAACGCCTTCATGGGGCTGCGCGGCCTGGAGAACGGCGTCACCCGGTTCCACCAGGTGCGGGTGCCGGCCACCGGCGTCCTCGGCCGCGAGGGGATGGGCCTGAAGATCGCGCTGACCACGCTCAACACCGGCCGCCTGTCGATCCCCGCCCTGTGCGTCGGGGCGAGCAAGTGGTCCCTCAAGCTGGCCCGGGAGTGGTCGCGCGAGCGCGTGCAGTGGGGCCGGCCGGTGGGCGAGCACGCCGCCGTCGCCCACAAGATCGCCTTCATGGCCACCGCCACGTACGCCCAGGAGGCGGTCCTCGAGCTCGCGAGCCATCTTGCCGACGCGGGCCGAACGGACATCCGCATCGAGGCCGCCCTGGCCAAGCTCTTCACCTCGGAGATGGCCTGGAGGGTCGCCGACGAGCTGGTCCAGGTCCGCGGGGGCCGCGGGTACGAGACGGCCGACTCCCTCGCCGCCCGGGGCGAGCGGGCCGTGCCCGCCGAGCAGGTGCTCCGCGACCTGCGCATCAACCGGATCTTCGAGGGTTCCACCGAGATCATGCACCTGCTCATCGCCCGGGAGGCCGTGGACGCCCACCTCGCCGTGGCCGGCGACCTCATCGACGCCGACGTCCCCCTTGCCGGCAAGGCGCGAGCCGCCGCGCGGGCGGGAGCCTTCTACGCCACCTGGTTCCCGCCCCTGCTGGCCGGCGCGGGGCAGGTCCCCACCGCATACGGGCGGTACGGCCCCCTCGCCACGCACCTGCGCTTCGTCGAGCGCAGCTCCCGGCGCCTCGCCCGCGCGACCTTCTACGGGATGGGCCGCTGGCAGGGCGGCCTGGAGAAGAAGCAGGGCTTCCTCGGGCGGGTGGTGGACATCGGCGCCGAGCTGTTCGCCATGTCCGCCGTGTGCGTGCGGGCCCAGATGCAGCTCGAGGACGACCCCGAGACGGGCCGTGCGGCGCAGCGGCTGGCCGACGCGTGCTGCCGGCGGTCCAGGCTTCAGGTCGAGCGCCTCTTCCGCGAGCTGTGGGTGAACACCGACGACGGGGACGAGGAGCTGGCCCGCGCCGTCCTGGCGGGGGAGCACCTGTGGGCCGAGGACGGGATCGTCGATCCCTCGGAGGGCACCGGCCCGTGGATCGCCGACGCCGCGCCCGGACCGGCGCGGGTGCCGGGCGTCGCCCGCCGCATGCTCCCCGCGCACCGCTGACGGCGGAGGCGGGCGCAGGCCCCCGCGGGCGGCCGTGTAGCACTCGACGGCGCTGCTGGGGGCGGGCGTGGTGCTGCGCGGCGGGAATTGCACGGCCGCCGGATGCCGAGTGGAATGGGGATGCCCGTGACGGTCGCGGCGCGGAAGGCGGGCAATGTGATCATCAAGGCTGCTGACCTGGACCGGGAGGTCGCGCCCGGCGACATCCTGGCGCTCGCCGAGGCGGTCGCCGAGGAGGACGGCGTCCCCGCCCTGTCCGAGCAGACGTTGCTCGAGCTGCGCTCCCCGGTGCACCCGGTGCTCCACCTCCTGGCTGTCGACGACGGCCAGCTGGTGGGGTACGCGCAGCTCGACCCGGGCACGACCTCGGACCAGGGCGCGCCCGCGGACCAGGGCGCGGCGTCGGGCGAGCAGGGCGTAGCGGGCACGCCGGGGGACCAGGGGGACGGCGCCGCCGACGGCGGCCGGCACGGGGACCGCGCGGCCGATGGCGGCCCGGACGGGACGGGCGCGAGCGCCGAGCTCGCGGTCCACCCCGCCCGCCGCCGCCGCGGGGTGGGGCGCGAGCTGCTCGACGCCGTCCGCGCCGCCTCCCCGGGGGTGTCCGTGTGGGCACACGGCAACCTCCCCGGCGCCCAGGCGCTCGCGGCCGCCGCCGGCATGCGGGTGGTCCGCGAGCTCCTGCAGATGGCGGCCCCGCTCGGGCCGCTCGCCGCGGCGACGACGCCCGGCCATCCCGGCGTCACCGTGCGCCCCTTCCAGGTCGGCCGCGACGAGGAGGCCTGGGTCGCGCTCAACGCCCGCGCCTTCGCCCACCACCCCGAGCAGGGCCGCATGAGCGTCGCCGACCTGCGGGCCCGCGAGGCGGAGGACTGGTTCGACCCCGCGCTGCTGTGGCTGGCGTTCCCCGCGGACGGGCCGGGGTCCGCCCCGATCGCCTCCATGTGGGTCAAGGTGCTGCCTGGCGAGGCGTCGGGGGAGATCTACGCGCTCGGCGTCGACCCCGACGCGCAGGGCCGCGGGCTGGGCGGGATGCTCACGCACCGCGCGATGACCGAGCTCGCGCGCCGCGGCCTGCGCAGCGCCACCCTCTACGTCGAGGGCGACAACGCCGCGGCGCTGCGGACCTACCAGAAGGAGGGATTCCGGTGCGTCAGCATCGACGTCCAGTACCGATGACATGGCCCCGCTCCCGGCAGGACCAGCCCGACGAGGGCGTCACCCGCCGGTCATCTTCAGGTGCCACTATGGATTCCATGAACAGCTCTGAGGGGACGACGGCGAGGGGTGTGCCGGTCGACGGCGTCCTGGAGGAGCCCACGGGCGGGTCGCGGCCTGGCACCGCCGTCGAGCTCGACCACACCGACGATCCCGCGCCCTACGGCGAGGCGGGCGTCGACCAGGACGAGCTCGACGACCTGCTCGAGGACGACACCGAGGACGAGCTCGCCGCCCAGGCCCGCGCGATGGCGCGCACGCTCGGCGGCGTCTCCACGTCCTCCGCGTCCCTGACCCGCCAGGTCGAGGCGGCCGAGGCCGAGGCGCGGGAGGAGAACCTGCCTCTTGACGAGGCCGAGCTCCCCGAGGGCCGGTTCGCGGACCGCGAGCTCAGCTGGCTCGCGTTCAACGAGCGGGTGCTCGAGCAGGCCGAGGACCAGGACGTGCCCATCCTCGAACGGGCCTGGTTCCTCGCGATCTTCGCCTCCAACCTCGACGAGTTCTACATGGTCCGCGTCGCCGGGCTCAAGCGGCGCATCGCCACCGGCATGGCGGTCCCGGCCGCCTCGGGGCTGTCCCCCCGGCAGGTGCTCGACGCCATCAGCCACCGGGCCAAGGAGCTCACCGCGCGTCACGCCGCCGTCTTCTCCCGCGACGTCCAGCCCAAGCTCGCCGAGGTGGGCATCGACCTGCTGCACTGGGACGACCTCAACGACAGCGAGCGCGACCGGCTCCACAAGTTCTTCCGCAAGCAGATCTTCCCCGTGCTCACCCCCCTCGCCGTGGACCCGGCCCATCCCTTCCCGTACATCTCGGGCCTGTCCCTCAACCTCGCCGTGCTGGTGCGCAACCCCGGCACCGGCAAGGAGCACTTCGCCCGGGTGAAGGTGCCGCCGCTGCTGCCCCGGTTCATCGCCGTGGACTCCGAGGGGCGCCCGTACCGGCCCGAGGACGTCCCCGCCGACGCCGGCGGCCGGACCTCCTACGTGCCCCTCGAGGAGGTCATCGCCCACCACCTCGACGCCCTGTTCCCAGGCATGGAGATCATCGAGAACCACACCTTCCGCGTCACCCGCAACGAGGACGTGGAGGTGGAGGAGGACGACGCCGAGAACCTCCTCAAGGCGCTGGAGAAGGAGCTCGTCCGGCGGCGCTTCGGGCCGGCCGTGCGCCTGGAGGTCGCCGAGGGGATCAGCGCGCACGTGCTCGACCTGCTCAAGCGCGAGCTCGGGGTCGAGGACACCGACGTCTTCCACCTGCCGGCGCCGCTCGACCTCACCGGCCTCAACGTCATCCACGACCTGGACCGTCCGGCCCTGAAGTACCCCAAGTTCGTCCCCGTCACCGCCCAGGGGCTCGCCGAGGTGGAGTCGGCCAACCCCACGGACTTCTTCGCCGCCATCCGGGAGCAGGACATCCTCCTGCACCACCCCTACGACTCCTTCTCCACGTCGGTGCAGCAGTTCATCGCCCAGGCGGCGGCCGACCCGAGGGTGCTCGCCATCAAGCAGACGCTGTACCGCACCTCCGGCGACTCCCCGATCGTGGACGCCCTCATCGACGCCGCCGAGGCCGGCAAGCAGGTCCTCGCGATCGTCGAGATCAAGGCCCGCTTCGACGAGCAGGCCAACATCTCCTGGGCCCGCAAGCTCGAGCAGGCGGGCGTGCACGTCGTCTACGGGATCGTCGGCCTCAAGACCCACGCCAAGCTCTGCCTGGTGGTGCGCCAGGAGGCGGACGGCCTGCGGCGCTACTGCCACGTGGGGACCGGCAACTACCACCCCAAGACCGCCCGCGGCTACGAGGACTTCGGTCTGCTGACCTGCGACCGCGACGTCGGCCAGGACCTCACCCGCCTGTTCAACCAGCTCTCCGGCTACGCGCCGCGCACCCGGTTCCACCGCCTGCTCGTGGCGCCGCGCTCGGTCCGCCCCGGGCTGATCGAGCGCATCGAGCGCGAGATCGACCTCAAGAGGGCCGGCAAGCCCGCCTGGGTGAAGATCAAGGTCAACTCCATCGTCGACGAGGCCGTCATCGACGCGCTGTACCGCGCCAGCCAGGCCGGCGTGCACGTCGACGTCATCGTCCGGGGCATCTGCGCGCTGCGCGCCGGGGTGCCCGGACTCAGCGAGAACATCCGCGTCCGGTCCATCCTCGGTCGTTTCCTCGAGCACGCCCGGGTCTTCGCCTTCGCGAACGGCGGCGACCCCGAGGTGTGGATCGGCTCGGCGGACCTCATGCACCGCAACCTCGACCGGCGCGTGGAAGCGCTCATCCGGATCTCCGACCAGTCGCAGATCGACTTCCTCGTGGGGCTCCTCGACGTCTCGGTCGCGGAAACGACCTCCTCCTGGCACCTCGAGCTCGACGGCTGGCACCGACGCTACCTGGCGGCGGACGGGCGGCGCCTCGACGACATCCAGGAGATGCTCATGGCGCGGGCGCGACGACGCGTGGCCGGCAGCCGGTGAGCGCCGACACCGACACCCTGGTCGAGACGCGCACGGTCGAGGCGGCCGGGGCGCTCGTCTGGCGCGTGCGGGGCCGCCACCTCGAGGTGCTCCTGGTCCACCGCCCGCGCTACGACGACTGGAGCTGGCCGAAGGGCAAGCTCGAGGACGGCGAGAGCGTGATCGCGTGCGCCGTGCGCGAGGTGGCCGAGGAGACCGGTGTCCACGTGGCGCTGGGCCAGCCGCTGCGCACGGTCCGGTACCCCCTGAGGGACGGGCGCCGGAAGGTCGCGTACTACTGGGCCGCGCAGGAGGTGCACCCGGACGCGCAGAGCGTCCACTGCCGGTCCGCCGTCAGCCCGGCCCCCTCCACGGAGATCGACGACGTGCGCTGGGTCAGCGTCGCCAGGGCGGCGAGGATGCTGACCTACCCCCACGACCGTGAGCCGCTCGGGATGCTCGAGGACCAGTGGAAGGACGAGCGGCTGCGCACCTGGACGATGGTCGTGGTCCGGCACGCCCGGGCCAAGAAGCGCTCGGCGTGGCCGGACGGCGAGGCGACGCGCCCGCTGACCCCGGTGGGGAGCGCCCAGGCGGAGCGCCTGGTGCCGCTGCTGGGCGCCTACGGCGTCGAGGAGGTCATCACCTCGCCGTGGGAGCGGTGCGCCGCGACCGTGCGCCCCTACCTGGAGGCGACCGGCATCGGGGCGGAGCTCCGGCCCGAGCTGACGGAGGCCGCGCACGAGAAGAAGCCCGGGCCCGTGCGCGAGCTCGTGCGCCGCGAGCTGACCCGCCGCAACGCCACCACCGTGGCCGTGTGCACGCACCGGCCCGTGCTGCCCACGGTGGTCGAGGAGATCGCGGGGCGGACACCGCACCGCATCATGAAGCAGGTGCCCGAGTCCGACCCCTGGCTCAAGACGGCGGAGATGCTGGTCGTCCACGTGGCCCAGCGGCCGCGCCGCGCGAGTGTCGTCGTCGCGCTGGAGAAGCACCGGGCCACGGTCTGACGCGGCTGCGGGGCGCCACGACCTGACCCGGTTGCGAAACTGTGACGCACCCGTCAGCCCGAGTTCACCCGTTGTTCACCGCCTGAGCGCCAGGCAGACACCCGCGGTGCCTAACGTCACCTCTGGTCGGCCCCTCCAACGCCGCCCCACCGACACAGAGGATGGAATGACAGTGAAGCTTGCAGGTAGCCGCCGTCTGGCGGGAGTCGCCACGATCAGCGCCCTCGCGATCACGCTCGCGGCATGCAGCAGCTCGTCCGACGACGGCGCGTCCGCCGCCGGCAGCTCCGCGGGTGGCGAGACCGCTGCGGCGCTCTCCGGCACCCTCCCCGGCGCCGGCGCGACGTCCCAGGAGAAGGCCATGAACGGCTGGATGGCCGGCTTCACCGAGGCCAACCCCGACGTGCAGGTCTCCTACGACCCGACCGGGTCCGGCACCGGCCGCGAGATGTTCCTCAACGGCTCGGCGCTCTTCGTGGGCTCCGACGCCGCGCTCAAGCCGGAGGAGGTCACCGCGGCCAAGGAGCGTTGCTTCGGCGGCGAGGCGCTCGAGCTGCCGCTGTACATCTCGCCGATCGCCGTCTCCTACAACCTGCCCGGCCTCGACGCCGAGCACATCAACCTCGACCCCGCGACCCTCGCCAAGATCTTCGCCGGCGAGATCAAGACCTGGAACGACCCGGCGATCGCCGCGACCAACGAGGGCGTCGAGCTGCCCGACACGGCCATCATCCCGATCAACCGCTCCGACTCCTCGGGCACCACCGAGAACTTCACCGAGTACCTCGACGCGGCCTCCGGCGGCGCGTGGACCCACGGTGCGGTCGAGGACTGGCCGGTCCAGGGCACGCAGTCCGGCAACGGCACCTCCGGCGTCGTCTCCACGCTCGAGGGCGCCGAGGGTGGCATCGCCTACCTCGACGCCTCCCAGGTGCCCGACGGGTTCGGGACCGTGGCCGTCAAGGTGGGCGAGGAGTTCGTGCCGTTCTCCGCCGAGGCCGCCGCCGCCGTCGTGGACGCCTCCCCGGCCACCGAGGACGCCACCGACCTGCGCCTGACGATCGACCTGGCCCGCGACACCCAGGAGTCGGGCACCTACCCGATCGTCCTCGTGTCCTACTCGATCGCCTGCTCCACCTACGACAGCGACCAGGACGCCGCGAACGTCAAGGCCCTGCTCAGCTACATCGCCAGCCCCGAGGGCCAGGAGCGCGCCGCCGACCCGAGCGTCGCCGGCTCCGCCCCGATCTCGGACACGCTGCGCGGGCAGGTCGACGCCGCCATCGAGAAGATCTCGGCCGCCTGACCCGGTCGAACCGGCCCGGTCGCGCCGTGCGATCGAGCCCGGTCTGACTGAACCTGATGAGTGACTGGTGGGCCGCCCCGACGGGGCGGCCCACCGGTCACTCATCCATCGCCTCATCCCGTATCTTCACTCCCGACGCACAAGCACCTGCCTGCCCGGCCCTCGCGCTCGCGGCAGGCTCTTCTCGGAGTGAGGGCCAACCCGCGATGCCGGCTGTTTCCAGCGCCTGTGAGGGACATGACAGGGGTAGTTCACCTGGTGTTCATCTTCTGCCCGCCCGCTGGACACCA
Source organism: Georgenia sp. SYP-B2076 (assembly GCF_003991205.1). Lineage (GTDB taxonomy): Bacteria > Actinomycetota > Actinomycetes > Actinomycetales > Actinomycetaceae > Georgenia. Next base: position 51,378 of record NZ_RXOZ01000010.1, on the reverse strand, counting down.
GCGCTGCCTACCGTCTCTTCCAGCCGGGCGGACCGCTTCCGGCGCACCGAGACGGGGGATGGTCATGCACGTGGCTCTGCGCGCCTCCGCCGTCTGGCGGCGGCGGCCGTGAGCGGCGCCCTGGCGCTCACGCTCGCGGCGTGCGGCGGCACCGGCGGCACCCTCCCGGGAGGCGGCGCCTCCTCGCAGGAGATCGCCATGACCGCGTGGATCGCCGGCTTCGGCGACGCCCACCCCGACGTCATCGCCTCCTACGACCCGGTCGGCTCGGGCTCGGGCCGGGAGATGTTCCTCAACTCGGCCACCCTGTTCGCCGGCTCCGACGAACCCATGGACGCCGACGAGCTCGCCAAGGGGACCCAGCGGTGCTTCGGTGGCGAGGTGGTCGAGCTGCCGCTGTACATCTCGCCCATCGCCGTGGCCTACAACCTGCCGGGCCTCGCGGCGGAGCACCTCGACCTCGAGCCGAGGACGATCGCCGCGATCTTCAACGGGGACATCACCCGCTGGGACGACCCAGCGATCGTCGCGACCAACCCCGGTGTGGCGCTGCCGGACCTCGGCATCGTCCCGGTGAACCGGTCCGACGACTCGGGCACCACCGAGAACTTCACCGAGTACCTGGCCGCCGCGGCCGGCGACGCCTGGCCGCACGAGCCGAGCGAGTCCTGGCCGCTCTCGGGCACGCAGTCCGGCACCCAGACCACGGGCGTCATCCAGACGATGCAGGCGGCGGAGGGCACGATCGGCTACGCCGACGCCGCGCAGGTCCCGGGCGAGCTCGGCACCGTCGCGGTGGGCGTGGGCGAGGAGTTCGTGCCGTTCTCCGCGGAGGCCGCCGCCGCCGTCGTGGACGCCTCCGCGCCCGCCGAGGACGCGAGCGACCTGCGCCTGACCATCGAGCTGGCGCGCGACACCACCGCGGCCGGGACGTACCCGATCGTGCTGGTCTCCTACACGATGGCCTGCTCGACGTACGACAACGAGCGCGACGCCCGGAACATCACGGACCTGCTCGACTACATCGCCAGCCCCGAGGGACAGGCCCGCGCGGCCGACCCCCGGGTGGCCGGCTCCGCGCCCATCTCGGACGCCCTGCGCAAGCGGGTCGATGCCGCGATCGCGCAGATCTCGGCCGACTGAGCTCAGACCCCTTCCATCCAGCAACCGATCTTCCCGGAGGATCCGTGGCAGCCCCCAGCACGACCGAAGCCCCGCCCGGGGGCACACCCCAGCTGCGGCTGAGCCGCCCACCGGGGCGTCTGGGCAACCCGATCTTCGCCGGGATCTCCACCGGCGCCGGCGTCGTCATCCTCGTCATCCTCGCCGCCGTCGCCGGCTTCCTCATCGTCCGGTCGTGGCCCGCGCTCGTCGCCTCGCAGGCGCAGTACGACGAGATCGGGTTCATGGACGAGAAGAGCCTGGGGGCGTACCTCGCGCCCCTGGTCTTCGGCACGCTGCTGTCCTCGGTGATCGCGCTGCTCATCGCCGTGCCGCTCAGCATCGCGATCGGCCTGTTCATCTCCCACTACGCGCCGCGGCGCGCCGCGCAGGGCCTCGGGTACCTCGTCGACCTGCTCGCCGCGATCCCGTCGGTGGTCTACGGCATGTGGGGCATGGCATGGCTCGTCCCCGTGCTCAACCCCTTCTTCGCCTGGCTGAGCGGCAACCTCGGGTTCATCGCGCCCCTCGCCGGCTTCCAGGCGCCCGCCCGGAACATCATGGCCGCGTCGATCGTCCTCGCGGTGATGGTCCTGCCCATCGTCACCGCGACGATTCGTGAGGTGTTCCTCCAGACGCCCCGCCTGCACGAGGAGGCCTCGCTGGCGCTCGGGGCGACGCGCTGGGAGATGATCCGCATGTCGGTCTTCCCGTTCGGCCGCTCCGGCATCATCAGCGCCTCGATGCTGGGCCTCGGCCGCGCGCTGGGCGAGACCATGGCCGTGCTCATGATCCTCTCGCCCGGCTTCCTCGTGAACTTCTACGTCCTCAGGCCCGGACAGCACCAGACCATCGCCGCGAACATCGCCAACCAGTTCCCCGAGGCCTCGGGCCTCGGTGCCGACGTGCTCATCGCGACGGGCCTGACCCTCTTCGTGATCACCTTCGGCGTGAACCTGCTGGCCCGCTGGGTCATCGCGCGCCGCGCCGAGTTCTCTGGAGCGAACTGATGACCGCCCTCACCTCCGAGCTGGCGACGCGCGCCCCCCGGCTGCCGAAGTGGACGCCGTGGGCCGTGCTGGTCGCCTCCGTCGCCCTCGTCTACGTCCTCCTCCTCCTCGTCGGCGAACCGACCGTCGTCTCGGTCGTGTTCCTCGGCGGGATCCTGTTCATCGTCGCCAGCTGGGCGCTCTCGCGAGCCGTCGAGGGGGAGCGGCCCTCGAAGGACCGCCTCGCGACGTCGCTGGTCACGGGCGCCTTCCTGGTGGCCATGGTCCCGCTGGTCTCCCTGGTGTGGATCGTGCTGCAGCGTGGCCTCAAGCTCTTCAGCTGGGACTTCCTCACCACGGACATGACCGGCATCTTCGGGGACATGGTCGAGGGCGGCGCGCTCCACGCGATCGTCGGCACCCTGTGGGTCACGGGCATCGCCTCCGTGATCTCGATCCCGCTGGGGATCTTCACCGCGATCTACCTGGTCGAGTACGGCAAGGGCCGGCTCGCCCGCGCGATCACCATCCTCGTGGACGTGATGACGGGCATCCCCTCGATCGTCGCCGGCCTCTTCGCCTTCGCCCTGTTCACGATTCTCGTCGGCCCCGCCTACCGGTCGGCCCTCATGGGGGCCGTGGCCCTCGCCGTCCTCATGACCCCGGTGGTCGTGCGCTCGGTGGAGGAGATGCTGCGTCTGGTGCCCAACGAGCTGCGCGAGGCGTCCTACGCCCTCGGCGTGCCCAAGTGGCTCACGGTCATCAAGGTCGTGCTGCGCACCGCGATCGCCGGCATCACGACCGGCGTGATGATCGCCATCGCCCGCGTGATCGGGGAGACGGCGCCCCTGCTGATGACGGTCGGCATCATCGCCAGCATCAACAACAACCCGCTCGAGGGCCGCATGGCGACCCTGCCCGTGTTCGCGTACCGCCAGTTCTCCCAGGGCGGCGTCGGCATCGACCGCGCCTGGACCGCGGCGCTGACCCTCGTCGTCATCGTCATGCTCCTCAACCTCGGGGCCCGGCTGATCAGCCGGTACTTCGCGCCCAAGGGCCGCTCGTGACCGCCGCCCGCGCCCCCCGCCCCCGCACTCCCCGCGGCCCCGCCGCCTGCCCCGCCCCCGGAAGGAACGCCCATGTCTAAGCGCATCGACGTCAAGGACCTCAACGTCTACTACGGGGACTTCCTCGCGGTCGAGGACGTCAACATGGCCATCGAGCCGCGCTCGATCACCGCCCTCATCGGCCCCTCCGGCTGCGGGAAGTCGACCTTCCTGCGGACCCTGAACCGCATGCACGAGGTCATCCCCGGCGCGCGGGTCGAGGGCTCGGCGATCCTGGACGGCCAGGACCTCTACGCCCCCGAGGTCGACCCGGTGATGGTCCGACGCCACGTCGGCATGGTCTTCCAGCGGCCGAACCCGTTCCCCACGATGTCCATCGCGGACAACGTGCTCGCCGGCGTGCGGCTGAACAACCGCAAGATCAAGAAGCACGAGGCCGAGGAGCTCGTGGAGCGCTCGCTGCGCGGCGCGAACCTGTGGAACGAGGTCAAGGACCGCCTCGCCCGGCCCGGCTCCTCGCTCTCGGGCGGCCAGCAGCAGCGCCTGTGCATCGCCCGGGCGATCGCCGTCAAGCCCGACGTCCTCCTCATGGACGAGCCGTGCTCGGCCCTGGACCCGATCTCCACGCTCGCCATCGAGGACCTCATGGCGGAGCTGAAGGACGAGTACACGATCGTCATCGTCACGCACAACATGCAGCAGGCCTCACGCGTGTCCGACCGCACCGGCTTCTTCAACATCGCCGGCACCGGCAAGCCCGGCCACCTCATCGAGATGGACGAGACGGACAAGATGTTCTCCTCGCCGTCCGTCAAGGACACCGAGGACTACATCTCCGGCCGCTTCGGGTGAGCTGACGCACCGGCCCGGCGGAGCCCGGCCGGTCCCGACCGGCCGGGCTCGTCCGTGCCCGGGGCTGGGCCGCTCCGGGGCCGGCCCGTCGCCGGCGTCGGGCCGCTCCGGGGCCGGGCCGCTCCGGCGTCGGGCCCGGCGCTCACGGCAGGAGGACGTGGACCCCGAGGTACAGCCCGGCGGCGACCAGCGCGGATGCGGGGATGGTCAGGACCCAGGCGACGGCGATGTTGCCCGCCACGCCCCAGCGCACCGCGGAGAGCCGGCGCGTGGCCCCGACGCCCATGATCGCTGAGGTGATGGTGTGCGTCGTCGAGATCGGCGCGTGGAAGATGAAGGCCGTCGCGTAGAGCACGCCGGAGGCGACCGTCTCCGCCACGAAGCCGCGCGCGGGGTCCAGCTCGATGACCCGCCGGCCCAGCGTGCGCATGATCCGCCACCCACCGGCGTAGGTGCCCAGCGAGATCGCGCTCGCCGCGACGAGCTTGACCCACAGCGGGATGGACGTGCCCTCGTGCAGCCCGCCGGCCACCAGCGCCAGCGCGATCACGCCCATCGTCTTCTGCGCGTCCTGCAGCCCGTGCCCCAGCGCCATGGCGGCTGCCGAGACGGTCTGCGCCATCCGGAAGCGCCGCATGGTGCGGCCGAACGGCCGGCGTCGGAAGACCCACAGGACCGCCACCATGAGCGCGTACGCCAGGGCGAACCCGACCAGCGGCGAGAGGACCATCGGGACCACCACGCTGCCGCCGATGACGTCCCAGTGCACCTGCGTGGCCGAGGCCAGGCCGGCGCCCGTCAGGCCCCCGATGAGGGCGTGCGAGGACGACGACGGGAGGCCCAGCCACCACGTCACGAGGTTCCAGGCGATGGCGCCGAGGAGGCCGGCGAGGACCACCGCGAGGCCGGAGGCGCCGACGGGCGGCGTGATGATCCCGGAGCCGATGGTCTCGGCGACGCCGGTGCCGAGCAGGGCGCCGACGAGGTTCATGACGGCCGCCAGGACCAGCGCCGTCCGGGGCGTCAGGGCGCGGGTGGACACCGACGTCGCGATCGCGTTGGCGGCGTCGTGGAAGCCGTTGGTGAAGTCGAAGCCGAGAGCGACGACCACCACCACGAGCACGAGGACGAGCGTGAGGTCCACGGCGGGTCAGGACTCCTTGAGGGCGATCGTCTCGATACCGTTGGCCAGCCGCTCGAAGGCGTCGGCGCCGGACTCGAGCGCGTCGACGATCCCCTTGAGCTTGATGACCGTGATCGGGTCGTGCTCCTGCTCGAAGATCTCGGCGAGGAGACGCCGGTAGGCCCGGTCCGCCTGGTTCTCCAGGCGGTTGATCTCCACCCAGTACTCCCGCAGCCCCTCCATCGACTTCAGCCGCGGCATGACCTCGCACGTCAGCTCGGCACACCGCTGCAGGACGGCGACCTGGTCGCTGACGGCGGTGGGCAGGACGCCGACCTTGTACAGGACGATGAGGTCCCCGGCCTCCTCCATGGCGTCCATGCAGTCGTCGAGCCGGGACGCGAGGTGGTACAGGTCCTCGCGGTCCAGGGGCGTCACGAACGTCTGCGCGAGCCGCTTGTAGATCGCGTGCGCGGCCTCGTCGGCCGCGTGCTCGACGGCCCGCAGCTGGTCGGCGAGCTCCTTGCGGTGCGCCCGGTCGGCGCCGAGGATCTGCGCGAGCAGGCCCGCCCCCGTCACGAGGTGCGCGGCGGCGGCGGCGAAGAGGTCGAAGAACGTGCCGTCACGCGGTGAGGGGCGGAATCGCACCAATTGCTCCAGTCGAGAGGTCGTGTCCAGGAGGTGAACAGGCTTCAGGCTAGAGCAGATCGTTGGGGGCGCCGCGTTTCGTGACCTGGCCCACCGGGGGACCGGGGGAGGGGCCGCGCGCGGCGCGTCGGGGCGGCCGCCGTCGGCCGCGGGGGAGGTGAGGACGCCGGGCCGGAGAGCGCCAGTCGGCGCTTAGGCCGCTCTAGGCGGCTTGTGTTGGAGCCCGGGGCTTTCGCGACCCGGCGTCGGGTCCAACAATACGTCAGGTGCGCCCGGCGCGCGCAAGGGCGGGAGGGCGCCGGGGCGTCAGCCGACGGCGTCCTTCTGGGGCACCGTGGCCACGTCCGCGGGGCTGGCGTCACGGCCCCGCGGGTCGAACCGGTAGCCGACGTTGCGGACCGTCCCGATCATCTGGTCGTGCTCGCTGCCGAGCTTGGCGCGCAGCCGCCGGACGTGGACGTCGACCGTCCGGGTACCGCCGTAATAGTCGTAGCCCCAGACCTCCTGCAGCAGCTGGGCGCGGGTGAGGACCCTGCCCGGGTGCAGCACCAGGTGCTTGAGCAGCTCGAACTCCTTGTAGGTCAGGTCGAGCATCCGGCCGCGCACCCGGGCGGTGTAGGCGGAGGCGTCGATGACGAGCTCGCCCGCCTCGAGCTGCTCGGGCGGGGCGGCCTCGTCGTCGTCCCGCGCGTGCTCGCCCATCATGCGCAGGCGTGCCTCGACCTCGGCGGGCCCGGCCGTCTCCAGGATGACGTCGGCCGCGCCCCACGAGGCGGAGACCGCCGTGAACCCGCCGTCGGCGAGGACGAGCAGCACGGGCGGTGCCTCGACCGGCCCGCTGAGGAGCCGGCACAGCGTGCGCGCGGCGACCAGGTCCCGGCGGGCGTCGAGCAGGATCGCGGCGGCGTCCGCGTTCTCGACCACCGCCGAGGGCGACATCGGCGCGACCACCACCTGGTGACCCAGGAGCGTCAGGGCGGGCAGCACCCGCGCGGCGCCACCGGGGTCCGCGGTCAGCAGCACGAGATCCGCCACTATCAGCTCCTCCGGTCCGGTGGCCCACACTTTAGTGGCCGCCCGGCGGCGCTCGTGACCGGGTCGATCCCGTACCCGGCGGCGCCCGGCGGCGCCCGCCGTGGCCCGCGGCCGCACGCCCGGCCGGGGGCGCGAGCCGCATCTGCGACAATCGCCGGGTGACCCCGTGCCCTTCCCCGCTGCCGCCGCGGCCGGTGACCCGCCGGCGGCGCGGGGCGGCGGGTCGGCCGGGCGCCCCGGGACGGCGGTCGTGATGGGGGCCTCGTCCCGCGCCGCCGCCACCGCGCTCGGTGCGGCCGCCGTGGCGGTCGCCGGCTACCTCTCCCACGGCGTGCTCACGGCCCTCGTCCTCCTCCTCGCGCTCGTCTTCGCGGCCGGGTGGCCGCGGCTGATCGACCTGCCCACCACGCGCGGCGCGGGGATCGTGATCGCGCTCGTGGCGGTCGCGTCCGTCGCCGCCGTCCTCCTGGCCTCGCTGCCGGCGCTCGCGCTCGTCATGGGCCTGTCGGTCGTGGCCGCCTTCGTCCACCAGATGCTGCGCCGGGACGGGCGCCCGCGCCTCGTCGAGTCCGTCTCCGGGGTGGTCGGCGGCAACGTCGTGGTGGTCTCGGCGGCCGGCTGGGTCGCCGTCGAGAGCGGCTTCGTCACCGAGGCCCTCGTCGTGACCGCCGCGGCCGCCATCGCCGCAGCCGCCTCCTGCACCGCGATCCCGGCGCGCACCGGGCTGGTCGCCAGCGTCGCGACCGTCGCCGCGGGCGCCGTCGGGCTGGTCACCGGCGAGCTGCTCGCCGAGGTGGGGCCCGTGCCGGGGCTGCTCCTCGGCCTGGCGGCGGGCATCCTCACCGCGGCGCTGCACGTGCTCTTCGGCCGGTTCCCGTCCTCCCGCCGGGTCCGGCCCGCGGCCGCCGCCGCGATGCTCCCGCTGCTGGCCGCCGGGGTGCCGGTGTACCTGGTCAGCCGCCTGCTGACCGTCTGAGGGCCGGGCGGCGCAGCGCGCGGCGAGCGCGGCTAGCCTGGGTGCATGGCCTTCACCATCCCCGACGACCTCGCGCCGGAGTGCTACCCCCTCGCCTGGCTCCTGGGCCGCTGGCGCGGGTTCGGCATGCTCGGGTACCCGGGTGTGGACGAGCAGGCGTTCGTCCAGGAGGTCGTCTTCGACCACGACGGCGGCCCCTACCTGCGGTCCACCAGCACGATCTGGACCACCGACCGCGCCCGCTCCGGCGCCATCGCGCAGGAGATGACGGGGACCGAGGGCGCGGGCGCGCTCGTCCCCGACCAGGTGTGGGCCACCGAGACGTCGTACTGGCGGCCGCTGCCGGCGTCGGTCACGTCGGTGCCCGCCCAGCAGGGCAACGGCGTCCCGACCGGCGCGCAGGCCGCCGGCCCCGCCGTGCGCCCGGCCGCCCGGACGGCGTCCGGCGCCCCCCTGCCCGACGCCACCGAGCTCGAGGTGCTCGTCTCCGACCCCGCCGGCCACCTGAGCGTCTACCTCGGCACGGTGCGGGGCGCCCGGGTCGACCTCGCCACGGACGCCGTCGTGCGCACCGCGACGGCCGCCGAGATGACGGCGGCGCGGCGGGTGTACGGCCTCGTCCAGCACGACCTCATGTGGGCGATGGACCTGGCCGCGTTCGGCCAGGAGCTGCAGTCCTACGCCTCCGGCCGACTGAGCAGACAGGACTGAGATGAGCACCGCCCTGACCCCCGAGGAGCTCCGCTACCGCAGCCCGCTGATGGCGCGGCCGGGCGCCGTGGAGGGCTCCGGCCCGGACGCCGGCGTCGCCCTCCACTACGGCGACCCGACCCACGAGCAGCGTGCGCTGGCCCGCGGCGAGGGCGTGGTGGACCTGTCCCACCTCGGCGTCGTCACCGTGACCGGCCCGGACCGCATCACCTGGCTCAACACCCTGAGCTCCCAGCTGCTCCTGGGCCTGGAGGCCGGGGCGAGCACCGAGCTGCTGCTGCTCGACGTCAACGGCCACGTCGAGCACGCCCCGGCCGTGCAGGACGACGGGACACGCACCTGGCTCCTGACCGAGCACGCCGACGCCGCGCCCCTGGCGGAGTACCTCGAGAAGATGCGGTTCATGCTCCGGGTCGAGGTGGCGCGCCCGGACGACGTCGCCGTCCTCGGGACCGCGGCCGGCGGGTGGGCCCGCCTGGCCGGGCACGAGGCCCACCTGCTCACGTGGCAGGACCCCTGGCCCCGCACCGCCCCGGGCTCGACCCACTACGGCCCGCGCGACGCCGACCACCCGGGCATCGACATCCACCGCGCCCTGAGCGTCGTGCGCCGCGACGCCCTCGGTTCGGTGGTCGACGCGTTCTGCGCGCCCGACCAGGCCGGGGGCCGGCCGGGCCGGCTCGCCGGCACCTGGGCGTGGGAGGCGCTGCGCGTGGAGGCCTGGCGGCCCCGGCTCGGCCGCGAGGTCGACGAGCGCACCATCCCGCACGAGCTGGACTGGCTGCGTACCGGCGTGCACCTGAACAAGGGCTGCTACCGCGGCCAGGAGACCGTCGCGCGGGTGGTCAACCTCGGCCGCCCCCCGCGACGCCTGGTCATGCTGCACCTGGACGGCTCGGAACACCTGCTGCCCGACGCCGGCGCCGAGGTGCGCCTGGGGGAGAAGGTCGTGGGGCGCCTGACCTCCGTCGTCCGCCACGAGGAGCTCGGCCCCGTCGGGCTGGCGCTGGTCAAGCGGTCCGTGCCGGGCGACGCGCAGCTCGACGTCGGCGGGGTCGCCGCCGCCCAGGAGATCATCGTGGGCCTGGAGGGCACCACCGACGTGCGCCCGGCCGAGCGTCCCGGCGCCGGGCTGCGCCGGCGCGACCTGCGGCCATGAGTCTGCGGTCACGGGAGGGCCGCCCCGCCGAATCGGGCGGCGCGCGGACCCCCGGGGCCGCCCGCCTGATCGCTGCCGGCGTCGGGAACTCGATGGACCTGCGCCGCCTCAGGGTGGCGGTCACGGTCCAGGGGCGCCAGGGCTCCCGGCGGGTGCGCCACTCCTTCGTGCCGATCCTCACCGCGGCGCTCGCGGCGGGGATCGCCTACCTCATCTCCGGCCAGGTGCTCGGGCACAACCTGCCCATGTTCGCGCCCATCGCCGCCTGGGTGTGCCTCGGGTTCAACCCCGACCGTCAGGTCCGCCGCGTCGCGGAGATGGGCGCCGGCGTCGCGCTCGGCGTGGGGATGGGGGAGATCTTCGCGAAGCTCTTCGGGGCCGGCCCCGTGCAGATCTTCGCCGTGCTGCTCGTCTCCGCCCTCGTGGCCCGGTTCCTCGACCGCGGGCAGCTGTTCACCACCCAGGCGGGGGTCCAGAGCATCGTCATCGTGGCCATGCCCGCCACGATGCTCAGCGGCGGCGCGCTCGGGCGGTGGTCGGACGCCCTCGTCGGCGCCGCGCTCGCACTGGTGTTCACCGCCGTCCTGCCCGGCGACATCGTGCGCCGCCCGCGGCTGCTGGCCCGCGAGGCCCTCGGCGAGCTCTCCGCCCTCCTCGGCACCCTCGCCCGCGGCCTGCGCGACGGCGACCCCCAGCTCGCCGCCGACGCCCTCGCCCACGGCCGTGGCTCCCAGCCCGTCCTCGAGTCCTGGCTCGAGGCGACGCGCGCCGCGAGCCAGCTCGTGCGGGTCAACCCCGCGCTCCGGGCCGAGCGGTCCACCATCGCGGAGCTCTCCCGCGCCTGCACCCTGGCGGACCGCGCCATGCGCAACGCGCGCGTGGTGAGCCGGCGCGCCATCGTGGCCATCGAGGAGGACGGCGCGTCCCCGGACATCGCCGACGCCGTCGCCCAGCTCGCCGTGGGCCTGACCTCCCTCGCCGCGGCGATGGGCCGCGGCGACCCGCCCGACCACGCCCGCGCGACGCTCTCCGCGGTCGCGAACGAGCTGGCCCCCGAGCGCTACGCCGAGGACGGGTGGCGCAAGCAGACCCTGGTGTCCCTGCTGCGCTCCCTCGCCGTCGACGCGCTGCAGATGTCCGGGATGTCCCAGGGGCAGGCGCGCACGGAGCTCGCCGAGGAGTGACGGGCCCGTCAGGCCAGCACGACCTCGCCGTCTTTGACCGTGACGGGCACGGGCGGCAGTGGCTCCGTGGCGGGGCCCTGGGCCACCTGCCCGGTGGCCGCCTCGAAGCGGGACCCGTGGCAGGGGCACGCCGCCTCGGCACCGTCGATCGCCACGAGGCAGCCCTGGTGGGTGCACACCGCGGAGAACGACACGATCGTGCCCGACTGGGGCTGGGCCACCACCACGGGGTCCCCGGCTGGGGTGGTCACCACGACGCCGGAGCCCACCGGGACGTCCGCGGCGGCCACGAGGGCGCCGCCGGTGCCGCCCGCCGTCGCCGGGGTGGTCGCCGGGGCCGGGCCCCCGCCGCACGCGGCCAGCAGGGGCGTCACGACTAGGCCGGTGCCGGCGGCGGTGAGCACCGCCCGGCGCGAGGGGAGCCCCGGAGGGATGTCCATCACCCCATGCTGCCTCAGGGCGGCGCCCGCCGGTAGCGACCCACGGCCGGGAATGGTGAGGTGGCGGCCTCGGCTGGTTACGCTCAGGGGGTGCTCCTCGTGACCCTGCAGCAGTACCTGATGCTCGGCCTCTCCCTCGTGCTGTTCGGGGTCGAGGCGTGGGCACTCATCGACGCGGCCCGCAGGCCCGCCGCGGCCTTCCTCGCCGCCGGCAAGCGCACGAAGAACTTCTGGCTCATCCTCACGGGCGTGGCCGCCGCCGTCGGGTTCATCGGGATCGGCGGGATCGGCTTCCTGCAGTTCGTCGCGGTGGTGCCCGCCGGCGTGTACCTGGCCGACGTGCGCCCGGCGGTCTCCGGGTACGGCGGCGGGCGCGGCGGACGGCGTCCCCCGCGCTCGGGCAGCGGCTGGTGACCCCGGCCGGACCCGCCGCATGAGGGCGGTGCTGCAGCGGGTCACCCGGGCCTCGGTGAGCGTGGCCGGCGACGTCGTCGGCGAGATCTCGCGTCCCGGGCTCGTCGCGCTGGTGGGCGTGACGCACGACGACGGCGCCGCGGAGGTCGAGCGTCTCGCGCGGAAGATCGCCGAGCTGCGGATCCTGCGCGAGGAGCTCTCGGTCCTCGAGGCCGGGGCGCCGGTGCTCGTCGTCTCCCAGTTCACCCTGTACGCGGACGTGCGCAAGGGCCGGCGGCCCACCTGGAACAAGGCGGCGCCCGGGGCGGTGGCCGAGCCGCTGGTGGACGACCTCGCCGCGGCGCTGCGGGCGAAGGGCGTCGAGGTGGCGACGGGCCGCTTCGGGGCGGACATGGCCGTCGAGCTCGTGGGTGACGGGCCGGTGACGGTGCTCGTCGAGGTCTAACCGCATTTGAGGGTGAGAGGTCAAGTTCTCGCACGTGGTGTGCGGGTGGTGACACGTGGTGTGTGGGTGGTGAGAGGTCAAGTTCTCGCACGTTAGGACTTGACCTCTCGCGGCGGGAGGTGGTGAGGACTTGACCTCTCACCACCGGGGTTGTCGGCTGGGGGAGGATTGGGGCGTGAAGATCGAGGCGGTCCTGGGGGACCTCACCCGCGAGCACGTCGACGCGATCGTCAACGCCGCGAACTCGTCCCTCCTCGGCGGGGGAGGGGTGGACGGGGCGATCCACCGCGCCGCCGGCCCCGGGCTGCTCGAGGAGTGCCGGCAGCTGCGCCGCACCCAGCTCCCGGGCGGCCTCCCGGTGGGCAGCGCCGTGCCGACCGGCGGCTACCGGCTGCCCGCGCGGTGGGTCGTCCACACCGTCGGGCCGAACGCCCACCGCGGCGAGACCGACCCGGCCCTGCTCGCCGCCTGCTTCACCGGCTCGCTGCAGGTGGCGGCCGACCTCGGCGCGCGCACGGTGGCCTTCCCGGCGGTCAGCGCCGGCGCGTACGGCTGGGCGGCCCCGGACGTCGCCCGGGTCGCCGTCGACGCGGTGCTAGGCTTCGGCGCCCGGCAGGACGCCCGGTGCGGGCAGCAGGTCTGCGGGCTGAGCGTCACCGACGTCGGCGAGACGACGGTCGAGCTGGTCCGCTTCGTGCTGTTCGACGAGGCGGTGCTCCAGGCGTTCGAGGCGGCGCTGTCCTGACGGCGTCGACGCGCCCACGGGGTTCCGCGGTGTCAGCCCCGTGCGCGCTGGTGCGTGGCGCCGGCGTCCTCCCCGGCCGGCTCGGGGGTGAAGACGTCCTCGATGCGGCAGCCGAAGACCGCGGCGATCCGGAACGCCAGGGGCAGCGACGGGTCGAAACGCCCGCGCTCGATGGAGATGACCGTCTGGCGGGAGACGCCCAGGCGCTCGGCCAGGGTGGCCTGCGACCAACCGTGGTGGGCCCGGCGGCCGGCGATGTCGTTGTCCATCAGGACTCCCGGCGCGAGAGGACCTGGTAGCGCACGGCCGCGTCCACCATGGACAGGAGCACGACGGCGGTGAGGACGGTTGTGCCGGAGACGTCCAGGTCCGTGATCGCGAGGGTGGTCAGCCCGACGCCGGTCGCGATGAGGACGTCGAGGAAGGCGCCGCTCTGGGCCCGCTCGAGCCAGCTGCGCTCGACGCTCTGCTCGGCGTGCGGCTCTCGCTCCACCGTGTGCCGGGAGACGAAGAGCAGCCAGCCGAGCGCCGCCATCGGGGCGAACGTGCAGAGGGCGAACACCCCGCCGACGAGCCAGAACTGCTCCGGGCGGAAGGTCCCCGCCAGTGCCCCCAGGCCGGTGGCCAGGACGAGGCCGAACCCCGCCGCCAGGACGTATGCGGAGAACGGGGCCTTCTTCTTCGTGCCGGCGGTGCTGGCGCTCATGTGGGTGCCTCCGGTTGTGTGAAGCGTGCTTGACGTCACGCAGTCAAGCGCGCTTGACCAGGACATGTCAAGGTCGCTTGACCGGGAACTTGACACGCCCCTTCCCGGGCATCACGCCCCTGGCGAACACGGGCAGGGTTGGCGCACCCGCGCCGTTAGCATCGATGAAGTTGCCCAGACCGGTCGCCGCCGGGCTCCGGCCGAGACAACCGCCCCATGAGGAGTGCACATGTTTGAACGATTTACCGACCGTGCCCGTCGTGTGGTCGTCCTCGCCCAGGAAGAGGCGCGGATGCTCAACCACAACTACATCGGCACCGAGCACATCCTCCTCGGCCTGATCCACGAGGGTGAGGGGGTCGCCGCCAAGGCGCTCGAGGCGCTCGACATCTCCCTCGAGGCCGTGCGCGCCCAGGTCACCGAGATCATCGGTGAGGGGCAGCAGTCGCCCTCCGGCCACATCCCCTTCACGCCGCGCGCCAAGAAGGTCCTCGAGCTCTCGCTGCGCGAGGCGCTGCAGCTCGGCCACAACTACATCGGCACGGAGCACATCCTCCTCGGCCTCATCCGCGAGGGCGAGGGCGTGGCGGCCCAGGTCCTCACCAAGCTCGGCGCCGACCTCAACCGCGTGCGCCAGCAGGTCATCCAGCTGCTGTCGGGCTACCAGGGCAAGGAGCCCGTCGCCGCCGGCGGCCCCACCGAGGGCCAGCCCGCGGGCTCGGCCGTGCTCGACCAGTTCGGGCGCAACCTCACCCAGGCCGCCCGCGAGGGCAAGCTCGACCCCGTCATCGGTCGCACCAAGGAGATCGAGCGGGTCATGCAGGTGCTCTCCCGGCGCACCAAGAACAACCCCGTGCTCATCGGCGAGCCCGGCGTCGGCAAGACCGCCGTCGTCGAGGGCCTGGCCCAGGACATCGTGCGCGGCGACGTGCCCGAGACCCTGAAGGACAAGCAGCTCTACACGCTCGACCTCGGCTCCCTCGTGGCCGGCTCCCGCTACCGCGGCGACTTCGAGGAGCGGCTGAAGAAGGTCCTCAAGGAGATCCGCACCCGCGGGGACATCATCCTGTTCATCGACGAGATCCACACCCTCGTGGGGGCCGGCGCCGCCGAGGGTGCGATCGACGCCGCGAGCATCCTCAAGCCGATGCTCGCCCGCGGCGAGCTCCAGACCATCGGTGCCACCACCCTGGACGAGTACCGCAAGCACATCGAGAAGGACGCCGCCCTCGAGCGCCGCTTCCAGCCCATCCAGGTGGCCGAGCCGACGCTCGCGCACACCATCGAGATCCTCAAGGGGCTGCGCGACCGCTACGAGGCGCACCACCGCGTCTCCATCACGGACGAGGCCCTCGTGGCCGCCGCCACCCTGGCGGACCGCTACGTCTCCGACCGGTTCCTGCCCGACAAGGCGATCGACCTCATCGACGAGGCGGGCGCGCGCCTGCGCATCCGCCGCATGACCGCCCCGCCGGAGCTGCGCGAGCTCGACGACCAGATCGCCGAGGTGCGCCGCGAGAAGGAGTCCGCGATCGACGACCAGGACTTCGAGAAGGCCGCGCGCCTGCGCGACAGCGAGAAGACCCTGGGCGAGCGTCGTGCCGCACGGGAGAAGTCGTGGAAGAACGGCGACCTGGACGCCGTCGCCGAGGTGGACGAGGAGCTCATCGCCGAGGTGCTGGCCATGAGCACCGGCATCCCGGTGTTCAAGCTGACGCAGGAGGAGTCCTCCAAGCTCCTGCACATGGAGGACGAGCTCCACAAGCGCATCATCGGCCAGGACGCGGCCATCAAGGCGCTGTCGCAGGCCATCCGGCGCACCCGCGCCGGCCTGAAGGACCCGAAGCGGCCCGGCGGTTCGTTCATCTTCGCCGGCCCCACGGGCGTCGGCAAGACCGAGCTGGCCAAGGCGCTCGCGGAGTTCCTCTTCGGTGACGAGGACGCCCTCATCCAGCTCGACATGTCGGAGTACTCCGAGAAGCACACCGTCTCACGCCTGTTCGGCTCGCCCCCCGGGTACGTCGGGTACGAGGAGGGTGGCCAGCTCACCGAGAAGGTCCGCCGGCGCCCGTTCTCCGTCGTCCTCTTCGACGAGGTGGAGAAGGCCCACGCGGACATCTTCAACTCGCTCCTGCAGATCCTCGAGGACGGCCGCCTGACCGACTCCCAGGGCCGCGTGGTCGACTTCAAGAACACCGTCATCATCATGACCACGAACCTCGGCACGCGGGACATCGCCAAGGGCCTGCTCACCGGGTTCCAGGCGTCGGGCGAGCTGTCCACCAGCTACGACCGCATGAAGACGAAGGTCAACGAGGAGCTCAAGCAGCACTTCCGGCCCGAGTTCCTCAACCGCGTGGACGACGTCATCGTCTTCCCGCAGCTGTCCGAGGAGCAGATCGTCCAGATCGTCGACCTGATGATCGCCAAGCTGGACGCGCGGATGCGTGACCAGGCGATGACGATCGAGCTCACCCCGGCCGCGAAGTCGCTGCTCGCCGAGCGCGGGTACGACCCCGTCCTGGGCGCCCGGCCGCTGCGCCGCGCCATCCAGCGCGAGATCGAGGACGTCCTGTCCGAGAAGATCCTGTTCGGCGATCTCAAGGCCGGGCAGAAGATCCTCGTGGACGCGCAGGGCGAGGGCCTCCTCGGGGAGTTCACCTTCACCGGTGTCTCCACCGACGAGATCCTCAAGCCCGAGCCGGTGACCGTGGGCCACGGCGCCACGGTGGAGCAGCGGGACATGCCGACGGCGCCCGACGGCGGCGGCGCGGGCGGCGGCGGGCAGCTCCAGCCCGAGTAGCCTGGGCGCCCGTCCGGGGGTGGGCTGATCCGCCCGCCGCCGGGCGGCGCCTGGCAGGACCACGCGGGGCCCGGCAGCCGACAAGGCTGCCGGGCCCTCGGCATGCCCGGGGAGCCTGCCGACCTCGCACGCCCACCGCGGCCCAGGCCGACTGGTCGTACTCACGCGGACGAAGTCGTCGATTGCGGAGCGCGACCTGCTCCGGCGGAGTACGACCAGTCCGGGGGCCGTGCGCCGGCGGTCCGGGAGTCCGGGCGTCGGCCCGGCGCGCTCATTCCTCCCGGGCGTAGCGCTCGGCGAAGGTGCGCAGCAGGCGGTGCGAGCCGCCGACGTCGGCACGGGAGATCCGCACGATGACCGCCTCCACGGCCTCGGCCGGGAAGTAGCCCGAGTGCCGGTAGACGTTGATGCGGGTGACCATGGCGTCCCGGTCCATCTCTGGGTGGAACTGGGTGACGTACTGGTGCTCGCCGAGGCGGAACATCTGGACGGGGCATGCCGCCGAGGAGGCCAGCAGCACCGCGCCCGGCGGGAGCACCGTGCACGCCTCCTTGTGGCCGACGTAGGCGTCGAACGCCGCGGGCATCCCGGCGAGCAGCGGGTCGCGGGCGCCGTCGTCGGTCAGCTCGACGCGCACGGCCGCGGTCTGCTCGGCGAAGGTGCCGTCGATGACCCCGCCCGCGAGCCCGCCCATCATGCCGACGCCGTAGCAGAGCCCGAGGAAGGGGAAGTCCCGGTCCCGGACCTCGGTGAGCACCCCGGCCAGCTGGGCCTCCACCCGGCGCTGCACCGCGTCCTTGCGCGCGGCGGGGGTGGACGCCGTGAAGGGGCTGCCGCCGAGGAACACCCCGGAGTAGTCGTCCAGGTCGAGCGGGGCGACCCTGCCGGACTCCAGCCGGAACCGGACCAGCTCATCCGGGCCGAGACCCGTGAAGCGACGCAGGCTGGCGTACTCCTCGGCCGCCGCCACATCGTCGCTGCGCGAGGCGAGCAGCGCGAAGGGCTTGATGGGCATGCCCGAAGTCAACACCAGCACCGGCGGGGGGCGCCGCCGTTGTCCACGCCGGAGCGCCCCGGCGCGGCCGCCGGCCGGATGCTGAGACGGCGCGGGCCTCGACGCCCGGCGGGCGCACCCACCGAGAGCTGGCCACCGGGGATGCGGCCTCGGCCCGACCGATCTAGCGTGGTGTGTGCCACCCCCTCTGGGGTCATCGTCGAACGGAAGGAGCCCGTCATGGGTCTGGGAGACAAGATGAGCAACGCCGCCGATAAGGCCAAGGGCAAGGCGAAGGAGGCGGCCGGCAAGGCGACCGACAACGAGCGCCTGGAGGCCGAGGGACAGGGCGACCAGGCCAAGGGCAGCCTCAAGCAGGCCGGCGAGAACGTCAAGGACGCCTTCAAGTAGGCGTCTCGCCACGCCAACCGGACCCCGCGGGAGCAATCCTGCGGGGTCCTCGTCGTGGTGGTGGTGCCACGCTCGGTGGTGAGGGCACCGCTCGTTGTATGCACAGGATCGCCGATTCCGCACCGACAACGCTCAATCCACCCCAATATGTATACAAACAGCGAGCCTTCTGCGTAGAGTCTCCGTGTGCGCGCCAGTGAGAGGGTCTACACCTCGCTCAGGGAGGACATCCTGGCCTGGCGCCTCCTGCCCGGGGACGTGCTGAGCGAGGTCGAGCAGGCGGAACGGCTCGGCGTCTCCCGCACGCCGCTGCGCGAGGCGCTCGGCCGGCTCGCGTCCGATGGGCTCGCCGTGGTCGGCAAGGGCCGCACCCTCGTCGTGACGGACCTCTCGGCCGACGACGTCCGTCACCTGTTCGAGCTCCGCGAGGCGCTCGAGAGCCAGGCGGCGCGCCTCGCCGCCCGCCGCAGGCGCCCCGGCGTCTTCGAAAGCCTCTCCCAGGGGTTCGCCGCCGCCCCCGCGCTGCTCACCGACGCCGACCCCGACCGGGCGGCGTACTACGGCCTCGTCGCCGAGCTCGACGCGGCCATCGACGACGCGATGGGCAGCCCGTACCTGCTCCGGTCGCTCACGGCGCTGCGCGGCCACGTCGCCCGGGCGCGGCGGCTCGCGCACGACAACCCCGACCGGCTCGTGCGCGCGGCGCACGAGCACCAGCTCATCGCCGAGGCCATCGCCGACGGCGACGAGATCCTGTCCATGCAGGTGACCGCAGTACACCTGCGCGCCAGCCTGGTGAACATCCTCGCCAGCCTCGCGCACGTCCGCCCCGGCGAGCACCGGCTCGCGGGCGCAAACCAAGGAGCCGCGTCATGATCACCCATGACATGATCACCCACCACGTGCGCGTGCACCCCAGCGCCGACAACCTCCCGCGCGAGGACCAGCTCGCCTGGAAGATCGCCGAGGTCGCGGCCGACGAGGTCGCCGTCGCCGACGAGGTCACCGAGATGGTGATCAACCGGGTCATCGACAACGCCGCCGTCGCCACCGCCTCCCTGACCCGGGCCCCCGCCGCCGCCGCCCGCGCCCAGGCCCTCGCCCACCCGTACGCGCCCGGCGCCACCGTCTTCGGCGCCCTCCGCACGCAGCGGGTCAGCCCCGAGTGGGCCGCCTGGGCCAACGGGGTCGCGGTGCGCGAGCTCGACTACCACGACACCTTCCTCGCCGCCGAGTACTCCCACCCGGGCGACAACATCCCGCCGATCCTCGCCGTCGCCCAGCACCTCGCCGCGCGGCGCGGCCTGAACGGCGCCGACGTCGTGCGCGCCGTCGCCACCGGCTACGAGATCCAGGTCGACCTCGTCCGGGCGATCAGCCTGCACGCGCACAAGATCGACCACGTCGCCCACCTCGGCCCCTCGGTCGCCGCCGGCCTCGGCACCCTCCTCCGGCTCCCCACGGAGGTGATCTTCCAGGCGATCGGGCAGGCCCTGCACACCACCACCGCCACCCGGCAGTCCCGCAAGGGCGAGATCTCCACGTGGAAGGCGTACGCCCCGGCATTCGCCGGCAAGGTCGCCATCGAGGCGGTGGACCGCGCCATGCGCGGGCAGACCTCCCCGACGCCGATCTACGAGGGCGAAGACGGCGTCATCGCCTGGCTCCTCGACGGCCCCGACGCCGCCTACGACGTCGCGCTCCCCGCCACCGGCGAGGCCAAGCTCGCGATCCTTGACACCTACACCAAGGAGCACTCGGCGGAGTACCAGTCGCAGGCCCTCATCGACCTGGCCCGCAGGCTCCACCGCGCGCACCCCGAGCTGGCCGACCCCGAGAACGTCGCATCGATCGTCATCCACACCTCCCACCACACGCACTACGTGATCGGCTCCGGCGCGAACGACCCGCAGAAGTACGACCCGACCGCCTCGCGGGAGACCCTCGACCACTCGATCCCGTACATCTTCGCCGTCGCCCTGCAGGACGGCGCCTGGCACCACGTCGACTCCTACGCCCCGGGGCGCGCCGCCCGCCCGGACACCGTCCAGCTGTGGCGCAAGGTCACCACGACGGAGGACCCCGAGTGGACCCGCCGGTACCACTCGACCGACCCCGCGGAGAAGGCCTTCGGTGGCCGCGTGGAGATCACGCTCACGGACGGCTCCCGGGTGGTCGACGAGATCGCCGTCGCCGACGCCCACCCGCTCGGCGCCCGCCCCTTCGCCCGCGCGCAGTACGTGAACAAGTTCCGCACCCTCGCCGACGGCGTCCTCGAGCCGGCGGAGATCGAGCGCTTCCTCGACGCCGCGCAGCGGCTGCCCGAGCTGGAAGCGGGCGAGCTCGGGGAGCTCACCGTCACGGCTCCGCGGGGGCTGCTCGACTCCGTCACCACCCCCGAGGGGATCTTCTGATGCTGTACTCCACCACCACGCCCGCCGACAAGCGCGCCGCCCTGCGCGCCCGGCTCGCGACCGGTGAGCTGCTCCGCTTCCCGGGCGCGTTCAACCCGCTCAGCGCCAGGCTCATCCAGGACAAGGGCTTCGACGGGGTCTACATCTCCGGCGCCGTCCTCTCCGCCGACCTCGGGCTGCCCGACATCGGCCTGACCACGCTGACGGAGGTGGCCGGCCGCAGCCAGCAGATCGCCCGCGTCACGGACCTGCCCGCGCTCGTCGACGCCGACACCGGCTTCGGCGAGCCGATGAACGTCGCCCGCACCGTCCAGTCCCTCGAGGACGCCGGCGTCGCCGGCCTGCACATCGAGGACCAGGTCAACCCCAAGCGCTGTGGCCACCTCGACGGCAAGCAGGTGGTCGACACCGACACCGCGCTCAAGCGGATCCGCGCCGCCGCCGACGCCCGCCGCGACCCGAACCTGCTCCTCATGGCCCGCACGGACATCCGGGCCGTCGAGGGGCTGGGCGCCGCGATCGACCGCGCCAAGGCCCTCGTCGACGCCGGCGCGGACGCCATCTTCCCCGAGGCCATGAGGGACCTGGGCGAGTTCGAGGCCGTCCGCCGCGCCGTCGACGTCCCGGTCCTGGCCAACATGACCGAGTTCGGCAAGTCGGACCTGTTCACCACCACCCAGCTGGCCGACGTCGGCATCAACATCGTCATCTACCCCGTCTCGCTCCTGCGCCTGGCCATGGGCGCGGCCGAGCGGGGCCTCGACACGATCAACCGCGAGGGCACCCTCAAACCGCTGCTGGGCGAGATGCAGCACCGCGCCCGGCTCTACGAGCTCCTCGACTACGAGGGCTACAACCACTTCGACACGTCCATCTACACCTACGCCGCCGGGGCCGACCCGCGCTGACACCGCACCACCGACAGGCCGAACGCAAGGGAGCGATCATGACTGTGACCCAGAACGAGAACGAGATCCGCAAGGGGCTGGCCGGTGTCGTGGTGGACACCACCGCCATCTCCAAGGTCAACCCCGACACCAACTCGCTGCTCTACCGCGGCTACCCCGTCCAGGAGCTCGCCGCGCGGTGCTCCTTCGAGGAGGTCGCCTGGCTGCTCTGGCACGGCGAGCTGCCGACGGTGGAGCAGCTCGCCGGCTTCCAGCGGGACGAGCGGGCCCAGCGCGAGCTCGCCGCGAACGTCAAGGCCGTGATCGACTCACTGCCCACCACCGCGCACCCGATGGACGTGGTCCGCACCGCGGTCAGCGTCATCGGCGCCAACGACCCGACGACGCCGGACGCGTCCCGGGAGTCCAACCTGGCCAAGTCGGTGCGCCTGTTCGCGCAGGTGCCCGCCGTCGTCGCGTACGACCAGCGGCGCCGCCGCGGGCAGCGGCTCGTCCCGCCGCGGGACGACCTGGACTACTCCGAGAACTTCCTGCACATGACCTTCGGTGAGGTCCCGGACCCCGCCGTCGTCGACGCCTTCCGCGTCTCCCTCGTGCTCTACGCGGAGCACTCCTTCAACGCCTCCACCTTCACCGCGCGGGTGATCACCTCGACGCTCTCGGACCTGTACTCCGCGGTGGTCGGCGCGATCGGCGCGCTCAAGGGGCCGCTGCACGGCGGCGCCAACGAGGCCGTCATGCACGTCTTCGAAGAGATCGGCGACGCGTCCCGCGCCGAGGCGTGGCTGGACCAGGCGCTGGCCGAGAAGCGCAAGATCATGGGCTTCGGGCACCGGGTCTACAAGCACGGGGACTCCCGGGTCCCGACCATGAAGACGGCGCTCGACACGCTCGTCGCGCATTACGACCGGCCCGACCTGGCCGCGCTGTACGACGCCCTCGAGGGCGCCATGACGGAGCGGAAGAACATCCAGCCGAACCTGGACTACCCGTCCGGGCCCGCGTACCACCTCATGGGCTTCGACACCGCCACCTTCACGCCGCTGTTCGTCGCGAGCCGGGTGACGGGGTGGACCGCGCACATCATGGAGCAGCTCGAGTCGAACTCGCTCATCCGGCCGCTCAGCGCCTACTCCGGGCCGGACGAGCGGCACCTGTGACGGCCCGGCGTCGCCGCGGGGCCCGCGGCGAGGCGCCACCGCGGGGCCCGCGGTCCGGCGTCGGACAGGGTCGTAGGTCACCGATGCGGCCTGGGCCACGCCCTAGGGTGACTAGGGTGATCGAGGTCACGACAAGTGGGAGATCGGCTGCGCGGGCCGCAGCCTGGGGAGGCTTGTGATGGCGAAGTACGTGTACCGGTTCAGCGAGGGCAACAAGGACCAGAAGGACCTGCTCGGCGGCAAGGGCGCGAACCTCGCCGAGATGACGAAGATCGGCCTGCCGGTCCCACCGGGGTTCACCATCACCACCGAGGCCTGCCGGGCCTACATGCGCGACGGGCACGTCCCGCCCGAGCTGCGGGTCGAGGTCACGATGGCGGTGCGCGAGATCGAGGACGCGATCGGACGCCGGCTCGGTGACTTCCACGAGCCGTTGCTCGTCTCGGTGCGCTCGGGCGCGAAGTTCTCCATGCCGGGCATGATGGAGACCGTCCTGAACGTCGGCCTCAACGACGCCTCCGTCAAGGGCCTGGCCGAGTTCTCCGGCGACGAGCGCTTCGCGTGGGACTCCTACCGCCGCCTCATCCAGATGTTCGGCAAGACGGTCCTGGACATCGACGGCGACCTGTTCGCCCGGGCGCTGGACGAGAAGAAGACGGCGGTCGGCGCCGCCACGGACGTGGACCTGAGCGCCGAGGACCTGAGGGACCTGGTCGCGGTCTTCAAGGGGATCGTGCAGGACGAGACGGGCCGGGAGTTCCCCCAGCACCCGCGCGAGCAGCTGGACATGGCGATCGAGGCCGTCTTCGGCTCCTGGAACACCGAGCGCGCCCGCCTGTACCGCCGCCGCGAGCGCATCCCCAACGACCTGGGCACCGCCGTCAACGTCGTGACCATGGTCTTCGGGAACCTCGGGGAGACCTCGGGCACCGGCGTCGCGTTCACCCGGGATCCCTCCACCGGGCACTCCGGCGTCTACGGCGACTACCTGGCCAACGCCCAGGGCGAGGACGTCGTCTCCGGCATCCGCAACACCCTGTCGCTGGCCGACCTCGAGCAGCTGGACCCGGCCTCCTCCGCGGAGCTGCGCCAGGCCATGCGCCGGCTGGAGACGCACTACCGGGACCTGTGCGACATCGAGTTCACGATCGAGCGCGGCAAGCTGTGGATGCTGCAGACCCGGGTGGGGAAGCGCACCGCGGGCGCGGCCTTCCGGATCGCGACCCAGCTGGTCGACGAGAACCTCATCACGATGGACGAGGCCCTGGGCCGGGTCAGCGGCGCCCAGCTCTCCCAGCTGCTGTTCCCGCAGTTCGACGGCGGGGCCGAGAAGGAGCTGCTCACCAGGGCGATGGCCGCGTCGCCGGGCGCGGCCGTGGGCGAGATCGTGCTCGACAACGCCCAGGCTCTCGAGCGCACCGCGGCCGGGGCGAAGGTCATCCTCGTGCGCCGGGAGACCAACCCCGACGACCTCCAGGGCATGATCGTCGCCGACGGCGTCCTGACCTCCCGGGGCGGGAAGACCTCCCACGCGGCCGTCGTCGCCCGCGGCATGGGCACCACCGCCGTGGTCGGCGCCGACGCGATCGACGTCGACGTCACCAAGAAGGAGGTGCGCGTGGCGGGGAAGGTGCTCCACCCCGGCGACGTCATCGCCCTGGACGGCACTACGGGCGAGGTGTTCCTCGGCGAGGTCCCGGTGATGGACTCCCCGGTCATGACCTACATCTCCGACGGGCTCGAGGCGGGCCTCGCCGCGTCCAACGACGACGCCACCCGGGAGCTCGTCGAGGCCGTCGACCGGGTCCTGACCCACGCGGACGACGTACGCCGGATGAAGGTGCGCGCCAACGCCGACACCGCGGAGGACGCCCGCCGGGCGCGTCAGCGCGGCGCCGAGGGCATCGGCCTGTGCCGGACCGAGCACCAGTTCCTCGGCATGCGGCGCGAGTACATCGAGCACGTCGTCCTCGCCCAGACACCCGAGGACCGCGACGCCGCCCTGACCGACCTCCTGCCGCTGCAGCGCCAGGACTTCACCGACCTCCTGGGCGCCATGGACGGCCTGCCGACCACGATCCGGCTCATCGACCCGCCGCTGCACGAGTTCCTCCCGGACCTGACCGAGCTGGCCGTGAAAGTCGCGGTCGCCGAGGAGAAGGGACAGGTCGACGAGCACGACGTCGCCCTGCTGGCGGCGGTGCAGCGCATGCACGAGCAGAACCCCATGCTCGGCCTGCGCGGCGTGCGCCTAGGCCTGAAGGTGCCCGGCCTGTTCGCCCTGCAGATCCGCGCCATCGCCGAGGCCACGGCCGCGCGCCGGGAGGCGGGCGGGAACCCGCTCCCGGAGATCATGGTCCCCCTCGTCGGCTCGGTCCGAGAGCTTCAGATCGTCCGCGAGGAGGCCGAGGGCATCCTCGCCGAGGTCGGGCGCGAGCACGGCATCACCCTCGACCTGCCGATCGGCTGCATGATCGAGCTGCCCCGCGCGGCCCTGACCGCGCACCGCATCGCCGAGGAGGCCGACTTCTTCTCCTTCGGCACCAACGACCTGACACAAACCACGTGGGGCTTCTCCCGCGACGACGTCGAGGGCGCGTTCTTCGCCGACTACCTCGAGAACGGCGTGCTGACCATCTCCCCGTTCGAGACCCTCGACGCCGACGGGGTGGGCGCGCTGGTGCGGGCCGGGGTCGAGGGCGGCCGCTCGACCAAGCCGCACCTGCACATGGGCGTGTGCGGCGAGCACGGCGGCGACCCCGAGTCCATCCACTTCTTCCACAACGCCGGGCTCGACTACGTCTCCTGCTCCCCGTTCCGGGTGCCCATCGCCCGGCTCGAGGCCGGCCGGGCCGCCGCGATGGCGGGGGAGGACGCCACCGCCTGACCCGGGCGGGCGGCGCCGTCGCCCCGGGGCACGCCCCGGGGCGACGCGGCCGGATGCGCTCAGCGCGCCTTGACGGCGAGCACGGGGCAGTCCGCCTCGAGCAGGATCGTCTGCGCGTTGGAGCCCAGGATGAGCTTGCCCACCGGGCTGCGCCGGCGCAGCCCGATGACGATGAAGTCGGCGTCGGACTCGGCGGCCACCTTCACCAGGTCGTCCGCGGGCTCGTTGCCGCGCACCAGGGTGCGGACCTCGTGCTCGATGCCTGCGGCCCGCAGGTCACGCACCACGTCCTCGAACTCGCGCTCGAGCGTGCGCGCCTCCTCGGCGTCGAAGTCGGACCCGCGGTGGGAGTTGACGACGACCAGCTTGGTGTGGCGGAGCTTGGCCTCCTCCGCCGCGCGGTGCAGGGCCGCCCGGCCCTCCGGTGTCGGGATGTAACCCACGATGATGGACACTGCTTCTCCTGACGGTCGGTCGGAAAACTCGAACGTGTGCCGCCGGCTGCATCAATGGAGCCGTGCTCTCGGGCGTCACCTGCAGACTACGCATTCTCGCCCGCCGTGCCCGGGATATTGGTCCCAGCCGTCGCCATCGGGGGCCGGACCACGGACGTCGGGACCTTGATCCCACCAAATTTCGGAGCGGTCACGTCTAGCCTCGGGCCATGAGGCTCTCGCAGTGTCGTGAGTGTGCCCGCGTCCGAGTCGTCGAGGTGGCGGACGGGGCGGCGGGCGCGCCCTCGATCGCCGCGCTCGGCGTGCGGCCGGGCGCGGTCCTGCGGGTGACCGGGCGGGGAGACTTCGGCCGGGTGATGGTCGCGGTCGGCGGCGTCCGGGTGGTGCTCGACGCCGCCACCGCGCGGCGCATCGGCGTGCGGCCGGTCGTCGCCCGCGCCAGGCAGGCCTCCTGACGCGCTCCCGGCGGGCGGCCTGGCCGGCGCGGGTCCGCGCCGGCCAGACCACCGGTTACGCGCCGGTCACGGCCTCCAGCTCGCCCGGCCGGACGCCGAGCTGGGCGGCCGCCGCGCGCCGGGACTCCTCGCGTTGGCGCGCGTACAGGTCGAACGGGTCGTGGAGCTCGCGTCCCAGCGCACCGGCCATCCAGTCGGCGTCCCGTGCGACGCCCTCCTGCGTGACGTCCTTGGACCCCTCGTCGGTGAGGTTCGACTGGAAGATCCCGGCGGCCGACCTCGGGAGGAAGTCCTCGTAGACGATCGGCTCGCGCACCACCTCGCCGTCGGCGACGGCGTAGGTGAAGTACGCGAGGTCCCTCGCCGCGAGGTCGGACTCCGATGCGGGGAACTCGCGGCGCCAGACCTCGCGGTTGATGTCCTGCCGCTCCTGCGCCGTGAGACCGGCGGAGCGCTCGTCGACCTCGGCGACGGCGCGGTCGTAGATGGCCCGTCCCTCCCGCGTCAGGGCGATGCCCCGGGCCTCGACCTCGCCGAAGCGCACCCGCAGCGACGAGCTCTCGATCGACCCGTCGGGCATGCGGAAGGCGCGCGGCTCGGCGAGGGCGCGGAAGGAGGTCTGGCGCAGCAGGACGTCCGGGCCCTCCCAGCGGGGCGGGCCCTGGATGTCGTCGATCATCGTGATGCCGCGCGCCTCCATCCGCTGGTAGAGGTCGTCGATGTCGAGGACTCGCGGGGTCAGGTGGTTGATGTGGGTGCTGGCCACGCCGCCGATGTCCGCGGCGACGGCGGAGACGGCCTCCAGCTCGTCGTACCAGGCCCGGTCCACGGGCTCCCGGGACAGCTCGAAGGAGGCGGTGGCGAGCTCGAGGAAGCGGGCGGCGTCCGCCTCGGACAGGCCGCCGTCGGCCTCGGCGCGGTCGGCCAGCGCGAGGAGCTCGGGCGGGAAGATCTCCCGGGCGCCCAGGAAGGTCTCCAGCCGCTGCTGGAGGTCGGCATGGAAGAACCGCCGGTCGGAGGGGGTGAGCATGGAGGTGAACACGCGGAACGGGTTGCGGGCCAGCTCGTCCGCGGCGATCGGCCGGAACGCGGTGGAGATGACGGGGACCGCCGCGCTCGTGGCGGCCTCGCGCAGGTCGTAGAACCCGACCGGGTGCATGCCCATGGCCCCGAAGATCCTGGCCGCCTGGGCCATCTCCGTCGGGGTGCCCAGGCGGATGGCGCCGTGCCGCTCGGCGGTGACGCGGTCGATGCTGCCGAGCCGCTCCGCCCCGGCGCCGAGGCGCGCGACGACGTCGGCGTTCACCTCGTGGGAGACCTCGAGGAGGGTGGTGTAGGCGGGCACCTCCGTGCCGTACATGTCGGAGAGGCTGCGCGCGAAGGCGGCCCGGAGCTGCCAGGGAAGGACTTCAGACATCGTTCGACTTCCTTCTGTGTGTCGGATCGATCGGGTTCGCGGGGCGGGTGGTGGTCGCTGGTGCGTGGTGGATGGGGCGGGGTCCGGCGCGCCGGGCTAGTAGCCGAGCGCCCGCAGCCGGGGCAGCACCTCGGACCCGTAGATGCGCAGGAAGCGCTCCTGGTCCGTGCCGGGCGCGTGGAACACGAGGTGACGGAAGCCCAGGTCCAGGTACGTCCGGATCCGGGCGACGTGCTCGTCCGGGTCGCTGGACACGATCCAGCGTGACGCGGCCCGCTCGAGGGGCAGGGCGTCCGCGAGGCGCTGCATCTCGATCGGGTCCTCGATCCCGGTCTTCTCCTCCGGCTTGAGCGCCAGCGCCGCCCAGTGCGCGGTGTCCTGCAGGGCGCGGTCCGCGTCGGGGTCGAAGGAGACCTTCATCTCGATGAGCAGGTCGAGGTCGTCCAGGGCGCGCCCGGCCTTGGTGGCGCCCTCGGCCAGCGCCGGCAGCAGGGTGTCGCGGTAGAGGGTGTCGGGCTTGCCCGACGTCGTGATGAACCCGTCGGCCAGGCGGCCGGCGAGCCGGGTCGCCGACGGCCCGGAGGCCCCGACGTAGATCGGCACGGGCGTCTCGGGACGGTCGTAGATGGTGACCAGCTTGGTGCGGTAGTAGGTGCCCTCGAAGGTGACCCGCTCCTGCGTCATCAGCTGCCGCATGAGCAGCAGGGCCTCCTTCAGCCGGGCGAACCGCTCCTTGCCGTCCGGCCACTCGATACCTAGCGGCACCTCGTTGAGGGACTCCCCGGAGCCGATGCCGAGCACGATGCGCCCGGGGAACAGCTGCCCGAGCGTGGAGAACGCCTGGGCGACCACGGCGGGGTGGTAGCGCAGCGTGGGGGTCAGCACCGACGTGCCCATGACGATCCGCTCGGTGCTCGCCCCCAGCGCGCCGAGCCACGGCAGCGCGGCGGGCGCGTGCCCGCCGTCGTGCCGCCACGGCTGCAGGTGGTCGGAGATGAACACCGAGTCGAAGCCGGCGTCCTCGGCGGCGACGCCGAACCGGATGAGGTCCGCGGGACCGAACTGCTCGGCGGAGGCCTTGTAGCCCAGGCGAAGTGGCATGGAGATCCGTCCTAGTAGGTGAGGGCGGCGCTCGGGACGCGCCACGTGATCGACTGACGCGGGGGCGGGGTCTGCTCGCTGCGGCCGTCGACCAGCGGCTCGCCGTCGACGAACACGGCGGCGATGCCGGGAAGGTCGCCCAGCGCGAAGCACTCGAGCGCGTCCGCGCCGAGGGAGCCGGTGATGGGCCCGAGGACGACGAGGTCCGCCGGGCGGCCGGGAGCCAGCACGCCGACGTCGAGGCCGTGGGCGCGCGCGGTGGTGCCGGTCGCCGCGGCGACGGCGTCGGCGGGGGCCACGCCGCACATCGAGGCGAGCATGCAGATGTTGCGGAGCATCCCGCGGGGGATGACGCCGGTGCCGCCGGGCGTGTCCGTGCCCAGGGTCAGCCGGGCCAGGGAGTCCTGCTCGATGAGCTGCTCGACGACGAAGGCGGTGGCCCGGTAGTTCATCGAGCTGCAGACCTCGAGCGCGGTGCCCGGGAGCTGGTCGACGACCTGCGCGATGTCGTCGTCCGGCATGGGGATGGGACCGCCGGAGATGTGGCCGACGATGTCCGGGCCCACGGCGGCGACGATGTCGAACCCGGCGACCCGGCTGGAGCCCGACCGCGACACCCCGCCGGAGTGCATCTTCACGGTGATGCCGCGCTCGTGGCACCACGTCATGTACTGGGCCGGCTCACCCGTGTGGAGCAGGTTCCAGTCGTAGAAGATGAACTTCGCCTGGGTCACGCCCTCCGCCTGCAGCCGGTCGAAGTGGCCCTCGGTCATCCCCGGGACGAGCAGGACCGTGCCGGCGACGGACTTGACGCCCGAGGGGCGCATCCGGGCCGTGGTGTGCCGGGACACGGTGGCGATCGACACGACGAGCTCGGGGGTCAGGGCGGTGAAGTCGAGGCCGGGGATGTGCAGCTCGCCGGCCGAGACCATCGTCGTCGTGCCGCCGTGCAGGTAGTTGCGGACCCACCCGATCGCGTTCTGGGCGGGCGTCCACTCCCCGAAGGTCGGGTGCACGTGGCCGTCGACGAGCCCCGGGATGACGGTGAGGCCCCCGGCGTCGAGCACGCGGTCGGGCGAGGAGACGTCGACGCCGACGCCCGTCACCACCCCGTCCTCGATGAGCAGGTTGGTGTCGCGCAGCGGCGGCGCCCCGACCTCCCCGGTGGCGAGGACCCCGATGGAGTCGATGAGCGTCTTCATGGTCTCTCCCGTGGTTGTGTATCGGGACGGCCGCGTGACGGCCCTGTCCCGGAGGTGCGCGGCTAGCGGGCGGGCTGCAGCGACCGGCCCAGGGACCAGCCGAAGACCGCGCCGGCGAGGGCGACGGCGGCCAGGTGGGCGGCCGCGGCGGTCCGGGGGCGTGCAGCGGTGCGCCCCGCGGAGGTGCGGCCGGGGGTGGGTGGTGCGGGCGCGCGGTCGCCCATCGGCGCCGTGGTCTGGGCCGCCTCGACGAGCGCGCCCATCCGCTTCGCGACCTGCCGCACGATCCGGCCGGAGACCTGCGTGACGAGGCCGGACCCGAACTGGGCGACCTTGCCGCCGAGCTGCATGGCCGTGACGATCGTGACCGTCGTGGCCGCCCCCGCGGGGACGGCGGAAACCACCATGGTCGCCTCGACCGTGCCCTGCCCGTGCAGGTCCTCCGCGAGGATGCGCACCTCCATGCGGCGCTCCGCGTCGTCGCGGCTGACGACGGTGGCCGTCCCGCCGAGCCCCATGGAGATGGGGCCGACCTTGACCTGGACGCGGCCGCGGTACGTGTCGCCGTCCTGCGACTCGATGACCGCGCCCGGCAGGCAGAGCGCGACCTGGCGCATGTCGCCGACCGTCTGCCAGACGACGTCCGGCGTGGCCGCCACGTCGAAGGTGTTGGTGAGCTCCATCGCGAACCTTTCGGGAAAGTCATGGGAACACGAACGGTCTTGACATCGGCGTCTGCTCGACCTCGTGGGTGCCGCCCGGAGCGACGCAGTGCCGCTCCGTGGCGGTCAACGTACCGCAGGCCGCCGTTCTTGGGAACCGTGTCGAACGAGAACCCGTGGGAAGCGGCCCGCCCGTTGCGTTCAGACGGTCCGCAATGAGAGGGTCACGTTTGTAAGTGCACCTACAGTTGCTCGAGGCACGCAGCCTCGGCTAGCGTCCGGTGCCCGGCGCAACGACGACAAAGGGGTAACGACTGTGCTGAGCAAGGGTATTGGCCTCTTCCCGACCGAGCCGATCGACGACATGCGCGAGTACGTGCAGCTGTGCGAGTCGCTGGGGTACGAGAGCGTGTGGTTCGGCGACTCCCAGAACATCTGGCGGGAGTCCTCGCTGACGATGGGGGCCGCGGCGGTCGGCACCGAGCGGATCACGTTCGGCACCGGCGTGACGAACGCGTCGACGCGGCACCTCTCCGTCCTCGCCTCGTTCTGGGCGTCCCTCCACGAGTACACCGGCGGGCGCGCGCGCCTCGGCATCGGCACCGGCGACTCCTCGCTGCGCACGATGGGTCTCAAGCCGCAGAAGCTCGCCGAGCTCGAGGAGTCCGTCGACGACCTGCGGACCCTCTTCCGGGGCGGGGAGGTCAAGGAGGGGACGAGCGGGGCGACGTTCCGCCTCGGGTGGCTCCCCGAGCCGCAGGAGGTGCCCATCTACATCGCGGCCTCCGCCCCCAAGATCCTCAAGCTCTCCGGCCGGATCGCCGACGGGGTCATCGTGCTCGTGGGCACCGCGCCCGAGTTCATCGAGGCGGCGCTGAAGACCATCGAGTCCGGCGCCAAGGAGGTGGGCAAGTCGCTCTCCGACGTGCACATCGTCCTGTGGACCCCCACGGCCATCAACGACGACCGCACCGAGGCCCGCGACCTGGTTCGCGCCCACGTCTCCCGGGTCGCGATCCGCCCCCTCCCGGCGCCCATCGACCCCTCGCTCCAGGCGGCGGTGGACCGGATCAAGGAGACCTACAACTACTACGAGCACATGAACACCGAGGCCGCCCACGCCGATCTCGTGCCGGACGGCCTGGTGGACCTCTTCGCCCTGGCCGGGACGCCCGACGAGTGCGCCGAGCGGCTCCGGGACATCAAGGGGCTGGGCGTGGACCAGGTCTCGATCGTGCCGTTCGTGCGCCCCGGGCAGAGCAAGGAGGCCACGATCCGCACCTTCGCCGAGATCGCGGACAGCCTGTCATGAGCGCGCCGCCCTACCCGCAGCCCGGCAGCGCGGCGCTCGGGGCGCCGCCGGCCCTGCGCCGGCAGGGCCCGCCGGCTCCGGCCGAGCACCCGCCGGCCGCGCGGCACGCGGAGGACCCGGTGACCGTGGAGCCCGCTCCCCGCCCGCCCGCGGCGCCGGCCGACCGGACGTCGGCCGGCGCCCTGGTGGCCGCGCTGCTGGGCGCGGCGGCCGGCCTCGCGCTGCAGCGGAGGTGGGGGCGATGAGGTCCGAGGCCGTCTCGACGAGCGACGCGCCCACCCCGCGCGCCGCGTACTCCCAGGCCGTGCGGCGGGGCCCGCTCCTGGTCCTCTCGGGCCAGGTCGGCACCGACCCGCGGACGGGCCGGCTGGTCGGCGACGACGTCGGCGACCAGACCCGCCAGACGCTGGACAACCTCGGCTCCGTCCTGGAGGCGGCGGGCTCGTCCTGGTCGGACGTGGTCTCGGTGCGTGTCTACCTCGTGGACCGGGGCGACTACGCGGCGATGAACGCTGTCTATGATGCGGCGATGGTGGAGCCCTACCCGGCCCGGACGACGATCTACTGCGGGCTGAACCCCGGCAACAAGGTCGAGATCGACGCCGTCGCCGTGGTGGCCGACTGACGCTCGGCTCCCGCGGCAATCGCCGCAAAACTTGTTCGTGTACCTTCTTTCCACAACCGCAGCCGGCCGGTAGTGTGCGTGGCGCCGGAGCCGCCCACACCGCCAACAACGCCGTTGGTGCCGGTTCCAGACGATTGCGACACCGGCCCTTGACACGGCGAAGAGTTCACGGCAGCCTTCGAAGTCATTTCTATACGTACAGTCCGAGGGCGTGCATCCCGCCGCCAGCTGATCGTCCAACGGAGGAAA
The DNA here is from genome assembly GCF_003991205.1 of Georgenia sp. SYP-B2076. Lineage (GTDB taxonomy): Bacteria > Actinomycetota > Actinomycetes > Actinomycetales > Actinomycetaceae > Georgenia. The sequence continues at coordinate 18,668 of NZ_RXOZ01000010.1, read as the reverse complement.
TCGCAATGACGCGCACCCCACGACGCACCATGTCCATCGTCGCCACTCTCGGTGCTCTCGCGCTGACCCTGGCGGCCTGCTCGGCCGGCGGCGCCGAAGACGCCGCCGGTGGTGAGGCGACCGACAAGCTCACCATCTCCGCCACCGGCGTCGACAGCCTGCCCTTCATGGCCATGCTCCAGGCCGGCATCGACAAGGGCTGGTTCGAGGAGGAGGGCATCGACGTCTCGCTCTACTCGGCCAGCGGCGGCGGCAACACGCTCCGCGTGGTCACGAGCGGCGACGCCGACATGGCCATCGCCGGCAACACGTCCATCGTGCTCGCGGCGAAGCAGGAGGACTCCCACCTCACGATCATCGCGCCGTGGTTCCAGGTCAACGACTTCTCCTGGATCGCGCCCGCCGGCACCAAGCTGGAGGACGGGGCGGTGCTCGGCTTCAGCTCCGCCGGCTCCTCGACGGAGCTCATCACGAAGAACCTCGAGGCGAAGCTCGACGGGATCACCACCCAGGCGGTGGGTGGAGCGGGCGACAACTGGACGGCCGCCCAGGCGAAGCAGATCACGGCCGGCTGGGCGATGCAGCCGTTCATCGCCGACAAGGTCATGAACGAGGGCGCCGAGGTGGTGCTGAACTCCCGCGACGTCATCGGGGACATGCCGGCCGACCTCGTCGCCGTCAACGACGACTATGCCGAGGCGAACCCCGAGAACCTCAAGGCGTTCTTCCGGGCCGTCGAGCGGCTCAACGAGTGGATCGTGAGCGAGCCGGAGGCCGCCGCGGCCGAGCTGGCGCCGCTGCTCGACGTCTCCGAGGACGTCATGGTCGAGGCCATGGCGCAGACTCCCGACCTCGCGAAGGCCTACTCGCTGGCCGTCGACCCGGCGACGCTCGAGAACCTCTCCGAGCTCATGATGACGGCCGGTCAGATCACGGAGCCGATCGACTGGTCCACGGAGCTGGACCAGCAGTACCTGCCCGAGGACGCCCAGACGGACCTGTAACGACCACCGAACCTGCGGAACGACCACCGAACACTGCGGAAGGCCGACACATGAACGACACCGGAATTCGGATCACCGATGTCGGGGTGAGGTTCCCGTCACCCAAGGGCACCGTCACAGCCGTCGAGAACGTGACCCAGCACATCCCCGGAGGCAGCTTCGTCTCCATCGTCGGCCCCAGCGGCTGCGGGAAGTCCACCCTGCTCGCGGTGATCGCGGGGCTGCAGAAGCCCACGTCCGGCGGCGTGGAGGTCCACGGCCGCCAGGTCACGGGCCCCGACCGGCACATCGGGTTCGTGTTCCAGGAGGACTCGACCCTGCCCTGGCGCAACGTCGAGGAGAACGTGCGCTTCGCCATGCAGATGGGCGGCGTGCCCCGTCAGGAGCAGAAGCGCCGGGCGCAGGAGGCCATCGACCTCGTCGGCCTCAGCGGCTTCGAGCACTCGTACCCCTCGATGCTCTCGGGCGGCATGCGCCAGCGCGTCGCCCTGGCCCGGACCCTGGCGCTCGAGCCCAACGTCGTCCTCATGGACGAGCCGTTCGCCGCGCTCGACCAGCAGACCCGCATCTTCCTCGGTGCGGAGGTGCGCCAGATCTGGTCGCGCACCCAGCAGACCGTCGTGTTCGTCACCCACGACATCGGCGAGGCGATCCTGCTCTCCCAGCAGGTCTGGGTGATGTCCTACCGTCCCGGCACCATCATCGACGTCATCGACGTGGACCTGCCGGCGGAGCGGGACGCCTCGATCGTCTCCACGCACGAGTTCAACGAGCTGCACAACCGGATCTGGACCTCGCTGCAGGCGGAGTCGATGCGCGGCTTCCAGCAGGAGGAGAGGTCGGCGTGAGCGCGAGCACCACGGCGCCGCGCCTGCGCCTCGACCCACGCCACCCCGGCGTCAGCGCCACGGGCACGGCCGCCGTCGTCGTGCTCCTGGGCGTGCTCCTCGAGATCGGCGGCCGGGCGCGCTGGTGGGACGTGGTCCCGCCGATCTCGACCATGTTCCAGCGGGTGGGCGAGCTCCTCGGGGAGGCGCAGTTCTGGAGCGACGCCTCCCGCACCGGTCTCGAGGTCGCCGTCTCGCTCGTGCTCGGCGCCGTCCTCGGGCTGCTGGCGGGCATCACGTTCTGGAAGCTCCCGGCGGTGGGCCGCGCCTTCGAGCCCTACCTGGTCGCGCTGTACGCGGTGCCGCTGGCGCTGTTCTACCCGTTCATGATCGTCCTGGTCGGGATCAACGTGTGGTCGGTGATCATCCTGGCCACCCTCATGGCGGCGATCCCGATGGCGCTCAACACGGGCGTGGGCCTGTCCACGATGCGCCCGGTCTACACCAAGCTGGGCCGGTCCCTGAACCTCAGCCCGCGCCAGATGCTGTGGGCGGTGGCGCTTCCCGCGGCGGGCCCCTTCATCGTCGCCGGGCTGCGCATGGCGCTCGTGTACGCCCTCATCGGGTGCGTCGCCATGGAGTTCGTGACGGCGCAGGCCGGCCTCGGCTATCGCATCCGGTATCTCTACGAGATCTTCGACGACAACGGGATGTATGCGTACATCGTCGTGGTCCTGCTGATCTCGGTGGCCCTGACGGTCCTGCTCGGCCTGGTCGAGCGGCTGATCCTGCGTGGACGGATTACACGATGAGCACTCCAGACCTGGCGATGACCCGTTCGCGGACCACGTCGCTGCCGAAGATCCGGCTGTCCAGGAACACCGTCGGGCCGGTGCTGCTCGCCGTCGCCGTCCTCGTCCTGTGGCAGATCTCCTCCGGCCTCGTCTTCGTCATCCCCTCACCCGCCGCGACCGTGGGGCGCCTGGTCGAGAACATCTCGGACCCGCGGTACCGCACGGACCTCGCCGTCACGGCCCTCGCGACGGTGCAGGCCTTCGTGATCGGCGCCGGCATCGGGTTCGTGCTCGGTCTCCTCCTCGGGTTCTCCGACTGGGCCAAGGCCCTGTTCGAGCCGCTGCTGGTCGCGTTCAACGGCATCCCGAAGATCGTCCTGTACCCGGTCCTCCTGCAGCTGTTCAGCCTCAGCGGCGGCAAGATCGCGATGGGCATCCTCTTCGCCCTCTTCCCGGTGTTCGTCAACGTCGCGACCGGCGTGCGGGAGCTGCCCCGGGTCTACTGGAAGCTCGCCCTCTCGACCCGGGCGTCGCGGTGGCAGCGGCTCGTCCACATCGTCCTGCCCGGCATCCGCAAGCCCCTGCTGACGGGGGTGCGGCTGTCCGTCAGCCTCGCGATGTCCGGCGTGGTGCTCTCCGAGTTCTTCGCCACCGACCGCGGCCTGGGCCGGGTGGTGCTGCAGGCGTTCAGCCACGCCGAGTACGCGACCATGGTCGCCACGCTGCTGCTGCTGGTCGTCACCTCCTTCGTCATCTCGGTCGGGCTGTGGAACCTGGAGAAGAAGGTCCGGTGAACGAGCCGGAGGCCTCGCTCGTCGGTCGTTCGCTCCCGCGCCGGGAGGACGCACGCTTCCTCACGGGACAGGGCAGCTACGTCGCGGACGGGACGGCGGGGGCGTACCACGTGGCCTTCGTGCGGTCCCGGGAGGCGGCCGCCGAGATCCTCGGCATCGACGCCGACCAGGCGCTCGCGGTGCCCGGCGTCGTCGGGGTGTACACGGCCGCCGACCTGGGGCTCGCCATGAACCGGATCGAGGTCCTCACCCGCCCCTCGCCCGAGTTCGCCGAGGCCGCCGGCTTCGAGATGTTCCCGCAGGAGATCTACGTGCTCGCCGAGGACCACGTCACCTACGTGGGCCAGCCGATCGCCGCGGTCATCGCGCAGGACCGGTACACCGCCGAGGACGGCGCCGAGCTCGTGCACGTGCGCTACGCGGCCCGCCCGGCCGTGGTCGACCCCGAGGCGGCGCTGACGCCGGGCAGCCCCCGGGTCCACCCGGGGACCGCCGACAACGAGGCGGGGCGCATCGCCATCGAGTTCGGCCCCGCCGAGCTGCCGCCGGACGCGGTCACGGTCGAGGGCCGGTACCGGATGGGCCGGCACGGCGCGGTCCCGATGGAGACCCGCGGGGTCCACGCCTGGTACGACCCGCAGCGTGACCGGCTCGAGGTGCGCACCTCCACGCAGATCCCCCACATGGTGCGCCAGGCCGTGTGCGGGGCCCTCGGCGTCGGCGCCGACACGGTCCGCGTGGCGGTCCCCGACGTGGGCGGCGGGTTCGGGTCCAAGGCGAACGTCTACGCCGAGGAGGTGGTGCTGGCGGCGCTCGCCCGCGCCACCGGGCACCCGGTCGCCTGGATCGAGGACCGCCAGGAGAACCTCACCGCGGCGGCCCAGGGACGCGACCAGGTCCACGACGCCCGGCTCAGCGTCGACCCTCAGGGGCGGATCCTGCGGTGGGAGGACGACTTCGTCGTCGACATCGGTTCCGGCAGCCTGTGGGTGGGCGGGATCGTGGCCAACACCGGGATCCACCTCCTCGGGCCCTACCGCGTGCCGGCCGCCCGGATCCGGGGCCGGGCCGCGATGACGAACAAGTGCATCGTCGCCCAGTACCGGGGCGCCGGCCGCCCGGAGGCCTCCTTCGCCCTCGAGCGCAGCCTCGACGCGGCCGCCGCCGCCGTCGGCCTCACGCCCGAGGAGATCCGGCGGCGCAACCTGCTGCGCGCCGAGGACATGCCGTACGAGCGCCCGCTGCCCTACCGCGACGGGGTCCCGATCGCCTACGACGGCGGGGACTACGTCGCCTGCCTGGACGCCGTCCTGGAGCTGCTCCCGCGCGCGCAGGTCGCGGCGTACGCCGCCGCCCACCCCGACCTCGAGATCGGCTACGGCCTCGCCTCCTACATCGAGGCCACCGGCCGGGGGCCGTGGGAGGCCGCCCGCGTGCGGCTGGACCCAGGCGGAGGGTTCGTCGTCGTCACCGGCGCCGCCTCGGCCGGGATGTCGCACGAGACCTCCTTCGCCCAGGTCGCCGCGGACGCGCTCGAGGTGCCCTTCGGGCAGGTGCGCTACGCCCGCGCCGACACCGACCTCCTCGAGTTCGGCGTCGGCTCCTTCGCGAGCAGGTCGGCCGTCCTGGCCGGGTCGGCCGTGCACCTCGCGGGCCGCGAGCTCCTCACCCGCGCGGCCGGCGTCGTCGCGCTGCTGACCGGCGCGCCGGCGGAGTCCGTGACCTACGCGGCCGGCACGTTCCAGGCGCCCGACCGGGAGTACACGTGGGCGGAGCTCGCGGCCGCCCTCGGGCCCGGCGGGGCCGGCGAGCGGCTCGCGACGCAGCTCGACGTCACCCACGTCTTCCGGCCCCGGACCGTGACCTGGACCATGGGGGTCCACGCCGCCGTCGTCGGGATCCAGCCCGCGAGCGGCGTCGTGCGCGTCCTGGACTACGCGGTCGCCCACGAGGGCGGGGCGGAGATCAACCCCGTCGTGGTCGCCGGTCAGGTGTCCGGCGGGGTCGCCCAGGGCATCGGGGGCGCGCTGACGGAGGAGTTCGCCTACGGGCCCGACGGCCAGCCCCTGTCGACGACGTTCCTCTCCTACCAGGTCCCCGCCATGGGCGAGGTGCCGCGGGTGCGCATCCGGCATCTCGCGGTGGAGACGCCCGAGAACCCCATCGGCGTCCGGGGGGCGGGCGAGAGCGGCACCATCGCGGCGTACGCCGCCGTCGCCTCCGCCGTCGACGACGCGGTCGGCGACGGGTTCCACGTCCGGTCGACCCCCGTGGCGACGGCGGACGTCCGCCGGGCCGTGCGCGCACGGAGCCGGGCATGAAGCCGGCACCGTTCCGCTACCTGCGGGCACGGACCGTCGAGGAGGCCCTCGAGGCGCTCCAGGACCCGGGCGCGAAGGCGCTCGCCGGGGGCCAGAACCTCCTCACGCTCATGAACATGCGGCTCGCGCGGCCGGAGCTCGTGGTCGACCTCGGCGGGCTGCGCGAGCTGCGCCGCTCGTTCGACGACGACGGCCAGGTGATCCTCGGGGCGCTCCTGACCCACCGCGACCTCATCGAGCACCCCACCCTCGCGGACCGTCATCCCGTCCTGCCGGAGATGGCCTCGCACATCGGGCACGTCGCCATCCGGAACCGGGGGACCCTCGGCGGCGCCCTCGCGCACGCCGACCCGGCGGGCGAGCTGCCGTCCGCGATGGTGCTGCTCGGGGCCCAGGTCCACGCCGACTCGCTGGAGCGCGGACGCCGGACGATCCCGGCGGAGGACCTCTTCGAGGCGCACTACGAGACGGTGCTGGAGCACGACGAGCTCATCACCTGGGTCAGCGTGCCGGACCGCGGCCCCCGGCAGGGCTGGGGGTTCGTCGAGCACGCGCACCGCCACGGCGACTACGCCATCGCGGGCGCCGCCGTCCTCGTCGGCACCGACGCGGACGGCCGCGCCCAGAGCGTGCGCGCCAGCCTCCTGAGCGCGGGGGAGACCCCCGTCCTCGTGGAGGCGACCGGACGCGACCTCCCGGACCGCGACTGGGAGCCGTGGGCGCGTTCGGTGACGGCGGACCTCGAGCCCGGCGTCGACGACGTCGACCACGTACGAGATGTGGCCGCCGGTGCGCTCGCACAGGCCGCCGCGCAGGCCCACGCCCGCGCGCTCGCAGAGCTGAAGGAGCAGTCATGAACGAGATTCCTGGCGGTAGCGAGGTCGACGTCCGGGCGACGGTCAACGGCGCGGCCGTGCACCGCACGGTCCCGGCGCGGCTGAGCCTGGCCGACTTCCTGCGGGACCACCTGCGCCTGACCGGGACGCACCTGGGCTGCGAGCAGGGGGTCTGCGGGGCCTGCACCGTCATGGTCGACGGCAGGTCCGTGCGCGCGTGCCTGATGCTGGCCGCGCAGGCGGACGGCAGCGAGGTCACCACGGTCGAGGGCCTCGAGGACAACGAGCACGCCGCCCGGCTGCGCGGCGCGCTCAGCCGGCACCACGGGCTGCAGTGCGGGTTCTGCACCCCGGGGATCGTCGTGGCGGCCTGCGAGCTGCTCGGGCGGTGCACCCAGCCACCCGCCGAGGACGAGGTCCGCGAGACCCTCTCGGGCAACATCTGCCGCTGCACCGGGTACACCGGCATCGTGGACGCGGTGCTCGAGGCCGGGCAGAGCGTGGGCTCCTGAGCGGCGTGAAGACGACCTGTGCGCAACGTCGCAGCGCGGCTGCGGGCCGCGCTCAACCGCCACAGCCTGACCCGGCCCGCCGGTGCGCCCACGTGGGGCCTGAGCGCCGCGCTGGCCGTCGCGGTGGGTGGCGCGCTGCTGGTGGGCGCCCGCACCGGGCGTGCGGACGAGGCGGCGCGGGTGGTGCTGTCGATGATCCTCGTGGCGCTGCCGAGCATCCCCGAGGCTCCCGCCGCCGCGACGCGTGCGCTCCTGGTGCGGACCTCGGCCGTGACGGCCTCGTCCCTCGCGGTCACCGCGCTCGGCGGCGACCAGCTGGCCGTGGCGATCGCCGTGGTGGCCGCGGCCCTGCTGGGGTTCACCGTGCCGTCGATCGGCACGACCGCCGCCCTGGCGCTCCTGCTGCTCGGCCTGCGGACGGACATGACCTCCGGCTCGACGAGCCTCCCGGCCCTCTGGGAGCTGACCGGCGCGCTCGTCGTCGCGCTGGCGACGTTCGCGACCAGGATCCGGCGCTCTCCCGCGGCTGCGGCCCCGGCGCCCCCGGCAGGGGCGCCCGGGCCCTCGTGGACGGCGCGGCGGGTCGCGTCCGTCGGTGTGGCCGTGGCCCTGGCACTGGTCTCGCCGCTGGGGATCTACGGCGGGCACTGGCTCGTCACGGCCGTGCTGCTCTCGGTCCGGCCCACGCCCTCCGCGACGCGGGTCAGGCTGGCCCAGCGGCTGCTCGGGAACACCGTCGCGGCGCTGCTGGTCGCGCTGCTCATGGCGGCCGTCCCGGGGCCCGCCGCGATGGCCCTCGTGGCGGCCGGCCTGGTGTTCCTGGCGTTCGCGCTGCGGCCCCTGAGCTACCTGTGGTGGGCCGTGACCGCGCCGCCCGTGCTGCTCATCGCCGGGGACTTCCCGCTCACGCACGACTGGTACGAGGGCATGGTCCGGGTGGGCCTCAACGTCGTGGGCGCCGTCATCGTGCTGATCGTCTGCTACGCCGCGCGGCCGCGCCCGGGGTGGGTGCGGCGGGTGCGGCCGGCATGACGCGCGCCCCGGCCACCCTGCCAGACCCGGCCGGCCGACCCCGCCCGGCGGCCCGCACCATGCAAGACATCCTCGACGACCTGCATCACCTGAGCGAGCCGTTCGCCCATCCACCGCGACCCGGCTCCGCCGTCGGCCGTCTGGCACGCCGCGGTGCCCGTCCCCGGCTAGTGCCCGTGCCGTGGGCGCGCAACAATCGACCCTCGATGAGGAAGAGCCACCGATGACCAGCACGGACATCCAGCACCCCGGCCACGACATGGCCGGGCCCGACGCCGACTACGACCTCCACTCGAACATCGGCTACCTGCTGCGCCGCGCCCACCAGCTCGGCTCCGCGGCGTTCCAGCACGCCGACGACACCGGGCTCTCCGTGATCCAGTTCGCCACGCTGGCCAGCCTCGTGCGCTCCGGTCCCGACTCCCAGAACAGCCTGGGACGCAGCGTCGGGTCGGACGCCGCCACGACGAAGGGGATCGTCGAGCGCCTCTACCGGCGCGGCTTCGTGGAGACCCACGACGACCCGACGGACCGGCGGATGAAGACCATCGCGATCACGGACGAGGGGCGGGCGGTCTACCGCCGGGCCGTGCGCGCCTCGCGCGAGTCGAGCGAGGAGATCCTGGCGCCCTTCAGCCCCGGGGAACGCACCATGCTGGTGGAGATGCTCCAGCGGATCGTCGCCGCGGACGACCCGCACCTGGGGCACAAGCCGTGACGGCGTGCGCCCGAGGCCGTGACCTGCGCGTCGGCCGCCGGGCCGCCCGCGCGTCCGACGTCCACGCACCGGTCCGGCCCGCCCGCCCGTGCCGCGCCGTGCCAGACTGCCGCCGGTGAGCACGGTCACCGGGAATGACGTCGCAGCGGCCCTTCGCGCGGCGGTCGATGGCGAGGTCGACGACTCCGCTCGGCGTCGGGCGGAGTACTCCACGGACGCCTCGAACTACCGGGTCCCGCCCCGCGTGGTCGTCGCCCCCCGGGACGCCGACGACGCGCTCGCGGCGCTCGACGTCGGCCGGCGCCTGGGCGTGCCGGTCACCGCCCGCGGCGGCGGCACGTCGGTGGCCGGCAACGCGGTGGGCACGGGCATGGTGCTCGACTTCTCCCGGCACATGAACCACATCGTCTCGGTGGACCCGGAGGCGCGGACCGCCGTCGTCCAGCCCGGCGTGGTCATGTCCAGCCTGCAGGCCGTGGCCCGGCCGCACGGGCTGCGCTTCGGCCCCGACCCGTCGACGCAGAACCGGGCGACGCTGGGCGGGATGATCGGCAACAACGCGTGCGGCCCGCACGCCGTGGCCTACGGGCGCACGGCCGACAACGTGACCTCCCTCGACGTCGTCGACGGCACCGGGCGGCGCTTCACCGCCGGCGCGGGCACCGGGGCGCTGGGCGTCGTGCCCGGCCTGGACCGGCTGGTCAAGGCGAACCTGGCGACGATCCGCACGGCGCTGGGCCGCTTCGGCCGCCAGGTCTCCGGCTACTCCCTCGAGCACCTCCTGCCCGAGCACGGCCAGGACCTGGCCAAGATGCTCGTGGGCACCGAGGGCACGCTCGTCACGCTGCTCGAGGCCACCGTGAACCTGGTGCCGATGCCGACCGCGCCGGTGCTGGTGGCGCTCGGCTACCCGGACATGCCCACGGCCGCGGACGCCGTCCCCGCGCTGCTGAGGCACCACCCGCTGGCGGTCGAGGGCATCGACGCCCGGCTCGTCGACGTCGTCCGGCGCCACCGGGGCCCGGGCGCGGTGCCCGAGCTGCCCGCCGGCGCGGGCTGGCTGCTGATCGAGGTCGGCGCCGGCGAGGGCGAGTCCGACGCCGACGTGCTCGCGCGGGCGCGGGCGCTGGCGGCCGACGGCGGCACGAGCGCCGCCCGGGTGGTCCCGGCGGGGGAGCAGGCCGCCGCGCTGTGGCGCATCCGCGCCGACGGCGCCGGGCTGGGCGGCCGCACCCCGGCCGGTGCGCCGGCCTGGCCGGGCTGGGAGGACGCCGCCGTGCCGCCGGAGCGCCTCGGGGACTACCTGCGTGACTTCGCCGCCCTCATGAGCGACCGGGGCGTCGACGGGCTGCTGTACGGGCACTTCGGCGACGGGTGCGTGCACGTGCGGCTCGACCTGCCGCTGGAGACACCGGCCGGCGTCGGGCCGTCCCGGGAGTTCCTCGAGGCCAGCGCGGACCTGGTGGTGGCCTACGGCGGGTCCCTCTCCGGCGAGCACGGCGACGGGCGGGCCCGCTCGGAGCTGCTCGCGCGGATGTACGCGCCCGAGGTCATCGACCTCTTCGGGCAGGTCAAGGCCCTGTTCGACCCCGCGGGCCACCTCAACCCCGGCATCGTCGTCGACCCCCGCCCGCTCGACGCCGACCTCCGGCGCCCGCACGCCCTGCCCACCCCCGCGCGGCGGGGGTTCGCGTTCGCCGAGGACGGCGGGGACTTCACCACCGCCGTGCACCGGTGCACCGGCGTCGGCAAGTGCCGCGCGGACAACTCCGGCGCGGGGGGCTTCATGTGCCCCAGCTACCAGGCCACGAAGGACGAGAAGGACGTCACCCGCGGCCGCGCCCGGGTGCTCCAGGAGCTGACCAACGGCTCGCTCGTCACGGACTGGAACTCCCCGGCCGTCCTGGACTCGCTCGACCTGTGCCTGAGCTGCAAGGCCTGCTCCGCGGACTGCCCCACCGGCACCGACATGGCCCGGTACAAGTCCGAGGTGCTCCACCGCGCCTACGCCGGCAAGGTCCGCCCGCGCAACCACTACCTCCTGGGCCAGCTGCCCCGCTGGTCGGCCCTCGTCACCAAGGTCCCGGCCCTGGCGAAGCTGGCCAACACGGTCCTGTCCGTGCGGCCGGTGGCCAAGGCCGTGCTCTGGGGCGGTGGGATGGACCCGCGCCGCCAGATGGTGACCTTCGCCGAGGAGCGCTTCTCCTCCTGGTGGGCGAAGGACGACGCCGCCCGGCCGGGAGGCGCGGACGGGGCCGGCGAGCCGCGGTTCGTCGTGCTGTGGGCGGACACGTTCTCCGAGACGCTGGACACCACCGGCGCGAAGGCGGCCGCCCGTGTGCTCGAGGGCGCCGGGTACACCGTCATCGTCCCCGACGAGCAGGCCTGCTGCGGCCTGACGTGGATCTCCACCGGCCAGCTCGACGGCGCGAAGAAGCGGCTGACGCACCTGCTGGGCGTCCTGGCGCCCTACGCCGCGAACGGCATCCCGGTGGTCGGCGTCGAACCGTCCTGCCTGGCGGTGCTGCGCTCCGACATGGTCGACCTCCTGCCGGACGACCCCCGCGCGCCCATGCTCGCGGCCGACACCTACACCCTCGCCGAGCTCCTCACCGCGCCCGCCCCGCTCGGACCCGGCCCCGACTGGCTGCCCCCGTCCCTCGCGGGCGTCGAGGTCGTCGCCCAGCCCCACTGCCACCACCACTCCGTCATGGGCTGGGACGCCGACGCCGCGCTCCTCGCCCGGGCCGGGGCGACGGTCACCCAGCTGGCCGGATGCTGCGGTCTCGCCGGGAACTTCGGCATGGAGGCCGGCCACTACGACACCTCCGTCGCCGTGGCCGAGAACGCCCTGCTCCCGGCCCTGCGCGAGGCCGGGCCGCAGACCGTCTACCTCGCCGACGGGTTCTCCTGCCGCACCCAGGCTGAGCAGCTCGCCGGCCGCCACGGCGTCCATCTCGCCCAGCTCCTCGCCGGCCAGCGGTAACCCTCCCGGCCACCAGGTGGCGGCCCGGCCAGGACCGTGCCACACCATGAGATGATGGGGACAGATCCCATCCGCAACCGAGCGAGACAGTCAGGTCTAACGTCGCATGCCGTTCTTCGAGTTCGACGAGGGGCGCCTCGTCCCGGCCCAGTTTGGTCGACCCGTCGCCGACGAGGTCGAGCCCGAGATCTTCCAGGCCGTCCGGGACCAGGTCCTCGAGGTGGTGCAGCATCCCCTCTTCCCCGTGTCGTGGCACGGTGACGGGCGTCGCCCCGGCAGCTACCGGGACGCCGCGGCGCCGGCGCCGCGCCTGACGGCGATGGACGCCTCCGGGCAGGTCGTCACCGTCGAGGTGATCGAGACGCTCGACTCCGCGGCGCTCGTCGCGGCGCTGTCACGCTCCGCGCGCAACGCGGAGCTCGGCTGGACCCAGCTGAGCGACCTCTACCCCCAGGGCGTCGCGGCCTTCCGGCGCGACTGGAACATCTTCCGCGAGTCCATGCCGCCCAGGTCCGAGCCTGGCCCCCGGCTGATCCTGGTGGCCAGCGCCGTGGCCGACGAGGTCCGGCCCGCGCTCGACGCGCTCGTCGGCTCGGGTGTGGAGGTCCACGAGATGGCGCTGCGGCAGATGACGAACGGCCGCCGATTCCTCGAGGTCACCGAGCTCACCCAGCAACGGCTGCGGCTCGCCACCGTCCTGACCGGCCGGACGGTCGAGCACGCGGAGCTCGGCGGCGGCCCGGACGCCGTGACGCAGGTGATGACGGTCGTGCCGGCCAGCACCGTGGACGCGGCGCTGACCGCGACCTCGGGCGCGCAGGACGCACAGCCCACGAACCCCGACGCGCACAGCACGCCTCCCCCCACGCCCGACGTGGACGAGCCCGCGGCGGACGAGCCGGCGGCGGACGAGCCCGCGGCGGGTGTACGCGTGGCGAGGCGGGGGCACCGCGACGCCGTCGCGCCACCCGAGGCCGCGGCGGATGCCCCGGCGCACGCACATGCGGACGCCCCGGTGGTCGTGACGTCGGCGGAGGCCCGGCCGGCCCCGACCCAGGGGGCGCCGGCCGACGGCGGGGCACCCGCCCCGAACGCGACGGCACACGCGGACGGCACCCGCCCGGGGGAGGCGCCCGCGCCGGCGCCCTCGGACGAGCTCCGCATCGTCGGGCTGGCGCAGATCGCCCGGGCGCTCGGCGGCGACACGCCGCTGCTGTGGTCCCAGCTCCGGCGGGGGATCAGGCACGAGGCGACGCTCACGGCCGCCGGCGCGCTGGTGCTGGGCGACGGCTCGACGTTCGAGGACCCCGACGCCGCGGCGACCGCGGCCTCGGGCCGGGTGGACGTCGACGGCTGGCGCGTGTGGCGTTTCGGCGAGGCCGGCCCGAGCCTGGCGGACGCCCGCAGCGAGCTGACGGCGGCGGCGGGCCGCCCGGCCGAGCCGCGCGCGTCGGCTGGCGGCCCGGCGCGCCGCTCGTACGCGCGCTGACCCGCAGGGTGTCGAGCGGTCAAGTACTCGCAGCTGGGGCGTGCCGGCTGCGAGGACTCGACCGCTCACGCCCGCTGGCGGCTGCGAGGACTTGACCGCTCACGCCCACAGGTGGGCTCACGCTCGCCGGTGGGCTCACGCCCACAGGTGGGCTCACGCTCGCCGGTGGGCTCACGCCCACCAGCGGGGCTACCGCTGCACGTACGCGCCTGACCAGCGGCGGAGCTCGCTGTAGACCCGGGCGCGGACCTCCCGGCCGGACAGCGTGACGTCATGGATGGCGCCGTCGAAGCGGGCGACGGTCACCAGCGGCCCGAGCTGCAGCGCCCGGCGGCGGATCTGGTCGACGTCGAGCACGGTGTCCGCCTCGCGCATCTGCGCGGACCACCTCGGGCCGAGCAGCGTGCGGCCCGAGGTCATCACCAGCACCGGGCAGCTGACCTGCAGGCCCGCGGCGACCTGGGCGTGACCGGCCAGCACGGCCGAGAGCCAGCCGGGCCGCACGGCGGAGCCGGGCGAGAGCCGCCACGTCGGCTCGGGGTTCCACCCGGTGACGAACGGGTCGGCCTCCTCGCCGTCCGGGACGGGACCGTCCGCCTCGGTCCAGCCGAGCAGCGTCCGCTGGTAGAAGCCGAGGTCCGCCGTCGGGATCACCGCCTTGGGCTGCAGGCGGGCGAGCCGGCCGATGATCGGCTGGGACACGGCGCGCAGGATGGCCGAGCCCTGGAGCTCCAGCCAGGGGGAGTTGAGCACCAGCGCGCGCAGCGCGCCGGGGTGGCGGTGCGCCCACAACGCGGCGGTCAGTCCGCCGGTGGAGTGGCCCATGAGCACGAGGTCTGTGCCGCGTCCCTGCTCCTGGCGCAGCACGCGCAGGGCGGCGTGGAGGTCTTCGTCGTAGGTCGAGAGCGACTCGACGTACCCGCGGGTCTGGTGCGCCCGCAGGGACCTGCCGTACTTGCGCAGGTCCAGGGCGTAGAACGCGCCACCGAGGGCGGACCACTCCCGGGCGAGCTCGCGCTGGTGGAAGTAGTCGTTCCAGCCGTGCAGGTAGAGCACCGAGAACGTCGGCGACGACGGCGTGCCGGGCAGGGCGCCGGCGTCGTCGGCAGGGACGTGGCGCACGAGCGTCGCGACGACCTCGCCCTCGTCGTCGTCCAGCAGCGGGAGCGTGCGGGCCTGGAAGCCGGCGCCGAGCACGTCCTCGGCCCACCGGTCGGCCGGCGGGGCGGGCGGGAAGACGACGGCGTCCTCCGGGACGGTCTCGTCCGGGCGGTGCTGCGGGGCGGGGGTCTCGACGTCGGAGCTCCTGCGGGCCATGGCCCCATCATGCACCGCCCCACCGACACGCCCCGCGGGGGCGGGCGGGCACGCCGCCCCCGGGTGGGCGGCGCGGGCTCCCACGCCGCGCGGCCTACCGGCTCGTGCGCGCCACCGGTGCCACGCTGCGCAGGAACCGGCCGAGCAGCGCCGAGACCTGGTCGTGCTCGATGAGGAAGCCGTCGTGCCCGTTGAGGGAGCGCACGTAGGCCACCTCGCCGCTGCGGGCCACGGCGGCGGCGATGCGCTCGGACTCCGCCGGGAAGAAGAGCCGGTCCGAGTCCACCGCCACCACCAGAGCCTCCGCCTCGATCTGCGCCAGCGCGGCCTCGACCCCGCCGCGGTCGCGCCCGAGGTCGTGGGTGATCATCGTCTGCGTGAGCGTGAGATAGCTGTTGGCGTCGAAGCGCACCGCCAGCTTCCCGGCGTGGTGGTCGAGGTAGGACTGCACGGCGTAGCGCCCGCCGGCCAGCGGCTCCTCCGCATGCTGTGGCAGCCGACCGAAACGGGCGTCCAGCTCTGCCGGGCTCCGGTAGGTGGTGTGCGCGATCTGCCGCGCCAGGCCCAGGCCCACGTGGGGCCCGCGCCCGGGGGCGGCGGAGTAGTAGTCGCCACCGAGCCAGCCCGGGTCCAGCCGGATGGCCGCGAGCTGGGTGTGCGCCCAGGCGATCTGCTCGGCGCTGGTCTGCGCCGTCGAGGCGATCACGGCGATGGCCCCCACCCGCTCGGGCGCCATGACCGCCCACTCCAGCACGCGGTGCCCGCCCATGGAGGCACCCACGACGAGGGACCACCTGCCGATGCCGAGCCGGTCGGCCAGCTCGATCTCCGCGGCCACCTGGTCCCGCACCGTCAGCACCGGGAACCGGGAGCCCCAGGGGGTCCCGTCCGGCGCGGGGGAGGACGGCCCGGTCGAGCCCTGGCACCCGCCGAGCACGTTCGGCGCCACGACGAAGTACCTGTCGGTGTCGATCGCGCGGCCGGGCCCCACGACCTGTGCCCACCACCCTTCGTCGGCGCCGCCGGCAGGGGGGCCGTGGCCGGTGACGTGGGAGTCGCCGGTGAGGGCATGGAGGATGAGGACGGCGTTGTCGCCGGCCTCGTTCAGCTCGCCCCACGTCTCGTACGCCAGGCGCACGTGGGGCAGGCGGCCCCCGGCCTCGAGCGGGAGGGCGCCGAGGTCCGCGAAGAGGCGCGGTCCGGGGTCGTCACCCTCGCGCCAGGCACCCGAGGCCGTGATGGCCGCCCGGTCGACGTCGCGCCGCACGTGGCGACGGACGCCGTCGTGCCGGCGGTCGCCGTCGTGCCGGCGGTCGTCGGCGTGCCCGGCGGGGGCGCCGGCCGGCGTGGCCGGCGCCCCCGCGTGGTCCCCCCAGCGCTCTTCGGTCAACTCAGGCGCCCGTCGCGGCCGGCGCGGCGGTGAAGGCGGACGCCGCGGCGAGGCCGAGCCGGATGTCGGCCAGGATGTCCTCGATGTTCTCGATGCCCACGGCCAGGCGCACCAGGCCCGGGTTGACGCCGGCGGCCGCGAGCTCCGCCGGGCCGAGCTGGGAGTGCGTCGTCGAGGCGGGGTGGATCACCAGCGAGCGCACGTCGCCGATGTTGGCGACGTTGGAGTGCAACTTCAGGGCGTCGACGAAGGCCAGGCCGGCGGCGTACCCGCCGGCGAGCTCGAAGGCGAGGACCGCGCCGGCCCCCTGGGGGGCGTACTGCTGCGCCTTGTCGTACCAGGGCGACGACGGCAGCCCGGCGTACGCCACCCGGGTCACCTGCTCCTGCCCCTCGAGGAACTCGGCGACGCGCTGCGCGTTGGCCACGTGCCGCTCGATGCGCAGGGACAGGGTCTCCAGGCCCTGGCCGATGAGGAAGGCGTTGAACGGGGAGATCGCCGGCCCGAGGTCGCGCAGCAGCTGGATGCGGGCCTTGAGGATGAAGGCCGGGGCGCCGAGGTCCTTGTACACCAGCCCGTTGTAGCTCGGGTCCGGCGTGTTGTAGTTCGGGAACCGGGCGGGGTCGGCGGACCAGTCGAACGTGCCGCCGTCGACGATGACGCCGCCCACGGCGGTGCCGTGGCCGCCGAGGTACTTCGTGGCCGAGTGCACCACGATGTCGGCGCCGTGCTCGAGCGGGCGGATCAGGTACGGCGTCGCGATGGTGTTGTCCACGACGAGCGGCACGCCGACCTCGTGGGCGACGGCGGCGACGGCGGCGATGTCCAGCACGTCCGACTTGGGGTTGGAGATGGACTCGCCGAAGAACAGCTTGGTGTTCTCGCGGGACGCGGCGCGCCAGGACTCGGGGTCGTCCGGGTCCTCCACGAACGTGGTGGTGATGCCGTACTTGGCCAGCGTGTGCTGGAGGAGGTTGTACGTGCCGCCGTACAGGCTGGGGCTGGCGACGACGTGGTCGCCCGCCTCGGCGATGTTGAGGATCGTCAGGGTCTCCGCCGCCTGCCCGGACGCGACGAGCAGGCCGCCCACGCCGCCCTCGAGCACCGAGATGCGCGTCTCGACGGCCTCCTGGGTGGGGTTGTTGATGCGGGTGTAGATCGGCCCGGGCTCGGCGAGGGCGAAGCGCCCGGCGGCCTGGGCGGCATCCGCGAAGACGTAGGACGTGGTCTGGTAGATCGGCAGCGCCCGCGCGCCGGTCGCCGAGTCTGGAGTCTGGCCGGCGTGGATCTGCTGGGTCTCGAAGGACCAGGCCTGCTGCGCGTCGGGGGTCTCGTTGCTCATGATCGTGGCTCCTGATGAGGTGGAGCGGGCCAACGAGTCGCGGCTGCGCCGATCCCGTCAGCCCGCGGGGGGCTGGCAGTGACGTGCACGTCGGGTGTGGCGTCCCTGGCCGAGAGAGGTCGACCGGCGTGCGGGCCTCGCGGCCGGCGTCAGGGCATGCCGAACGTGCGCGTCAGCGGCACATTCGACGGGAGAGCATGACGGCGACTCTAGGGGCCCGTCT
Organism: Georgenia sp. SYP-B2076; assembly: GCF_003991205.1. Taxonomy (GTDB): domain Bacteria; phylum Actinomycetota; class Actinomycetes; order Actinomycetales; family Actinomycetaceae; genus Georgenia. The sequence continues at coordinate 1,083 of NZ_RXOZ01000010.1, read as the reverse complement.
CGCGCGCCGCGAGAGGTGTCTCACTTTCCGAGACCGACGCTGGGCCGGCGGCGATGTTACTGGTGTGACTGGAGTGACCAAAGAGGCAGGTGTTTTCTTTTAGTCATCGTTCCGATACGGTCGGCGCGGGCCGCTCCCGCGGCGTCAACCTGACACGCCGCGCCTGACGCGCGTGGCTCTCGCAGACACGGAGGAACGGTGACGGACTCCCCCCGGCGCGGCAGGCGCGCGCTCGCGTCGCTCGCGGCCCTCACGCTCGGCGGCACGCTGGTCGCCACGACGGCGGCCGCCGCGCCCACCGAGGAGCAGGTCGAGTCCTCCCGCACGGCCGAGGCATCGACGTCCAGCCAGATCGCCTCCCTCGAGGTCGAGCTCGCCCAGGTCGGCGCGCGGGCCGACGAGGCCACCGTGCGCGCCCAGGTCGCCAACGAGGAGTACCTCCGCTCGCAGGAGGACCTGGACGCCGCCGCGGCCGCCGCCGCCCAGACCCAGGCGGAGGCGGACGCCGCCGCCGCGGAGCTGGAGACCTCCCGGCGCGAGCTCGGCCAGATCGCCGCCGCCCTGTACCGCGACGGCTCCACCGGGCTGGGGCAGGTTACCCCCTTCCTCTCGGCCACCAGCTTCGGCGACGCGATGGCGCGCTCGGGCACCCTCAACCGGCTCGGCACCCGTACGGACAGCCAGGTGCAGCGCTTCGAGGCCATGGAGCAGGTCGCAACGACGCTCCAGCGCCGCGCCGACGACGCGCTCGCCGCGCAGGCCACCGCCACGGCCGCGCTCGCCGAGGCGGCCGAGACGGCCGAGAGCAGCGCCTCCGCCGTCCAGACGCAGGTCACCCTCTCCGCCGAGCGACGCGACGAGCTCATCACCGAGCTGGCCGCGCAGCGCGAGACGACCGTCGAGCTCGAGCGGGCACGCCAGGACTCCCTGGACGCCGAGCGCCAGGCCCGTCAGGAGACGGTGGCGCACGCCGCGGTGCTGGCCGCGGCCCAGGCCGCCCCCGTCCCGGCCACCACCGGCGGCGCGCCGGCGGCGGGCTCCGCCGCTCCCGCGGCGCCCGCTCCCGCGGCGCCCGCGCCTGCC
>NZ_RXOZ01000009.1 GCF_003991205.1 Georgenia sp. SYP-B2076 | reverse complement strand
GGCCGCTGGCCGCCCTGCGCCCCGTGGACGCCCCGGCGGCGCGGCGCGGCGGCCGCGGCCGCCGGTGGCTCGCCGCCCTGCTGACCGCGGCGGGCGCGGCGATGCTGGCCGGCGCGGCCACCGTCCACCTGCTGCCGGGCACGGACGAGGTCGCCACCATGGGCCTGGCCCTGGCCGTGGGCATCCTGGGCGGCCTGGTGTCCTTCGCCGGCGTCATGGTCGGCGCCGTGTTCCTCGTCCCCGGCGCGGTGCGGCTCCTCGGGAGCGCCCTCGTCGCCCTCGCGCGGCCGGCGGCGAGGTCCACGGCCCGGCTCGCGGCTGTCAATGCCACGCGCAACCCGCGCCGCACCTCGGCCACGGCCTCGGCGCTGCTCATCGGCGTCACCCTGGTGACGATGATGGCCACCGGCGCGGCCGGGGCCCGCTCGAGCCTCGGCGCCTTCCTGGACACCCAGTTCCCCGTGGACCTGGCCGTCGTCTCGCCCGACACCGGCGCCGGCGCGGCACCGCTCTCCGCCGCGCAGGTCGACGCGGTCCGGCAGACTCCGGGCGTCGAGCGCGCCGCGGAGGTGCCCGTCCTTCCCGCGCGGTTCGCGGCCGGCGGGACGGAGGCCACGGCGGACCTCACCGTGCTCGGCGCCCAGGACGCCACGGACCTCGCCCGCGACAAGGCGACCTTCGCCGGGCTCGCCGACGGCGTCGTCCTGCTCGGCGAGGACCTCGCCGAGACGCTGGCGGTCGGCGACGGCGACCCGGTGGCCGTGCTGCCCGCCGCCGCGACCCCGGGCGCCGACGCCGACGCCGGCACGGCCGCCGGGCACGGCGTGGTCGCGCGCGTCGTGCCGGGTGGCGGCTGGCTCGCCGTCGCGACCCCGGGCGCCCTCGCCCCGGGGCGCGCGCCGGTCACCTCCGTGTGGGCGCGGGTCGATGCCGAGGACGCCGGGGCGACCGTGCGCGCGGTCCAGGACGCGGTCGCCGCGGCGACGACGGGGGCCGACGCCGTGCCGCAGGTCGTCGGTGCCGTCGCGGAACGGGAGCAGTACGAGGAGATCATCGACACGCTGCTGGGGGTCGTGGTCGGGCTGCTCGGTGTGGCGGTGGTCATCGCCCTGATCGGGGTGGCGAACACGCTGTCCCTGTCGGTGATCGAGCGGCGCCGGGAGCACGCGCTGCTGCGCGCGACGGGTCTGACCCGGGGGCAGCTGCGCGGGATGCTGGCCGGCGAGGGCGTGCTCATCGCGCTGGTCGGCGCAGCGCTCGGCGCGGCGCTGGGGCTGGTGTACGGCTGGGCGGGCACGACGGTCGTGCTCGGGGGCACCGGCGCCGTGGTGCTCGCGGTGCCGTGGGCCTACCTGGGTGTCATCGCCGCGGTCGCGGTGGCCGCGGGGCTGCTCGCGTCCGTGCTGCCCGCCCGCTCCGCCCTGCGGACCCCGCCGGTGGCGGCGCTCGCGGCGGAGTAGGGCCGCGTGGTGCCGGGGCGGCGGAGGGCCGCCCCGGCACCACGGCCCGCCCGGCCGGCGCCGCCCGTGCCCGGCACGTCGCCGTGGGCGCCCGCCCCCGGACATCGCCGCGTCCACAGGCTCCCGGCGCGGGGGCGCCTGACCGGACACGATCGGGACGTGCCCGCCGAGGACAGCCGCCGCCCCCCGGACCCCGGGGCCGCCCTGCGCGCGCCGTGGCACCTGGCGGTCGTCGCGGGGCCCGACACCGGGTGGTGCCTGGGCCTGGGCGCCGAGGCGGCCGTCGTCGGCCGGGGCGGGCCCGGCCTGCCGCTGACCGACCCGCTCGTGTCCCGCGCCCACCTCGCCGCGCGGAGCCGCCACGGCCGCGCACAGGTGCGCGACCTCGGCTCCGTCAACGGCACGCGCCTCCTCGGCGCGCGCGTCGGGCGGGCGCGTCGGCTGACGCGCCGCTGGCGGGAGGTGGGCGCCGGTGCTCGTGTCGCGCTCGGGGGCACCGTCCTCGAGGTCCGGGAGCGGCCGGCCCGGCTGGCGCCGCCGGCGCCATGGGTCCCCGCCCCAATCGGCGGGCAGCGCCCCGACGTGCTGCGCCTGGCGGTGCCCCTGCTGATGTGCCTGGCGAGCGTGCCGCTCCTGCTCTCCTCCTCCGCCGGGGGCTGGCGGTGGGCCGCCCTGGCCGTGCCGCTGGCCGTGGTGGCGGTCACGGTCGGCCAGGCGCGCAGGGGCCGGGCCGAGGAGGCGGCCCCGGAGGCGGAGCTGCCGGACCCGGCCGCGCTGCTGCTCCTGGCGTCGGCGCGGCCCGCCCCCGCCGGGATCGGGGACGCCCTGCGGGTCGCCCTCCTCGAGTCGCACCCGGGCCGCCGGCCGCGCGCCGCGCGCTTCCGGGGGCCGCCTACGGGGCGGCGGTCCCGGGGTCCGCGCACGGTGGAGCTGCGTGACGGCGACCAGGTCGCGCTGCTCGGCGCCCCGGACGACGTGGCCGCGAGCGCCCGATGGCTCGTGTGCCAGCTCGCGGCGTGGCACGCCCCGCGGGACCTCGCGCTGGCGCTCCCGCCGACGTGGCGGTGGGCCGCGGCGCTGCCGCACCGCGACCCGGACGGCGACCCGCGCGACGACCCCGACGGCGGCAGGGACCGCGGCCGGCACGACGACCCGGACGACGGCCGGCACGGCGTCACCGGGGGCGGCGCGCCGCGCGGGCCGTGGCGCCTCACCGTCCAGGAGGCCCCGGGACCCGGCGGGGCCGTGCGGCCGGATGACGCCCGCCCGCTCGGGGCCCGGGCCAGCGCGGTCGGTGTCGTCCTCGCGACCCGCATCGAGCAGGTCCCCACCTGGTGCACCCGGGTGGTCCACGTCGCGGCCCTGCACGGCACCGTCGTGCCGGTCCCCTGGGCGGCGACGCTGGCGCGGATGCTCGCGGACCAGGCAGCGGCGCGGGGACCCGCGGCGCCGGCCGTGCCCGCGCACGTCCCCCTCGGGCCGCTGTTGGGCCCGCTGGGCGCCCTGGAGCACAGGTGGGCGCGGGCGCCGGCCGGTCTCGCGGCACCGCTGGGCGTCGACGCGGGCGGCGTGGTCGAGCTGGACCTCGCGGCGGCCGGCCCCCACGCGCTCGTGGCGGGGACCACCGGCTCCGGCAAGTCGGAGCTGGCTCTGTGCTGGCTGCTGGGGCTCGCCGTGCGCTACTCCCCCGCCGCGCTCCAGCTGGTGCTCGTCGACTACAAGGGCGGCGCGACGTTCGCATCCCTGGCCGGCCTGCCACACACCGCGGGCGTCCTGACCGACCTGGAGCCGGCCGCCACGGCCCGCGCGCTGGCGAGCCTGCGGGCGGAGGTCCGGCGCCGGGAGCGCCTGCTGGCCGCCGCGGGCGCCCGCGACCTCGACGCGTACCTGCCCGGGCCCCGGCCCCCGCGCCTGCTCGTGGTCGTCGACGAGTTCCGAGCCCTGACGGAGGAGCACCCCGAGGTCATGCACGCCCTCGTGCGGCTCGCCGCCCAGGGACGCTCGCTGGGCCTCCACCTCGTCCTGGCCACCCAGCGCCCAGGCGGGGCCGTCGGGCCCGACGTGCGCGCCAACCTCACGGTGCGCCTGTGCCTGCGGGTCCTGGAGCCGGCCGACTCCCTGGACGTCGTCGGCGTCCCGGACGCCGCCCGGCTGCCCGCCCTGCCCGGCCGTGCGCTGCTGCGCACGGACCGGGTGCGTGAGCTGCAGGGGCCCTGGAGCGGCCCGGGCGACGAGGTGGTGGCCGCGGTCCTCGAGGCCGCCACGCGGGCCTGGGCACGCGCGGGCGGCGGCCAGTCGCCCCGGCCGTGGGCGCCGGAGCTCCCGACCGAGGTCTGGCTGCCCGACCTCGTCGGCGCGCACCCGCCCGCGGGCCCTGCCCTCCCCCTCGCCCGCTCGGACCTGCCCGCCGAGCAGCGCCTCGGGGTGTGGTCCTGGGCGACGCCCACGCTCCTGGTCACGGGCGGTCCGGGCACCGGCCGGAGCGAGGCCCTGCGGACGCTGGTGGCCTCGGCGCTGGCCGCGTCCGTGGCCGTGCACGTCCTGGCGGCGGACCCGGCGCGGTTCGCGGACCTGCGCGGCCCGGCGCTGGGCACCGTGGTCGGCGCCGACGACCCGCGCCGCGCCGCGCGCCTGATCGACCTGCTGTGCCGCGGACCCGCCCGGCCCGGCGCCGAGCTCGCCCGGCAGGTGCTGGTGGTCGACGACGCGGAGGCCGTGTGCGAGCAGCTGGACCTCGTCGCGCCCGGCCACGGCGCTGCGCTGCTCGCCCGCCTCGTCCGCGAGGCCCGGCGGACGGGCGTCGCCCTGGCGCTGTCCGGGCCGCCCTCCCTGGGGACCGCGCGCTGGGTCGAGGGCATCCGCACCCGCCTGGTCCTCGCCCCCCGGGACGAGACCGAGGCGCTGCTCGCCGGCGTCCCGCGCGGGCTGAGGGACGCGCCGGGGGCGGCGGGGCGCGGGGTGCTGCTCGAGCCGGGCGCGGCCACCGTGGTCCAGGTGGCCCGCACCGCGGCCCTCGACCTGCCCGGCGCGCGCACCGCGGCGCCGCGGCTCGCGCGCCTGCCCGCCGTCGTCCGCGTGCACGAGCTGGGCCGCCGCGGCGCGGGCCACGACGTGGCGCTGGGTCTGGGCGGCGACGACGGGGCGCCGGTGCTCGCCGCCTGCGGACCCGGCGACCGGCTGCTCGTCGCCGGGCCGTCCGGCAGCGGGCGCACGACCGCGCTCGCCACGGTCCGCGCGCAGCTGCTGGCCGCGGGGCGCCCGGCCCAGGACCTCGCGCCGGGACCGCGCGTCGCCGTCGCCCCCGGCACCGCCGTCGTGCTGCTCGACGACCTCGACCGCTGGCCCCCGGGGCCGCTGGCGGAGCTGGAGGGGCTGCTGGACGGGCGCCGGGACGTCGCCGTCGTCGCCGCGGCGCGCACGGAGGCGATCGTCGCGGCCTACCGCGGTCCGCTGCTCGAGTGGCGCAGCTCGGCGTCCCTGCTCGTGCTGCGGCCCACCGACCCCGCGGCGGCGCACCTGGGCGAGGTGGACCTGACCCACGCCGTCGACCGCAGCCGCCCCGCGCACCCGGGGCTGGCGGTGCTGGTCACCCGCGGGCGGCCGGTGCCGGTGCAGGTGGCCCGTCCTTGAGGGGGCCGCTCAGGCGAGCGCCGACGGCGTCCCCCGCTGGTCGGCGTGCTCGCGGGACGAGGGCCAGAGCACGCCCGCGATGACCACGGCGGCCGCCGCCACCATCGCCACGACGAGGGCGGCCGGGGTGGCCGGGGCGAGGGCGAGCGCACTCAGGGCCTGCAGCAGCTGCCACGTCAGGACGGGCCCGCGGCCCCACCGCCTGCCCCGCCACAGGGCGCGCGCGGCCCCGCCGAGGAGCAGGGCGACGCCGGCGAAGAACACCGCCATGGCCACCGTCGAGCCGACGTCGATCGCCCGGCCGCGCACGACGTCCACGCCGAACGCCACGGCCATGCCGAGGAGGGCCGCCGCCTCCAGGAGCACCACGAGGCAGGCCACCATGAGGGGAGCCGGGACGCGCGGCCCCGGGGCGCTCCCGCCGGAAGGTCTGGTCACGTCCCGAGCCTAGTCCGCGGGCCGCCGACAAGCCGGACGAGGAACGTCCTTAACGGGGTGAAACGCAAGGGACTCCGGCTGTGAGAAAGCCCACCGGGTTTACGTGCTGCTCACTTGTCCGAAACCTCTTGTCGTCGTCCGCGCGGCGTGTCAACCTTGTTCGCAGCAGCAAGAAACCCGCTCGTCGGACCCGCTGCTCCCCACGAATTCACGGGGTCCGACGCATGCCTGAAGGAGCACCTATGGATTGGCGTCATCGCGCCGCCTGCCTCACGGAGGACCCGGAGCTGTTCTTCCCGATCGGCAACACGGGCCCCGCGCTCGTGCAGATCGAGGAGGCGAAGGCCGTGTGCCAGCGCTGCCCTGTGATGGACACCTGCCTCAAGTGGGCGCTCGAGACCGGGCAGGACTCCGGCGTCTGGGGCGGTCTCAGCGAGGACGAGCGCCGCGCGCTCAAGCGCCGCACGGCCCGCGCCCGCCGCGCCGGCTGAGCGCCCGCTCCGCAGCACGCGCCACTGACGCCGCCGGGCGACCGGCGGCGTCGTCGTGTCTCCGGGGGCGACGCGCCGCCGTGGGCCCACCGCGCGCTACCCGCGGTGCTCGCGGCTGCGGGTCTGCAGGATCACCTCGGTGCCCCCCTCGGGCCGGGTGGTCCACTCGATGGTCCCGCCGAGCTCGCCGGTCACCAGCGTCTTGACGATCTGGGTGCCGAGACCGGAGAGCACCTTCCCGTCCTCGATGCCGATGCCGTCGTCGAGGACCCGCACCTCCAGGTCCGTCTCGTCCCGCTCGGCGCGCACGGTCACCGTGCCGGACCGTCCGCGGAGACCGTGCTCGACGGCGTTGGTCACCAGCTCCGTGAGCACGACGGCGAGCGACGTCGCCGCCTCCGCGCCGACCAGCCCGAAGCTGCCCTCCACGACGGTGCGCACCGAGGAGTCCGGGGACGCCACGTCGGCCGCGAGGCGGAGCAGCCGGCCGAAGACCTCGTCGAAGTTGACGACCTCGTCGATGTTCTGCGAGAGCGTCTCGTGCACGAGGGCGATGGTCGAGACCCGCCGCACCGCCTCCGCGAGGGCGTCCTTGGTCTCCAGGTTGTCCGTCCGGCGCGCCTGGAGGCGCAGCAGCGCGGAGACGGTCTGCAGGTTGTTCTTCACCCGGTGGTGGATCTCCCGGATGGTGGCGTCCTTGGTGATGAGCTCACGCTCGCGGCGGCGCACCTCGGAGACGTCCCGGCACAGCAGCAGGGCCCCGCGCCGCTCACCGTGGTCGGTCAGGGGCACCGCGCGCAGGCTCAGCGTCACGCCGTGGGACTCCACCTCGGTGCGCCACGCGGCCCGCCCCATGATGACCACGGCGAGGGTCTCCTCCACCGTGGAGTGCTCCTCGATGAGGGCGGTGACCACCTCGGCGAGGACCGTGCCCTTGAGCTCGCCGATGACCCCGAGCCGGTGGAAGTTGCTGACCGCGTTGGGGCTGGCGTAGACCACCCGGCCCTCGGCGTCCAGGCGCACGAACCCGTCGCCCACGCGGGGCGCGCCGCGGCGCGAGGCGCCCGGGGCGCCCGACTGTGGGAACTCCCCGCGCGCGATCATCGCGCACAGCACGTCGGCGGTCTCGGAGTAGGAGATCTCCAGGCGCGAGGGCACCCGGGTGGCCGGGAGGCTGGACTCGCGCGTCATTACCGCGATGGCGCGGCCCTCGTGCACCACGGGGACGATGACCTCACGCATGCCGTGGGAGCTCTTCTGCTGCTCCGAGCGGGTGTGGATGCCCATGTCGAGCATGGTCTGCGCCATGAGCTGGCGCCGCGCCTCCGGGGCGTGCTGCCCCACGACGTCGTCGTAGTACACGGTGGCGGCGGTGGAGGGCCGGCAGTGCGCGGCGACGACGAAGGTGCCGTCCGCCGCGGGCAGCCACAGCACGAGGTCCGCGAACGCGAGGTCGGCCACCACCTGCCAGTCGCCCACCAGCTGGTGGAGCCACTCCGCGTGCGAGGCACCGAGATCGCCGGCTTCCGTGATCATGTTGGCAAGGGTGGGCACGGCTCCACACTAGGGGAGAGCGGCGGGTGCACAGACCGGACGCCCGCGGCCGCGGGCGTCCGGCCCGGGCGGCGACGCCCCCGGACACTACGCTGGGGCTGTTCCGGCCCGTGAGGGCAGCCGACCAGACCCCGGGGGCACCCGTGCACTTCTCCGCCACGATCGACTATCCCGCCGATCCCCTGACGGTGGCCGCGATGCTGGCCGACGAGGAGTTCGTCGCGCGGAAGATGGCGGCGACGGGCGCGCTGGAGCACGCGGAGGAGATCCACCGCGACGGCGGCGCCTTCACGGTGACCTCGCGCATCAAGATGCCCACCACCTCGATCCCGGCCCGGTTCCGCTCCCTCGTCGGCGAGTCCCTCGACGTGCGCCTGGTGGAGGCGTGGGAGGGCCCGGCGGCCGACGGCTCCCGCGGCTCGACCCTGGCGCTGGACATCCAGGGCGTGCCGGTCCGGGTCACCGGCACCCAGCGCCTGACGCCGACGGCGGAGGGCTGCCGCGAGACGTACGACGGCGAGGTGACGGCGTCGATCCCGCTGTTCGGCAAGCCGATCGAGGAGGCGGCGGCCAGGACGGTCGGCGACGTCGTGGACGTCGAGCGCCGCATCGGCCTGGAGTTCCTCGCCGCCCGCTGAGCGCGGCACAGGGCGGCGCCCCGGCGCGCTCTCCGGGCGGCACGCTCTCCGGCGGCACGCTCCCCGGGGCGGTGGGCTCGCCGGGGGGCGCCGGCCTCAGCGGTGCCCGGGCGGCAGGTGGCCGAAGCGGTGCCGCGTGCGGGAGAGGGCCTGCTCGCGCAGCACCGTGAGGAGCTCGCGCCGTCCCGTGGCCAGCACCGGCTGCGCGAGGACGGTGACGCCCGCGTCCGCGAGCGCGCCGGGCAGCACCCGGGCCTCGTCGCCGATGACGCGCAGGCGGCCCGTGACGTCGCCCGCGCGCACCCGGGCGACGAGCTGGTCGGCGCCCTCGACGGCGTCCACCACGGACGTCAGGCGCCGGAGCCCGGCGCGTGCCGGCTCCCCGGTGGCGTCGAGCGCCTTGAGCTCCGCCGAGAGGTCCGGGTCCAGGCTGACGCGCGCGGGGGTGCCGGCGAGCTCGGCGGCCAGCAGCACGCGCACCAGCTCGACGGCGGACGCCCCCGCGCCGGCCCGCACGGTCAGCTCGGGCAGGGGCCGGTAGCGGAAGGTGTTCTCCTCGGCGCGCAGGCCGGTGGCGTCGACCTCCCGGCCGAGCTCCGCCGTCCACGCGGCGGCGTCGGAGGCGACGGCCGCGCGCAGCCACGACCGGTCGGCCTGCGAGGTGACCAGGCCGGTCAGGTCGGCGAGGGCGTGGCGCACCGCGGGGATCGGCTCGGCCTGCCCGCGCGGGACGCCGTCGGCGGACCACCGGCCCAGCTGGGCGACGTAGTTCGGGCCGCCGGCCTTGGCGCCGGGCCCCACCACGGAGTCCTTCCAGCCGCCGAACGGCTGGCGCTGCACGATCGCGCCGGTGATGTGGCGGTTGACGTAGGCGTTGCCGACGTCGACGGTGTCGAGCCAGGTGTCGATCTCGTCGGCGTCGAGGGAGTGCAGGCCGCCGGTTAGCCCGAACGCGGGGGCGTTCTGGAGCTCCACGGCCTCGCCGAGGGTCCGGGCGTGCATGATGCCGAGGACGGGCCCGAAGCACTCGGTGAGGTGGAAGAACGAGCCCGGCGCGACGCCGTCCTTCAGCCCCGGCGACCACAGCCGGCCGGTGTCGTCGAGCTGGCGGGGCTCCACGAGCCAGGACTCCCCCGGCTCCAGGGTCGTCAGGGCCCGCAGCAGCTTGCCGGTGGGCGGCTCGATGACGGGGCCCATGGTCGTCCCCAGGTCGGCGGGCCAGCCGACCCGGAGGGAGGAGACGGCGTCGACGAGCTGGCGGCGCAGCCGGGCGGAGCGGCCGGCGGAGCCGACGAGGATGACGAGGGACGCGGCGGAGCACTTCTGGCCCGCGTGGCCGAAGGCGCTCTTGACCAGGTCCGCGACGGCGAGGTCGTAGTCGGCGGCGGGCGTGATGACCAGGGAGTTCTTCCCGGAGGTCTCGGCGAGCACGCGCGGGCCGCCCGGGTGGTCCGCCCGCCAGGACGCGAACATCCGGGCGGTCTCGATGGAGCCGGTGAGCAGGACCGTGTCGACGTCCGGGTGGGCGACCAGGGCGCGGCCGACGTCGCCCTCTCCGGACCGCACGACCTGGAGCAGCCCGGCCGGCGCGCCGGCGAGCGCCGCGTGCAGGGCGGACATGGCGACCTCGGTGCAGCCCGGCACGGGGTGGGCCGGCTTGATGAGGACCGCGGAGCCCGCGGCCAGCGCGGCGAGGACGGAGCCGGTGGGGATCGCCACGGGGAAGTTCCACGGCGGGGTCACCAGGGTGACGCGGTCGGGCGTGAAGCGCGCGCCGTCGACGGCGAGGCCGGCGCCCGGCTCGAGCTCCTCGGCGCGACCCGCGTAGTAGCGGGCGAAGTCGACGGCCTCGGAGACCTCCGGGTCCGCCTCGGCGACCGTCTTGCCGCCCTCCGCGGCCATGGCCGTGACGAGCTCGCCGCGGCGGGCCTCGAGCTCGTCGGCCGTGCGGCGCAGGACGGCGGCGCGCTCGCGGCCGGGCCGGGCGGCCCAGGCGGGCTGCGCGGCCCGGGCGGCGCCCACGACGGCGTCGACGTCGGCGGCGGAGGCGAGCGTCCGGGACGTCAGCGGCGCCGGGGTGGCCGCGACGCGGTCCGCGGCCCAGACCCGCATGGCGGGCAGGGCCGGGTCGGAGTCTGTGGTGTTTGCGAAGGCCGGGCCGGAGGGCGGCCGCTCCGGCGTCCGTCGCGGGCGGTGCGCGGTGGCCGCCATGGCCGCGACCGACGCGCGGAACCGGGCCTCCTGCTCGCCCATGGCGGCGCCGTCGCCCGCGAAGAGCGCGTGGAGGAAGTTCTGCGGCTGGGCGTTCTCCTCCAGCCGACGGACCAGGTAGGAGACGGCGACGTCGAAGTCCTCGGGCGCCACGACGGGCGTGTAGAGCAGGACGGCGCCGACGGCGTCCCTGACGGCGCGGGCCTGCGCGGGGGCCATGCCCTGGAGCATCTCGACGTCGAGGGACGGGCCGACGCCGCGGCGCTCGGCGAGCAGGTGCGCCAGGGCGACGTCGTAGAGGTTGTGCGAGGCCACGCCCAGGCGCAGCACGCCGGCCAGGTCGGGGCGCAGCGCCCGCTCGACCAGGCGCAGGTAGTTCGCGTCCACGTCGGCCTTGGTCGCGTACGGCGCCTGGGCCCAGCCGTGCAGCTCGGCCTCGACGATCTCCATGGACAGGTTCGCGCCCTTGACGAGCCGGACCTTGATGGGAGCGCCGCCGGCGGCCACGCGCCGCTCGGCGAACGCGACGAGGCGCTCGAGCGCGGCCAGCGAGTCCGGCAGGTAGGCCTGCAGCACGACGCCGGCCTCCAGGCCGGCGAACTCGGGTTCCGACAGCAGCGCGGTGAAGACCTCGATGGTCAGGTCGAGGTCGCGGTACTCCTCCATGTCGAGGTTGACGAAGGCGTGCGGGCTGCGCGCCGCGGCGGCGCGGTAGAGGGGCCGGAGCCGCTGAAGGACGTGGGCGACGGTGCCCTCCGTGTCCCAGGTGGAGATCTGCGAGACCAGGGAGGAGACCTTGATGGAGACGTAGTCGACGTCGCTGCGGCCCAGCAGGGCGCGGGTGCGGGCGGCGCGGGCCGCCGCCTCGGCCTCCCCCAGGACGGCCTCGCCCAGGAGGTTGATGTTGAGGCGGAACCCGTCCGCCCTCGCCGCCGCGAGGTGCTCGGCCAGCGCGGGGTCGCGGGCGTCGACCACGAGGTGCCCGACGAGCTGGCGCAGCCGCTTGCGCGCCAGCGGCACGACGACGCCCGGCGCCAGGCGCGCCGCCCTCGCGCCGGCGGCCAGCAGCGCCTGGTCGGTCCTCCGCAGGAACCCGCCGGCCGCGGCGGCGGAGATCGTCGCCAGCTCCTTGGCCGCCACCCGCGCGTCCTCGGGACGGGCGACGCGGTCGACGAAGCGCACCGCGAGGTCCAGCCCCTCGGCGTCGCCCACCAGCGCGGCGAGCTGCCCGGCGGAGGCCCGCTCCGCAGCGGTCTGCCCCCGCTCGGTCTGCTCCAGCCACTCCCCGGCCAGGGCCACCGCGTCCTCGACCAGCGCGGCGACGTCTGCCGGCACCTCGACGACGTCGGCCGGCACCTCCGCGACGCCCGGACCGGCCGGGGTCCCGGCTCCGGACGGGGACGTGGCGGGGCCCGGGCGACGGCGTGCGACGTCGGACGCGTCGTCCTGCGGGGCGTACCGGGTGCTCATGTGCTCTCCTCGATGAACGGGCGGCTCGCGGGCGTTCGCCGCCCGGGCACGGCCGGCGGGCGCCCGCGCTCGGCGCGGAGCCTCGCTCCCATGATGCGCCGATCTCGGTCCTTCGCGCCCCGACCACGCGGCCGGTCCCGGGCGAGGCGACCCAGTCGAGGGCGATGGCGCGGTCGAGGGCGATGGCGCGGTGGAGGGGGAACGCCCCTGGCTCGCCGTTGAGCCAGGTGCGACCGCCACGCTACCCCCCGATCGCGGTCCGGAGAGGGCAGTTCGCGGTGGCGGTCGCGGGCGCTACTCGCCCAGCATCCACCGGCGCGGCTCCGCCAGCCGGCGCGCCTCCTGCGGCCCCCACGAGCCCGGCGCGTACGGCACGGGCGTGGGGCGGTCCGGGCCCTGCAGCGGGGCGAACGCCGTGAACGCGGCGCGCAGGCCCTCCGCGGTGGTGAAGAGGGACCTGTCCCCGACCAGGGCGTCCTGGATGAGCGACGCGTACGCCGAGAGCGGCTCGCCGCCCGGGACGTCGTCGAGGTCGAGCCGCGCCCGGCCCGAGGAGAACGTGAGGTCGGGGCCCGGCGTCTTGACGGTGATGCCGAGGATGACCTCTCCGTCCCCGGCGAAGCCGATCTCGATGGTGTTCGGCTCGTGGAGCTCGTCCATCAACGGCCCCTCCGGGGGGCGCAGCACCAGTGTGATGCGCTGGTCCTTGCGGGCCATGCGCTTGCCGGTGCGCAGGAGGAACGGCACCCCGCGCCACCGGTCGGTGTCGACCCACAGCCGCGCCGCGACGAACGTGTCCTGCACCGAGTTCGCCGGGACGCCGTCGATCGAGGTGTACCCGTCGAACTGGCCGAGGACGACGTCGCGCGCGGGGTCTAGCGGGCGGAAGGACTTCAGGACCTCCTCCCGCGCGTCCAGCACGCTGTCGGGGTCGCGCAGGTCCGCCGGGGGGTCCATGGCCACCTGGCCGGCCACCTGGAACAGGTGCGTCACGAGCATGTCGAGCGCCGCGCCCGTGGCCTCGTAGAACGCGGCACGGTTGGCGACGTCGAGGTCCTCGGGCACGTCGATCTGGACCTGCTCGACGCTCTCCTTGCTCCACTCGGAGCCGAAGAGCTGGTTCGCGAAGCGGATGGCATAGATCGACTGCACGGCCTCCTTGCCCAGGAAGTGGTCGATGCGGAAGACCTGCTCCTCGTCCAGGACCTCCTTGACGAGCGCGTCGAGCTCCTCGAACGACTGCAGCGAGGTGCCGTAGGGCTTCTCGTAGACGACGCGCGCCCCCTCGGCGAGGCCGTGGGCACCGAGGCCACGCGTGATGGGGCCGAATGCGGCGGGGGGCACCGCGAGGAAGTGGAGGACCAGCGGCTCGCTCCCCGAGCCCGCCAGCTCGCCGCGCAGCTCCTGCAGCAGCTGGGGCAGCGTGCCGGGGTCGTCCTCGCTGAAGCCTTTGGCGTAGCGCGCCCGCTCACGGACCGTGGACCAGTCATCCGGCAGCGAGCCTCTGCTCCGGCTCACCGACTCCTCGAACCGGCGCCGGAAGCCCTCGTCGTCGAGGTCGTCGCGCGCGCAGCCCACGAGCCGCCAGTTGGCGGGCGTCAGGTCCCGCTCGTGGACCTCGGCCAGGGCGGGCAGGACCATCCGGCCGGCGAGGTCACCGGTGGCGCCGTACAGGACGACGATCACCGAGTCGGGCAGCGGGCGCAGCTCGTTCGTGGTGGGCACGGGGACAACGTAGCCGCCGTGGCCCGCGGCGGCCCGTCGCCGGGACCTCAGGACAGGAGCAGCCGCTCGATCCGGCGCGCCGCCCCCACGACGCCGGCGAGCCCGAGCAGCGCGAGATAGGCGACGTGCACGAGCAGGGCCGGGCCGACGTCGCCGAGCATGAGCGCCCGCTCGAGCGCCACCCCGTGGTACAGCGGCGTGACCTGGACGAGGACCTGGAGGGAGACGGGGTAGGCCGCGAGGGGGAAGAAGGTGGCGGAGAAGAGGAACAGCGGCTGGATGGCGAGGGTGACGAGGTCCAGGTCCACCCACGAGCGCATGTAGGTCATCGCGAACATGCCCACCGCGGAGAACGCGAAGCCGATGAGGACGGCGGCGGGCAGGGCCAGGACCGCCCACCACGACCCCACCATCCCGGCCGCCGCCGCGACCAGGAGGAAGGCGGCGGAGTAGATCGTGCCCCGGCTCAGCGACCAGGCGACCTCCCCCACCGCCACGTCCCGCGGCCCCAGCGGCGTGGCGAGCACGGAGTCGTACAGGTGCGCGTACTTGAGCTTGAAGAAGACGTTGAACGTGGACATGACCGCGCCGTTCATGGCCGAGGAGGCCAGCAGCGCGGGCGCCACGAAGGTGGCGTAGGGAACCACGGCGCCCGAGTCGGTCGTCACGGTGCGGACGAGGGCGCCGACCCCGATGCCCAGGGAGAACAGGTAGAACACGGGCTCGGCGAAGCCGGAGACCAGCAGGAGCCAGGCGCGCCGGAACGCGATGACGTTGCGCTCGACGAGGACCCGCGCCATCCCGGCGCCGGCGGGGACGGGCACCGCGCGGGCGACCAGGCGCGCGGCGGCCGACGCGGCACCGGGCGAGCCACGTGCCGTGCGCGTCCGCGGCGCGGTCACACGACCAGCCTCCGGCGGAACGCCCGCCACGCCCACCAGCCGGACGCGCCCACCACCAGCAGGAGGAAGGCCAGGTGCCCGGCGACGGCGCCCCACTCCGGCGTCCCCGCGGCGAGGGACCGCGTGGCCGAGACCCCGTGCCACAGCGGAGTCACCCAGGCCACCGCCCGCAGCGGCGCGGGCAGCTGCTCGACGGGGAAGAAGGTCCCCGAGACGAGGAAGAGGGGCGTGACGACGAGCCGGAAGATGAGCGAGAACCCGCTCTCGGCGCTCTCGGCGTACTGGGCGGTGTAGGCGAAGCACGGCACCGCGAACGCCAGGCCGGTGAGCACCACCACGGGGACGGCGAGCAGCACCCACCACGACGCCCAGGCGCCGAAGAGGGCGGCGACGGCGACGAAGACGACGGTGCCGAACGCGATGGAGAGCGCGACGTAGGCCAGGTGCCCGATGAGGACGTCGAGCACGCCCAGCGGCGTGGCGAGCATGGCGTGGTACTGCCGCGTCCACCGCAGCGCGCCCAGCACGCTGTACGTGGACTCCCCCACCGCGGTCCACATCGCCTGGGCGGCGAGGATCCCCGGCACCACGAACCGCAGGTACGGCATGCCGTCCACGCCGCCGGCCGCCCGGTCCACGAGGCCGCCGACGACCATCCCCATGGAGACGAGGAACAGCACCGGCATGAGGAAGCGGCTCACCACGCTGCTGATCCAGGTGCGGCGGTACTGCGTCCACCAGTACTCGAAGACCGGGCCCCAGCCCACCCCTCCGGGCGGCCGGGACGGCACCCTCGTCCGGGCGCGGGCCGTCGGCGCGGTCATCAGTCCACCAGCGTCCGGCCCGTGAGGAAGAGGAAGACGTCCTCCAGCGTGGAGCGGCGCACCAGCGCGGACATCGGTTCCAGCCCGCGGGCGTGGACCGCGGAGGCGGCGGCGTCGCCGTCGCCCGCGTAGACGAGCAACCGGTCCGGGAGCACCTCCACGCGCTCGCCGACGCCGCCCACCCGGGCGGCGTACTGCGCGTGGTCGTCGGAGGGGAACCGGAGCTCGAGGACCTCGCGGGTCGAGTAGCGCTCGATGAGCTCGCGCGGGGAACCCGCGGCCACGATCTTGCCGTGGTCCATGACCACGAGCCGGTCGCACAGCTGCTCGGCCTCGTCCATGTAGTGCGTGGTCAGCACCAGGGTCACGCCCTGCCGCTTGAGCCGGAACAGGCGGTCCCACAGGGCGTGGCGCGCCTGCGGGTCCAGCCCGGTGGTGGGCTCGTCGAGGAGGAGGATTTCCGGGTCGCTGACCAGCGAGCGGGCGATGGTCAGCCGCCGCTTCATCCCGCCCGAGAGTGGCTCCACCTTGGACCCGGCGCGCTCGGTGAGCTGGGCGAACCCCAGCAGCTCCGTGGCGCGCTCGCGCACCACCCGGCGGGAGAGGCCGAAGTAGCGGCCGTAGATCCAGATGTTCTCCTCGACGGTGAGCTCCTCGTCGAGGGTGTCGCGCTGCGGGACGACGCCCAGGCGCGCCCGGATGGCCGGCCCGTGCGCCGCGGGGTCCAGGCCGAAGATCGTCAGCTCGCCGCCCGAGACGGGTGAGACCGCGCCGATCATCCTCATGGTCGAGGACTTGCCGGCGCCGTTGGGCCCGAGGAACCCGAACGCCTCGCCGCGGCGCACCACGAAGTCGATGCCGTCCACCGCGGCGAGGCTCCCGAACATCTTGCGCAGCCCCCGACCGCGGACCAGGACGTCATCGGCCCCGCGCCCGGCGTGGTCCTCCACCCGGGCGACGCTACGCCCACCCGCCCACACCCGTCCTGCGCGCCGGGGCGCTCCTTCCCGGCGCGATGGCCGAGCCGACGTCGGCGCCACGTGCGACGATCGTCCGCATGAGCGATGTCGACCCGGATCCTGAAGACACCCCCTCGCCCGCCCTGTGGGCGGAGCGCACGGGAAGCCGTGCCTATACCGGCCGCAACGCGCGCGGCGCCGAGGTGCTGATCGGTGACAGCAAGGCCGACGGGGTGTTCTCCCCCGGCGAGCTGCTGCAGATCGCGCTCGCCGCGTGCAGCGCCCTGTCCGCCGACCACCGCCTTGCCTACGGACTCGGCGACGACTTCGAGGCCGTCGTCGGCGTCTCCAACGACAAGAACCAGGACGAGAACCGCTACGAGTCGATGACGGTCGAGATCGTCACCGACATGGCCAACCTGACCGAGGAGGCACGCACGAAGATGCTTGAACGGGCCGAGATCGCGATCGAGAAGCAGTGCACGGTGGGGCGCACGCTCGCCGCAGGCGCCGGGCACACCATCGTCTTCACGGACGAGGCCGCGGAGTGAGCGCGCGCGGCACGACCCTCTTCATGCGCCTCGTGGACCGCGCGGTGGCGAACCCGAAGGCGCATCAGCGCGTCGCGGCGCTGCGGCGCGCCCACCCGCACGCCACCTCCGCGGAGCTGATCGCCAGGCTGGACAAGCGCTACCTGCGCCGGGTGGCCCTGCTCGGCGGCGGGGTGGGAGCGGTCGCCGCGGTGCCCGCGGTCGGCACCGGCACCGCGCTGCTCCTCACCTCGAGCCAGGTCGCCGCGTTCCTGTCCGCGTCCGCCGGCTACGTCATGGCGGTGGCCAGCGTCCACGGCGTGAAGGTCGACGACGTGGAGCGACGCCGGACGCTCCTGCTTGCGGCCCTGCTGGGCGAGGACGGCGCGCACGCCGTCTCCGAGCAGGTCGGCCTCGGGACCCTGTACTGGGGGAAGGCCGCCCTGACGAAGCTGCCCATCGGCACGGTCAAGGCCGTCAACCGCATGCTCACCCGCAGGCTCGTGCGCACGGGCGCCACCCGCGGCGGCGCCCTGCTCCTCGGCCGGCTCGCCCCCTTCGGCATCGGCGCGGTCATCGGCTACCGGGGCACCCGGGCGATGGGGAGGAACGTCGTCGAGGGGACGCGTGACGCCTTCGGGCCCGCGCCCGCCATGATCATCGAGGCACAACCGGCGTGACGGCGGCGGTCCCGAGCCTGGCCCTCGCGCCGCCCGGCGCCGCCGGGCGGATCCCGCTCCTCGGGTTCGGCACGTGGCAGGCGCGCGGCGCGGAGGCCTACGCCGCGGTCTGCACGGCGCTGGAGGTCGGCTACCGGCACGTGGACACCGCCACGATGTACGGCAACGAGCGGGAGGTCGGCCGCGCCATCGCCGACTCCGGCGTCCCGCGCGACGAGATCTTCGTGACCACGAAGTGCCCGCCCGACCGCGTGGGCCGGGAGACCGAGACCCTCGACAGCTCGCTGCGGGACCTGCGCCTCGACCGCGTCGACCTGTGGCTGGTGCACTGGCCGCCCCACGGCCAGTCCTGGCCCGCCACCTGGGAGAAGTTCATCGAGGCCCAGGCGGAGGGCAGGGCCGGGGCCATCGGCGTCTCGAACTACTCCCCCGAGCAGATCGACGAGCTCACCGCCGCCACCGGCGTGACGCCGGCCATCGACCAGATCCCGTGGAGCCCCGCCGACCACGACGCCGGCCTCGTCGCCGCGCTCCGAGAGCGCGGGGTCGTCCTCGAGGGCTACAGCCCGTTCAAGCGCACCGACATGGGCGACCCGACGCTGCGTGCCGTGGCCGCCGCGCACGACGCCACCCCGCAGCAGGTGGTGCTGGCCTGGCACCGGCAGCGTGGCTTCGTCGTCATCCCCAAGTCCGCGTCGCCCGAGCGGATCGCGTCGAACTTCGCCTCGCTCGGCGTCGCGCTCGCCGAGGAGGAGCTCGACGCGCTCGACGGCCTGGGCGGCCGGTAGCGCGCGCCGGCACGCGTCGCGGCGACGCGGCCGGCGTCCGTCAGGCGGGCGGCGGCGGGGCGCCACCGTACGTGCCCGGCGGCGGGGCGCCGCCGTACGTGCCCGGCGGCGGGGCGCCGCCGTACGTGCCCGGCGGCGGGGCGCCGCCGTACGTGCCCGGCGGTCCCATGGGTCCGCCACCCCACCCCGGCGCGCCGGGGCCGCCGGCGCCGCCGGGGGGCGCTCCGGCGTCGAGCGTGGCCGGGTCGCGGCCGCCCTGGTCCAGGCGGAACGGCGGGTACCGGTCCGTCATGAGCCCCGCGTAGGCGGCGACCCGGAGGACCCACCGGTTCAGGCCGAGGATGAGGTTGTACAGGCCCTGCGGGTACCGCCCGGTGAAGAGCAGGATCACCGCGGTGATCAGCACCAGCACACCGATGAGACCGGGGTCCCAGGTGGTCCAGGGCTCGGGCTCGCTCGCGATCCCGGAGCCCGCGGCGCCCGTCGCACCGGTGTCGGCCTGGTTCGCCACGGTCCGCCCGGCGCCGACCAGGATGCCGACGACGAGGTAGTGCGGGATGGCCAGCAGCCACCACTTCACCAGGACGAGCCCGCGGGAGAGCCGTTCCGGGTACTCGACCTCCAGGTGCGCCGGGTAGTCCGGGACGTCCCTGAGGGCGAACGGCGGGTAGCGGTCGGTCCCCAGCGCCCCGTAGGCGTAGTACGACACGCGCCACGACCACCGCAGCACACCGACGTTGAAGGCGAAGATGCCGCGCGGGTACCGCCCGGTCACGAGGATCGCGACGAGGGCGACGATGCTGAGGACGACGAACACGAGCCACAGCACCACGAGGACGATGTAGTGCGGGATGGCGAGCAGCCACTTGACCAGCCACAGCCAGTGGGACAGGGTCGGCGGCGGCCCGGCGTCGACACGGACGGGATAGGCGGACCAGCCGGGAAGCGGTGATTCGGCTGCGACGGCCATGGCGCCTCTCTTTCCTCTGCGGTTCGTGGGCTAGGTGCTCGGGTGAGCGCCGAGCGCGGAGCTGATCTGGCCTGCCCACCGCTCGATCGCGTCCCAGTCCCGGAAGTCCCCCAGCGGCGCGTGCAGGGCCCGGGCGATGGCGCGTTCCGCGAAGACGAGCTTGTGCTTGTCGAGCGCCCCGGCGAAGACCTGGTGCCCGCGGGCGCCGGCGGTCTGGGCGACGTCGGAGACGTCCGTCTCCTCGGCCGGCACCGGCGGGTCACCGAGGGGCCCCGAGGAGAACAACCAGACCGGGCGGGCCCGGAGCTCGGGCCCCAGCCGCTCGACGAGGTCGTAGGCCGCCTTGAGCCAGCGCCCGGCGTAGACCGCGCTGCCCAGCACGACGGCGTCCACGCCGTCGAGGTCGCCGACGTCCTCCGGGGTGCGGACGTCCACGTCCCACCCCGCGTCGGCAAGGTGCTGGCCGATCCTGCTCGCGATCTCGGCGGTAGAGCCGTGCCTGCTCGCCGCGGTGACGAGGACCTTCATGGGCACCTCCCTGTGCTCACGCCCAAGGCTGCTCCTGCGGCGGCGCGAGCACCAGGGCCCACACGCCCGCGCCCGCCCGCGCGGCCGGCCACACGGGCACGAAGGGTGGGCGGCACAGTGCTCGGAGGCCCTGGAGGGCTGCCCTCCAAGCGACCTGAGCGTCCCACGCTCAACTTTTCGCCGTCAGCGATGAGCGCCTCCCGAGGCTTAGCACTCTGCATGCCAGAGTGCTAAAACTGGAGTCAGCGGCCCCCACCGAGGGCCGGACGAGACCGACCCGGACCGCCCGGGCCGGACCCACGTGGAGGTGGTTTCCATGGCTAACCGTTATGACCCGTTCCGCGATGTCGACCGCTGGCTCACCGGCGCGATGCGCCAGGCCCCGTCGTCCCCCGCCATGCCCCTGGACCTGTACCGCGACGGCGAGTCCTTCGTCGCCCAGATGGACCTGCCCGGCGTCGACCCCGCCACGATCGACATCGACGTCGAGGACCGCACCCTGACCGTGCGTGCGGAGCGCCGCACCGGCGAGGGCAAGGACGTCCAGTGGCTCTCCCACGAGCGCCCGGCCGGCACGTTCGCCCGCCAGCTCGCGCTCGGGACCGGGCTCGCCCTCGACCGCATCGAGGCGGCCTACGCCGACGGCGTGCTCACGCTGACGATCCCGGTGGCCGAAGAGGCCAGGCCGCGCAAGATCCAGGTCGCCCACACCGGCGCCGGCGCCGCCATCGAGCCCGAGGCGCGCGCGACCGCCTGACCCGACCGCCCGACGCCCCCCAGCGGGCGCCCGACCGACCGGCCGGGCGCCCGCTTCGTCGTCGTCCAGCAAGCACCCCGCCCCCGGGCGGAGTAGCAGCGGCCCTGCCGCTCCCCACCGGCGCCCCCTCGACACCCTGTGCCGCCAGGCATCCCGCTTGCCGCCGCCGGGGGCCGGGAGTTCACTCAGGGCACCGGCACGCGCCGGCGGCGACGGCGCCGCCCGGGGTGCCGCGCGGAGGTGTCACATGGTCATGACAGACCGCATCGCGGAGCCCTGGGGCACGCGCACGCCGTACGGTCCGGGCCAGCCCTGGCCGGTGCGCGTCGACACGCACCTGGCCGAGGGCGTCGACGCCGCGGACGTCGACGCGTGGGTGCAGACGGCGTCGATCCTGCACTCGAACGGCGACGCCATGGACATCGCCGTCAAGGACGGGCGCATCGTGGGCGTCCGGGGCCGCGCCGGCGACCGCGTCAACCACGGGCGACTGGGGCCCAAGGACCTGTTCGGCTGGCAGGCCAACGCCTCCCCGGACCGCCTCACCCGCCCGCTCGTGCGGGAGGGCGGGCGGCTGGTCCCCACAGACTGGGACACCGCCATGGGCCGCGCGGTCGCCCGCACCCGGGAGCTGCTGGCCGAGCAGGGCCCGAGCGCCATCGGCTTCTACACCACCGGCCAGCTCTTCGCCGAGGAGTACTACACGCTGGGGATCCTCGCGCACGGCGGGATCGGCACGAACCACGTCGACGGGAACACCCGCCTGTGTACGGCCACCGCGGCCGAGGCGCTGAAGGAGTCCTTCGGCTGCGACGGCCAGCCGGGCAGCTACAGCGACATCGACCATGCCGACGTCATCGCGCTGTACGGGCACAACATGGCCGAGACGCAGTCGGTGCTGTGGACCCGGGTCCTGGACCGGCTCGCGGGCCCGAACCCCCCGGCCCTCGTGTGCGTGGACCCGCGCGCCACCCCGGTGGCCCGGGCGGCCACCGTGCACCTCGCCCCTCGGCCGGGCACGAACGTCGCGCTGATGAACGGCCTGATCCATGAGCTCCTCGCCCGGGGCCACGCCGACGAGGCCTATCTCGCCGCCCACGCCGTCGGCCTGGAGGCGCTGCAGGAGATGGTGGCGCAGTACCCGCCCGAGCGAGCCGCCCGGATCTGCGACGTGCCCGTGGAGAGCCTCCGCGAGGCGGCGCGGCTGCTCGGCACGGCGCAGCGGCTCCTGTCGACGGTGCTGCAGGGCTTCTACCAGTCTCACCAGGCCACCGCCGCGGCGGTGCAGGTCAACAACATCCACATCCTGCGCGGGATGCTCGGCCGCCCCGGCTGCGGCGTGCTGCAGATGAACGGCCAGCCCACCGCCGAGAACACCCGCGAGTGCGGCGCCGACGGGGACCTGGCCGGCTTCCGCAACTGGGCGAACGAGGACCACGTCGCCGACCTCGCCCGCGTCTGGAACCTCGAGACCAGGGACATCCCGCACTACTCCCCGCCCACCCACGCCATGCAGATGATGCGCTACGCCGAGGACGGCTCGCTGCGCCTGCTCTGGGTCTCGGGCACCAACCCCGCGGTGTCGCTGCCCGAGCTGGCGCGCATCCGCTCGATCCTCGCGCAGGACCGGCTCTTCCTCGTGGTGCAGGACCTCTTCCTCACCGAGACGGCGCAGCTGGCCGACGTCGTCCTCCCGGCGGCCACGTGGGGCGAGAAGACCGGCACGTTCACGAACGCCGACCGCACGGTGCACCTGTCCGAGAAGGCGGTCGACCCGCCGGGCGAGGCGAGGTCCGACATGGAGATCTTCGTCGACCTCGCCGACCGGCTCGGGCTCGAGGACAAGGACGGCGCGCCCCTGGTGAAGTGGCGCACCCCCGAGGAGGCCTTCGAGGCGTGGAAGGAGTGCACCCGCGGCCGGCTGTGCGACTACACGGGCCTGACGTACGACAAGCTGCGGGGCGCCAGCGGCATCCAGTGGCCCTGCAACGTCGAGCACCCGGACGGGACCGAGCGCCTCTACGCCGACGGCGACTTCTGGGCCGACCCCGACCGCTGCGAGAGCTACGGCAAGGACCTGCTCACGGGCGCGCCCGTCCAGGCGGGCGAGTACCGGGCGCTGAACCCCCAGGGCAGGGCGATCCTCAAGGCCGCCGAGTACCTCCCGCCCCACGAGCTGCCCTCGCCGGAGTTCCCGCTGCAGCTCATCACCGGCCGCACGCTCTACCACTTCCACACCCGGACCAAGACGGCCCGGGCCCCGCAGCTGCAGGCGGCCGCCCCGGACGTCTGGGTCGAGGTCTCGCCGCGCGACGCCGCCGACCACGACCTCGCCGAGGGGGACCTCGCCGAGGTGACCACGCCGCGCGGGTCCGTCCGCGCGCGGGTGCGCGTCAGCGGCGTCCGCGACGGCGTGCTCTTCCTGCCCTTCCACTACGGCTACTGGGACACCGGCGGGGGCCACGAGCCCGACGGCCCCGGGCGCGCGGCCAACGAGCTGACCCTCACCGACTGGGACGCCGCCTCGAAGCAGCCGATCTTCAAGACGGCGGCCGCCCGGCTCGCGCGCGTGGCGGGCGGCACCGGGCCGGCGCCCGCCCCGACGACGACGGCGTCCGCGCCCGTGGGCACGGACCTGCCGCCGACCCGGGGCGGGGCGACCGGACGGGCCGACGAGCGGCTGCCGGCCGGCGGAGGTGCGCGATGAAGATCGGCCTCGCCCTCGAGCAGCTCCTGGGCGACGAGAACGACCTGGCCCACCACCTGCTTCGTGCTTCGGACCGGCACAAGGTCGACCACGACATCTTCTACCTCGCGCGCGACCTGGCCGGATGGTCGCGGCGCCACGTGGCCGAGCTCGCCGCCGCCGGCACGCGGTACGGGGTCGACCTCGACCCGGAGCCCCGCGCCGAACCGCCGCTGGCCCGGGTCGTCCGGGAGAAGGCCGGCGAGCTGACCGGCCGCCGCGGCGAACCGGCGCTGCTGCTCCTGCGGGACGTGCGGGACATCTACACCAGGGCCTCCGGCGTCTACGCCGACTGGGAGCTGATCTCCCAGGCCGCGCAGGGCGCCAAGGACGACGAGCTGGTCGCGCTGGCGCAGCGCTGCCTCCTCGAGACGAAGCGCCAGGTGACGTGGGCTAACGCAAAGCTGAAGGAGTCCGCCACGCAGATCCTGCTCAGCTGAACCGGCGGCGTCGGACGTCCCCGAATTGTTCGCTCACAGCGAACAACGATGCCTGCCTACGGCTGGCACTCTCCTCCCGAGAGTGCTAAAAAATTGGTGAACGAGCTGTCCGGCCGGGTGGACCGCCCGGCCGGGACTGGGCCGGTCCGGGAGGTCCGGACCGGGTACACAGGAGGTGACTGAGATGGTTCTCCACACCGATCCCTTCCGTGAGATGGACCGTTGGCTGGACACCGCCCTGCGCCAGGTGCCGTCGGCGGCACTGATGCCGCTCGACCTGTACCGCGAGGGCGAGACCTTCGTCGCCAAGATCGACCTGCCGGGCGTGGACCCGAGCACCGTCGACGTCGACGTCGAGGGCCGGACGCTGACCATCCGCGCGGAGCGGGTGTCCGACGAGGGCGAGAACGTGCAATGGCTCTCCCACGAACGCCCGACCGGCACCTTCGCCCGCCAGATGACCCTCGGCAACACGGTGGACCTCGAGCACATCGACGCCGCCTACGCGGACGGCGTGCTCACCCTGAGGATCCCGGTGGCCGAGGCCGCAAAGCCGCGCAAGATCCAGGTCGCCCACGCCGGTGGGCGCACCGAGATCGAGCAGGGCGCCGGCGGGGAGCAGGGCGCCGGGGGGCAACGCGTGGGCTGAGGTCCGAGCGCGAGCTGTGGGGCGCTCCCGCCCGCGGCGGGGGCGCCCCGCCATGTCCGCCCAAGGCGCCCCGCCATGTCCGCCCAAGGCGCCCCGCCATGTCCATGTAAGGTGCCCCGCCGGGTCGGCCTAGGATGCTCTGATGAGCGAGAACGCCGAGCCGACGATCGACCACCGGCGGATCAGCACCGCCTACGAAGACCTGCTGCGCCACGTGATGGAGCACGGCACGCCCAAGGCCGACCGCACCGGGACGGGCACCCGCAGCGTCTTCGGTCACCAGATGCGCTTCGACCTGAGCCAGGGCTTCCCGCTGGTGACCACGAAGAGCGTGCACCTGAAGTCCGTCGTCTACGAGCTGCTCTGGTTCCTGCGCGGCGACTCCAACGTCCGCTGGCTGCAGGAGCACGGGGTCCGGATCTGGAACGAGTGGGCCGCCGAGGACGGCGAGCTCGGGCCCGTCTACGGGGTCCAGTGGCGCTCGTGGCCCACGCCGGGTGGCGGCCACATCGACCAGCTCGCCCAGGTCCTCGACACCCTGCGCACGAACCCCGACTCGCGCCGCATCCTCGTCTCCGCCTGGAACGTCGCCGAGCTGGACCAGATGGCCCTCATGCCGTGCCACGCGTTCTTCCAGTTCTACGTCGCCGACGGGAAGCTCTCCTGCCAGCTCTACCAGCGCAGCGCGGACCTCTTCCTCGGCGTGCCGTTCAACATCGCCTCCTACGCCCTGCTCACCCACATGGTGGCTCAGCAGGTGGGCCTCGAGGTCGGGGACTTCGTCTGGACCGGCGGCGACTGCCACGTCTACGACAACCACACCGACCAGGTGCGCGAGCAGCTCTCGCGCGAGCCGTACCCCTTCCCCACCCTGAACCTGCGTAAGGCCGACTCGCTCTTCGACTACACGTTCGAGGACGTCGAGGTCGTCGGCTACCGGCACCACCCCGCCATCAAGGCGCCGGTCGCCGTCTGATGCTGGGGATGATCTGGGCCCAGGCCCACGGCCGGGTCATCGGCGCCGGCGGCACCATGCCGTGGCACCTGCCCGAGGACCTCGACCACTTCCGTGCCACCACCTCCGGCGCCGCCGTCGTCATGGGCCGGCCCACCTGGGAGTCGCTCGCGCCGCGCTACCGACCGCTGCCCGGACGGCGCAACATCGTCCTGACCCGCAGGGCGGGCTTCGCCGCGGACGGCGCGGAGGTCGCGCACGACCTGGACGAGGCGCTGCGGCTCGCGGGCCCGGACGCCTGGGTCATCGGCGGCGCCGACGTCTACGCCCAGGCGCTGCCCCGCGCCGACCGCCTCGCCGTCACCGACATCGACCTGGACGTCGACGGCGACGCCCACGCGCCCGCGCTCGACGCCGGCGCGTGGGAGATCGAGAGCGCCGACCCCGACCGCGGCTGGCACACCTCCCGCACGGGCCTGCGCTACCGCATCACCACGTACCGCCGGGCCTGATCCGCGGCGCCGGACCAGGAGCGGGCCGGACACGGGCGGAACGGCCGTCGCGCCGGCCCGCCGTTATGCTGCGGTTTCGGTACATATTGCCCTGAAACTGGAGTTCCCATGCGCACGACTCGTCGCGCTGCCCTGGTGGGCACCGCCTCCCTCACCCTCGCCCTGCTCGCGGGCTGCTCGTCCTCCCAGGGGTCCGACGACCCCGCGCCGTCGGCGGAGGGCAGCACCGAGACGCAGCAAGGACCCGACGAGAAGGCCGAGGGGGACGGGACGGGCTCGGGCGTGGGCGTGGACGCCGTGGAGACCAAGGACGTGCTGGCGGAGCAGACCTACACCCTCGCCGGGACCGACGACCAGGTGACCGTCGGCGTGCACTCGCTCGTGGTCGACGGCGACATCATGACCCTCAAGCTGGTGCTCACCCCCGACTTCGCCTCCGTCAGCGCGGACGAGCCCGTCAGCCTCTACGAGATGGTCGGCACGGATGCCATGTGGGAGCGTCCGGTCATCTTCGACCGCGACAACCTCAAGGAGTACACGTCCGTGACCTCCTCGGACTTCCACCAGACAGAGGCCGCCAGCGGCGACCCGGTGGTGTGGTGGGGCATCTACGCCGCACCCGAGGACGACATCGACACCGTCAGCGTGCGGTTCATGGACACGGTCCCCGAGTTCACCGACGTCCCGGTCACCCGATGAGCGCCGCGCTGCTGACGCTCGCGCTCGCCCTCGGCGGCCTCGCGCCCGTCACGGCGACCGGCCCGGAGGATGTCCCCACGCCGACCCGGCAGGAGTTGGCGAGCAGCGTCCGCGTCCTCGACCTCTCGGGCACGGTGCGGGTGCTCGACCTCACCAACAAGGTCCGCGCGCTGGAGGTCGTCGAGACTGAGGGCAGCACCACGACCGTCACCCTCGCGACCGACATCCTGTTCACCCCCGACAGCTCCGACCTTCCCGGCACGGCCGCCGCGAAGATCGCCGACCTGATCGTCGACATCCCCCAGGGCGCCGCCGTGAGGATCCACGGCCACACGGACTCCGTGCAGGGCGCCGTTGACAACCAGCAGCTCTCCACGGCCCGCGCCGAGGCGGTCGCCGGCGCCGTCCGCGCGGCGCGCGCGGACCTCCGGCTGGAGGTGGCCGGGTTCGCGGCCACGAGGCCCGCCGTCGCCGAGAGCGCGGCCGACCCCTCGACGCGGGCGGCGAACCGGCGGGTGGAGATCGTCTACGGCGGGTGACGTCCCGGCGCGACGGCGAGCGCCGGCGTCGTCCCCGGGCCGTCGTGACACCACGAAGGCCGCCCACCTGCCGTGGGCGGCCTTCACGCTGCCGGTGACGTCTCGCGGGTGACCACCCGTGTGCGACGGCGGTCCCGCGCCTGTGGTGGGGCGGCGGTCAGGCGGCGGCGCGGACCTCGATGAGGTTGTTCCACGGGTCGTTGACGCGCAGGACGGCGCCGTCGTGCCGGCTCTGGACGCCGCGCGCGGCGAGCCTGTCGGCGAGCGCAAGGATCTCCTGGGTGGAGGGCACGACGATGTCGACGGTGCCCAGCCCCAGCGCGGGCAGGCGGGGACCGGCGCCCGCGCTGTTCCAGGTGTTCATCGCCATGTGGTGGTGGTAGCCGCCGGCCGAGACGAACAGCGCCTGGCCGGGCATCTCGAGGGTCGCCTCGAAACCGAGCGCGTCCACGTAGAACTGACGCGCCGTCCCGGTGTCGCCCACCTGGAGGTGCACGTGCCCGACGACGGCGCCGGCCAGGCCGGCGGCGGGAGCGGTCGGGACGACCGGAGCCGCGGTGGCGATGACCTCGCGGGCGGCGTCGGTCAGGTGCGCGGCGAGGAAGCGGTTGGGGTCGAGCCAGCCGGTGCCCATCTTGACGTGGCCGCCCGTCCAGTCCCAGGTGCTGCGGGGGCGGTCGGCGTAGAGCTCGACGCCGTTGCCCTCGGGGTCCGTGAAGTAGAAGGCCTCGGAGACGTCGTGGTCCCCCGCGCCGACGTAGGTTCCGGGCGCGCGCACGGCCACGGAGGCCAGCGCGGTGGCCAGCGCCGCCTGGTCCTCGAAGAGGATGGCGGTGTGGAACAGGCCGGCGCCGCGGGGCGAGCCGGGCGGGAGCGACGGGTCGTGGCGCAGCACGAGCAGCTCGGTGCCGTGGCGTCCCAGCGAGACCTCGTTGCCCTCGGCCCGCAGCACGGTGAGCAGGACAGCGTCACGGTAGTACCGCGTCATCAGGTCCAGATCACCGACCAGGAGCGTGACGGCGCCCATGGACGTCTCGGCCGGCAGCAGGTCCTCGGCCGGGCGGGCGGGCGTGGGCGCCGTGTGCGGGATGGTCTGGGGCTGGCTCATGGTGCTCCTCGGGTTCACGAATTACTTGACGGTTCAACTTCGCCTGCGTCGAGGGTATTCCCTC
This sequence comes from Georgenia sp. SYP-B2076, assembly GCF_003991205.1. Lineage (GTDB taxonomy): Bacteria > Actinomycetota > Actinomycetes > Actinomycetales > Actinomycetaceae > Georgenia. The sequence goes on along the minus strand of NZ_RXOZ01000009.1, from coordinate 40,510 downwards.
CGCGGCGTCGCGTCCATGTGCGCCCGCACACACCGGGCCCGTCCCGGCCACGCCACGCCCTCCCCCGGCCGCCGGGCGGCCGCTGCCCCGCGCGGGCGGTGGAGGGGCACGGACGTGGAGCGCCGGGTGTCGACCGTCGGGGCGGCGTGCTCGTGGCGCCGCAGCCCCCTCTTCTGGTTCATTGACGCCGGTCGCGCGCCCCGCCTACCGTGAAGAACTCCTCCGTCGCTTGGAGAGGCTCTGGCCATGACAGTCGTGGGTGCCTCCAGGTTGCTCCGCACGGCCCTCGGCCTCGGCGCCGTGCTGGCCCTCACCGCGACGGCGACCCCCTCACCCACCCCGGATCTGCGCAGCGGCGAGGAGGGCACGAAGGCGGCACTCGTGCGGATCGAGGTGTCGGCGGTCGCGGAGATCGTCCACATCGACCACACCACCGGGGAGGTCGTCCTCTCCCGCGGGCGGTACACCGTCCCCCTGGGTACGGGTACCGGCGTGCTGACGTCCTCCGACGGTGTGGTGGCGACCGCGTGGCAGAACCTCGCGGTCGACGAGAACCAGGTAGCCGTCTACGCCGCGAACGAGCTGTTCACCAAGGAGATCAAGACCGAGGTGGTCGGCAACGACGGCGATCCCACCAGGCGTGGGCACGCCACCGACCCCTACTGGGCCCCCCACCTGCAGCACTGCTACGACCGGGTCACGCACTGCGTCCTGTTCACCGTCCCCCAGTACCAGGTGTTCACCTACACGACGCAGCCCGGCACGAGCCGGGCCGAGCTCGTCAACCAGCCGTCCCGGCCCACCGACGTCGCGCTGCTGAGGATCGCCGGCGGCGGGGGCGCCCCGACCGCGCGGCTCGCGCCGGCGGATGCGGAGCCGGCGAAGGACGCCGCGCTCGCCGGCTTCACGGCGGCGCCCACCCCCGAGCAGCCGCCGGCCGAGACCCCGGTGAGCGTGGACCCGGCGGCGGCGCAGATCACCTCGGACGCGGACCTCAGTGCGTCCCTGGGATCGGGCCTGGCCGGCGGCCCGGTGCTGAACCGCGCCACGGGTGAGGTTCTCGGTCTCGCCGTCGCCGGCGCGCCGGGCGCTTCGGCCACCCTGGTGCCGGCCGCGGCGGTGCAGCAGGCCATGGACGACGCCGGGCTCAAGACCTCCCCGTCGCAGTTCGACGCCGTGTTCCGCCGCGGCATCGACCACCTGTCCCAGGGCGGTATGGCCGGGTCCGCCGAGAGCGACCTCGAGGAGTCCCTGTCCTACTACGACTCCGCCCTGGCGACCTACCACCTCCAGCAGGCCAAGGAGCAGGCCGCCGACCAGCCCAAGGGCGACGACATGGGCATGGGGGCCGGCGCGGGCTCCGAAAGCGGGCTCCGAGCCGCCGTGGTCATCCCCGTCGCGGCCGTGCTCGCGCTCGCCCTGGCGGCCGGCATCCTGCTCCTGCGGCGCAGGCGCGCCGCCCCCGCCGCGGCCCCGGCGGCGGGCGCTCAGCCGGCCGCCGACACGGCCACGGCAGCACGTGGGGGGCCGGCCGCCGACACGGCCACGGCGGGCACGTCGCCGCGCGGCGCCGCATCATCGCCGCGAGGCGCGCCGGAGTCACCGGTGGTTGGCGCTCCGGGGTCGCCCCACCGGTCGGGGGCGCCGGGCGCGGCGCGCGCCACGGGGGCCGCCCGACCACCCGCGGCGGACCAGGCACCGACGCCGTCCCCGGGAGTCGCGAAGCCGGCGGGAGGTCCGGAGCGCGCCCAGCCGCCCGAACGGGCCGGCGGGCTGGGTGAGACACGATCGGCGGGCGGCCTCGCGCCCCGGGCCGTGGCCGGTCCTCCCGCGGGCGCCGCCTCCGGCGTCGATGCGGGCGGCGGCGCGGGGCCGGACCGCTCGGCGACCGGCGGCAGCGCCGGGCCGGACGCTTCCAGACCCGCCAGCGCGGGGCCGGAGCCGTCCCGCCCCGGTCAAGGTGTCGGCAGTGCCCCGGCCCCGGATGGCGCGCCGGCGGGCGGCGCACCGGCGGACGGCGCACCAACGGGCGTGGCCTTCTGCGCGCAGTGCGGGCACCGGGTGTCCCCCGGCGCCCGTTACTGCACCGCGTGCGGTCAGCGGGTCCGGTGATCCCATGCATCACGGGCAGTCCTTGGAGCCGGGCGAGGACCTTGCCGGTTACCGTGTCCAGACTCTGCTGGCGCGAGGGGGGATGGGCGTTGTCTACGAGGCGCTCGACGTCCGGCTGAACCGGCTGGTGGCCCTCAAGCTCCTCGCCCCGGAGCTGTCGGGCAACGAGAAGTTCCGTAACCGGTTCGTCCGCGAGTCGCAGCTCGCGGCGTCCGTGGACCACCCCAACATCCTGCCGGTCTACGAGGCCGGCGAGGCGGACGGCCACCTCTACATCGCCATGCGCTTCGTCCGGGGCACGGACCTGCGCACCGTCCTGGACACCCGCGGCACCCTCGACCTGCCCGAGGCGGTGCGCGTCCTCCGGGACACCGCGGCGGCGCTGGACGCCGCCCACGCCGCGGGCCTGGTCCACCGCGACGTCAAGCCCGGCAACATCCTGCTGGCCGAGCGCCCCGACGGGCCCCCGCACGTCTACCTCGCCGACTTCGGGCTGACGAAGCGGTCCAGCTCGGCCACCGGCATGACCACGGCCGGGCACTTCCTCGGCACGTTGGACTACGTGGCGCCGGAACAGATCCGCGGCGAGGACGTCGACGGCCGCGCCGACGTCTACGCCCTCGCGTGCGTCGCCTACACCGTCCTGGCCGGGCATCCGCCCTTCGACCATGAGGACGACACGGCCCAGCTCTGGGCCCACATGTTCGAGGAACCCCCGCGCCTCTCCGCCGAGCGGCCGGACCTCCCGATCGCCGTCGACCTCGCGATCGGCGCGGGCATGGCGAAGCAGCGCGAGGACCGGCCCGCGTCCTGTGGTGCGCTCATCGCCATGATGGGTGACGCCGGTGACGCGAGGGTCACGCAGGCGGCGGGCGTCGCCCTGGCCGGCCGCGACGAGCGCCTCGCGCCCGCGGAGCCCGCCGAAATTGTGCCCGACGGTGCCGCCCCTTCCTCCGACGGCCGGGGCGCGGTTCCCGGCGGCCGGCGCGGCGGCGGCCGGCGCGTCGGCGGTCGGCGCGCCGTCGCCCGTACGGCCGGCACGGGCCCGGCCCGCGAGACCGGCACAGGCGCCCATCCCGGCCAGCCCGACACGGGCCCTCCCAGCCAGGCCGACACGGGGCCGCCCGGTCAGGCCGGCGCGGGCCCACCCGGTCAGGCCGGCACGGGCGGCGCGCCCGAGCCCGGCGACGGAGCTGTCCGCGGGCACGCCGGCACGGGTGGCCCGCCCGAGGCCGGCGACGGAGCTCTCCCTGGGGACGCCGGCACGGCCCCGCCCGGCCGCACCTCCCGCCGTCCCCCCACCCGCCTCGTCGCCGCCACCGCCGCGGCCGTGGTCCTCGCCGCGACCGCGATCTGGCTGTTCACGTCGGGGTTCTTCTCCGGCGACCCCACCGTCACGTTCACGGCCACCGGCGTCCCGTACGCGCTGGAGGTCCCGGGTTCGTGGACGCAGCGCACGCACCACGCCGGGGACGCCACGGTGAGCGTGCTCTCCTCGAAGGACCTGACGGGCCTGTTCGCGAACGACCCGGCCGCCCTCGAGGACGCGGCGGCCGCCGTGTCCGACAGCCCCGAGAGCATGGTGGGCGTCGCGGTCTACCAGCGGCTGCCGGACGGCGTCGCCCCCGAGGACTGGGCGCGGACCGCCGAGGCGATCCTCCCGGGCCGGGACGCCCACCTGGTGGACCGGGGCCCGACGACCGTCGGCGACGTCACCGGGCGGGCCCTGGACGGGACGATGCCGCTGTCCGGCTCCGCCTCCCTCCAGCTGAGCGTCCGCGTCGTCGACACCCGGCCGCCGCAGATGCTCGTCTTCTTCGCCCCGCCGGCGGTGTTCGACGCCCAGACCGACAGGTTCGACGCGGCTGCCGGGTCGCTGCGCACGACCCGCGCACCGGCACCCGGCGGTGCGCGGTGAGCCCCGTGCCCGCGCCCGACCTCTCGGTCCTCCACGTCTTCGCCGGCGGCCGCCGGTGGTCGTTCTCCCCGCTGCAGACGGTGGTGGTGGGTCGGGACCCGGGCTGCGAGGTCCACCTCGACGACGACCGCGTCAGCCGCGAGCACCTCCACATCCGCCACGACGCGGAGGGCTGGTGGGTCACGGACCCGGGCAGCCGCAACGGCACCTGGGCGCAGGGCGCCGGGCGGGTGGTGGACACGCCGACCCGGCTCGACGGCACGGCGCTGCACCTACGCATCGGTGCGCTGGACGGCCCGGAGCTGGTGCTCACGACGGCTGCACCCGGGCCGCCGCCTCCGCGCGGCGTCATCGTGCTCGGGCGCGCCGGGACGTGCGACGTCGTCGTCGACGACCCGCTCGCGTCGAGGCGGCACTGCGCGGTCGAGCTCGGACCCCAGGTGCTCCTCCACGACCTGTCGAGCTTCAACGGCACATTCCTGAACGGGCGCCGGATCAGCGGGACCGAGCCGCTGAGCCCCGGCGACCTCGTCGGCGTGGGCTCGTCCACGCTCACGTGGGACGGCCACCGCCTCGTCCCCGCCCCGGGGCGGCGCCCCACGTTCAGCGCCCGCCACCTGGAGGTGACGACCCCGAAGGGCCGGCACCTGCTGGACGACGTCTCCCTGACCGTGCCGGCCGGGACGCTCGTGGGGGTGATCGGACCGTCCGGCGCCGGCAAGTCCACGCTGCTCGGCGCCCTCACCGGACTGCGCCCGGCCACCCGCGGGCGCGTCACCTGGAACGGACGCGACCTCTACGCCGACTACGCGCAGCTGCGTTTCCTCGTCGGCCTCGTGCCGCAGGAGGACATCCTGCACCGCCAGCTGACCGTGCGGCGTGCCCTCCAGTTCGCCGCCCGGCTCCGCCTGCCGCCGGACACCACCGACGCCGAGCGGGACGCCCGCATCGACGAGGTCCTCCGGGAGGTCGACCTGAGCGCGCAGGTCGACCAGCGCATCGACTCCCTCTCCGGCGGCCAGCGCAAGCGGACCTCCATCGCCCTGGAGCTGCTCACCGCGCCGCAGCTCCTCTTCCTCGACGAGCCGACGTCCGGGCTGGACCCCGGCCTCGACCGGCAGGTGATGGACCGGCTGCGGACCCTCGCCGACGCCGGCCGCGTGGTCCTCGTGGTCACCCACAGCGTGCTCGCGCTCGACGCCTGCGACCGGGTGCTCGTCCTCGCCACCGGTGGGCGCGTCGCGTTCTACGGGCCGCCGGAGGAGGTCCTGCCGTTCTTCGGTGCGAGCAGCTACCCCGCGGCCTTCGCCGCCCTCGAGGACCAGACGTGGGTGGGCCGGTACGCCCGCTCCCCCGCGCGCGACGCGTACGTGGGCCGCACCGGCGTCGTGGACACGCCGGTGCCCGCGACGGACGCCCCGCCGCCGCCGCGGCCGGCGCCCCTGCGCCAGCTGCGCACGCTCATGCGCCGCAATCTCGCCGTCGTCACCGCCGACCGGCTCCTGATCGCCCTGCTCGTCGGGATGCCGCTGGTGCTGGCGGCGATGGCCCACGCCTTCCCCGGCGAGGGGGGCCTGTCCCTGCGCGCCTCGGAGAACGCCTTCGAGGCCCAGCTCCGGCTGATCGTGCTGGTCGTGGGTGGCGCGCTCATGGGGATGGCACTGTCGGTGCGGGAGCTGGTCGGGGAACGAGCGATCTACCGCCGCGAGCACGCCGTCGGGCTGTCCCCGGCCGCGTACCTGCTCAGCAAGATCCTCGTGATGGGCGGTCTCGTCGCCTGCCAGGCGGTCGTGTTCGCCCTGCTGGCGCTGCTGGGCGTCCGGGCCCCGGACGAGGCGCTGGTGCTCGGCTCCGCCAGGATCGAGATCGCCGCCGCCGTCGCCGCGGTGGCCGTGACCATGACGATCGTCGGGCTCGCCGTCTCGGCCACGGCCCGGTCGGCGGACCAGACCATGCCCGCGCTGGTCGCGGTGGTCATGGCGCAGCTGGTGCTCTGCGGCGGGCTGTTCGCGGTGTCGGGGCGCGCGGGCCTCGAGCAGTTCGCGTGGTTGCTGCCCGCCCGGTTCGGCTACGCCGCGACGTCGTCGACGGTCGGGCTCCAGCCGTTCCCGCCGCACGTCGACGCGCTGTTCGCGCACACCTCCGAGCAGTGGCTCACCGACATCGGCCTCATCGCCGTGCAGGCGGTGGCCTACGCCGCCCTCGCCGCGTGGGCGCTCTCCCGGTCGGTGGCCCGGAGCTCGTGGCGGTGAGTGCGCCGGCGCGCGCTCAGGCACGCAGAAGGCCCGGTCACCTTGCGGCAACCGGGCCCATCTTCTTGTAGCGGGGGCAGGATTTGAACCTGCGACCTCCGGGTTATGAGCCCGGCGAGCTACCGAGCTGCTCCACCCCGCGTCGGCTCACCAAGGTTACGACGCGGCGATCCCGGGAAGCAAGCCGGGCCGGCGTGGCCCCGGTCACACCCGGTCCGGGCGTTCCGGAGCCTTCACCGCCGAGCTGAGTGGCCGGTCGGTGGTGATCGGGTCGGCGTGCCGGTGCGCCACGCGCCAGGCGCCGTCCTTCTCGCGGCGAAAGACCATGGTCACGCGCAGCTCGATGACGACCGTCTCGTCACGGCCGTGGAGGCGCCCCTCGGAATGCTCCAGCTGGACGACGTAGCCAAGATCCGGCGTCGCAAAGCGCGAGATCTCCTCGAAGCGTGTCGTGACCTCGACGAACCGGAACGGCCCGCCCTCCTGGAAGTTCGCCACGGCGGTGAGCATCGTGTCCCGGACCTTGGCGGGGCCCCGCCGCGGCGGTCCCATGGGATTGGCGAGCGTGACGTCCTCCTCGCGGGAGAAGTACGCCGCGCATGGTTCGGGGTCGCCTTGCACGAAGACACCGAGCGCCTCGCGGTATCCCTCGATGGCGCCGTTCAGGTCAGGAGCCGACACGGAACTCTCCTCCCGATGGACGCGCAGCGACTCGTCAAGGAGACCACCGCCGCGCGCCGCCTGGCAAGGCGTCGAACCGGGGCGGTCGGCGGACCGCCGCGCGCGCGGCCGAAGGCGCTCGTGGCTTCGACGCGGCAAGGCCGCCACCACCCGGTCCGCGCCGACCCGCCCGCGGGGACCTGCTGGCGGGACGGCCGCGGAGCGGGGGCCACCGGGGTGGCTGCCCGCTCCGCGGGGTGCCCGGTCAGCCTGCGGCGGGCGTCTCGGCAGGCGCGGGCGTCGCGCCGTCGGCCGGCGCCTCGCCGCCCGCCTTGGCGATCTCCCCCTCGGCGGCCAGCGCGTCCGCGATGGCCTTCGAGAGGCGGTCCTGCGCCTGGCCGTAGGCGTTCCAGTCGCCCGTGGACAGGGCGGTGTTCCCCTCGGTCAGCGCGGCCTGGGCGTCCGAGAGCGCCTGCGTCAGGCGCTGCTGCGCGGCCGCCGGCACCTCCGTCGTCCCGCCCGGGGGCTGCTCCCCGGGGGCGGGCTGGTTCGGCGTGACGCCGGCGTCACCGGCCTGCGCCCCGGAGTTGCCGCCGAAGACCTCGTTGAGGGCCTCGTCCAGGGTGGGCGCGAAGCCGATCGAGTCACCGAAGGAGACGAGCACCCGCTGCAGCAGCGGGTACTGCGTGCCGCTGGAGGCCTGCACATACACGGGCTGGACGTAGAGCAGGCCGCCGCCGACGGGCAGCGTGAGCAGGTTGCCCAGCCGCACCTCGGACCCGCCCTGGCGCAGCAGGTTGAGCTCGCTGGACACGGTCGGGTTCGAGTTGAAGTTGTTCTGCACCTGGCCGGGGCCGGGCACGGTCACGTCGCTCGGGAGCTCGAGCAGGCGCATCTGGCCGTAGCCCTCGCGGACCTTCCCTGGTGTGTCACCCGTCTCCGAGTCGACCGCGAGGAAGCCGGTCAGGATGTTGCGCTGCGTCTGTCCGCCGGGGATGAAGCTCGACGTCAGCGAGAACTGCGCCTGGTCCTGGTCGGGCATCTTCATCGTCAGGTAGTACGGCGGCTGCGGCACGTTGCCGACCGTCGGGTCCTGGGGGATGTTCCAGAAGTTCGAGCCGGAGTAGAACGACGCCGCGTCCGTGACGTGGTAGTGGCTGAGCAGCTGGCGCTGCACCTTGAAGAGGTCCTCGGGGTAGCGCAGGTGGCTCATGAGGTCGCCGCTGATGTCGCTCATCGGCTTGATCTGGCCGGGGAAGATGTTCTCCCACGTCTTCAGGATCGGGTCCTTCGCGTCCCACTCGTAGAGCGTGACCTGCCCGTCGTAGGCGTTGACGACGGCCTTGACGGAGTTGCGGATGTAGTTGACCTGCGCCGGGGCGGCGGCGACCGCCGCCGGGACGCCGTTGACGGTCGTCAGGGCGTCCGTCGTCGCCTCCTCGAGCGACTCACGCGCGGAGTACGGGTAGTCGTTGGTCGTCGTGTAGCCGTCGACGATCCACACCTGCTCCTTCGGCGTCGCGGGGTCGCCGTCGGTGTCCACCACCGCCGGGTAGGCGCGGTTGTCGAGCGTGAGGTACGGCGCCACCTTCGAGACGCGCTCCTGCGGGTCGCGGTCGAACAGGATCTGCGACTCGTCGGTCACGCGGTCGGAGAAGAGGATCTGCATGTCGCCGAACTTGAGGGCGTAGAGCAGCTTGTTGAAGATGTTGCCGACGGAGGGGCCGCCGTCGCCCGTGTAGGTGTTGTTGACCTGCCCGTTGGGCGCGTTGTCGTCGGGGTAGTCGAGCTCCCAGGGGTCCGTGCCCTTGGGCGCGCCCACGATGGAGTACTCGGGGCTCTGCTGGCCGAAGTACACGCGCGGCTCGTAGTCGCCGAGCTCGCCCGTGCTGGGGATGCCCTGCTCGAAGAACGCGGGGCGGCCGTCGGAGGTGACCGTGTTGCCGTAGGCGGCCACCACGCCGAAGCCGTGGGTGTAGACGGTGTGGTCGTTGACCCAGGTGCGCTGGGCGTCGTCGAGGCCGTCCTGGTTCAGCTCACGCACGGCGATGACGGTGTCCCGCTTCTCGCCGCCGATGCCGTAGCGGTCCACCGAGAGGGACTCGGGGAAGCTGTAGTACTGGCGGTTCTGCTGGAGCTGGTTGAACGTCGGGGAGACGATGTTGGGGTCGAGCAGGCGGATGGAGGCCGTGGACTGGCTGTCCGCCCGGAGCTGCCCGGCCTCGGTCTCCGTCGTCGCCGAGTAGGTCTGCTTGTCGACCTTGTTGAGGTCGTACGCCGCCAGCGTCGCGTCGATGTTTCGCTGGATGTACTCGCGCTCCGCGTCGACCGCGTTGGGCTCGACCTGGAAGCGCTGCACGACGGCGGGGTAGACGGAGCCGACGACGATCGCGGAGAGCACCATGAGCGCGATGCCCGCCACGGGCAGGCGCCAGGACCCGCGCACGGCGGTGATGACGAACAGCACGACGACGACCAGGGCGATGCCCGCGAGGATCGCCTTGGCGGGCAGGTTGGCGTTGACGTCGGTGAAGGATGCGCCGGCGAAGCGCCCGTTGTTCCCCACCAGCAGCGAGTACCGGTCGAGCCAGTAGCTGATGGCGATGAGGAGCACGAAGACGGCCGCGAGGACGGACAGGTGCACGCGGGCCGCCGGGGTGACCCGCTGCAGGCGCGGCGCGATGGAGATGCCGCCGTAGAGGTAGTGGGTCACGAGCGCGGCGGCCGCGGAGATGAACACCACCGTCATGAGGAACGAGACGAGCGAGCGCACCACGGGCAGGGTGAAGACGAAGAAGGAGATGTCGATCCCGAACTGCGGGTCCACCTGGCCGAACTGCTCCCGGTTGAGCCAGGTCAGGACGGCACGCCACTGGCCCGACGCGCTCGCGCCGGCGAAGAGCCCGAGCACGACCGGCGCGCCGATGAGCACGAGCTTGCGCAGGGGCTCGACGCTCTCGCGGTACCGGTCGAGGTTGCGCTCCTCCGGCGTCGTGGGCGGGTAGATCTGGCGGCGCGAGTAGGCGAGCTGCAGGTTGAGCAGGACCGCGCCGCCCATGATGGCGAAGCCGATCACGAAGAGGATCGTGCGGGTGAGCCACTCGGTGACCACGACCTTCGTGAACCCGAGCTGCTGGAACCACTGCACCTCCGTCCACACCTGGGCCAGCGCCATGATGATGGCGGCGAGGACGGCGAGGACCACGATGGTGGGGATCAAGGCCCCACGGCGCTGGACCCCTCTCCTGCTGCCGGGCGGATGGGGGACGGATGCGGACGTCACGGAACAGCACCTCTGGCGGTTGGTCGAGCAAACGGGGCAGGTCAGCGGGACGCGAGAGACGCCGTGGGCGGCCCACGGCCTCACACAGAGCAACGCCGCGTCCTCCCCCAAGGTTCCCACACGCGGCCGCCGGTGCCGAGGGTCCCGCCGGCGGCGCGGCGCGGGGATGGGGCGGCGATGGCCCGGGCGTGGCGCGGGCGTGGCGCGGGCGTGGCGCGGGCATGCGCGATCATGGGTCCATGACTGAGCAGCAGCCGGCGCCGGAGACCACCCCTCGCGAGCGGGCCCTCAGGCTCGCGATCGCCGACCTGGAGCGCCACGTCGGCACCCTCGGATGGGACGGCCCGGTGTTCGTCTTCGCCCTCGTGCGCACCGCGAACGCGCTGGCGCTGAGCCCCGCGCTGGCGGAGCAGCTGCCCGCCGAGGCCGTCCAGGCGGCCGAGGAGGACCCGGAGCACCTCACGAGCATCGAGCAGGACGGCCTGCCGGAGGCGGGCACGCTCGAGGAGCTGCTCGGCCAGCTCGCGTGGCCCGACCTGGTCGACGGCGCCGCGGTCGTCGTCGAGCGCATGGTGGTGCCGCCCGAGGCGGAGTCCGGGATGCCCACGGACCCGGAGGCCGCGGTGGCCTACCTCATGGACCACCCCGACCGCGAGGACGTGCGCATGGCGGCCGGCGTGCTGCGCACCGGGGAGTCCTGGTGCACCATGCGCGCCCGCAGCCACGACTTCGACGACTCCGTCATCGGCTCCCCCGACGCCGTCCCCGGCCTCGTCGAGGCGCTGCGCTCGACGTTCGCGTAGCCGCGGTCCACCTAGCCGCGGTTCACTCAGCCGGGGTTCACTCAGCCGCGCGCCGGCCGGCGGTGCAGGTGGGCAGCTCGCCCCCCTCGCCGGCGCCGATCGCCTCGACCGCGTCCCGGGCCTCGGCCAGCGTGGCGACCTTGACCACGTGCAGGCCGTCGGGCACGTGCCCGACGACCTCGGCGCAGTTGTCCGCCGGCGCCAGGAACCACCTGGCGCCGTCGCGCTCGGCCCCGATGAGCTTGAGCTGGATCCCGCCGATGGGCCCGACCGTCCCGGAGAGGTCCATCGTGCCGGTCCCCGCGATCGCCTTCCCGCCGGTCATCTCCCCGGGCGTGAGCGTGTCGATGATCCCGAGTGCGAACATCGTCCCAGCGCTCGGCCCGCCGATGTTGTCGATGTCGAAGCTGATGTCCACGGGCAGGGTCACGTCGGGGACCAGCCGGACGCCCAGGATGCTGCCGGCCGGCTCGTGACCATCCCCGGTCCTGGGGTGGGCGATCGTGGTGATGTCGACCGTGCGGGGCTCGCCGTCGCGCTCGACCCCGACGGCGACCGTGGTGCCCGCGGCGGTGGTGGCGAGCACGGCGGCCAGCTCGGAGAACGTGCGGACCTGCGTGGTGCCGGCGCCGTCGGGCCGGACGGAGGTGATGACGTCCCCGCGCAGCAGCGCCCCCTCGGCGCCGGACCCGGGGGCCGTCCCGTCCACGGTCAGCACCATGGGGACGTCGTAGCCGAGCTCCTCCAGCGCGGCGACGGTCGCGTTGGTCTGGGAGGAGGTCATCTGCGCCGAGGACTCCTTGTCGACGGACTCACGGGTGCTCCCCTCGGGGAAGACGGCCTCGCGGGGCAGCACGACGGCGCTCGAGGAGAGCCAGCCGGCGAGCACACGCGCGGCGGTGACCGGATGCCCGGGGCCGCCCAGCACCGAGACCGTCGTCAGGCGCAGCTCTCCCCCGGTGGGGTAGGTCTCGGCGCCCTTGACGGTGATGATCGGCTTCCCGTCGATCTCGGCGAGCGTGTTGACCGTGGGGCCGGGCCCCTCGACGGCGTAGGGCAGCGGCAGCAGCACCATCACGAGGACCAGCACCACCACCAGGGCGCCGGAGACGACGAGGGTGAGCGAGCGCCGGGACAGGAGCGGGCCGTCATCGGCGACCGACCCGTCGGTGCCGCCCGGGCCGGCAAGGACGTCCGTCGGGCCGACGGTGTCCGGGTGGCCTGTGCGACGGGGTCCCTGCGCGATCACCGGCTCATCATGCCGCACGACGCTGGACGGCTCCTGCGCCCTGAGCGAACCGCGGGCGCGGGCGGCGGGCGGACCCTGCCCCTGGCCCTTCGCGGCGGTTACCGTGGTGGTCCACGACACGAGGAGCACGCATGAGTCAGGACCCTGCCCGTCAGGGCGGCGGCGAGCCGGGCGGCTGGGAAGAGCTGCTGCGCTCGATGATGGGGCCCGAGGCCGCCGAGGAGGCCATGCGCGCGATGCGCGCGAGCGGCATGGACCCCGAGGCGATGTCGCAGGCGGCGGGTCTGCCCACCGACCGCAACCAGCTGATGATGATGCTCGGCCAGATGCAGCAACTCCTGGCCTCCGGCGGCGGCGGGCCGGTGAACTGGAACCTTGCCGAGAGCCTGGCCCGGCAGACCGCCTTCGCCGGCGGCGACCCGTCCGTGACCGCCGCCCAGGCGGAGCAGGTCCGCTCCGCGCTGGCCGTGGCGGACCTGTGGCTGGACACGGCCACCGAGCTCGGCCCGGCCGGCGGACGGCAGGAGGCCTGGAGCCGCGCCGACTGGGTCGAGCGCACGCTGCCCACCTGGAAGCGGCTGTCCGAGCCGGTCGCCGCCTCCGTGGCGCAGGCGCTCGTGGACACCATCACGGCGCAGAGCGAGCACCTGCCCCCCGAGGTGCGGGCGCTCGCGGAGCAGATGGGCGCGGCTCAGGGCATGCTCCGTCAGCTCGGCGGCGCCGTGTTCGGCATGCAGGTGGGCCAGGCCGTCGGCACGCTGGCCCGCGAGGCCTTCGGGCCGGCGGACACCGGGCTGCCGCTGGTCGAGACGCCCACGTCGGCCCTCGTGCCGGCCAACGTCGCCGAGTTCGGCGAGGGGCTCGACGCCCCTACCGAGGAGGTCCGCCTCTTCCTCGCCGTGCGGGAGGTCGCGCACGCGCGCCTGTTCGCGCACGTGCCCTGGCTGCGCAGCCACCTCCTCGGCATCGTGGAGTCCTACGCGCGCGAGATCACGATCGACACCGACGCCATGGAGGAGGCGGTGCGCGGGATCGACCCCACCAACCCGGAGCAGCTCCGCGAGGCGTTCTCCGGCGGTGTCTTCGCCCTCGAGCGCTCCCCCGCGCAGGAGGCGGCCCTGGTGCGCCTGGAGACGTCGCTGGCGCTCGTGGAGGGCTGGGTCGAGGAGGTCACCGCGCAGGCGGTCGCGCCGCACCTGCCCCATGCCGTGCCGCTGCGGGAGATGCTGCGCCGCCGCCGGGCCACGGGCGGGCCGGCCGAGCAGACCTTCGCCACGCTCGTGGGCCTGGAGCTGCGGCCACGGCGCCTGCGGGAGGCCTCCGCGCTCTGGGCGAGCCTGGGCGCCGCCCGCGGCATCGAGGAGCGGGACCGGCTGTGGTCCCACCCCGACCTCATGCCCACGCCCGAGGAGCTGGACCACCCGGCCGGGTTCGTCGCGGGGCGCCAGGCCGCCCGAGCCGCCGACGTGGACGTGGACGCGGCGCTCGCCGCGCTGCTCGACGGCAGCCTCGGCACCAGCGACGCCGGCGAGACCCGGGACGACGGCGGGACCCCGGGCACCGGCGAGACCCGGGACGACGGCGGGGCCCCCGGAGACACGCCCGGGCGGTAGCGCCCGCCGGGCGCGTCCACAGGCTGTGGGCGCGCCCGGCGGGAGCCCCCTCCCCCGTGCCAGGCTCGCCGTCGCGGGTCGGGCGACCCGCACGAGGGAGGCGGAGGATGCGCCTGCGTCCGGGGCTGAGCGTGCTGTGGCGGCGCGAGGGCGAGAGCCAGGTCGGCGTGGACCCGCGGTGCGCCGTCGTCCTGGAGCATCTCACCCCGCCGGAGCAGCGGCTCGTCGACCACCTGCGCCACGAGCCCACCGAGGCGGACCTGTTGCGCGTGGGACGCATGCTGCGGATCCCGCCGGAGCGGGTCACCGAGCTGGTCGCGCTGCTGGCGCGGTCCGGTGTGCTCGACGCCCGCGCCGTCCCGCGGCGCACCGCCTCGCCGTCGGCGCCCGACCCGGACGAGGACTACTGGGCCCGGCTGCGGCCGGACGGCGACGGCTCCGTGGTGCGGGCCGCCCGTGCGGCCGCCACGGTCGCCGTCGTGGGCCTCGACCGGCTCGGCATGCTCCTGGCGACGTTCCTCGCGACCGCGGGCGTCGGCACCCTCCTGCTGGAGGACGACGCCCCGGTGACGGACGCGGACCTGGGTCCCTTCCACCCGCGCGACGTCGGCCGCCGGCGGTCCACGCAGGCGGTGGCGCAGCTGCGGGCCGCCTTCCCGGTGCGCACGTCCGCGCGTCCCGGCGTCCGGCCGGACGTGCTCGTCGCCGTCACGGCGGGCGTGACCGACCCGGTGCGCCTGCGCCCGCTCGTGCGCGAGGACGTCACCCACCTGCCGGTCGTCGTCGGGGACATCGACGTGGCGGTGGGCCCCCTCGTGGTCCCCGGTCGCGGGCCGTGCACGCGGTGCGTGGACCTGCACCGCACGGACGCCGACCCGTGCTGGCCCGCCGTGGCCACCCAGCTCCGGGGCGGCACCCCCGGGACGGAGGCCACGCTCGCGCAGCTCGGCGCCGCGCTGGCCGCGCACCAGGTCCTCGCCGCGCTCGACGGGCGTGAGGTGGTCGCCGACGCCACGACCCTCGAGGTCAGCGCGCTGAGCCCGCTGCCGGTGCTGCGCCGCTGGACGGTCCACCCGGAGTGCGGCTGCGACCGGGTCGGCGGCGAGCCCGCGCCGGCCGGGCCGCCGCCGGCCGGGCCCGCGGCGGACCGGTGACGGGGCCCGGTCCGGTGACGGGGTCCGGTCCGGTGATACCCGGGCCGCCGGGCCCGGCGCCACCTGGCGGGCCCGGCGCCATCTGGCGCGGGCCGCCGCGGACGGGCGGCCCGGTCATGCGGCGCGCTCGTCCTTGCGGGGACGGCCCCTCCCGCGCTTCCGGGCGACGACGACGCCGTCGAGGAAGACCTCCCCGCCCCACACGCCCCACGGCTCGGCGCGCTCGAGGGCGCCGGCGAGGCAGGCCTCGCGCACGGGGCACGTGCGGCACAGCGCCTTCGCGTCCTCGACGTCGGCGGTGCGCTCGGCGAACCACAGGTCGCTGTCCTCGGCCTCCTGGCACGGGGTGACGGCCGACGACAGGGACGGGGTGGACAGGACGCCCCAGCCGGCGTCTCGGGTGAAGCTGGGCACGGGCTGCGCGGACGCGGCGGAACCGGCGGCGGCCCAGGTGACGGAGGATCCCTGGCTGGTCTGGTCGAGAAGGGCGGTGCGCTGCACGAGCTGCTCCTGAGGTCGTTCACTGTCCGGGGGCCTGGGGCCGCGGACGTCGCCCTGACGACGACGGCCGCGGACCCCGATGGGGTTCCGCGGCCGGTTCGGACCTGCTCGTGCAGAGCTAGAACTGGGGTGCGGACCCTGGGTCGATGTCGATGCGCGGGGTGCGCCGGCGCACTCCCGCGACGGTGGTGCCGGGAATGACGAGGCGCGCGACGCACACGACGGCGTTGCGCTTGGCGGGCGCGAGCGCGACCGCGGGGATGTTCCTCATCACAACGACACCTCCTCCATTCGGCAGGGATCCGCTGGTGCTGGCTAGGCGCGGATCCGATCAACTCGGACAGGAAGGACCCTAGGGGTCCCCGCCCGCCGAGGGCAATCTAATTTCCCGGAGAGTTTTCGGCCGTGTCACCGGGCGAGCCACTCCTGCACGTCGACCTCCTCGCCGCGGACGACGGCGAGGACCTGGGGACCGTAGGCGTCCAGCTTCGTGGCGCCGATGCCGCGCAGCACGGCCAGCTGGCGCAGGTCCTTGGGCTTGGCGGTCGCGATCGCCTGGAGCGTGGTGTCGTGCAGCACGGTGTAGGCGGGCTTCGAGATGATCGTGGCGACCTCTCCGCGCCACCCGCGGAGCCGGTCGAAGAGCTCGGCGTCGGCGGGGTTCTCCTCGGCGAACACCTCGGTGCGCGCCCGCGCCGCCGCCCGGCGGGACAGACCGCCGCGGGTGCCGGAGCCCTCGTCCGGCCAGATGCCGTCGAGGAAGCGGGACCGCTTGCGTGAGGCGCGCCCGCCCGGGGTGCGGGCGCGGCCGAAGGAGAGCTGCAGGTGCTCGCGGGCGCGGGTGATCCCCACGTACAGGAGCCGGCGCTCCTCGGCGATCGCGTCGTCGCCCTCCGCCAACGAGATGGGCAGGAGCCCCTCGCTGACCCCGACGAGGAAGACGGCGTCCCACTCCAGGCCCTTGGCCGCGTGGAGGCTCGCCAGGGTCACCCCGGCCACCGTCGGGGCGTGCTGCGCGGCCATGCGTTCGTCCAGCTCGGCCACGAGCCCGCCCAGGTCCGAGCCGCGCGTGGCGTGCAGGTCGTCCGCGAGGGCGACCAGGGAGCTCAGCGACTCCCACCGCTCCCGCACGGCGCCGCGCGCGGAGGGCGGCTCGGGCGCCCAGCCGACGGAGGCGAGCACGTCCCGCACGGCCTCGGGCATGGCCTGCCCCACGCTCGAGCGCACGGCACCGCGGAGCAGCACGATCGCCTCGCGCACCTCGCGCCGGGAGAAGAACCGCTCCCCGCCACGGACGAGGTAGCCGATGCCGGCGGCGGCCAGCGCCTGCTCGAGCGCCTCCGCCTGGCCGTTCGTGCGGTACAGGATCGCGACCTCGGACAGCGGCACCCCGTCCTTGCTCAGGGCGGCGATGCGGTCGGCGACGCCGCGCGCCTCGGCGAGGTCGTCGTCGTACGTCTCGAAGCGCACGGGGACCGAGCCGGGACGCTGGGCGACGAGCTCGACGGCGGCGCTGGAGCGGTACCGCCCCGCGCGGGCGAGAACCTTGTTGGCCAGGTCCACCACCTGCGGCGTCGAGCGGTAGTCGCGGACGAGCCGGACGACGGGGGCGCCCTCGTACTGCCGGGGGAAGTCGGTGAGGAACCGGGGCGTCGCGCCCGTGAAGGAGTAGATGGTCTGGGAGACGTCACCGACCACGCAGATCTCGCGGCGCTTGCCCAGCCACAGGTCGAGGAGGCGCTGCTGGAGCGGGGAGACGTCCTGGTACTCGTCGACGACGAAGTGGCGGTACTGCGAGCGCACCTCGGCCGCGACGTCCTCGCGCTCGAGGAGGATGCCCACGAGCAGGAGGAGCACGTCCTCGAAGTCGATGACGCCGCGCTCGTTCTTGACGTCCTCGTACACGCTGAGCAGGCGGGCGATGGTGGCGTGGTCGTGACCAGCGGCGCCCTCGCGGCCGGTGCGGGCGGCCTGGGCGGCGTAGTCCTCGGCGGTGACGAGGGAGACTTTGGCCCACTCCACCTCGGCGGCGAGGTCCCGGATGGCCACCCGGTCCACGCCGAGGCCGAGCCGGCCGGAGGCCTCCGCGACGAGGGACGCCTTGTGCTCCGCGATGCGCGGCACGGAGCCGCCGATCGCCGTCGGCCAGAAGTAGGACAGCTGGCGCAGCGCGGCGGCGTGGAAGGTCCGGGCCTGGACGCCGCCGACGCCGAGGTCGCGCAGGCGCGAGCGCATCTCGCCGGCGGCGCGCGCGGTGAACGTCACGGCGAGGACGGTCTGCGGGTTGTAGGCGCCGGAGCGCACGCCGTTCGCGATCCGGTAGGTGATCGCACGGGTCTTGCCCGTGCCGGCCCCCGCCAGCACGCACAGCGGCCCGCTCAGGTGCTCCGCCACCGCACGCTGGTCGTCGTCCAATGCCGCAAGAAGTTCCTCGGTACTCATCCCCGCCAGTGTCTCAGGTGCGTGGGACACCACCGGGCGCCGGTCCCCACCGGGCCGCCCGGGTGGGGGAGGTCGCCGCGCAGCCCCGCGGCCCCGGGGAAGAATCGGAACGCCCGGGACGTTGAACAGGCAACGACTGAAAGGATCTCTCCATGACGACGCAGGCTCCCGACGCCGGCACCATCACGATGTACTCGACGACCTGGTGCGGCTACTGCCGCCGGCTCAAGACGCAGCTGGACGCGAAGGGCATCGCCTACAACGAGGTCAACATCGAGGAGGACGAGAGCTCGGCGAAGTTCGTCGAGGAGGTCAACGGCGGTAACCAGACCGTCCCGACCATCCTCTTCCCGGACGGCTCGGCCGCCACCAACCCCTCCCTCGCCGAGGTCGTGAGCCGCCTCGGCGCCTGACCCGCCACGGGGCACGAGCCCCGCGCACCGGCCGGTGCGCGGGGCTCGCTGCTATCGGAGGGGGCCGCCGAACCAGTCCTCGATGAGCGCCAGCGCGATCGAGGAGCGCATCGGCAGCAGCACGGCCCTGGCGGCGACCGCCGCCGCGAGCTCCTCTCGCGTGAAGAACCGCGCCTCGGTCACCTCGACGCCGTCCACGTGCACCGTGGCGTCCGCCCCGTCCGCGACCTTGGCCCTGAAGCCCAGCATGAGCGAGGCCGGGAAGGGCCAGGGCTGCGAGGCCGTGAACGTCACCTCGCCCACGGCGATGCCGGCCTCCTCGGCCACCTCGCGGCGCACGGCCGTCTCGGCCGACTCCCCCGGCTCGACGTACCCCGCCAGGGTCGAGAAGCGGTTCTCCGGCCAGTGCGCGGCGTGCCCCAGGAGCAGCCGGTCGTCGGCGTCGGTGACGGCCATGATCACGGCCGGGTCCGTGCGCGGGTAGTGCAGGGAGTGGTCGGCGGTGCAGCGGCGCACCCACCCCGCGTCGATGACCTCGGTGATCTCGCCGCACCGCGGGCAGCGCGGATGGCGGGCGTGCCAGGCGGAGAGGGCGACGGCGGTGGTGGCCAGGCCCGCGTCGCGGTCCGGCAGGGTGTCGCCGATGTCCCGCAGGTGCGAGAACGTCAGGCCCTCGACGAGGTCGACCAGTGCGGCGTCCTCGACCACCGGGACGCCGTCCAGGTCGCGCTCCTCGCCGAGGCGTTCGGGCAGCGTCAGGGCGAGGTACGCGCCGCCGTCGTCCTTCCCGAGGTACGCGAGGTCCTCGGGATCCCAGGTCGCCCCGCGCACGCCCGCCGGGGCACGGAGGTCGAGGGCGTCCCCGTCGGTCGCCACGAGACCGTGCTGGACGAGCACGACGCTGGTGGTGGGCTCCTCGACGAGGGCGGTCAACAGCCCCGGCCGCGGGCGGGAGACGGCGTCGGCGTCGACGGTGGAACGGGCCAGGGGCAGGGCTGAGTGCACGTCCCCACCGTAGGCGCTCCGGCGCGTTCGCCCTGCTGGGCCTGCCCGATGTGGGCGCCCGCGAGTAACGTTCGTCACCAAGCACGGTGCTCGAGGCCGAGGACTGGAAGGGCCGTCCCATGGCACAGACGACGGCGGGATCACGTGCCGTCCGCGCCCCGGCGTGGCCGTCGTCCGTGTCGCTCGCCGCAGCCGCGGCGTCGGTGGCGCTCGTCGGCGTCGAGCTCACGGCCGAGAGCCCCACGGCCTTCTGGGCGGGCGTGGCGGGCTACGTCCTCGGGGGCATCGCCGTCACCGTCCTGGTCCAGGTCCACCGCGCGCTGCGGCGGCGGGCCGGCGCCTCCGCCTGGTACAACCCGCAGGCGCGCCTGGACCGGGTGGCCACCCTCGCGGTCGTGGTCGGCATGACCAGCGCCGCGTGGCACGCGTTCGTCGTCGCGACGGAGCTGGCGAAGTGAGCGGCGCCCTGCGCGTGGCCGGTCTCGTCCTCGCGGCGACGTTGATGGTGCTCCTCCCGCGGCCGGCCCAGGCGCAGACCGGTGAGCTCAGCGAGGTCGGGGAGCGGACGTTCGCCCAGGTCGCCGGTTGCGCCGCCAGCTCCGAGAACCTCCTGGTCTCGATGGTCGTGGACGAGTCCAGCAGCTTGCGCAGCACCGACCCCCAGAACCGCCGCGTCGACGCCATCACCACGGCCGTGGACTCCCTGGCCGGCCTCCAGGCGTCGTCCGCGGGGCGGGTCAGCGTCGAGGCGAACCTCGCCACGTTCGGCGCGCAGTACACGGAGCTGGTGCCCTGGGGCGCGGTGGCGGGAGCCCACGCCGACCGGCTGCTGCGCTCGGCCGCCGAGGACCTCCCCGCCCGCAGCCACGCCGCCTACACCGACTACCGCGCGGCGCTGCGCGGCGCCCAGCACTCCCTCCAGTCCCGGGCGGCCGCGCTGACGGGCACGACCTGCACGCTCCTGCTGCTGTTCACGGACGGCGAGCTCGACGTGCCGGGCAGCGAGCGTGCCGCGATGGCCGAGCTGTGCGACCCGCAGGGCCTGGTCGACGGCCTCCGCGGCGCGCACATCCCCATCATCGCCGTCGCCCTGTTCGCCGACACGGGGCCCGGCGCCGTGGGGCCCCGGGCGCGGGAGGAGCTGCGCGCGGTGGCGGAGGGCTCGGGTGCGGGCACGGCGTGCGGCGCCCAGCCCGTGGCGTCGGACGCCGCGCCGGGTGCGTACCTGCGCGCCGACCAGCCGGCGGCCCTGCGGCGCCTCTTCGCCGGCATCGGCGCCCGCATCGAGGGCGGCCGGTCGTCGCTGTCGGTCCTCTGCCCGGGGCCCGGCTGCCCGGACGGGGCGCTGTCCATCCCGCTGGACCGAGGGGTGGCCGGCTTCCGGGCGGTGCTCGACACCGCCGCCGGGACGGTGCCGCGCCTGCTCGCCCCCGACGGCAGCGGCCTGGAGCTGCGCACCGCGACGACGACGCTGCGCGGCGCCAAGGTGCTGGTCACGTCACGTGACGGGCTCACGACCGTCTCCGTGACCTATGGCGCGGGGGCACCGGCCGCCGGCGTGTGGACCCTGGAGCCGGGGGCGTCGTCGCAGGCGCCGGCCGTCGTCGACCTGTACTACTTCTGGGGCGTCACCCTCACCGTGGGGGCCCCGGACGGCGTGGTCGTCGGGGAGCCCTCACGCGTGGACGTCTCGGTCCGCTTCACCGACGGCACCCCGGTCGACCCGGCGGCGTACCGGTCGCTCGACCTCGCCGTCACGGCGGGCGGCACCCCGGTGCCGCTCGGCGCCCTGCGCGGGGGTGTGGCCTCGGGCGCGCTGACGGTCCCGGCAGGCGGCGCCGCCGCGGTCGAGCTGTCCGCCGTCGCGTCCGCCGCGAGCGCGCCCAGCGGCATCGCCCTGGGGCCCGTGAGCGTCACCTCGTCCCTCACGGCCTCCCTGCCGCCCGCGTTCCCGCGGCTGAAGACCTCACGGCTGCACTTCCCCGACCTCGTGGGCCAGACGTCCGCGACGAGCGACCTGGTGCTCACGGGGAGCGACCGCGGTGCCACGCGGGCGTGCTTCGAACCCGGCATGCTCCGGGGCCCGACGACGGCGGGGCGCATCGCGGTGACCTCCGCGCACCGCTGCGTCGACATCCCGGCGGGCGAACGCCTGACCTGGCCGTTCGAGCTCGCCGCGGGCGCGCCGGCCGACGGCCACGTCGACGGGACGATCGGCGTGTCCCTCACCGCGGTCGGCGGCGGGCCCACCGCGCGCGTCGAGGTGCCGGTCGACGCCGGGATGGCCCGCCCGGTGGACGAGCCGCTTCGCTGGGGACTGACGGCCGCCCTCGTGGCGCTGGCCCTGGCCCTGCCGTGCGTCATCGCGTGGGTCGGCAACGCCGTGGTCGCGCGGTTCGCGGTCGGGCCCCGCACGAGGGTGGCGAGCGTCCCGGTCGAGCTCGCCGCCGACGGGCTGCACCCGGGCGGTGGGCGCGCCTCCCTCTTCACGCCGGACGACTTCGGCTACCTGCCCGCCGCGGAGCGGCGCGCGGTCACGAACCTCGACGCTGCGGGCCTGCACTTCTACCGCCGGTTGCCGCTCCAGCCGTTCCAGGAGCCGGTCGCGTGGGTGCGGAGCACGTCGGGCGAGCTCGTCGCCAGCACGGACCGCCGGGAGCCGTGGAGCGACGACGGCCGCCGGGCGCGGGCCCGCTTCGGGCTCGGGTCCCTCCTCTACCTGGCGCTCTCGGCCGACCCGGACCCGGCCGGCGACTTCCACGGCCGGCTCGTCAGCGTTGCCGAGGACACCGACGGTCTCGGCGACCTCCTCGCCGCCCAGCAGGACCAGGTGGCCGCGAGCAGCGCCGTCTGGGAGGAGGTGCACCGACGTCTGCACGACGCGGCGACCGAGCGGGACGCCGCGCTCCAGGGCGCGCTGGCCGGGGCCGTCGGCCCAGGCCTGCGAGGGCGCGCCGGGCCGCCCGGGGCGGACGCGAGAGCCCCCGGGGCGGGTGGGACCGCGGCGGACGCGGCGGCTCCCGGCGTGGCCCGGGACGCACCGCTCGCCCCGCGCCCGCCGCTCTGGGACGACGACGCCGGCACGACGGGCACGCCGTCGTCCCCCGCCGACCGTGCGCGGCGCGGCGACCGGGCCGGGCCCCCACCGGGAGGTGATGACGACGACGGTCCCCCGCCGTCCCTCTTCGACGACTGAGGCTGCCGACCGGCAAGGAAGTGAGACCCGATGTTGCGACCGTTCCTGATGATCGGTGTGGGCGGATCCGGGGGGAAGACGCTTCGCGTCGTCCGGGACGACCTTCTGCGCCGCATGGAGCAGCTCGGCTGGGAGGGTGCGCTGCCGCGCGCCTGGCAGTTCATCCACATCGACGTGCCGACCCTCGCAGACGGGAACGACCCGGACCTCCCCGCGCAGCTGCCCCCGGGGGACTACCAGGGCCTGGTCAACGTCGGCCTCACGTATCGGCACATCGACGCCGCGCTGGCCGGTCACGGACGGACCCCCGTCGCCGACGCGATGGGGACCTGGCGCCCGGACCCGGGCAAGGTGAACATCCCGGCCAGCAAGGGCGCCGGGCAGTACCGCGCGCTCGGCCGGGTCATCACGGTCGCCGGGCTCGAGGACATCCGCGAGGCCGTCGCCAGGGCACGCCGGGCGCTCACCGGGGCGGAGGTCGTCGGCGAGCTCCAGCGGGCCACCCGGCTGCTGGGCGCCACGCCCGCCGCGAGCACGCCGGACCCCGTCGTGCTCGTGGTCTGCTCGCTCGCCGGCGGCACGGGCGCGGGTGCGGTCATCGACGTCTGCGACACGGTGCGCGCGCTCGGGGACCCGTGGGCCTCGGAGAGCATCGGCCTGCTGTACGCCCCGGACGTCTTCGACTACCTGCCCGAGGAGCAACGACGCGGCGTGCGGCCCAACTCCCTCGCCACGCTCGGGGAGCTGCTCAGCGGGTACTGGAACACCGACGGCCCCGGTGAGGAGACCAACGACCTGCTCGCCCGGCACGGCATCCAGCTCGGAGCCGTCAACCGGCTCGGCCCCCGGTACCCGTTCCTGGTGGGAAACCGTAACGAGCAGGTGTCCTACGGCACCCAGAACGACATCTACCGGGCGATGGGCAGGTCGGTCGCGTCCTGGGTCACCAGCGTCACCCTCCAGGACCGCCTCGGCTCCACCGTGCAGGGGAACTGGTCCGCCACCGCGCAGTCGGTCACCGACCACCTGCCCAACCACGCGGCCGGCACCGAGACGCCCTTCACGGCCCTCGGCTCGGCGCGCGTGGGGCTGGGCCGCGACCGGTTCCGGGACTACGCAGCCGAGTACCTCGCGCGGTCCGCCGTCGAGCGTGTCCTGCGCCGGCACGAGGAGCTGCGCCTGCCCGACGACGAGCGCATCGAACGGCGCCTGGTCGCCGATGTCGCCCAGGACGTGTTCGGGTCCTTCCTGGCGGAGTCCGGCCTGGACGAGCGTGGCGAGGGGCGGGGCGACCTCCTCGCCGCGCTGCGGCCCGAGCAGCAGGTCCGGCTCGCCCGCGACCTGGCCGACGAGCTGCACCGGCGGGTGACCGGCGGGATGCCCGAGAAGGGGCTGTCCTCCGTCGAGGTGCGTCACCGGATCGTCAGCGAGACCGGCGCGCGCAGACCCGCCTTCCACGACGGGCTCAGGCTGGCCCGCCAGGTGGCCGACCGCGCCTGGGTCGTGGCCATCCAGCCGCGCCTCGCGGACCAGACCGCCCGATCGGTGAGCCTGCACGGCGGCCCCGTCACCGCCGCCATGCTGGCCATGCTGGCGACGGAGCTGCAGCAGGTTCGGGAGGAGCTGAGGGAGGACGCGGCACGCTACCGCCGCTGGGCGCAGGGCGGGGAGCAGGCGGTCACCCAGGAGGTCGAGCAGGGCGGGGCCACGCTGACCGGCAGCTCGCCCGCGATCCTGGCGGGGGTCAGGCGCGCGGTCGAGTCGCTGGTCCACCAGGACGAGGCGGAGCTGCGGGAAATGGTCGCCGACCTCGTCCCGGACCTCGTCACCAACCTCGTCGACCCGCTCCGTGAGGCCGTGGCCCGGGGAACTTCCGCCCTCGCGCAGGAGGAGTCGTCCCAGCTGGGCGGGCAGCTGTCCCCGATCACGCTCTGGCCCCAGGCCGACCTCGTCCCGGAGCGCCTGAACGCCGCCCCCAACGAGTTCCTCCTGGAACCGACGAGCCGGTACCCCGGCATCCTGCGCACGCTGGTGGGTCGCACCGTCGAGTCCGCGGAGCCGGGCGGCGCCATGCGCGAGGCGACCACCCAGGTGGTCCTCGACACCGACGACGTGCGGGCCGGCGTCCAGCACCTGGTCCGCCAGGAGACCGCGTGGGTGCCACGGGAGCACACGCTGCAGAGCGGCATCGTCGCCGCTCCGTCGCGGGCCTCCTTCGACGTGGCCGCGTCCGGCGAGGCGCTGCTGGGCCGCGCCCGCCGCTGGCTGGAGCGCGAGGGCACCGCCGTCGGCGGCTACATCGGCGAGGGCCTGCGGGACTACCTCGACCCGGCCAGGACCGACCCGAGGGAGCACGGCGCGCGCCTGGCCGCCTTCGAGGGACAGTTCATCGCGGCGCTGAACGCCTCGGCCCCGCTGGTGGGGATCAATCCCGGGGTCCTGGTCCAGGTGCATGACGTCAACAAGGCGCAGCACGTGCTGTCCTTCAGCGAGATCCCCCTGCCGGAGCGCTCCCCAGGCCGCGAGATCGTCCGGCGGGTGCTGCAGAGCACGGAGCAGTGGTCCAACGACATCGCCAAGGCCTTCGGCGAGGGCCGCGAGGCGTCGATCGACATCTTCAGCGTGCTCGCGACGCCGTACGAGCCGGTCGTCTTCGACTCCCTGATGAAGCCGATCGCGAGCGAGTGGGGCGCGCGGAACACGACCCCGGACACCCGCGCCGAGTTCTGGCGCTGGCGGCGCGCACGTTCCCTGACGGAGGCACTGCCCCTCGCCCCGGCGACCCGTCGCGCGATGGTGCGCGGGTGGTTCACCGCGAGGGTCCTGACCCAGCTGGATCTCACGGACCGGGTCCCGCAGATCTGGGTGCCCGACGAGGCCGGCGGCGGCGGCCGCTACCGCAGCTTCCCCGACCCGCTGCTGGCCACGGACGTGGTGCAGAGCCGGGAGATCCTCCCGGTCGTGCTCGAGTCGATCCTCCTCGCCATGGTGGAGGTCAACACGCGCGCGAGCAGGGAGCCCATGGCGCCCTATGTCCGGCTCCGGGACCTCGGCAGGTCCGGCATGGGCGGCGGCTACGACACGTACCAGGCGCCGTCGACCGACCTGCGCGCGTGGATCCGCGACGGCTGCAACCCCGTCGTGCCCGCCCCTGCCGGGAGCACGCCGCAGACGCGGCGCCAGGAGGTCGAGGCCCAGCTCGATCGCCTCCACGGCAACTACGCCCGCCACTTCGCCGCCGTGGACGAACGGACCGACGTCTTCGACGTGCCGCTGTCCTACGACCTGCGCTTCGACATCCTCGCCGCCCTCGTCGACCTCCGCCGCGCGGTCGGGCACATCGAGGACGACACCGAGGACGACTGGTGACCATGTCGGACCTCTCCGTGGTGCTCGTCGGCGGGGAACCCGGCAGGGCGGTGCGCGCCGTGGCCGCCGCGTGGACGGCGGCGGGCCTCCTGACGGAGTCCCTCTGGGTGGTGAGCGACGACATCGCCCTCGAGGGCAGCGGGCTCGCGCGGGTCCCGGCGCAGCTCCTCGCCCCGGACGGGACACGCGCCGGCGACCTGTTCGAGCTCGTGGGCCTGCGGCACGTTGACCTGCTGCGGCTCGTCGCTGTCCAGCAGGTCACCCACGCCTACCGGCCGCCGGCCGCCTTCCCCGCGCACGCCCGGTTGCTCGGCGACCTGCTGCAGGCCGCCGTGCCGCTGTCCGCGGACGGGGTCTCCGGCACACGGGTGCACCGGGTCAACCTCATCATCGGCGAGAGCCGCGCCACCGGCCTCGCCCTCGGGCACCTCCAGCCGGTCTGGGACGTCAACGGCATCGTCGCGGCCGAGGACCGCCCCGACCTGGACCGCAGCAGCGTCTTCGTCCGCGACCCGGGCAACAGCCGCGGCCACAGCGCCGCGGCGATCGCGTCGGTGGGCGGCTTGTGGTCGGGCGTGCCGCGCGGCGCGCTCGACACCGTCCAGGCCGACTCCACGACCAGCGAGGGCGACCTCTTCGTGCTGCGGTCCTCGGCGCGTGCCGTGCTGGGAACGGACGCGGCCGAGGCGGTCGCCCGCGAGGCCATGACCATGGCGACCGGGGGCGCGGCCGGTCCGGCGCAGCTGCTCGGGTGGGCGCGACCGGCCACCGACCCGCTGGCGGTCGTCCGACGGGCCTCCCGCTTCCTCCTGGACCAGGGCGACTGGCGCCCGGGCTCGCCGGCCCCTCCCCCGGAGCCGCGGCAGGTGGTCCGCGGGTTCAGGGCCGCGCTGGTGGACGCGGTGCGGTTCAACGGCAGCCTGTTCCGGGTGGGCGGGGCGCTCGCGCTGCGGACCGGGCGGCGGCTGTTCGAGGACGCGGCCACAGGCATCCTCGTGGGGCGCGAGAGCGACACGCTCGTGCGCACCGGCCCCCGCACGGCCGACTCGATGTTCGAGGTGGCGCAGGAGCGCGTCCAGGCCCAGGAGTCCGAGCTGGACGCCGCGGCTCGGGTGTCCGAGGCCGCCGGCGTCCCCGCCCCGCGACCGCAGACCTGGCAGCAGCTGCGGCGCGTCTGCTTCGCGCTCGTGGACGGCGGGGGGCTCCCGGCGGGCCTGGCCGCGCCGGAGCACGGCGGTCTGCGCGAGCTGGTACCGCCCTGGGCGATCGCCCCCGCGCCCGGCCCGACGCCGGCCGCGCCCGGCGCGGCGCCACCCCACACACCTGGACGTGGCGCGACGTCGCCCTCCGCTCCGGCGCCTCACGAGCCCGGCGGCGCGGCGCGGGCGTCGTGGGACGGCGCGCTGGTACGGCAGCTCGACGACGAGCTCACCCGTCGCGCGACGGCGCTCGACGAGGAGCTCGCCCGCCTGGATGCCTCCGTCCCGGCCGAGCCCCCCGGCCGCGCCGCCCTGCAGCGCGCGGAGAGGCGGCTGAAGGTGCGCTGGGTCGTCGCCGTGATCTGGTTCGTCGTGGCGGCGGTGGTCACCGCGTCCTACTTCTCCGGGCAACCCACCGCCCGCGGCGCCAGCTGGGCCCTGAGCCTGACCGTCCTCGTGCCCCTCTCCGTCATCATCGGCGCGCACCACTTCTACTACCGCACGCTGCGTCGCTACGAGTGGGTGACGGAGCAGGCGCTGGTGGACCGGCGACGCCGTGCCGAGGCCCGGATCTTCGCGCGACGCGAGCGTGCCCGGCTGAGGCTGCTCCACGACGCGCTCGTCGACTGGGCCGAGATCATCGGTCACCTGGTGCACCGGCCGTGGAGCCCCGGCACCGCCACGTCCCTCGAGCTGGCCGACGACGTCGTCCAGGCGTTCCCCGCGGCGGTGGGCGTCGGCGTCGCGCGCGGCGCCGGCGAACGTGGCGCGAGCCCGGCCGCACTTGCCGCCGTCGCCGTCCTGTGCCACCGCGGCTGGAGCTCGGAGCTCTTCGACGACCTGGTCGCGAGCCTTGACGAGGAGTCCACCGACAACGGCCACAGCGCCGCCGACCTCGACTCCCGCGACAGCCCGCTGAGTCCACGGCGTCAGCTCCTCCAGGCATGCCGCACCGGCGCCTCAAGCACCCTGGCGGCGCAGCGTGCCACGGCCCGGATCCGGGAGGCGGTGGCCGAGGGGCGCCTCCGCCTCCCCGACCGTCTCATCGAACGGGTGGGGAGGTTCGCCGACGGCCGCCCGGTGCGCGAGACCGAGTTCTACCGGGCGACGCTCGGCCCGGCCACCCCCTTCGCCCTTGACCAGTGGACCCCTGCGGGCCTCCACCGTGCCCGGCACGTACCTCGGACGTCGTCGGCGTGGGTTCCGCGCGTCGACGGCGAGCTGCCCGGCGGGGTCGAGGTGACCGAGACTGCTGGCACGGTGGCACTGAGGGTGGACATCTCGCGGCGCGCCGAGCCCGGCGACCTGCTCCTGTTCGCCAGCGATGACGGGCCGGGGCCCGCGAGCACACGGGCGACGTCGGAGCCCGACCTCGTCGAGTGGTGACGGGGATCCCGGGGCACGATGGCGAGTTGCGCCGCATGCCGCCGTGCTCCAGCCCCGTCCGCCTCTCACAGCACGCGTGCTACTTGTTGTTCGACACCGACGTGGAGCCAACGTCGGTTCGACGTCCGGTTTGGGCGTCGAAGGTGAGGATGTCCGCGTTGTCTACCTCCATCCACACGTCAGAGTCCAGGGGGAACTCGACTGTGGTGGGGATGTCTGCCTTCAGCAGCCCACCCCCGTAGGAGACAGTCACCAAGGTGCGGTTCCCGAGTGACTCGACCATGTAGACCTTCGCCGGAAGAGCCAGTGAGCTGGTCCCGGTAGGCGAAGTAACGCTGATCCGGGCCCTGTGCGGGCGGAACCCGAGAAGCACGTCGTGCCCGTCCCGACCAGCGTGGTCCAGCGGAACCACATTCATAGGTGGCTCGCCGACGAAGCCGGCTACGAATGTGGAGACCGGTGAGTCGTACACCTCTTCGGGGGTGTCGTACTGCTCGATGACCCCACCGTTCATGACCAGGACGCGGTTGGCCAGCGCCAGCGCATCGAGCTGGTCGTGGGTCACGATGATCATCGTCGACCCGGTCGCCAGGTGGATGCGCTCTATCTCCGCGCGCATGTCATTGCGGAGATCGGCGTCGACGTGTGACATGGGCTCGTCGAGCAGGAAGACTGCTGGTTCCCGGACCAAGGCTCGTGCGAGGCCGATGCGTTGGCGCATCCCTCCTGACAAGCGTCCCGGACGTCCCTCGAGCACGTCCGCGATCCGGAGACTCTCCGCGATCGAAAGCACCTTGCGCTGGATCGTCTGGTCGGTCTCCCCGCGCAGTCGCAACGGATATGCGATGTTGTCGAAGACGGACCAGTGTTCGTAAAGTCCGTAGTTCTCGAAGGCCATGGCCACGTTCCGCTGTGCCGGGGCGATACCTCCGACGGACATGTCGTCGAAGAAGATGTGGCCGGAGGTGATCGTCTCCAGACCCGCGATCATGCGCAACGTGGTCGTCTTCCCACATCCGGACGGCCCGAGGATAACGACCAGTTCGCCGTCGTCGACCTGGAAGGAGATGCCTCGGACGGCCTCCGTCTGACCATATCGCTTCGTCACCTGGTCGATCCTTACCCGTGCCACGGGGTCACCTCCTGGTGGGCGATGAGCGAACCGGTGTCGGGATCGAACAGCAACAGTCCGCCGGTCTCGAGGGTCACCGAGACCTTGTCGTCAACCTTGACGGGGGAACGGCCTTCGACGAGCGCGCGGACCATGATGCCGCGCACGTCCACATGCAGGGCCGTCCCGTAGCCGAGGTACTGATGGAGTACCACGGTGCCGTCCGCGGAGTCGTCCGGGGCGACCCGCACCTCCACCGCGCCCGGTCGGACGCCGACGAGCACTGGTCTCGATTCCTGTTCCGCATCAGCCGGTGCGTCGAGGTCGTAGCGCTTTCCCAGGACTGTGAGCCCGGACGAGGGGCCGACGACGCCCGGCATGATGCTGATCTTGGGATCGCCGAGCATCTGCGCGACGCGGAGGTGCGCGGGTGTGAGATACAGCTGGCGTGGCGGCCCGGCCTGCAGCACCCGTCCGCCCTCGAGGACGATCGCCCAGTCAGCCAGCGCTAGCGCATCGGCCTGGTCGGGCGTTGCGTAGAGAGTGGTCACCCCGAGGTCACGCTGGATCCGCCTGAGCTCGGTACGCATCTCGTGACGCAGCTTCGCGTCCAGATGGGAGATCGGTTCGTCCAGCAGCAGCAGTCGTGGTCGGCGCACGAGGGCGCGACCGAGAGAGACCCGCTGCCTCTGGCCCCCGCTCAGTTGCGACGGGAACCTCTCCATCAGCTTTTCGACCCTCAGGGTGCTCGCGACCTGATCGATGCGCTCGGCGATCTCCGCCCGGGAGAGGTCCTGCTGACGGTTTGGTGAGCGCAACGGGAACTCGAGGTTCTGCCGCACCGTCTTGTGGGGATAGAGGACATAGTTCTCGAACACCATCGCGATATCGCGCCGCTCCGGCGGGACGTCGTTCATGCTGGTGCCTCCGAGCGTGACGTTTCCTGCCGCCGCACGTTGGAACCCCGCAATGAGGTTGAGCGTCGTGGTCTTGCCTGCTCCGGAAGGTCCCACGAGGACCCCGAAGGTTCCGGCCTCCACCAGGAAGCTCACGCCATGGAGTATCGACACCCCTTCTTGGACCGTGAAGCTCAGGTGGTCGACCCGGAGCTCGTCCATCAGCGCAGCCCCCCTGCAAGGACCTGTCGGGACATGTAACGGTCGAGGAGCAAGGTCACGAGCGCCGGCGGGATGAGCGCGATCAGCGCTGCGGCGGAGATCAGCCACCACAGGGGCTGTGACTGGGCCGTCAGGGACGTGATGAACAGCGGCAGCGTCTGCGCCTTGTTGAAGGTCAGAACGAGGGCGAAGAGGAAGTCGTTCCAGGCGAAGAAGAAGGAGAGCATGAAGGCGGCGGCCAGTCCGGGCGCCGCCAGCGGGAAGACCACTTTGGCGAGTCGGTGCCGACGTGGGTACCCGTCCAGCGCCGCCGCATGCTCCATCTCTACCGGGATGGCATCGAAGAAGCTCCGAAGGAGATACAGGGCGAGCGGAAGGTTCGCCGCCGTGTACGCCAGGATCATCCCGGAGGTCGTGTCCAGTAGCCGCAATCCGACATAGATCACATAGAGAGCGAGCACCGACACGATTGGCGGCATGATGCGTTGCGAGACGATGAGGAGCGACAGGTCGTCATTCTTGTACGGACCGTACTTGTACCGGTGGCGGGAGAGGCCGTACGCGCCGAGGGCGCCGAAAAGGACTGCCAGGGCGGCGCTCATCGTGGCGAACACGACGCTGTTACCGAGCGAAGCGAGAAAGGAGCTTCGCGCGCTGCCGAAGAGCGTCGTCCACGCCTGCATGGTGGGTTGGTAGTCGATGAATGGGCCGAACCGAGGTCCGGAGTAGATATCGATCTGGGACTTGAAGGCCGTGGTGATGGTCCAGTAGAGCGGGCCGAGCGCGAAGACGGACCACACGAAGATCATGGCCCGGCGGCCCCACGTGCCGGAGTTACGCATTGATGGCCTCCTTCGCGGACTCGGCGGCAACTTCCGCTGAGGCGACGGACAGCTTGCCCGTCGCCCCGCGCCTGCTGCGCACCTTCGCGAGTATCGCCACGAAGATCATGGCTGCTGCCAGCACCACCACGAGGAGCACCATTGTCATCGCGGCAGCGGTACCGAGGTTGCCCGTCCGGAGCCCGGTGAAGTACGCGTTCAAGGTGATGGTCGACGTCTTCACGCCCGGCCCTCCGCCGGTCATCATGTACACGACGTCGAACAGCTTGAACGCCTCGATGCTCCGCAGAAGGATGGCCGTGATCGAGGCAGGGATCAGCATCGGGATCAGGTGGTCCCGGAAGACCCGGTACGACGAGGCCCCGTCCACCACGGCCGCCTCGAGAGGCGCTGTAGGGATCGAGCGCAGCGCGGCGAACAGGATCAAGAACATGAACGGCGTCCATTGCCACGTGTCCGCGACGATGATCGCGATCATCGCCGGGAGCTTCTCGCTGAACCACGGGATCTGGCCCAGCCCGATGTTGCCGAGGAGCTCAGGTATCGGCCCGTAGCTCGGGTCGAACAGCATCTTCCACACGATGCCCACAACCACCGGTGCGAGCATCATCGGGAGGAGGAACGACAAACGCAGGAAGGTCTGGCCGCGACTTGTGCGGTAGACCATGAGGGCCATCGTCAGACCGAGCAGGTACTGCAGCGTCACGGTGACCACCGCGAAGATGACGGTGTTGCCGAACGTCTGGCGGAACGTCGAGCTTGAGAAGATCTCTGCGTAGTTGGCGAGGCCGACAAAGCTGTGGGCCCCGGTGATCGACCAGTTGCTGAGGCTGACGTACAACGTAAAGATCAGCGGCCCGATCGCAAACACCGCGAAGAACAACAGAGCCGGCGCCAGCAGCAGGTGCGGTTGCCACGCTTCCCGGTTCTTGTACGGGCGGACGCCGGTGCGGGTGGCGGCCATGTCAGTCACTGACCTGGAGTTGACGGTAGAGCTTTTGCTGCGAGTCCTTGCCGATCTGGTCGGTGATCGACGTCCATTCCTCCGCGCAGGCCGTGAGTGCGTCCTGCGGAGACTTCTGACCTGACAGTGCCAGCTGGGTCGCGGTGTCAAGCGAGTCGATGTAGCGGCCCGCCTCCGGTATGCGCAGGTCGAATTGCGCGTTCGGGTGGGCGAAGGACTTCTGCTGGGCATCCAGATAGGCCTGCGCGTTGGCGAACTGCAGGGTTCCGCCGGTCCAGGCGGAGACATTGAAGTGATCCGTCCGGTACGGACCCCTCGCGGTTCCCGGTGTCGTCACTGCGGTCAGGGCGTTGGGTGTGGTGTCCAGCCAGTTGGCGAAGTGCCACGCGGCGCCCTGGTTGGGTGACGTGGCGGTCACCGAGGCGTGCCAGCCCCCCCACCCCAGGTAGGGCGCCACGCTGCCATCGGGAAACTCGTCCCACGCCTTCGATTGCTGGTTCCACACGCGCGTAGCGCCAGGGATGACGGCGTATCCAAGCTTCTCCTTGACGACCGACTGCGAGACGTCCTGAGCCAGGACGCCAATGTCGGGCCAGTCGATGGCGAGGGCATAGTTGCCCGCCACGAAGTTCCCGCGCTGGTCGCCGCCGCCATAGGTCACCATCTGGGACGGCCCATACTGCTTCAGCTCGGTCCACTCCGTCAGGGCCTGCACCCAACCGGGATTCGACACTTGCGGCTTCATGGTCTTGGGATCGAAGAAGAGTGAGCCCTGCTGGTCTGGATGAGCAGCGTACGACGCGGCGTGCGCCGTGAAGATGTAGGGCCCCACGTCCTTGGGTTTCATCGCTTCCAGCACGCCGTAACAGGGCTGACCGGTACCGGCCCAGTCCCACCCCGTGAAGAACTTGGCGCACTCGAGGTACTCCGTCCAGGTCTGGGGAACCCGCAGGTCACGACCCACCTCGTTGCGGAAGCGCGACATCGCCTCCGGATTCTCGAACGCGTCCTTGCGGTAGTACAGCATGATCACATCGCCGTCGAGCGGGACCGTGTATCGGTCCTTGCCGACGTAGGACAGGGTCTGGACCTTTGGCAGGATCGCGTCCCAGTTGTCCTTGGCCTTGAAGTACGGCTCCAGGGACGCGATGTACTTGGCGTTCGCGAAGCCTGAGACCCAGCCTCCCGCGTAGATGACGACATCGTAGGCGTCGACGCGAGAAGAGAACGCCTGGAACAGCTTCGAGTAGAGGTCTCCGAACGGGATCTCGACGACCTCCACCTTTCCGCCGGTCTTCCGCTGCCATTCGTCGACGAAAAGACGAACACCGCTCGCCATGAAACTTCCCACGGCGACGCGGACGGTGGTCCCGTTGAAAGTGGCATCAGCGCTGGGGACCTGGACGGGTCCGGACTTTTCTTCCCCACCGGTGCAGGCGGCAAGCACGGCGGTGAATGCGGCCAGCGACAGGAACTGGCGGCGGTCGAGCTTCCACGCCGGCGATGCAGATTCAGACATTGTCTTGCTCCTCGGGTGCAGTGACTGAGGCGTCAGGGGTCGCGTCGTACGAATGTTGTGGCGTACCGGTGCGCGTGAATGCGGCGGCCCCTTCCGGTGAGCGGGGTGCCGGGTCAGCGCCCGACCATGCGATCGGTGAAGTGGTCGGTGAACCGGTCTGCCTCGACGGTCACGGCCACGTCCATATTGGGCTCGAGCTTGCGCGGAATGGTGCGCAGGATGTCGTTGCGCTCGAGCAGGTCCCGCTCGATCGGGGTGGGCGCGAACTCGGCCGAGATGTGCAGGGGCGTCATCTCGCAGAACGACTTGTCGTGGGCGAGGGCCACGGTGAGGGGATCGTGGAGCCACAGGCCGGTGTGCTCGGTCGGGATGCCCACGGACAGGTAGATCTGGCGTTCCTGCGGGGGCCAGACGTCCAGGATGCCGGTCACAAGCCGAGCAACGGGGTCGGAGGAAGCCCGGATCGTCTCCACCTGGTCAGGGCGCAGCGGGATCTGGAGCGTGACATCGATCGGGACCAGCGTCTTGGGCAGGTCGGACCTGCACACGATCTGCGCGGCGGTTGGGTCGTTGTTGAAGTTGTACTCCTCGACCGGCGAGCGGCGCACACCCTTCTGGTCCACGATCGGGACGATCACCCCGGCCATCATGATGACTTCCTTGACGTGCTGGGCGATGCGCGGCTCCATCAGATATGCGACGGCCACGTTCGTCACCGCCCCCAGGGTCACCACGGTGACCTCGCCCGGGTGGTCCATGATGTGGCGGATCAAGAAGTTCGGGGCGGGCTCGTCGAGCCACCCCTGGTCCTGCACGCCGTCGGAATCTTCGAGGATGTTTTGGCCCTCGAAGCCGAACATCAACGCATGACCCGAGATGGGCCTCCCAATCCCGCGGGCCACCGGGACCTCCTGCCGGCCCGCGACGTCCAGGACCTTCCGCGCGATCCGTGAGCGCAGGTCCGTGTCGCCGTAGACCGTGGTCACGCCGAGCAGATCGATCTCCGGGCTGCGCGCCGCCAGCAGCACGGCGAACGCGTCGTCGTAGTACGTCCCGATGTCCGTGTCGACAATCAGCTTCGTTGCCATGTGCTCTCTCTCCTCGCTGGATTGACCTGACGTAAACCCGGCAGCCGGGCACTATCCCTGCTGCATCTCGATGAATCGATCGATCACCTTCTGGAGCCGATTCTCGATAGGTCCCCTTGGTCCTGTTGGACGGCACCGTCGACGGCACCGTTGCAGGCGTCGCAGTGGCGTCAGGCCTTCGGCGGGGGGCCACAGGACTCCCGGAGTTCCAGGTGGGTACGTTGCCGCTGGCTGCGCCTCGGGCGCCTGCACGCGAGCTCCGTGCGGTCGAGGAGCCAGGCGACTGCCTGATTTCCGATCTGCCGGATGGGCTGGCTGACCGTGGTCAGCCGTGGGTCCACGAACGGGGCCAACGGGATGTCGTCGTACTCCGCGATTGAGATGTCGCCCGGAACCAGCACGCCGGCGTCGATGCAATAGCGCATGGCGCCGATGGCCTGCTGGTCGTTGCTGGCGAAAATTGCCTTCGATCGAGGGGTTTGCTGAAGCAGGTGCGCCGCGCCGGCCGTCCCGGACCCGAAAGAGAAGGTCCCGCGCCAGACGTACTCCTGCGCGCCCAAACCTGCCTCCTCGAAGTGCGGCCCCGCGACCCCGGCATAGCCTGCGTGCCGTTCGTCAGCAGTCACAACGCCGCGTTCCGTGGTGATGCACCCGATCACGAGGTGTTCGAGGGATACGAGGTACTCCACCATCTGCCGAGCACCGTCCTCGTGGTCGGCCCCGACGAAGTCCACCTCTGCAGCTGCGATGTCCCGGTCCAGGATCACTGTCGGTGTCGCGCGCACGCTGCGTGGCAGTGCGCCGGTGGCATCCACAGGCACCACGGCCAGGCCGTCGCCCTGGCGATCGACGAGGTTCTGGAGGTACGTGGTCTCGGACCGGCTCGAGTTCTCCGAGTTGCCGAGGATGACGCTGAATCCTCGCCGCGCCGCTGTGATCTCCACACTGAGTGCGAGCTCCGAGAAGAACGGGTTGGTGACGTCCGGGACGACAAAGCCAAGCGTCTGGCTGCGCTGACGACGCAGGCTGCGCGCGACCATGTTGGGCCGGTAGTCGAGGTCCCTGACGGCACGCTCGACTGCCTCGACGCGAGCCGGCGCGACATCTCCCGTGCCGTTGATGACGCGCGAGGCGGTTCCCGATGAGACTCCGGCCAGTCGAGCGCCATCGGCGAGTTTGACCATCGTGCCTCCCCCCGTCGGGCGGCAGCTCGGCGGCGAGCGGTCGTGGCATCGATTCACTGAATCGATGCCATCAAGGACACACCCTGAGAAGTGGTGTGGCAAGTCCTGGGCCGGCGAGGTAGTGACGCACGAATCAGGGACGTCCAGTTCGGTGAGGCCGATCAGAGTGTAGATGGCATGTGGGAGCCCACCCGGGCGCCATGGAGCCGCGGCGTCAGTTCTCAGGTGCCGTTGACGTCAGCACGGTGGCGACGTCCTTCACGAGCCAGGCCTGCTCGGCGGTGGCGCCCGAGAAAACCACGAGGAGGTCGTCGCCGGCGGTGTGGACGCTCAGTAGGTCGTCGCCGCCATTGCTCGGGACAGGCACCCAGCGCCAGCGCTTCCCGTCCGAGGAGAGCCAGAGGACGGGTCCGTCGTGCTCCGCGGTACGGAGGTGCCCCGGCGCGGCGAGGCCACCGTCGACCATGAGGGCCGCGCCCCGGCTGACACCGGAGGGCAGCCTGCCGATCTCCAGGGCGGTGTCACCGTCCTTCGTCGACCACGTCACGTCCGCGCCGGCCTCGACGCCTCCGATCACGATCCCCTCCTGTCCCGCGCTGCATTAGGAGAACGCCGACCGTCCCGGTCCCGTGTGTCCGCGCGCCCAGGCGCCGTCGACCAGGCGCCACATGGCCGCCGTCCGCCCGTCGCTGCCGTCGGTCCACCCCACGGCGACCAGTTCGCCGTCGGTGAGGGAACACACGTCACGGACTGAGGACTCCTGCCCCTCCGCGGCGTAGCCGCCGGCCATGGGGCGCCACTCGCGGCCGTCGGTGGAGGTCCAGATCATCGCCGTCCGCGGGTCGGAGCGGTCCAAGGACCTCGCCACCCGTCCCAGGGCGTACCAGGCCCCATCCGCCCGGGTCACCCGGTGAACGAAGACGAACTCCTCCCCGGTCACGCCCGTGACCGGTTCCCACCCGGCGCCGTCGCCCTTGCGCACCCAGCCGACGGTGCGCAGCTGGTCTTCCCCCTGCTCCCGGCCGGAGCCGAAGAGCACGGTGGTGCCCGCACCGTCCGAGAGCGACGCGACGTCGGCGTACCGCGCGAGCCCGTCCGGTCCCCAGGTCTGACGCCGCGCGGCCGAGCCGTCGAGCACCATCGGCTCGGCGGTAGTGCCCGTCTCCCAGCGGTTCTCGGTCTCGCGGAAGTACGGGCGGGCGGCGTCGACGCCGACGACGACGCCGGTCGGGTGGACCGAGCCGACGCGGGCGTGTGGGACGTGACCCACGACGGGTCGCGCGGTCAGGTGCCCGGTGGGCGAGAGCCGCTGGATCTCAGCGGAGCCGGCGAACCCGACGAGGAACCAGTCGTGGCCGTCCGGGGCGTGCCACGTCATCCCTTCCGCGTGGCTCCATGGCACCGGCTTGGCCAGGTCCCGTGTCACCCACCGTCCGGGCGCGACGCGTTCGGTGGCGACGAGGTACCGGTCGTGCTCGGCGAACGCGGCCGCGGTGACCGGGCCCGCGGCGAGCGGACGGCCGAGGCTGATGTCCTCTCGCTGCTCGGCCCAGGCCGCGTCCACCTCGACGTCCTCGGCGAGCCACGTCCGGCCGTCCGGCGACGACCACGCCGCCGGGGAGAGGGCCCCGCGCCGCTCGTCGAACCGGGAGCCGGTGACCACGTAGTCGGTGCCGGTGAAAGCCGCCCCCGCGGTGGTGGACCGCGGCGTCCCGGCGATCGCGTGCGGCCCGTCCCAGGTGAGGCCGCCGTCGTCGGACACGTAGCTGACCGGCAGCATCGGCAGTCCGGGCCTGTCGACGTGCGCCGTCACCACGACGCGCGCGTCCCGACCGGTGACGGAGGTCAGGGTGACCTCCTCGCCGTCGCCCACCGGCGGCAGCGCCACGACCCCTGTCTCCGCGCCGCCGTCGTCGACATCGACGACGACGGCCCTGGCCGTCCCGTGGACGTCCTCGCCCACGGCGATGATCGTCGGGCCGACGACTGCGACGTCGTCGAACCGGACGTCACGGGCGTCGTCGGCGAGCGGGACGGAGGCGAACGCGCGCCGGTGGGGCGCAACGGAGATGAAGCCGGCGGCATGAGCGCCGTCCCAGGTGCGGCCCGCCACCGCAACGACGTCCCCCGTCGCCGCCGCGCTCACCGCCTCGACATGACCGGGGACCGCCAGCCGGCTCTCGGTGGGTGTGCCGTCCGGCCCGAGGCGCCAGATGCCGACGGCGGCAGGGCTGCCTGGGTCTTCGACGACGCCCACGGCGAGGGCGGCCCGCGCGCCGTCGGCGGGGACGAGTGTCCAGTCCCACGAGGCGGCGGACGGCGAGCGGGTCTCGCCGGGCAGCTCCACCTCGGCCAGCTCCACCACGGCGCGCTGCGGACCGTCCGGCACAGGGGGTGCGGTCGGATCACCGCCGGAGCACGCCGCGAGCGTGAGCGTGGCGCACACCGCGAGGAGCCACGGCCGGCGAACGGTGGTTGCCTGGGTGACCATGTGCGCTCCCTCGTCGGCGGCGAGCCGTATCGGCCAGCCGAGGGCCCCAACGTAGGGAACGGCCGCGAGGAGCGGCGGGGTGGTGAGCGTGCCTGTGGAAAACCTCGGTCAGGTCGAGCCGGAAACCGTGGGTCGATCCCGTGCCCGTCCCACACCCGCGGCCCTAGTCTTCTCGTCCTAGGCTCCTCGGCAGAGCGGCATGTGCCGTCTGACTCGGTCCGCGGTTCGCCGCGACGAGCAGATGACTTCGCCGCGCCCGCCCGAGCCACAGCCGACGAGAGCGGAGCTGCGATGGACGACGCCCAGCTGAGCACGTGGCTGGAGGGCTACGTACGCGCATGGAACTCCAACGATCCCGCGGACATCGGTGCCCTCTTCACCGACGACGCCGAGTACCGCACGGAGCCCTACGCCGTGCCGTGGCGGGGACGGGAGGCGATCGTCCGGGGCTGGCTCGCCCATCCGGACGAGCCCGGGCAGACAAAGTTCCAGTGGTCGCCGTTGGTGGTCACCGCCGATCTCGCCGTGGTGCGAGGGACCACCGAGTACCGCACCGAACCGCCGCGCACCTACAGCAACCTCTGGACAATCAGGCTCGACGGGCAGGGGCTCTGCACCGAGTTCACCGAGTGGTGGATGGAGCACCCACACCCCTAGGTCGACGCGGTGCTGACCCGCCTTAGGTCGACGCGGTGCTGACCCCCCTCCGTCAGACGGTCGGAGAGCCGTGATGGGTGAGGGGTGGACCGGGACAATGACGATCGCCAACGCGCGCGCCCAGATGCCTGGCGATGGTTTCGGTTACGGGACGCCCATTGACGACCAGACGCAATTTTTACAGCTGATCCAGAATCCGTGTTTCCCGATGCGATTTTGCCGCGTCAGGCGGCTAATTCAGTCCCACCGATGAGGCTGCCATCTTTTCGCGTAAACACCCAGTGGCCGTCTCTGCGCTCGATCGTGATGGCGTGGGCGTGCACATAGTCGTGATGGAACCAGCAGAGCAAGATCCCGAGTGCGATGTTGGTCGAACCGAATTGCGCCCACCAGGCGATGCTGTGGTGGATCTCCCCCTCGCCCGGGGGTGCATTGCAGTGCGGGTACTGGCATCGCTTGTCCCTGGCGATGATCGCTCGCGTCTGACCGGCCGTGAACAGCCGCTCTTCGCGCCCGGAGTCGAGAACTTCCGAGTCGGGACCGAAGATCACTCGGTGCATCTGGCTGCCGCACGCCAGGCGGGCGAGCAGCGCGGGTGAGATGGGCGAGCCGTCTTCGAGAGTGGCCGGCTCGACCCCGACCATGGCGACCGAATCGACCTCGGCACCGATGACGGTGCCGGAGAGCTCCTGGCCGCAGGTGCAGCCCTCCAGGCTCACACCTGTCCCATCGGGCCCAGACTGCTCGGTCTCCGGCGCACCGCTGCTGGTGATCCGGGCGAGGTCCATCGGTAGCCCGAACGCTGCGCCTGGGTATCTGCCGGCGCTCCGGCAACCCGGGCGGTGCTGTTTCGGGGCGGCTGCGGCGACGAGGCGCTGCAGCGTGTCGAAGGGGACGGTGACACTGAGGTGGGGGCGGATGCGGGCGCCGGGGCGCAGGGTCCCTGAGTCCAGGGCGAGGTGCGCGAGCCCGACGAGGGCG
>NZ_RXOZ01000008.1 GCF_003991205.1 Georgenia sp. SYP-B2076 | reverse complement strand
CGGCTCCGAGTCCGGCATGGGCGCCTGGATCTCCGACACCACCCCCGAGAAGATCGCCGACCGCCTCCGCGAGGTCATGCGCGACCAGCCCGACGAGCCCCCCACACCCCCGGCCACCACCCCCGCGCCGGGCACACCCCAGCCCGGCACAGCCCAGCCCGGCCCGGCCGTGCCCGGGGCGGCCGTGCCCGGCGCGGCCCAGCCCGACGCGGCCGACCTCATCACCGCCTGGCCCGAGCCCGAGGGCGCCGCACGCGCCCGCGGCCTCTTCGCGCAGACCTTCGACGCGGCGCCCGACGGCGTCTGGTCCGCGCCCGGCCGGGTCAACCTGGTCGGCGAGCACACCGACTACAACGACGGCCTCTGCCTGCCCATCGCGCTGCCCCACCGCACCTTCGTCGCGCTGCGCACCCGCGCCGACGCCCCGCCCGGCCGGCCGGTCCGGCTCGTCAGCGCCCAGGAGCCCGGCACGCCGGACCCCACGACCGGGCAACCCGCGGTGCGCTCCCAGGACCTCGACGCCGTCGGCCCCGCGGGCGGCAGCGGCGCGGTACCCGGCTGGCCGGCCTACGCCGTCGGCGTGGCCTGGGCGCTGGAGCAGGCGGGGCTGGCCCGCGACCTGCCCGGCTTCGACGTCGCCGTCGACTCCTGCGTCCCCTACGGCGCCGGCCTGAGCTCCTCGGCGGCCCTGGAGTGCGCCGTCGCCGTCGCCCTGGACGACGCGGCAGACCTCGGCCTGGCCGGTCCCGCCGCGACCCCGGACGACATGGGGCGGGCGAGGCTGGCCGCCGCCTGCGTGCGGGCGGAGAACGAGGTGGCCGGTGCCCCTACGGGCGGCATGGACCAGGCCGCGGCCCTGCGCGCCCGAGACGGGCACGCCCTGCTCCTGGACTGCCGCGACGGCTCGGTCGAGCACGTCCCGTTCGACCTCGCCCCGGCGGGTCTGGCGCTCCTCGTCATCGACACCCGCGCCGAGCACCAGCTCGTCGACGGGCAGTACGCCAGCCGCCGGGCCGCCTGCCGGGAGGCCGCGCGGCGCCTGGGCGTGGACTCCCTGCGCGTGGTCGCGGACGCCGTCACCGCCGGCGGCTCCCTCGACGACGTGCTCGCACGCCTCGACGACGACGAGCAGCGTCGGCGCGTGCGCCACGTCGTCACCGAGATCGCCCGGGTCCGCGAGCTCGCCGCGCTGCTGCGCGCCCACCCCGGCGCCGCGCTGCGCGAGGTGCTGGATCAGGTCGGGGCGATCCTGGACACGTCCCACGTCTCGGCACGCGACGACTACGAGATCAGCTCCCCCGAGCTCGACCTCGCCGTCACCGCGTCGCGCGCGGCCGGCGCGCACGGTGCGCGCATGACCGGGGGTGGCTTCGGCGGCTCGGCCGTCGCCCTCGTCGAGGCGGCGCACGCGAAGGACATCGCCGACGCCGTGGCGCGCGCCTTCGCCGGCGCGGGGTTCCACGCCCCGGCCTTCCTCCTGGCGTCCGCCGCCGGACCGGCGGGCCGGGTCGCCGATGCCTGACGCGACGCCGCCGCCCGCGCCCGACGAGCGCCGCGAGCGACTGGAGGCCCTGCGCACGGGCGCGCTGGAGCGCCTCGCCGCTCTCGGGCGCAGCTTCGACGACGTCGTCGCCGCCGCCGCGGGGGCCAACACGGACGACGAGCACGATCCCGAGGGTGCGACCATCGGCTTCGAGCGGGCCCAGGTGGTCGCGCTGGCGGCGCGCGCCAGGCGAACGGTTGACGAGGCGGACGCGGCCCTCGACCGGCTGCGAGCGGGGACCTACGGGCGCTGCGAGGTCTGCGGCCGCCCGATCACCGAGGCCCGCCTGCAGGCGCGCCCTGCAGCAACCACCTGCCTCACCTGCGCAACCGCGCGGCGCTAACCCACACCGCCCCAACCCGTGCCGAACGTGCCACCCGACGGCCAAGGCCCGGCCGAC
Organism: Georgenia sp. SYP-B2076; assembly: GCF_003991205.1. GTDB lineage: Bacteria > Actinomycetota > Actinomycetes > Actinomycetales > Actinomycetaceae > Georgenia. The sequence goes on along the minus strand of NZ_RXOZ01000008.1, from coordinate 69,556 downwards.
GGGGACGTCGGCCTCCCCCGGGCTCCGCGACCGCACGGCGCCGGGCCCCACCCGGGCTCCGTCACCGCCGGCGGCTCCGTCACCGCCGGGCACCAGCCACCGCGGGGCACCCGTCACCGCCCCGGAATGCGCCCACGGGCCTTGCGATACCGGTAGGTTCCGTCGTAAAACGGGTGGCCACCGGTGCCGCCCCCGACTCCCGGGTGATCACATGGGCTTCGCGAAGCACCTCCTCTTCCCCGCCCTGCGCATCCTGATCTGGGCGGTCATCGCCGTGGCGCTGGTCAAGCTCGCGTTCTTCAGCGGCGGTGCGGGGCTCGCCGCGGCGCCCGGCGCGCCGGCCGAGCCGGGCGGGGTCTTCACCGACCCGGTCGCCACCGTCACCACCGGGACGGTGGCCAACACCGTGACCGTCGAGGCCACGGTCGTCCCGGACCCGGCGGTCGAGGCGAAGGCCGCCAAGGAGGGCGCGGTGCGCTACCTCGCCGTCACGGACGGCGCCCACGTCGAGGCCGGCGCCGCGCTCCTGGAGATCCGCCAGGAGGTCCCGGTCGACCCGGTGGAGCGGGTCGACGCCGACGGCAACGTCACCGTCGTCGAGCAGAAGCCGCGCGTGGTCCGCTCCACCGTCGTCGCCCCCGCCTCGGGCACGGTGTCCCTGCGCGTGATGCTCGACCAGCAGGTGGCCATCGGTGACGTGGTCGCCGCCGTCACCCCGGGCACCTTCTCCGTCGCCGGCCCGCTCTCGGCCGAGCAGCAGTACCGCCTCCTCGACGCGCCGTCCGAGGCCAGCGTCGAGGTGCGCGGCGGTCCGGCGCCGTTCACCTGCAACGGCCTGTCCACCGGCACCGACGTCACCACGGTCCCGGCGGCCCCGACGGGCGACCCGTTCGCCGACCCCGCGGCGCCGGGCGCGACCGTCCAGGTCCGCTGCGCCGTCCCGGCGGGCACGACCGTCTTCCCCGGACTCACCGGCACCATGACCGTCACCGCCGGGCAGGCCACCGACGTCCTCGTCGTGCCGGTCACGGCGGTCCAGGGCCTGTTCGCCACCGGCAACGTCTGGGTGGTGGGCGACGACGGCGGCGAGCCCGAGATGAAGCAGGTGAGCCTGGGCCTGACCGACGGGAAGATGGTGCAGGTCACCGAGGGACTGGCCGAGGGCGACACCGTCCTCGAGTTCATCCCCGTCGGTGACGTCCCGGCCGTGGAAGGCCCCGGGATGATGGGGCAGGCCTTCTGATGGCTTTGCTCGAGCTCCGCGGCGTCACCCGCACCGTCCGGCTGCCGGACCTGAGCGAGCTGCACATCCTCCGGGGCGTGGACCTCAGCGTCGAGGCCGGCGAGCACGTCTCCGTCGTCGGCCGCTCCGGCACCGGCAAGTCCACCCTGCTCAACATCCTCGGGCTGCTGGACTCCCCCACCACCGGGGAGTACCTGCTCGACGGCGTCGACGTGGGCCGCCTCGGCGGCCGGCGCCGCGCGCGCCGGCGAGGGGAGGACTTCGGCTTCGTCTTCCAGCAGTTCAACCTCCTGCCCGGGCGCACGGCCCTGGAGAACGTCGTCGCCCCGTTGCTCTACGCCCGCGGCCGCACGTTCTGGCGCCGCACGCGCATCGCCGCGGAGGTGCTCGAGCGCGTCGGCCTGGGAAACCGCCTGGACTCCATGCCCGCGCAGCTCTCCGGCGGGGAGCAGCAGCGGGTGGCCATCGCCCGGGCCCTCGTGCGTTCGCCACGGGTGATCCTCGCCGACGAGCCCACCGGCGCCCTCGACGTGGACACCGGCTCGGAGATCGTGGCCATGCTCGACGCCATCGCCACCGACACGGGGGCCGCGCTCATCGCGATCACGCACGACCTCGCCGTCGCCTCCCGCGCCCGCCGCCACTTCCGGCTCGGCGAGGGGGTGCTCACCCCGATCGACATCGCCCCGCGCAGCGGCGGGACCCTGGAGTCGCTCGTGGGCTCCGACGTCGGCGCCCACGCCGGTCCGCTCTCCTCCGACGTCGGCGCCCCCGCGGCCGGCCCCCTCCCCTCCGACGTCGGCGGCAGCCGGTGACCGGCGTCGTCGGCGCGCTCGTGGAGGCGTGGGAGGAGCTGCGCCTGCACAAGCTGCGCGTGCTGCTCTCCCTGGTGGGGGTAGCCGTGTCCGTGGCGGCGATGACGGCCGTCCTCGCGGTGGGCGAGATGACGGCGCAGGCCCAGACGGAGCTGCTGGACCGGGACGCGGGCCGCCAGACCACCCTGACGGTCAACGCGTTCGGCGCCGCACCCGGCGGCCCCGACGTCGTCCCCGCCATGCGCGCGATGGCCGAGCGCTACGAGGTCACCCACGCCTCGGTGATGCTGTGGACCCAGGGCCGCTTCCGCGCCGGGGGCGCCACGATCGACAGCCAGCTGCAGCTGGTGGACCAGCCCTACGGCACCATGCACCGCGTGCAGGTGGCCGAGGGGTCGTGGTTCGCCGAGGGGGACGAGCAGCGCCTGGCGCCGGCGCTCGTGGTGAACGAGGCGTTCCTCACCAGGATCGGCTCCCCGGGCCTCGAGGCGCACCCGACCGTCACGCTGCCCGGCGACCGGCCGGTCACCATGGTGGTCGTCGGGGTGGTGCCGAACCGCTGGCAGGACGAGGGCCCCGCGGCGTTCGCCCTGTACGACTCCTACGCCCGCGTGTCCGGCGCGCCCGACGTGGACCCCGCGATGGGCATCGTGCCCCAGATGGAGCTGTGGGTGTCCCCGGAGCTCGCCGACGCCGCCGAGCAGACCGTCCGGGCGGACCTGACCGGGGCGCTCGGCGAGGGCGCCGTGGTCGACATCTACCGCAACGACCAGTTCGGCCAGGAGGCCTTCAACGACACGTTCCGGCTCGTCGTCCTCGGGATCGGGACACTCGTGCTGCTCCTGGGCGCGCTGAGCCTGGTCAACGTCACGCTCGTCACCGTGCGCCAGCGCATCCGCGAGATCGGGATCCGCCGGTCGTTCGGCGCCACGTCGGGGCGGGTGTTCTTCTCGATCATGCTCGAGTCCGTGGTGGCCACGGTGGTGGCCGGCGCGGTCGGCGTCGGCCTCGCCATCGTCGTGGTCCAGAACCTCCCGCTGGAGCAGTGGCTCGGCTTCAGCCTGCAGGACACCCCGGCGTTCCCGCTCTCGGCGGCGACCACCGGGCTGCTCGCCGCGACCGGCGTCGGCGCCCTGGCCGGGCTGCTGCCCGCCCTGGTCGCCGTCCGGGTGCGGCCCATCGACGCGATCCGGTACTGACAGTGCCTCAGATGTCGTACGTCATGACCACCGGGGCGTGATCGGAGAAACGCCCGTCGTAGGTGTCGGCCCGGTCGACGGCGGCGCTCGTGGCCCGCCCGGCCGCGCCCGGGGTGGCGAGCTGGTAGTCGATGCGCCACCCGGAGTCGTTGTCGAACGCCTTGCCGCGCCAGGACCACCACGTGAACGGGCCGGGACCGTCCCCGCCGAGCCGCCGGCCCAGGTCGACCCAGCCGTCGGCGAACCACTTCTCGAGGTAGGCGATCTCCTCGTCGAGGACGCCGGACGTCTTGTTGTGGTTGGCCTTCCAGTTCCTGATGTCCACCTCCCGGTGGACGATGTTGAGGTCCCCGCCGACGACGACCTCCCGCTCCCCCGCCGCCGCCTGCCCCGCGAGCTCGCCCAGGCGCGCGGTCACCCGGTCCAGGTGGGCGTACTTGGCGTCCATCTTCTCGGTGCCCACGGTGCCGGAGTGGACATAGACCGAGACCAGCGTCAGCGGCCGGTCGGTGCCGGGGAGCTCGACGTCCATCTCCACCCAGCGCCCGGTGTCCACCGGGACCTCCGGCTCGTCGCCCAGCCCCACCCGCACGGCGGACGCCGGCAGGCGCGAGGCGACGGCGACGCCGGCGCGCCCCTTGATGTCGCTCGCCTGGTGCGCGATGTGCCAGCCCTCGCCCAGGTGCTCGGCCAGGATGTCGTCGTTGGCCCTGACCTCCTGCAGGAGCAGCACGTCCGGGTTGCGGGACTCGAGCCAGGAGGCCATGCCCCTCTTGAAGGCGGCACGGATGCCGTTGACGTTGACGGAGGCGATCTTCACCGGACCATTCTCGCCCATCGCACCGACATCACCGGCGGGCGCACGCTGGACCCCCAGGACCCGGCCGCCCGCTGCACGCCCAGACGGGACACGCCCGCCCGGCCCGCGCGAGCGGGACTCGCCGTTCCGCGGGACGTCGAGACGCCTCGGGCCGCCGTCCCGGCGCGGGGACGGCGGCCCGAGGGGCCGGCCACGTCAGTCGGGGGCGGTCCCGGCCGCCTGCTCGGCGGCGTCCACCACGTTGGCCAGCAGCATCGCCCGGGTCATGGGCCCGACCCCGCCGGGGTTGGGCGAGAGCCAGGAGGCCACGGCGGCGACGCCGTAGGCCACGTCCCCGTGGAGCTTGGACTTGCCCGTCGCCGGGTCGACGGTGCGGGAGACCCCGACGTCGAGGACGACGGCGCCCGGCTTGATCATGTCCGCGGTGATCAGGCCGGGGCGCCCGGCGGCGGCCACGACCACGTCGGCCTGGGCGAGGTGCTTGGCCAGATCCTTCGTGCCCGTGTGGGTCAGGGTGACGGTGGCGTTGACGTCCCGGCGGGTCAGCAGGAGCCCGATGCTGCGGCCCACCGTCGTCCCGCGCCCGACGACGCAGACCTCCCTGCCGGCCAGCGGGATGTCGTAGCGCGCCAGCAGCTCGAGGACCGCGCGGGGCGTGCACGGCAGCGGCGAGGTCACCGGCTCGTTGACCCGCAGGACCAGGCGCCCGAGGTTGGTCGGATGCAGGCCGTCCGCGTCCTTGGCTGGGTCGACCATCTCGAGGATCGCGTTGGTGTCGATGCCCTTGGGCAGCGGCAGCTGCACGATGTAGCCGGTGCAGGCCGGGTCGGCGTTCAGGCGCGCGACGGCGACCTCGACGTCGGCCTGCGTGGCGCTGGCGGGCAGGTCCACGCGGATCGAGGCGATGCCGACCTCGGCGCAGTCGCGGTGCTTGCCGGCCACGTAGGCCTTCGAGCCGGGGTCCTCCCCCACCAGCACGGTGCCCAGGCCCGGCGTGTGGCCGCGCTCGGCCAGCGCCGCGACCCGCGTGGCGAGCTCGCGCTTGATGGTCGCCGCGGTGGCGCGCCCGTCGAGGGTGCGCGCGGTCACTGCTGCAGGCCGGGGTAGAGCGGGAACGCCTCCGTCAGGGCCCGGACGCGCGCGCGCATCGCCTCGACGTCGGTGGCGGCGCCGCCCTTCAGGGTGGTCGCGATGATGTCGGCGACCTCGGTGAACTCCGCGGCGCCGAAGCCCCGGCTGGCCAGGGCCGGGGTGCCGATGCGCAGGCCCGACGTCACGCGCGGGGGGCGCGGGTCGAAGGGCACCGCGTTGCGGTTGACGGTGATGCCGGCGTCGTGGAGGAGGTCCTCGGCCTGCTGGCCGTCCAGCGCCGAGCTGCGCAGGTCGACCAGGACGAGGTGCACGTCCGTGCCGCCGGTGACGAGGGAGACGCCCGCCTCGCGCACGTCCGGCTCGAGGAGACGCTCGGCGATGATGCGGGCGCCCTCCACGGTGCGGACCTGGCGGTCCTTGAACTCCGCGCCGGCCGCGACCTTGAACGCGACGGCCTTGGCGGCGATGACGTGCATGAGCGGGCCGCCCTGCTGGCCCGGGAAGACGGCGGAGTCGAGCTTCTTGCCGAACGCCTCCTTGTCCCGGGCGAGGAGGAAGCCGGAGCGGGGGCCGCCGAGGGTCTTGTGGACCGTGGAGGAGACGACGTCGGAGAAGGGCACCGGCGACGGGTGCAGCCCGGCCGCGACGAGCCCGGCGAAGTGGGCCATGTCCGTCCACAGGTAGGCGCCGACCTCGTCGGCGATCTCCCGGAAGGCCGCGAAGTCGAGCTGGCGGGGGTAGGCGGACCAGCCGGCGATGATGACCTTGGGGCGGGCCTCGAGCGCCTGCGCGCGCACCGTCTCCATCTCGATGCGGTGGCTCTGCTCGTCCACGCCGTAGGCGGCGACGTTGTAGAGCTTGCCGGAGAAGTTGATCTTCATCCCGTGCGTGAGGTGGCCGCCGTGGGCGAGTTTCAGGCCCAGGATGGTGTCGCCGGGCGTGGCCAGCGCGTGCAGGACCGCGGCGTTGGCCTGGGCGCCGGAGTGCGGCTGGACGTTGGCGTACTCGGCACCGAAGAGGGACGTGGCGCGCTCGATCGCGAGATTCTCGGCGATGTCGACCTGCTCGCAGCCGCCGTAGTAGCGCCGGCCGGGGTAGCCCTCCGCGTACTTGTTCGTCAGCACGGAGCCCTGCGCCTGCAGGACGGCGCGGGGGACGAAGTTCTCGCTCGCGATCATCTCGAGGGTGTCGCGCTGGCGGGTCAGCTCGCCATCGAGGACGGCGGCGATCTCGGGGTCCAACTCGGCGAGCGACTGGTTCGCGACGGACGTGAGGTCCGCGTGGGGGGTGGTCTGGCTCATGCTTCCTCCGCTGGTCGGCTCACGCACACGGCGCACGCGAGCACGTGGTGTGGTAACTCTCGGCCCAGGCGGACGACCTCGAGATCGGTGGTGCTTGCCGCTCCCCGGTGGTTCCCCACCTCAGGCGCCAGTCGCGACGGTGCGAGACTACCAAGCCCGCCGCCGGATGCGCGCCGCCCCCCGGCTCTCCGCCCTCCGCCGTCGAGCGGTCAAGTACTGACGCCCTCCGCCGTCGAGCGGTCAAGTACTAACGCTCAATCCCTCGAGCGCGGGTGCTAGTACTTGACCGCTCGAGGCGGGGAGGGGGGCCGCTCAGGCGCGGCCGGAGAGCTCCGACTCGCCGAGCCCCGCGTCCTCGTCGGGGTCGCCCTCGCCGAGGATGCGGCGCAGGTAGGCGTAGGTGAGGTCGCCGGTGTGCTGGTCGTACTGGTGCTCGTAGCCGTTCTTGGCGTACATCGCCAGGTTCTGCTTGGAGTCCTGGCCCGTGAAGACCCAGACCTCCTTGGTCTGCTCGGGCAGGTACTCGAGCACGGCCATGAGCAGCTGCGTGCCAATGCCACGCCCCTGGAGGTCGGGCACGACGGCGAGGCGCCCGAGGTTGGCGCGCTCGGCCTCGAGCTCGACGCGGATCGAACCCACCAGGCGGTGCCCGCGCCACGCCCCCAGGGTCACGACCTCCGGCCTGCCGATGTCGGCGATGAGCTCGGTGAGGGACTGCGTCAACGCAGGAAGGTTGGGGTCACCGTAGACCTGGGCCTCCGTCACGAAGGCCGCGCGCCGGACGGTGAGCAGCTCGCCCGCCTCGTCGTCGGTGATGAGATCGATCCTGACGTCGTCCATGGGGCCAGTGTGGCATCCGGCGGGCCGGCGCTCGGCCAGTACCCGCCTTTCGGACGGTGCACCGGAGCCCGGCCGGCGCCGCGCTAGTCTCCGGCGATGAGCGCTAAGCACCTGGTCCTCGCCCTCTCGTGCCCGGACCGGCCCGGGATCGTGCACGCCATCTCCGGCGTGCTGGCCGAGCACGGTGGGAACATCACCGAGTCGCAGCAGTTCGGGGACCCCTCCACCGGACTGTTCTTCATGCGGGTCCAGGTGGAGACGGCGGCGCCGCGGGCCGAGCTCGAGGGCGCGCTGACGGCGGTGGCGCGCGAGTTCGACATGACGTGGAAGCTGGACGAGGTTGGCCGCCCGGTCCGGACGCTGATCATGGCGTCCAAGGAGCCGCACTGCCTGGTGGACCTGCTGTTCCGTCAGCGGTTCCAGGACCTGCCCATCGAGGTGGTCGGCGTCGTCGCCAACCACCCGGACCTGGAGTCCATCGCGACCTTCTACGGCGCGCCGTTCCACCACATCCCGGTGACGAAGGAGACGAAGCACGAGGCCGAGCGGGCGCTGCTGACCCTCGTGCGCGAGCAGGACGTCGAGCTGGTGGTGCTCGCCCGATACATGCAGATCCTGTCCGACGACGTCTGCAGCGAGCTCGCCGGCAACGTCATCAACATCCACCACTCCTTCCTGCCGAGCTTCAAGGGCGCCCGCCCGTACGCCCAGGCGCACGCCCGCGGCGTCAAGCTCATCGGTGCGACGGCGCACTACGTCACGGCCGACCTGGACGAGGGCCCGATCATCGAGCAGGACGTCGAGCGCGTCACCCATGCCGACGAGGTCACCGAGATGGTGGCCCGTGGCCAGGACGTCGAGCGGCGGGTCCTGGCGCGGGCGGTGCGCTGGCACGCGGAGCACCGGGTGCTCGTCGACGGGCGGCGTACCGTCGTCTTCTCCTGAGAGCCCCGGGCTCGGGACGCGACACACCCCGGTGTGAGGCCCGCGGCGCCGTCGGGCGGGCGGCGCGCAGGCCCGCATTCCCACGCGGGCGGGCCGTCGGTGCCACGATGAGACCACGTGTCCCCGAGGAGAGTGGTTCATCATGAGCTCCGCACCGCCCCCGGACCGCCCGCACGAGCCCCCCGCCGACGGCGGCCCCCACGACGCGCGCCCGGCCTCCGGGGGCTACGACCCTGGCAGCGAGCCGCAGCACGGCGGCCCCGGCTACGACCCGCGCGGCCCTCTGGGTCAGCAGGGCGCCGGTGACGAGGGCCCGTACGCCCCGCAGGGCCAGTCCGGTCCACCCCGGTACGGCGAGGGCTCGCCCGGCCAGCCCGACCCGTACGGCCAGGGCGCGTACGGTCAGCCCCACCAGTACGGCCAGGGGCAGTACGGCCAGCCCGCGCAGTACGGGCAGCCCGGCGTGACGTACGCCGGCGGGCCCTACGGCGTCGGGCCCCACGGCGGACCGCGCAACGGCCTGGGCGTCGCGGCGCTCGTCGTCGGCATCGCGTCCGTGCTCGTCGCCTGGGTCCCGTTCGTCGGCCTGCTGGGTCTGCTCGGCGGGATCGTCGCCATCATCCTCGGCGCCGTGGCGCTGGGCCGGGTGCGGCGTCGCGAGGCGACCAACCGGTCGCAGTCGATCGCCGGCATCGTCCTCGGTGCCCTCGCCGTGCTGCTCGGCATCGGCTCGGCGATCTTCGGGTCCTACCTCATCTCGCAGGTGGCGCCGGAGGTCTTCGGCCCGGACTTCCAGCGCTGCGTCGAGACCTACGGCAACAACCCCCAGGCGCTCCAGGAGTGCCTGCAGCGGGCCGGCTACTGACCCGGCCGCACCTCGCGACACCACCGCGCGCGGGCAGCCGGCCCCTCGACGCCACGCCGCACGGCCGACGGCGCCCCGCTCCCCGCACAGGGGGACCGGGGCGCCGCGGCAGGCAGCCGGCGCGTGCCGGCGCAGCGTCAGATCAGGCCGAGGCCCTTGACCGCGTCGCGCTCCTCGACGAGCTCGGCCACCGAGGCGTCGATCTTCGCGCGGGAGAAGTCGCCCACCTCCAGCCCCTGCACGATCTCCCACCGCCCGTCCTTGGCCCGCACCGGGAAGGAGGAGATGAGGCCCTCGGGCACGCCGTACGAGCCGTCGGAGACGATGGCGGCGGAGGTCCAGCTGTCCCCGGGCGTGCCCGTGACCCAGTCGTAGACGTGGTCGATGGCGGCGTTGGCGGCCGAGGCGGCCGACGACGCCCCGCGCGCCTCGATGATCGCCGCGCCCCGCTTGGCGACCGTGGGGATGAACTCGCTCTCCAGCCACGCCTGGTCCACCAGGTCGGCGGCGGGCTTGCCGGCCACCGTGGCGTGGAAGACGTCCGGGTACTGCGTGGCGGAGTGGTTGCCCCAGATCGTGAGGTTCTTGATCTCGGACACCGGCGTGGACGTCTTCGTCGCGAGCTGGCTCAGCGCGCGGTTGTGGTCCAGGCGGGTCATCGCGGTGAAGCGCTCGGCCGGGACGTCGGGGGCATGCGACTGGGCGATCAGCGCGTTGGTGTTCGCGGGGTTGCCGACGACCAGCACGCGGATGTCGCTGGCGGCGCCGGCGTTGATGGCCTCGCCCTGCGGGCGGAAGATGCCACCGTTGGCCTCGAGAAGGTCGCCGCGCTCCATGCCCTTCGTGCGCGGGCGGGCGCCGACGAGCAGAGCGACGTTGGCGCCCTCGAAGCCCTGGCGCGGGTCGTCGAAGATGTCGATGCCGGCGAGCAGCGGGAAGGCGCCGTCCTCGAGCTCCATCGCGGTGCCCTCGGCGGCCTTGACGCCCTGGGGGATCTCGAGCAGGCGCAGCTTCACCGGCGTGTCCGGGCCCAGCAGCTGGCCGGAGGCGATGCGGAACAGCAGGGCGTAGCCGATCTGCCCGGCGGCGCCGGTCACGGTCACGTTCACGGGGGTCACACTCATTTTCGGCTCCTTCGTCGTTCGGTCGCCGGTGCGGCGCGGCGGGCACGGCGCGGGCCATGGCCGCGACGTCGCTCGGGGGCGCACCGGGGGATCTACATGGTGGTCGTGCAGCGTCGGGGACCGGCAGCCGTGCCGGGCCCCGCCGCCCGGGGGTCAGGCCAGGCGGGCCTGGAGGTTCTCGTCGAGCGTGGCGAGGAAGTCCTCGGTGGTCTGGTACTCCTGGTCCGGTCCGACCAGGAGGGCCAGGTCCTTCGTCATCCTGCCCGACTCGACCGACTTGATGACGACGTCCTCGAGGGCCTCGGCGAAGCCGGTCACCTCGGGGGTGCCGTCGAGCTTGCCGCGGTGCTTGAGCCCACCGGTCCAGGCGAAGATCGACGCGATCGGGTTGGTGGACGTCGGCTTGCCGGCCTGATGCTGGCGGAAGTGGCGGGTCACGGTGCCGTGCGCGGCCTCGGCCTCGACGGTCTGGCCGTCCGGGGTCATGAGGATCGAGGTCATCAGGCCGAGCGAGCCGAAGCCCTGGGCGACCGTGTCGGACTGGACGTCGCCGTCGTAGTTCTTGCAGGCCCAGACGTAGCCGCCCTCCCACTTCATGGCCGAGGCGACCATGTCGTCGATGAGGCGGTGCTCGTAGGTGAGGCCGGCCGCGTCGAACTGGTCCTTGTAGTGGGCCTCGAAGACGTCGGCGAAGATGTCCTTGAAGGCGCCGTCGTAGGCCTTGAGGATCGTGTTCTTCGTGGACAGGTATACCGGGTAGCCCCGCTGGAGCCCGTACGCGAAGGAGGCGTGCGCGAAGTCCTCGATGGACTTGTTGAAGTTGTACATGCCCATCGCCACGCCGCCGTCCTGGCCGTAGTTGGCGACGACGTGCTGGATCGGCTCCGAGCCGTCCTCGGGCGTGAACGTGATGGTCAGCTGGCCGGCGCCGGGGACCTTGAAGTTGGTCGCCTTGTACTGGTCGCCGTGGGCGTGACGGCCGATGACGATCGGCTTGGTCCAGCCCGGGACCAGGCGCGGGACGTTGGAGATGATGATCGGCTCGCGGAAGACGACGCCGCCGAGGATGTTGCGGATCGTGCCGTTCGGCGAGACCCACATCTTCTTCAGGCCGAACTCCTCCACCCGCGCCTCGTCGGGCGTGATGGTGGCGCACTTGACGCCGACGTGGTGCTCCTTGATCGCGTTGGCCGCGTCGATGGTGACCTGGTCGTCGGTGGCGTCACGGCTCTGGATCGACAGGTCGTAGTAGCGCAGGTCGATGTCGAGATAGGGATGGATGAGGCGGTCCTTGATGAACTGCCAGATGATCCGGGTCATCTCGTCGCCATCGAGCTCGACTACCGGTCCCGCCACCTTGATCTTCGCCATGTCCTGCCACACTCCTGACCACCCCGGGGGGGCGCCTCGACTTCGCAGTACGCCGGGGCACCGGCGCCACCGCACAGATTACTCGACATCGAGATATCCGTGGTGGCGAGTCTCACCGGCGGCGCGACGTCAGGACTTGCGGACGTCGACCCTGTCCACGCGGCGGCCGTCGACGGCGGTCACGGTGAGCACGAGATCCTCCCAGGTCATGGAGTCGCCGACGTCGGGCACCCGGCCGAGCCCGGCCATGATGAACCCGCCCAGGGTGTCGTAGGGGCCATCGGGCAGCTCCCGGTCGAGCACCTTGGCCACCTCCGCGCGCCCGAGCAGGCCCGTGAGGGACTCGGTGGTGCCGTTGGCGACGACCTCGGGCACCTCCCGGTCGTACTCGTCCTGGATCTGCCCGACGAACTCCTCGACGACGTCCTCGAGGGTAATGATGCCGTCGGTGCCGCCGTACTCGTCGACCACGATGGCCAGGTGGGCGTGGTTGGCGCGCATCTCGGTCAGCGCGGCCAGCACCTGCTTGCCGGTGGGGAAGAACTCGATCTCCCGGACCAGGTCGCCCACGGTGGCCACGGACTCGTCGGGGTGGATGAGGTCGCGGACGTGGATGAAGCCGAGGACGTCGTCGTTGTCGACGCCGCGCACGGGGTAGCGGGAGTGCTCGAGCGTGCGGACCAGGGGCTGCGCCTCGCTGATCGGCATGGCCGCGTCGAGGAACTCCACCTCGGTGCGCGGCGTCATGACCTCCTGCACCGTCCGCCCGCCGACCGAGAGCAGGGCGACGACCATGTCGCGTTCCTGGAGGCCGAGCTGCTCGTGCTCGGCCACGAGCGAGCGCAGCTCCTCGGTCCCCATCTCCTCACGCCGCTCGTTCGGGTCCCGCCCGAGCAGCCGCATCACGAGGTTGACGGACGCGCCGAGCAGCCAGATCACCGGCCGCGCGATGGACGCGATGAGGTCCAGCGGGGTGGCGACAAAGAGCGAGATCTTCTCCGCGCTCTGCATGGCCAGGCGCTTGGGGACCAGCTCGCCGAAGACGAGGGAGAGGTAGGAGACCACGAGCGTGGTCCCGATGAAGGCCGCGCCGTGGGCCAGGCCGGCGGGCATGCCCCACCGCTGGAGCACCGGGGCGATCATCGGCGCGATCTGCGAGGCGCCGAAGGAGGCCGAGAAGAACCCGGCGAGCGTCACGCCCACCTGGACGGCGGAGAGGAACCGGTTGGAGTCGCCCGTCAGCTTGGCGACGCGGGCGCCGGCCTTCCCGTGGGCGGCGAGCGCCTTGACCTGGCTGTCACGCAGGGAGACGAGCGCCATCTCCGACGCCGCGAACACACCGCCGATGAGCACGAACAGCAGCACAAGGACGACGTTCATGACGAGCTCGCTCATCACCCCATGATCACACGGTCACGACCGCGCTCACCGGCCCGTGAGGGATCTCACTGGCTGTCCACGGGCAGCGTCGCGTCGCCCCACGGCGCGAGGTAGCCCAGCGCGAGCGCGAGCACCAGCAGGAACGCGACGTCGAACGCCCTCGACCGGGCCCCCGGCACCACGGTCTCCGGCGCGACGCCCCGCAGCAGCGCGCACACCGCGAGCAGGGCCGCGAACGCCGTCGTGGCGGCCCGGCCGCTGACGGCGAACCCGAGCACGCACGCCCCGGCGACCGCGAGCAGGAGGGCGGTCATGAACGTGACGCGGAGGGCTTTGGTGCTGGGCATGATGCGCCGAGACTACCGTGGCACCGTGCCCGACCTGCCCATCGCTGCCACGTCCGGGGACCGCCCCGCCCTCCCCCGCTCCGTCGTCGTCGTGGGAGCCGGCCTGGCCGGGCTGCGCACCGCCGCCGAGCTGCGGGCCCAGGGTTTCGACGGGGAGGTGACGGTGGTCGGCGAGGAGTCGCTCGCCCCCTACGACCGCCCCCCGCTGTCGAAGGAGCTCTTCACCCGCACGGGGCCGGCGTGGCTGGCCGACGACGGGTACGGGGAGCTCGGGTCGCTGGCCGACCGCGTCCTGCTCGGGCGGCGGGCCGCGCGCCTGGACGCGGACGACGACGGCGCGACCCTCACCCTGGCACCGGCCGGGGCGGCCGCCGCCGAGGAGCTGCGCGCCGACGCCGTCGTCCTGGCCACGGGCTCGCACGCCGTCCTGCCCGCGGGCTGGTCCGGCGCGGGCGTCCTGCACGGCGCCGAGGACGCCGCCCGGCTGCGCGCCCGCCTGCTGGCCGGCGCGCGCCTGGTGGTGGTCGGGGCCGGGTGGATCGGCGCCGAGGTCGTCGGGCTCGCCGCGGCCCACGGCTGCGACGTCACGGTCGTCGAGGCCCTCCCCACGCCCCTGTACCGCCAGGTCGGGCCGGAGGTCGGCGCGCGCACCGCCCCCTGGTACGCCGAAGCCGGCGTGGACCTGCGCTGCGGTGCGACGGTCACGGAGGTGCGCGAGGGCGTGGTCGTCGTGGCCACGGGCGCGGACGCGGGCCCGCTCGAGGAGTCGCGCGGCGACGGCCGCGTGGCGCCCGGCTGGGACGCCGGTCGGCTGTCCGGCGGCGGCGTGGCACGCGACGGCGGTCGGCTGGAGGAGCTGCGGGCCGACGTCGTCCTCGCCGCGGTGGGGGTGCGGCCGGCGACCGGCTGGCTCGGCGGGTCGATGCCCCTGACGCCGCGTGGCGCGCTGCGCGTCGACACCGGTGGACGTGTGATGGGCGCCCCGTCGTCCGTGCTGGCGGTGGGCGACTGCGCGGACATGGAGGTTCCCGGCCTCGGCCTGGTCTCGGGCGGGCACTGGGACGCGGCGCTCTCCCACCCCGCCGCGCTGGTCGCCGGTCTGCTGGGCGGCGACGTGCCGGCGCCCGCCGCGCCCTATGTCTTCTCCACGCAGTTCGGCCGGGAGCTGATGTTCGTTGGGCGGCCGTCCCCGTCCGCCCGGCCCGTGGTCCGGGCCGACGGCGGCGAGCCGTGGACGGTGCTGTTCGTCGAGCCCTCCGCGGGCGGCGACGTGGGCCGGCTCACCGCCGGCTTCACCGTGGACCGTCCGCGCGACGTCGGCGCCCTGCGCAGGCTGCTCGCCGCAGGCGCCCGCCCGGTCCTCGACGTGGGCCGGGCCAGGGACGTCCAGGTCCCGTTGCGCAAGGCGGTCGCCTGAGGGCGAGCGCTCCCCTGCCTCGTCACCGGACGGGCACCCTAGGACTCGCCCCCCCCCCACCCCACCCGCCGAGCGACACGTTACGACCCGGTCCCAGCACCAGCCGTTTCGTGCCACTCGGCGAGGGCTGACGGGTGTTTCGCACGTCGCGGCTTGAGCGCGGCGCGAACGCGGCCGTGAAGTGCGGCGCGCGTCCCACGCCCGCTCGCCCAGTGCCTCGGGGCCTCAGTGCGCGAAGTGGCGCGTCCCCGTCAGGTACATCGTGATGCCGGCGGCGTTCGCCGCCGCGATGACCTCCTCGTCCCGGATCGACCCGCCCGGGTGCACGACGGCGCGGACCCCGGCGTCGGTGAGGACCTGGAGGCCGTCGGCGAAGGGGAAGAAGGCGTCCGACGCGGCCACGGCCCCGCGGGCGCGCTCCGGGGCAGCGGCACGCGCGGCGTCGTCGGCGTTCGCGGCGCCACCGGCGCCCTCGACGTCGCTGGCCACCGGTGCGCCGAGGGTGTTCGCCCGCTCGACGGCGAGGCGGCAGGAGTCCACCCGGTTGACCTGGCCCATGCCGACGCCGACGCTCGCGCCGTCGTCTGCCAGGAGGATGGCGTTGGAGCGCACGGCGCGCACCGCCCGCCACGCGAAGGTGAGGTCGGCCAGGGTCTGCTCGTCCGCCGCCGGTCCGGCCGCGAGGGTCCAGCCGTCCGGGGTGTCGCCAGGGGCGTCGACGGCGTCGCGGTCCTGGGCGAGCACCCCGCCGGAGATCGGCCGCAGGTCCACGCCGCCACGCTCGCCGGGGTCGACCACGAGCAGCCGCACGTTCTTCTTGCGCTCGAGGATCTCGAGGGCCGCCGGCTCGAACGCGGGCGCGCACACGACCTCGGTGAACACCGGCGCCAGCTGCTCCGCCATGGCGGCGGTCACCGGTCGGTTCGAGGCGACGACGCCGCCGTACGCGGAGACCGGGTCGCAGGCGTGGGCCTTGCGGTGGGCCTCCGCGACGTCCGCGCCCGTCGCGATCCCGCAGGGGTTGGCGTGCTTGATGATGGCGACGGTGGGGCCCGCGTGGTCGTAGGCGGCGCGCACGGCGGCGTCGGCGTCGACGTAGTTGTTGTAGCTCATGGCCTT
The DNA here is from genome assembly GCF_003991205.1 of Georgenia sp. SYP-B2076. Taxonomy (GTDB): domain Bacteria; phylum Actinomycetota; class Actinomycetes; order Actinomycetales; family Actinomycetaceae; genus Georgenia. The sequence continues at coordinate 53,678 of NZ_RXOZ01000008.1, read as the reverse complement.
GCCGTGCAGCTGCTCGGCGCCAGCGATGCCGGTGGTGGCGTCGTCCGCCGTGTAGAGCGCGGCGCGCTGGTGCGGGTTCTCCCCGTAGCGCAGCGCCGCGCGACGCCGCCACGCCCCGCCGGTGAACCCGGGCAGCGGCGCGACGTCGCCGGCCCCCTCGGCGTCCTCGTCGAAGACCCCGCTCATCCAGGACGCCACGGCCACGTCGTAGGCGGCGGTGTGCTCGAACGCGGCCACGGCGAGGCGCCGGCGCTGCGCGAGGGTGAAGCCGCCGCCGGTCGCCGCGGCGACGACGTCGTCGTAGCGCGCCGGGTCCACGATCACGGCGACGGAGGGATGGTTCTTCGCGGCGGCACGCACCATGGTGGGGCCGCCGATGTCGATCTGCTCGACGCACTCGTCCACCCCGGCGCCGGAGGCGACGGTCTGGGTGAACGGGTAGAGGTTGACGACGACGAGGTCGAACGGCGCCACGCCGAGCTCCGCGAGCTCCTCGCGGTGGCTCGCCTTGCGGCGGTCGGCGAGGACGCCGGCGTGCACGCGCGGGTGCAGGGTCTTGACGCGGCCGTCGAGGCACTCGGGGAAGCCGGTCACGTCCTCGACGGGCGTGACCGGGACGCCGGCCGCGGCGATCGTCTTGGCGGTGGAGCCGGTGGACACGATCTGGACGCCGGCGGCGTGCAGCGCGGTGGCGAGCTCCTCCAGGCCGGTCTTGTCATAGACCGAGACGAGGGCGCGGCGCAGCGGGACCTGGTCCCCCACGGGCTGGATGGCTTCTGGCTGGGACATGGCGCTCATGGCGTGCTCCTGGGTCGAGAGACGGGTGACGGGTGCCGTGCGGGCACCGACCCAGGCACCCAGGCGCGCGGTGCTCTGCAGGGGACTGCCGGCCGCTCCCCGGTGGTTAACGCCACCTTCCTCGCCAGTCACGGCCGGGGTCGATCTTAGCGCCTGGCTCCGAGGCGCACCCGCCTGCCGTCGAGGACCCAGCCCTCGCGGGCGAGGCGCCCCACCTGCTCGACGAGCTGGGCCCGCTCGGCGACCTTGATCCGCTCCGTCAGTGCCGCCTCGTCGTCGTCCTCGAGGACCGGGACGGCGACCTGCGCGAGGATCGCGCCCGAGTCGATGCCGGCGTCGACGAAGAACAGCGTCGCGCCGGCGAGCTTGACGCCGTGCGCGAGGGCGTCGCGCGGGCCGTGGATGCCCGGGAAGGCGGGGAGCAGGGCGTTGTGGGTGTTGATGTACCGCCCGTCGAAGCGCTCGAGGAAGCGCGGTCCGCACAGCTTGAGGAACCCGGCGGAGACGACCAGGTCGGGGTCGTGAGCCGCGACCCGCTCCGTCAGGGCCGCGTCCCAGTCCGCGCGGTCGGCGTGGTCGCCCACGCGCTCGACGAAGGTGGGCAGCCCCGCGGCCTGGGCCATGGCCACGCCCCCGGTGCCCTCACGGTCAGCGCCGACGGCGACGACCTCGGCCCCGTAGCCCGGGTCGCGCGCCGCGTCGAGCAGTGCCGCGAGGTTCGAGCCGCCACCCGAGACCAGCACGACCAGCCTGGCGGGGCGATGGCGCGGTCGGTGCGACCTCGGGGCGGGCGCGGGACCGGAGTCGGGGGGAAGGGGCGAGGGAGTGCTCACCTGCGCGAGCGTAACCGCCTGGTGGGCGATGATGGGACCATGCCCAACCCTCAGGTCCGCCCGCCGCAACCGCGCCCAGGCGCGACGAGGACGCCCCGACCGGCGCCGGGAGCGCCCGGTCCCGACGGTCCGGGCACGGGGCGTCCCGACGCGGCGCAGCGGGACGCGCTGCGCTCGGTGCGCCGCTTCGGGCTGCTCCTGCTGGTGGCGATGGCCCTCGGACTCCTCACCCTCCCCTGGCCCTGGCCGCTGCTCTCCGGGGTGCTGTGCCTGGCCGCCCTGGCGCTCGGGATCGTCGCCCTGGTGAAGGTCCGGACCGCCCGCATCCGCGGCGCCATGACGACCGTGCTGGCCGTCGGCCTCGTGGTGGCCGCCGTCATGGGGATGGCGACGCTGAGCCAGGCGGTGCTGTGGCGCGAGTACGGCGCGTACACGGAGTGCGCGCAGGCGGCGATCACCGAGCAGGGCCGCGACGCGTGCACCTCCCGGCTGGAGCGGTCCCTCGACGACCGGCTCCGTCAGATGCAGCAGGTCGTCGAACGTCAGGCGTCCTGAGGGCGCGTCCAGTCGGACAGCTTCGTGCCGCCCCACCCGGGCGTGCCGCGGCCGGCATGGCCGCCGTCGCCGGTGCGGCCTCCGTCGCCGGTGCGGCCACCGGTGCGGCCGCCGTCGCCGGCGTTGCGCGGGTCCGTGGGGCCTGACCGTGCGGGGTGCGGGGCCTCTTCCGTGCGCGACGGCGGATCCGTGTGCGACGGCGCGGCCGCGCGCCCGCCCCCACGCCGCACGGCGCCGACGGCGCGTCCACGTGCCGTCCGCGCGCCCGCACCCAGGAGCTCCCAGGTGCGCGGGTGCAGCGCGACGACGACGACGAGCGCCCCGCCACCGACCTCCGCGAGCAGCATCCCGGCCACGGCCGCGGGCTCCGGGCCGACGACGGACATGCGCCCCGGGCCGATCCCGCCGGACGCCGCCAGCGCGAGCGCACCCGTGACGAGCGCCGCCCCGGCGCCCACGACCAGCGCACCGGCCGCCGCCCAGGCCAACGACTCCTGGCGCCGGCGGCGGCCCAGCCAGAGCCCCACCCCGACGCCGACCGCCACGGGCGCCAGCACGATCCAGCTCAGCGCCGACGCCCCGGGCGAGGGCAGCGCGCCGAGCAGGGGGATCGCCGGCAGGGGCGCCGTGGTCACGGCGGCGGCCGAGAAGTGCGTGCCGGCGCCGACGGCGAACCCCGGCCCGGCCGCGAACGCGAGCGCCCACACGAGCGCGGTGGGCAGGTACACGACCTGCGCGAGCACCATCACGACCGCACTGACCACGTCGGGCGCGTAGCCGTCCTGGATCATGAGGATCCGGTCCCAGCCGGCCACCGCCGCGAGCGCGCCGAGCACCACCGCGACCGCGGCGAGCCCGGTGAGCGCCCACAGCGTGCCGAGCAGCCCGTCGGTGACCGCGCCCGGGACCTTCTGGAGCCGGTGTGTCCACCCGGGCGGTGCGGGGACGCGACCGCGCCGCAGGGCCAGGGCGGCGCCGAGCGTGCTGACGGCCAGGCCGCCGGCCGCCGCCGCGGCCAGGTTCGTCGGCAGCGGCGACGCGGCCGCGGCGACCAGGACCACGAGGAGGTACCCCACGGGCACGAAGGCCGCGGCCCCGACGGACCCCAGCCGCATGCGCCGGGTCGCGCCGTAGGCCAGGGCCACCCCGAGCAGGGCCAGCCCGAGCGGGACCACCGAGACCGCTCCCCCGCCGACGACCATCGTGCCGCCGTGCCCGAGCAGCCAGAACGACGTGCCGGTGGCGGCCGCCGCCTGCCACGACGCGTCACCGAGGGCCGGCGCGGCGGCCGTGGCCACGTAGGTCGCGATGGCGGGCACCACCACGGTCACCAGCCCGATCGCGGCCGACTCGACGCCCCCGACGAGGCCGCGCATCCAGCCCTCGGGCATGCGGCGGCGCCGCTGCGACGTCGAAGCTTCGATGACGTGCGGCGCCTTGCGCTCGGTCGTGGTGGGCATCCCCTCCATCGTCCGGCCTGACGGCGTCGGCGGGGCGTTGCCCGGGCGGCGTGTCGGCCCGGGTGATCTTCACCGGTCCCGGCCGGGGCGGGCAGCGAACAGGCCCCGCCCCGGAGTTCCGCGGGGGAACTCCGGGCGGGGCCTGTTCGGGGCTACCGCGATGCGGCCGCCGTGCGGGGCGGGGTCAGGCGCCCAGCAGCTCGCGCGCGAGGCGCGCGGTCTCCGACGGCGTCTTGCCGACCTTGACCCCGGCCGCCTCGAGGGCGACCTTCTTGGCCTCCGCGGTCCCGGACGAGCCCGACACGATGGCGCCCGCGTGGCCCATCGTCTTGCCCTCGGGGGCGGTGAACCCGGCGACGTAGCCAACGACCGGCTTGGTCACGTTGGCCTTGATGAAGTCCGCCGCACGCTCCTCGGCGTCGCCGCCGATCTCGCCGATCATCACGATCAGCTCGGTGTCCGGGTCGTCCTGGAAGGCCTGCAGCGCGTCGATGTGCGTGGTGCCGATGACCGGGTCGCCGCCGATGCCGATGGCCGTGGTGAACCCGATGTCGCTCAGCTCGAACATCATCTGGTAGGTCAGCGTGCCGGACTTGGAGACCAGGCCGATCTTGCCGGGGCCGGTGATGTCCGCCGGGGTGATGCCGACGTTCGACTGCCCGGGCGTGATGATGCCGGGGCAGTTCGGGCCGATGAGGCGCACGCCCTTGGACTGCGCGTACGTGAAGAACTCGGCGGAGTCCGCCACCGGGATGCCCTCGGTGATGATGACGACGAGCGGGATGCCCGCGTCCACGGCCTCGACGACCGCGCCCTTGGCGTGGGCCGGGGGCACGAAGATCACCGAGACGTCGGCGCCGGTGGCCTCCCGCGCCTCGACGACGGAGCCGTAGACCGGCACCGAGACGGTGCCGGCGGTGCGGGACTCGGCGCCCGGGCCGATCGGCGTGACGTCGAAGTCGACCGTGGTGCCGGCCTTGCGGGGGTTGACGCCGCCCACGATCTGGGTGCCCGAGCCGAGCATGCGGCGGGTGTGCTTCTGCCCTTCGGCCCCGGTCATGCCCTGGACGATGACCTTGGAGCTCTCGTTGAGGAAGATCGACATTGTTGCTGTTCCGTCCTTACTTCGCGGCCGCGAGCTCGGCGGCCTTGGCGGCCGCCTCGTCCATCGTGTCGACCAGGGTCACGAGCGGGTGGTTGGCCTCGTTGAGGATGCGCCGGCCCTCGACGACGTTGTTGCCGTCCAGGCGCACCACGAGCGGCTTGCTCTCCTTGTCGCCCAGGATGTCCAGGGCCTGCACGATGCCGCTGGCCACCTGGTCGCAGGCGGTGATGCCGCCGAAGACGTTGACGAAGACGCTCTTGACCTGCGGGTCGCCGAGGATGACGTCCAGGCCGCTGGCCATGATGTTGGCGTCGGCGCCGCCGCCGATGTCGAGGAAGTTCGCGGGGCGCACGCCGTGCTGCTCGCCCGCGTAGGCGACGACGTCGAGGGTGCTCATGACCAGCCCCGCGCCGTTGCCGATGATGCCGACCTCGCCGTCGAGCTTGACGTAGTTCAGGCCGGCGGCCTTGGCCTTGGCCTCGAGCGGGTCCGCGGCGGCCTTGTCCTCGAGCTCGGCATGGTCGGCGTGGCGGAACCCGGCGTTCTCGTCGAGCGTGACCTTCCCGTCCAGCGCGACGATGGCGCCGCCCTCGGTACGCACGAGGGGGTTGACCTCGACCAGGGTCGCGTCCTCCTCCTTGTAGACCGTCCACAGCTTCTCGATCACGGCGGCGACCTCGTCGGCCACCTCCGGTGCGAAGCCCGCCTGGGCGACGATCTCGGCGGCCTTGGCCGCGTCGATGCCCACGACCGGGTCGACGGCGACGCGGGCGAGCGCCTCGGGCCGCTCGACCGCGAGCTCCTCGATCTCCATGCCGCCCTCGACGGAGGCCATCGCGAGGTAGCTGCGGTTCGAGCGGTCCAGGAGCACCGAGAAGTAGTACTCCTCGGCGATCTTGGCGCCCTCGGCGATCATCACCCGGTGCACGGTGTGCCCCTTGATGTCCATGCCAAGGATCGCGGAGGCGTGGGTCTCCGCCTCCTCGGGGCTGTGGGCGAGCTTGACGCCGCCCGCCTTGCCACGTCCACCGGTCTTCACCTGCGCCTTGACGACGACGGTGCCACCACCGAGCTGCTCGGCCGCGGCCCGCGCCTCGGCGGGTGTTGTCGCCACGATCCCGCGGAGCACGGGCACGCCGTGCTTCTCGAATACGTCACGAGCCTGGTACTCGAAGAGGTCCACCCCGCTGCGTCCTTCCGTTGAAGTCTCCAGATACCTCGACATCGAGACATCTCGGTCGAGAGCCTATCGCGCCGTGGCGTGGGTCTCACACCTTCCCACGGTGCGGGACGGCGCGTGAACCGACCTGGGGTGACGCGCCGGGTCATCCGTTCGGGCGCCCGGCGGGCTCGGGTTTCCGCAGGGCACCGCCGTTTGCGGGCGCGTCCGAGGGGTCGTCGGCCGCGGCCCCGCCTGGGGGATCGTCATCCGCCCGGCCGCCCGGCCGTCCGTCGGGACGGAGCCGTCCGCCGGTACTGAGCCGTCCGTCGGGGCGTTCGTCGCGGTCCCGGACGCCGGATCGTCGGCCGTCTCGCCGGGCAGCTGGACCGGCACACCGGTGAGGCGCTCCGACAGCTCCGCGAAGGCCTCGGCGACGACCCTGGCGTAGAGGTGCGCCCCCTCGATGCCGGGATGGATGCCGTCGGCCTGCAGCAGCTCGGGCCGCTCGGAGACCGCCGAGTGCCAGTCCGCGACGATGGCGTTGGGGTAGTCCTCGACGACGGCGTCGAGCGCCGTGTTCGCCTGGGGGATCCAGTAGCTGCCGCCGTAGAGGTTGACGACCACCACCATCCGGCGTGGCCCCAGGGAGTCGAGCACCCGGCGCACGAGGGCCTTGTCGCGCACCCCGGCGTTGGTGCCGAAGTCCAGGAAGACGGCGCGGCGCACCGTGCCCTCCTCGAGGCGGCCCTCCACGGCCGCCTCGCCGTCGGACCATCGCCGGATCGAGCGCGCGTCGAGCATGATCCCCGGGAAGCGGGCCTCGAGGCCGTCCGCGCTGGTGACGACGATCGAGTCGCCGAAGCCCGTGATCTCCGCGCCCGTGGGCATGGTGAAGTCCGCGTCGGCGGGGAGCTCAACTCTGCCCGCCTGGGCCGCCGAGGCGTCGACCGCCCGCTGGGCCGCCTCGATCTGCTTCTGGGTCTGGGTGCGCTCCGGCGCGACCGCGACGGCGACGAGCGCGGCGACGACGGCGACGCCCGTCCCGCCGGCGACCGTGCGGGCGAGGACGCGGCGGAGCGGGACGGCGCTCCGCAGGGAGGCGCGGAACGCCCGCCAGGCCCCCCGGAAGCCGTGGGAGCGTACCGGCTGCTCGAGCAGCCGGTACGACGCCGCCGCGATGGCGAGCGTGAGCGCCAGCGCGAGCCCGCGCAGGGCCCAGTGCGCCGGCGAGTCGTGCGCGGTGGGCAGGAGCTCCGCGAGGATCACCAGCACCGGCCAGTGCCACAGGTAGATCCCGTAGGAGCGCTGCCCGACCCACTCCAGCGGTGCCAGGCGCATCAGGCGCTGGAAGGGGCCGGGCGGTCCCAGCAACGCGGCGACGAGCACGATCGCGAGCACCGAGGCGAGCAGGATGCCGCCGCGGAAGGTGAAGGCGCTGGACTGGCGCAGGGTGAGCATGAGCGCCGCCAGCCCCGCGAGGGCGACGAGGGCCGTCCGTGCCCGCCACCGCCGCCACCCCCGCGAGCGCAGGACCCCGCCCGGCGCGGCCCAGGCGAACGCGAGCGCCACCCCCAGCAGGAGCCCGAAGGCGTGGGTGTCGGTCCCGTAGTAGACGCGGGTCGCGTCCTGGCCCGGGGTGTGGAGCACGGCCATGAGCCCGGCCGAGGCGGCGGCCGCCCCGAGGGCGAGCCGGACGCGCTGTCGCGCCGACGACGTCGCCGCGACAAGGGCGACGAGGAGGATCGGCCAGAGGAGGTAGAACTGCTCCTCCACCGCCAGCGACCAGAAGTTCACGAACAGCTGCGGGGCCGTGGCGGTGAAGTAGCTGGAGCCGGCCGCGATCTCCAGCCAGTTGCTGGAGAAGGTGAGCGCCCCGAGGGCCTGCCGGCCGATGCTCACGAGCAGGTCGGTGTTGACCGCCCACGCGGACGGGATGCTGACCAGGACGACGCCGACGAGCGCCGGCAGGAGCCGCCGGGCGCGCCGCAACCAGAACCGCGGCAGGTCGACACGGTGCTTCGTGCGCAGCTCCCGCAGCAGCAGGGTGGTGATGAGGAAGCCGGAGACGACGAAGAAGATGTCCACGCCCAGGAACCCGCCGGGCAACGACGCGGGGCGAAGGTGGTACACGAGCACCGCGGCGACGGCGAGGGCGCGCAGCCCGTCCAGTCCCTCGATGCGGCCGTCTTCGCCGGCGGGGCGCGCACGCGGCGCACGTTCCTGCAGCGCCTGCGTGGTCATCTGTGCCTCCCCGGGGCCGGAAGGTGCCGTGCAGGTCGAGGTTAGGCGCGCGCACCCACACGAGCCGGGACGCCGCGCGGGGCGGCGGGTTGCCGGTCCGCACGCCGACGGCGGGTTGCCGGCCCCGCACGGAGTCCGCGCGGGGCCGGCCCGCGCCGCTAGAGCTTCGTGACCGGCGAGTACCGGAGGAGCAGGCGCTTGGTCTGCCCGCCACCGAAGTCGATCTTCGCCACCGCGGACGAGCCCGAGCCCTCCAGCCCGATGACGGTGCCCACGCCATAGCTGTCGTGGGTGACCTTGTCCCCGATGTCCAGGCCGGGGATGTCACCGGCCGGTCGGGGCGCGCCCGGCCCGAAGCTCGGCGTCGTGTCCGTGGTGGAACCGAGCCTGCCGGTGCGCACGGGGCCGCTGCGCGCCCCCGAACCGCCGCGCGAGGTCCCGTCGCCGCCTCGCCGGCCCCCGGAGCCGTAGCCGCCGGAGCCGTAGCCGCCGGACCCGTAGCCGGCGCTCCCGCGCAGGGTCTCCATGGAGGACTCGGCGCGCCGCCAGTCCACGAGCTCGGTGGGGATGTCGTCGAGGAAGCGGGATGCGGGGAACTGCTGGGGCATCCCCCAGGCGGTGCGCACCGCGGCGCGGGAGAGGTAGAGCCGCTCGCGCGCCCGCGTCAGCGCGACGTAGGCGAGGCGGCGCTCCTCGGAGAGCTCGTCCTCCTCGCTGAGGGACCGCTGGTGCGGGAACGTGCCGTCCTCGAGGCCCGTGACGAACACGACCGGGAACTCCAGGCCCTTGGCGGTGTGCACGGTCATGAGGGTGACCTGCCCCTGGTCGGCGCCGGCGGCGTCGGGGATCTGGTCGGAGTCCGCCACGAGGGAGACCCGCTCGAGGAAGTCGCCGAGGTCGCCCTCGGGATCCTGCTCGGAGAACTCGGCCGCCACGGCGTGCAGCTCCGCGAGGTTCTCCACGCGCGTGGCGTCCTGCGGGTCCTCGCTCGCCCGCAGCTCCGCGAGGTACCCGGACCGGTCGAGGGCGGCGTCGAGGACCTCGGCGGGGGTGGCGCCGTCGCCGGCCATGTCCCGCAGCCCGGTCATGAGCTCGTGGAAGGCCGTCACCTGGGTGCGCGCGCGGGTGGCCAGTCCGATGACCTCGGGCACCGGGGCACCGTCGCGCTGCGCGCCGGGCCCGGCGGCGGCGTCGGCGATGGCCTGCCCGAAGGAGACGCGCTCCCGCTCGGCGTGCGCGGCCAGCATGGCCTCCGCCCGGTCCCCGAGCCCGCGCTTGGGCACGTTGAGGATGCGGCGCAGGTTCACGCCGTCGTCGGGGTTGGCTACCGCGCGCAGGTACGCGACGGCGTCCTTGATCTCCTTGCGCTCGTAGAACCGGGTGCCGCCGACGACCTTGTACGGGATGCCGGTGCGCACCAGCACCTCCTCCAGCGCCCGGGACTGGGCGTTGGTCCGGTAGAAGATCGCCACGTCACCCGGGCGGGTGCCCACCTCGTCGCCGAGCCGGTCGATCTCCTCGGCGATGAACCGGGCCTCCTCGTGCTCGGAGTCCGCCACGTAGCCCACGATCAGGGCGCCGGCGCCCGAGTCCGTCCACAGGTTCTTGGCCCGGCGTCCGGCGTTGCGGGAGATCACGGCGTTGGCCGCGGTGAGGATGTTCTGCGTGGAGCGGTAGTTCTGCTCCAGCAGGATCGTGGTGGCGCTCGGGTAGTCCTCCTCGAACTCGAGGATGTTGCGGATCGTGGCCCCGCGGAAGGCGTAGATGGACTGGTCGGCGTCGCCGACCACCGTCAGCTCCGCAGGCGGCAGCGCCCGCGGCCCGGCACCGTCCCCGGCCGGGTCGTCCGGCCGGTCCACCCCGGCGAGCTCGCGGATGAGCACGTACTGGGCGTGGTTCGTGTCCTGGTACTCGTCGACCAGGACGTGGCGGAACCGGCGGCGGTAGTGCTCCGCCACGGCCGGGAAGGCCTGCAGCAGGTTGACGGTCGTCATGATGAGGTCGTCGAAGTCGAGCGCGTGGGCCTGACGCAGGCGCTGGTTGTACATGGTGTAGGCCTCGGCGAGCGACCTGTCGAACTCGCCGGAGTCGGCGACGGTTGCGGCGTAGTCCTCCGGGTCGACGAGCTCGTTCTTCAGGTCGGAGACCTTGCGCGAGAACGCCTTGGGCGGGAACCGCTTGGGGTCGAGGTCCAGCTGGCGGCACACGAGGGTCATCAGCCGCTGGGAGTCTGCGGCGTCGTAGATCGAGAAGCTCGAGCGCAGCCCGAGCACGTCGTGCTCCTTGCGCAAGATGCGGACGCACGCCGAGTGGAAGGTGGACACCCACATCCGGGCCCCCGCCGGGCCAACGAGCGCCGAGACGCGCTCGCGCATCTCGGCCGCCGCCTTGTTCGTGAACGTGATCGCCAGCACCTCGCCCGGCCGGGCCCTGCCCGTGGCGAGCAGGTACGCGATGCGGTGGGTGAGCACCCGGGTCTTGCCCGAGCCGGCGCCGGCCACGATCAGCAGCGGCCCGCCGGTGTGGACGACGGCGGCGCGCTGCTGCGGGTTGAGCCCCTCCACCAGCATCGCGGGGTCCAGCTCGGGGCGCCCCGGGCGAGCCGAGGTCTCCAGGCCCGCGCGTCGGCGGGCGCGCGCCACCGGATCCTCGGACTGCGCGGCGTCCGGGCCCGGCGCGCCGGCGGTCAGCACGGCCTGGGAGGCCAGCGGCGCCGCGGCGCCGCGGCGCACGGCACCGAGCTCCGCCCCGGGTGGCGGGCCCGCCCGGTACTCGTCGGGGTCGTCCCGCGGGGCGAGGGCAGCGGGCAGCGGCGGCAGGTCCAGGGAGGACAGGCCGGGCAGGGGCAGGTTGTCAAACAGTGAAGTCATCTCGTCACAAGCGTAAGCGGGCCCACCGACACCCGGGCACGCGGCCCACAGGGACGGGGCCGGCCGTGAGCGACGCCTCAGGTCAGGAGGAGGCCGACAACCCAGGCGCCGGTGGCGACGAGCGCCCCGGCCAGCTCGATGAGGACGGTCAGGCCCGTGGCCTTGAGGGCAGCCACGGTGGCGCGCCAGGCCTCGCCCTGGTTGCGGCGGCGGGCCATCTCGGCGAGGTACACGCCGGCCACGAAGCCGATGGGCAGGCCCACGACCGGGATGACGAAGAACCCGACGACGCCGAGCACGCCGCCGACGAGCAGGGTGCGTCCGGGGACCCCGGCCCGGGTGAGGTAGCGCCCCGCCAGGAGGTACTTGGCCACGCCCGCGCCCAGCACGGCGAGGGCCGCGACGACGAGCACCGTCCATCCGACGACGCCCCCGGCGACCACGCCCCACACAGCGACGGCCGCCAGGACGACGAGGCCACCCGGGTAGAGCTGGACCACGGCGCCGACGAGGCCGACGAGGATGACGAGGCCGACGAGGAGCTCACCGATCGGTTCCACTGAGGTGCCCTCCGGGTAGCGGTCAGCGCCAGAGTACGGCGATGGCGATGTTCAGGACGGTCAGGCCGGCGACGGAGCCGACCAGGGCCGTGGTGGCCCTCTCCTCCTGGCGGGAGCCGCGGAACGCCAGGAACGTGATCACCAGGGTGACGACGAGCTTGACCGCGATCTTGACGTGGTTCACGTCGCCGTCGCCCATCTCGGCCAGGCCGGTCAGCACCAGGCCGGCGACGAGGGCGGTCAGCGCGCCGTGGGTGACGCCCTTCGCGATGCGCGGCGGCCGCAGGTGGGTCAGCGTGCCGCCGAGCACGATCGCCCAGCCGATCATGTGGATGACGAGGAAGATGCCGCTGACGATGTCCATAACCGCCACCCTAGGAAAGTTTCTGACACGTCGTCGCCAAGCGGGCCGCCGGGCGGCGAGAGCCTCGTCACACCGCCGCCGGCGCGGGTCACAGCAGCCGGCGGGCGGCCGCCCAGCGCGTCAGCTCGTGGCGGGAGGAGAGCTGGAGCTTGCGCAGGACGGCGGAGACGTGGGTCTCCACCGTCTTGATGGAGATGAACAGCTCCGCGGCGACCTCCTTGTAGGTGTACCCGCGGGCGATGAGCCGCATGACCTCCCGCTCCCGGGCGGTGAGACGGTCCAGCTCGTCGTCGTGCACCGCGACGTCCGCGGCGGCCGTGCCGAAGGCGTCCAGGACGAAGCCGGCAAGGCGGGGCGAGAACGCGGCGTCGCCGGCGGCCACCCGGCGCACCGCCTCCGCCAGCTCCTGCGCGCTGATCGCCTTGGTCACATAGCCGCGTGCGCCGGCACGGATCACCGCGACGACGTCCTCGCTGGCGTCCGAGACCGACAGCGCCAGGAACCGGGTCCCGGCGAGCAGGTCCGCGCACGCCGCGACCACCTCGGCGCCGCCGCCCCCGTGCCCGCCGGGCAGGTGGACGTCGAGCAGGACGACGTCGGGGCGCAGCGCGTGGGCGGCGGCCACAGCGCCCTCGACGTCGTCGGCCTCCCCCACGACGTCGATGTCCGGGGCATGGGTGGCCAGCTCGGCCCGCACGCCCGCGCGCACCAGCGCGTGGTCGTCGACGATGAGCACGCGGATCCGGCGCGCGCCGCCCTCCGCCGTGGTGCTAGCTTCCTCACTCACTGCTGCCCCTTCCGTGGCATGGCCAGATGCACCTCGGTGCCGGCAGGCCGGGCGCGGACGTCCGCGCTCCCGCCGTGGCGGTTCATGCGCCCGATGATCGACTCCCGCACGCCGTGGCGGTCCTCGGGGATGGCGGCGACGTCGAAGCCGTCACCCCGGTCGCGGACGAAGACCTCCACCTGCTCGGGCCCCACTTCGACGTACACGCTGACCGGCGGTCGGCCGTGGACGACGGCGTTGGCGAGCGCCTCGCGCGTCGCGGCGACGAGCGCGGGCGTCGCGTCGTCGGGCACGGCGTCGCCGGCGGTGACCACCTCGATCGCCACCCCGTGGCGGTCCTCGACCTCCGCGGCCGCCTGGCGCACGTCGTCGGCGATGGACGTCCCCGGCGCGGGCCGGTCGGTGTAGAGCCACTCGCGCAGCTCGCGCTCCTGCGCGCGGGCGAGACGGGCGACGTCCTCGTTGCCCCCGGCGCGCGCACGGATCATGGACAGGGTCTGCAGCACGGAGTCGTGCAGGTGGGCGGCGATGTCGGCGCGCTCGGCCTCGCGGGCCCGGGCCTCCCGCTCCGCGCCGAGCTCGCGCACCAGGCGCAGCAGCAGGGGGGCGAGCACGACGGCGATGCCCGCGACGATGGCGAGCCCGGCGGCCGCGCCGCGCAGCAGGACGCCGAGCCCCTCGCTGCGCCCGACGAGGAGCAGCGAACCGAGGACGGCGAGCGCCACCCCGGCCGCCACGCGCACCACCACCGCGCCGCGCCTGCGCGACCCGTCCGGACCCCCGGTGCGCGCGACCTCGGCGAGCTGCCCCCAGGCCAGCGCCGCCCCGGCCGCGACGATGAGGACGGGAACCAGCCACGTGGCGGGCTGCGCGGTATGGGTGCGCCCCAGCAGCAGCAGGCCCGCGACGGCGAGCAGCACGACGGCGATGGTCAGGTCCCGCGCCGTCGCCGAGAGCTGCCACACCTTCAGGCGCGGAGCCAGCCGGGCCCGCGCGGGCGGTGCGGCGTCGCGCGGGTCACCGGACGGCACCAGGAGCCAGAGCCAGACGTACATCGCCGCGCCGGCGCCCGCGACGAGGGTGGTGAGCACGAACGCCCAGCGCACCGCGGCCACGGTCCAGCCCAGGTGCGCCGCGAGCCCGGCGGAGACGCCACCGAGCACCCGCCCCTGGCGGGGCCGGCGCAGCGGGAGCCGGCGGCTCGTCGGGGCAGGCGTGGTCACGGCCCCATCGTCACACGTCAGAGCGCCGCCACCCCAGGCGCGCGCCGTGATCCAGGGTCGGGCGGGGCGAAGATCAGGGTCGGACCAGGGTGGTCCCCGATGGTCGGCGGATCCCCCGGGGCGGTTGGCTGGAGCCATGAACACGACAGACATGCCTTCGGGCGCCGACCCGGCGGGCCCCGGCCCCCGGGGCACCGGCCAGGACGACTCCGGCCCAGCCGGTTCGCAGAGCCAGCAGGCTCCAGGGACGCAGGGCCAGCAGCCCGGCGCCGGTCAGAGCACCTACGAGCATTCCGGCCAGTACGGTCCCGGCCGGTACGGCCCACCCGGGCCCGGCCAGTACGGCCCCGCGCCGTCCGGCCCGGGACAGTACGGTTCCACCTCGTACGGGGCGGGACAGTACGGACCGCCGGGGCCCCCGCCCGCTTGGCAGGCGACGCCCGCGAGCAGCGGGTTCTTCGACTCCCTTCGCCGCACCGGCGTCTGGCGGGGCGAGGACCGGTGGATCGGCGGCGTCGCCGCGGGCGTGGCACGCCGGCTCGACGTCGACCCCCTGCTCGTGCGTGGCATCCTCGTCGTGATGACCCTCTTCGGCGGTCTCGGCATGCTGCTCTACGGCGTCGCCTGGGCCCTGCTGCCGGAGGAGTCCGACGGGCGCATCCACCTTCAGGAGGCGCTGCGCGGGAACGTCGACGCGGCGCTGGCCGGCGCCCTCGCCTTCGTCGTCATCGGGATCTCCCGGCCGGGCACGTGGTGGGGCACCTGGTCAGGCAGCGACGGCTACTTCTGGTCGCTCGTCAGTCTCGCGAGCATCGCCGTGATCGTCGTCGGCGTCTACGCCCTCGCCCGCAACCGTGGCCCCCGGCCCCCGCGCCAACCGGTGACGCCGTCCGGCTCCCCCACGTGGCCCGCCGCGGCGCCCTCCGGCACGCCGACATGGTCCGCCGCGGCGCCCTCCGTGACTCCGGCTGGCGGCCCCGCCGCGTCGACCGCCGGCCCCGCCCCGTCGACCGCCGGACCCTGGCACGGTTCCGCCGGCCCCGCGCCGGCATGGTCCGCGCCCGCGGCTCCCGGGGCCGCGCCGCCCTGGTCGGGCACGGGTGGGCCGGTCGCCCCCCGACCGACCCCGCCGCCGGTGCCCCCGCGCCCCGTCACGCCGGGACCGGGCCAGAGCGTGGTAGCCGTCGTGCTGGCGCTGTGCCTCGCCGCCGTCGCCGCCCTGCTGCTCCTCGACCGGACGGGCAACATCGCGGTCGGCTGGCTGCTGCCGCTCATGATCGGCGGCGCGGTCCTCGCGCTCCTGGGTCTGGGCGTGCTGATCTCCGGAGCCCGCGGCCGCCGGGGTGGCGTCCTCGCCGTCCTCGGTGTGCTCCTCGCGCTCGTCGTGGTTCCCGGCACGATGGCCGCCACCGCGGTCCCCGCCGGCATCGACCTGTCCCGCCGCGCGGGGGTCGGTGACCTCTCCGTCTCGCCCAGCACCGCAGCGGCGGCCGCACGCGGCTACGAGCTGGCCGCGGGGAACCTCGAGATCAACCTCGCCGACCTTCCGATCGGCACCGGGTCCGTCACCATCCCGGTGGACGTCGGCGCCGGGGACGTCACGATCAGGGTCCCCGCCGACACGGCCCTCCGCGTGGAGGCCTCCGTGGGGGCGGGCATCGTCGAGTCCCGCACCCAGCCCGGCTGGTCCGGCGCCTTCTCCGACGGCGGGACCCCGACGGCGGAGGACACGGGCAGCCGCGTGCACACCACCTGGGGCAACGGGCTCGGCATCGACACGACGCTGCAGTCCCCCGCCGCCCAGCGCGACGGCGCCGACGTCGTCGTCGTGGCGAACTCCGGTGCCGGCCGGATCTATGTGGTCGAGGACGACCCCGTGACCGCGGGCGAGCAGGCCACCGGGGCGGCGCTTCCCGCCGACGTCGGTGGGGCCGGCCAGGTCACCGTGGGCACGAGCAACGAGGAGCAGCGATGAACGAGCACGAGACCGAGCCCCTGGGACGCCCCGTCCCCCCGGCGACGCCCGCGAGGACCGAGGCGGAGACCGAGTCGTTCCCCGCCCGGGGCCCGGAGCCGGACACGACGTCCCTCCCGAGGACCACCGCGGGGGCTGATGAGAGCCGCGGCTCCGTCGGCTCCCCCGCCGGGTCGACGGTCTGGTCGGCCTCCACCGGGGCGCCCCCGGCTCCCGCCACCACCTCACGGGGCCCGCGGTCGGGCACCCTCGTCCTGGGCCTGGTTCTGGCGCTGTGCGGGGCGGCCGCCGTCGCCGTGGCCCTGGGTTTCCGCCTCGACCTGCAGCTCGCGGTGATCGTCGTGCTGCTCCTCGCCGCCGTGACCCTGCTGCTCGTGCCGCTCCTGCAGCGATCGCGCCGGGACCGAGGCCCCGGCGCGGGCACCGGCGGGTAGGCGCCCGGGCACCACACACCACGCGGCGCCGTGGGCGAGAACCTCGCCCACGGCGCCGGGTGATGTGTGCGTTCGGGGACCGGGTCCCGGGGGCCGTCAGGCCAGGACGCGCTCGCGTGCCTCACCGGCGACCTGGGGGGCCGCCTTGCTCAGGGAGCTGAAGGCCCAGCCGACGAGGATGAGGACGACACCCAGGCCCATGACCAGGGCGGCGACGCCGTAGGCGACGACCGAGGTGAACAGCGAGGCCCGCAGGAACGAGGCGTTCATGACCGTGTTGCGCTGGGTCTGCAGCTCCTCGGCGGCGGCGGTGTCACCGGACTCCTTGGCCGCGTTGACGGCGGCCCCCAGCTCCGCGTAGGTCTTGCCCTCGGTGGCCTTCAGCGCGTGGGTGTTGATGATCCCCGCCTGGGCGTAGGCCGAGAACGGGCCGTCGACCGTGTCCCCGGGCAGCATCGGCGAGTCCTCCGAGACCGTGATCTTCTGGTCGGCGAGCTGGCTGGAGATCATGCCCCAGGTGACGCCACCGGCGACGATGAAAATGATTCCGGCGATGATGGCGATGACTCCCGTGATCTTGGCGGGGGCGCTTCTCATGGTTTCGTCCTTCTGTCGGTCTCGGTGCGGCGCTGGCTCACGTCGAGCCGGCTCTCCTGCGTCCCGGGCGGCCTGCCCGGATCGCGTGTCAACGAGAACAACCTATAACGGACAATTCTGCGTCAACGCGACGAAGGTCCCATGTCGGAAGTGATGCGGGCAACTCGCTCATATTCCTGCCCCGCGCGTCACGGACGCCGTGGGCGAGCGCTCGCCCACGGCGTCCGTGGTGTCAGGGTCCGCCCCTGGGCGGACGTGGTGCCCTCAGGCGTTGACCCGCTCGCGGGTGGGGGCCACGACCATCGGGGCCGCAGCGCTCAGGGAGTTGAAGGCCCAGCCGACGAGGATGAGGACGACACCCAGGCCCATGACCAGGGCGGCGACGCCGTAGGCGACGACCGAGGTGAACAGCGAGGCCCGCAGGAACGAGGCGTTCATGACCGTGTTGCGCTGGGTCTGCAGCTCCTCGGCGGCGGCGGTGTCACCGGACTCCTTGGCCGCGTTGACGGCGGCCCCCAGCTCCGCGTAGGTCTTGCCCTCGGTGGCCTTCAGCGCGTGGGTGTTGATGATCCCCGCCTGGGCGTAGGCCGAGAACGGGCCGTCGACCGTGTCCCCGGGCAGCATCGGCGAGTCCTCCGAGACCGTGATCTTCTGGTCGCTGAGCTGGCTGGAGATCATGCCCCAGGTGACCCCACCGGCGACGATGAAAACGATGCCGGCAATGATGGCGATGATTCCCGTGATCTTGGCGGGGGCGCTCTTCATGATGATTGTGTCCTTCCAGGACTCTCGGTCTCGGTGCGGCGCTGGCTCACGTCGAGCCGGCCCCTCCTGCCTTCTGGTCCGGCGCTTTTCCGCCGTCCGTCGTGCTACACCAAGAAAACTAGGCCAGACATTTCGGGCCCATCGCGACAAAGGTCCTAGGCGAGGTCTGACGGCCCGCTCTGCGGCCACGGCCCGGCGGACCGATCGCCGGCGCGGACGTACAGCCGCTGCGCCGCCGCGAGCACGTCGGCCCAGTCGGCGGCGGGAGGTGTCGCGCGGTTGTGCGCCAGGATCCGGCCCAGGAGACCGTCCTCCTGCGCCAGCCGGACGAGCGCGTCTGCGAGGGCCGCGTCGGAGGCGGCATCGTCCAGCCCGTCGGGGCGGTCCCGGGCGAGGAGTCCGTCGACCTCGTCGGTGACGAACTCGCTCACGCCGGTCCCGCGCCCGGCCACCACCGCCAGCCCCGCCGCGCGCGCCTCCAGCGCGGCGATCCCGAACGCCTCCAGCCGCGCCGGGGCCACGAAGACGTGCTCCCCCGCGTACCGCGCGGCGAGCTGCTCGCGAGGGACTCGGCCCACGACCTCGACGACGTCGGTCAGGCGGAGCCTGTCCACCTCGGCGCGCACCGAGGCCTCCGCGGGGCCCGAGCCGACGAGGCTCAGGTGCACGCGGGGCCGGCCGGCGCCGTCGTGCCCCAGCCGTTCGTGCACCGCCGCGACCACGCGGACGAGCGGCACCGCCCGCTTGCGCGGAGCCAGGCGCTGGGTCGCGACCACCCGCAGCGCGCCCGACGGCGGAAGCGGCGGGGTCCGCGGGTCGGGGGTGCCCGGTGCCGGCGCACCGGACGTGCGCGGGGGCGCCCACGCGGCGACGTCCAGGCCGTTGGTCAGCACGAGGACGTCGCCCGGCGGGCGCCCTAGGACCTCCGCCACGCGGCGGCCGGCGACCGTGGAGACCGCCGAGACGGCCATCGGCGCCCGGTCCCAGCCGGTCAGCCGGGCGCCGACGCGGTAGAGCGGCACCACGCCGTCGAGCATGCAGTGCCACGTGATCGCCAGGGGCAGGCCCAGGCGCCGGGCGGCGCGGGCACCGGCGTACGCGAACGGCGACAGCACCCCCGCGTGGACGTGGACGACGTCGGGGCGCAGCTCGCGCAGCGCCCGGCGCAGCAGGACGTCCTCGAGGGGATGGACGGGCACGCCCAGGGTGAGCGCCGTGGCGAGGCGGTGCACCGTGGGGCCGCCCGGCTCCAGCGGGGCGGGCGACCTGCTCCGGCGGCCCACCGCGACCGCCGAGGCGGCCGTGGCCGTGAGAACGTGCACGTCCAGCCCCGCCCTGACCTGTTCGACGGCGAGATCGTGGACCTGGGTCTCGATCCCGCCGACGCGTGGCGGGTAGCAGTCAGAGACGTGCGCGACGCGCACGTCTCACTCCCACTCGATGGTGCCCGGCGGCTTGCTCGTCACGTCCAGGACCACGCGGTTGACTTCGGGCACGGAGTTGGTGATGCGGGTCGAGATCGTGGCGAGCACGTCGTAGGGCACGCGGGACCAGTCGGCGGTCATCGCGTCCTCTGAGGAGACCGGGCGCAGCACGACGGGGTGCCCGTAGGTGCGCCCGTCCCCCTGCACGCCGACGGAGCGCACGTCGGCGAGGAGCACGACTGGGCACTGCCAGATGTCCCGGTCCAGCCCCGCCCTGGTCAGCTCCTCGCGGGCGATCGCGTCGGCCGCGCGCAGGATCGCCAGCCGCTCGGCGGTCACCTCGCCGATGATGCGGATGCCCAGGCCCGGGCCCGGGAAGGGCTGGCGCCACACGATCGTCTCGGGCACGCCCAGCTCGAGCCCGACGGCGCGGACCTCGTCCTTGAACAGGGCCCGCAGGGGCTCGATGAGCGTGAACTGCAGGTCGTCGGGCAGCCCGCCGACGTTGTGGTGGGACTTGATGTTGGCCGCGCCCTCGCCGCCGCCGGACTCGACGACGTCGGGGTACAGCGTCCCCTGGACGAGGTACTTCACCTCGGTGCCGGCCTCGCCCGCCTCCTCCACGACCTCCCGCGCCGCCTGCTCGAACACGCGGATGAACTCGCGGCCGATGATCTTGCGCTTGGTCTCCGGGTCGGTGACCCCGGCCAGCGCGGCAAGGAACCGCTCGGACGCGTCGACGACCTTGAGCTTCACGCCCGTGGCGGCGACGAACTCCTCCTCGACCGCCTCGGCCTCGCCCTCGCGCAGCAGCCCGTGGTCGACGAACACGCAGGTGAGCTGGTCGCCGACGGCCTTCTGGACGAGCGCGGCGGCCACCGAGGAGTCGACGCCGCCGGACAGGCCGCAGATGACGCGGTCGGTGCCGACCGTCGCGCGGATGGCCTCGACCTGCTCGGCGATGACGTTGCCGGGCGTCCAGGTCGGCGCCAGGTTCGCGCCGTCGTAGAGGAAGTGCTCGAGGGCCTCCTGCCCGAGGACGGAGTGCTTGACCTCCGGGTGCCACTGCATGCCGTAGAGGCGCCGCTCGCGGTCCTCGAAGGCGGCGACCGGGGACCCGGTGGAGGTGGCGAGCACCTCGAACCCCTGGGGCGCGGCCTGGACGGCGTCGCCGTGGCTCATCCAGACGGTCTGCTGGGTGGGCGAGCCGGCGAGGAGCTCGCCGGCGGCCGCGAGCTGGACCACCGTGGAGCCGTACTCGCGCGAGCCGGTGTTCGCGACCGTCCCGCCCAGGGCGCGCGCCATGGACTGGAAGCCGTAGCAGATTCCCAGGACCGGGACGCCGGCCTCGAACAGCGCGGGGTCGGTGACCGGGGCGTCCTCGGCGTACACCGACGCGGGACCGCCGGAGAGGATGATGCCGGCCGGGTCCTTGGCCAGCATGTCGTCCACGCTCATGGTGTGCGGGACGATCTCGGAGTAGACGTTCGCCTCGCGGACCCGTCGGGCGATGAGCTGGGCGTACTGGGCGCCGTAGTCCACCACCAGGACGGGGCGTTCGGTGCGTGCGGGCGCGGTCTCGTCAGGCGCCGCGGCGAGCGGCTTGTCGGGGGTGCTCACCGGGCCAGGATAGTGCGCCGGTGCGCGCCGCCGCCGCGGGGTCCGCGTGCCGTGCGCCACGCGCGCTCAGCCGGTCCGGACCTCGATGCTCTGCTCGACCTGTTGGACCGTCTGGTCCGCCAGGTCCTTGCCCGTCAGCGCCACCACGACGGTGCGTTCCGTCTCGGAGTCGTGCGCCGCCCAGCCCACGCCCTGGTACGCGCCGTCCTCGTAGGTGAAGTCCCAGCGCCACAGCTCCCGGTCGCCGTCCGTCTCGACCTCGGAGAACTCATCGCCCTCGTCGAGCCGGCCGAAGGGCGACTCGAGGCGCACCACGGTCAGGGTGGAGCGCGCCGACGCCGTCCCGTACTCGGTCGCCGCGGCGAGCTGGACGTCGGGGCTCTCCCTGGTGTCCTGCAGCACCAGGTCGTAGGCGCCGGCCTGCTCCTCGGGAACCTCGATCAGCTCCTCGGGGGCGTCGACCGCGAGCCAGCCCCGCTCCAGCCGCATCCATCCCTCGGGCGTTCCCGTGCCCGAGCACGCGGTCAGGAGCACGCCGGCCGCGACGAGCGCGGCAGCGCGCCGTACCCCTCTGCGGGTCGGGAGCTTCATCGGCATCTCCTGCCTACCGTCCTTCGTGCGAAAGAGCCGCCCGCCCGGGTGAGCGTCGCTCAAGACCGGCTGACCGGCAGCCCCTCGATGGGATCGAAGCCGGGGATGTCCAGGGTGATGGACCGCGAGCTCTCGGCGAGCGGCGGGTAGGTGGCGTAGAGCGTGATGCCGTCCAGGTTGACCGTCTTCGGTGCCGTCGAGCACATGCAGAAGCCCGCGTCGGCGAGGGTCTCGCCCTCCTCGTAGCCGAGATAGGGCGCGTACCGGACCTGGGCGTCCTGGTCGACGATGGACACGTCCCGGACGTCCATCATCAGCATGCGGGTCGAGTTGAAGGCGTCGAGCGGGAGCGGCTCCTCCTCCTGCTGGGTGCCGTAGAGCGTGAAGGTGACCAGGGTGCTCTCGGGCGAGGCGTCGACCGTCTCGACGGCGACGCGCACCGGCGTCCGCCGCGGCCCGTCCGTGACCACACCGTCAGCCTCGGCGAGCGGTTCCACGTCGGCCACCGAGCCGAAGACGGCCGCGGCGACGTCCTCGGTGGTCTTGCCCGGCTCGGCGCTCGCGCCGGAGGGGCCACCCGGTTCGGGGGCGGTCGGCTCGCGGCCGGCGTTCGTGCACCCCGCCAGCACCAGCACCGCGGCCGCGACGCAAGCCGCTCGTCGCCCGGTCGTCATTTCTGCCCCTCCACCCGATAGGCGACCGTGACCCGCCGGTTCTTGGCGCGGCCCTCCTCGGTGCCGTTGTCGGCGACGGGCTCGTCGGGGCCCTTGCCTGCCACGACGAGCGTCACGTCGCTGCCCGCCACGACCGGCGACAGCATGTCGGCGACCGCCTGGGCGCGCTGCGTGGACAACGTCTGGTTGTCGACGGTTCCCTTGACGGAGTCCGAGTGCCCCGTCACCGTGATCTCCCCGGCGCCGCGGGCGGCGATGTCCTCCGCGATCTCCCGGACGCGGCCGCGAGCCTCGCCCGAGACCTCAGCCGACTCGACGGCGAAGAGCACGTTGGCGTCGAAGGTCACCTCCACCTGGTCGGGGGTCTCCGCCACGGCCGCCGTCCCCTTGAGGTCCTCCGCGCGGGAGATCAGGTCGAACGTGACGGCCGCCGGGTCGGCGGTGGCCAGCTCATCCGCCGTCGGGAGCTCCGGCCACCCCTTGCCGAACACCGTGAACGGCTCGTCCACCGCGGGCTCCAGGGCCCCTTCGCCGACCGGGACATCGGCGACGGTGACGCCCCACTCCATGCGTAGGTCCACGGTGGTCGTGGTCTCGGGCAGCTCGGGGAACATCGCGAAGACCGTGACGAGCTGGCCCGCGGGGGCTTCCATCCCGATGGTGCTCGAGGTCATCTCCACCTCGCCGTGGAGCGGGCGGTACGCGGTGAGCTCGCCGGTGTCGACCAGGCTGATGTTCGCGGCCTCGACCAGCTCGTAGTCACTGGGCGCGGGCTCGAACGCCATCCCGCCGTTGAAGGCGTCGGCCGCGCCCTCGTCGACGCCGACCGAGTAGTAGACGGCGGTGCCCCCTTCGACCCGGCGTACCGCGTGCACGGCACCGACGATCTCGGTGCCTGAGCTGAGCCAGAAGTCCGGGTACCGGAAGGTCCCCTCGACGGGGAGCTCCTCCGACCCCAGCTCCGCGGTGGGCTCCTCGGTGGCAGCCGCGGCCGAGGCCGCCAGCACCAGCGCGCAGGCGGCCGTCGCGCCCACCGCACCGACCATGCGGCGGTGTCGTGGTCGAGCTGTCATCTCTGTCCTCTCCGGCAGGTGTGCTGCAGACCCACGGAGATTATTCGGGCATGCGTCGTCCGCTGCACGTTATCAACGGACCACGCCCGGGTCGAGGACGTCATCCGCAGGCGGCGCCATGCTGCGCGCCCCCGACCTGCGGCCCGGGTCGTCCCTGCCGCGCGTCGGGGGCCGGCGGTGGGCCGGGCCCCGGCCTGGTGGTCCGCGCTCGGTCTTCGCGTGTCCTTCGTCAGCGCGCGCGGCGTCAGCGGGCGGTCAGCGGGCGCGCGCGGCCGTGCGGGCGACCATGGCGGGCAGGTCGGCCTGGAACCAGCGCTTGGCGCGGGTCTCCATGATGAAGGAGAGGAACGGCACCACACCGCCGGCGATGAGGGCCACCATGCGGCCGAAGCCCCACCGCATCGACGACCAGAGGTTGAAGACGGTGACGGCGTAGATCACATAGATCCAGCCGTGGACGATGGCCACCCAGGTGCCCAGCACGGGCTCGCCGCCGTTGAAGCCGTACTTGAGGACCATCTCCAGGCACAGGATCAGCAGCATCGTGCCGGTGACGAAGGCCATCGCCCGGTAGGCGCTGAACGCGCTGCGCGCCTTGCGCTCCAACGCCGCGGCGGCGGGCCCCTGGTCGGTCCGGGGTAGGTCAGGGCTGGTCACGATGATCCCTTCGATCGGCTGGCGCCCAGTCTCTCATCCGCGCCGCGGAGGCACGCACGGCCGGCGCTCAGGCCACGCCGACGTCCTCGCGGCGGTAGGCCACGTCGTCGCGGACCATCCGCCACCAGACGAACAGCGCGAAGCCACCGAAGATGACCCACTCGGCGGCGTAGGCCAGGTTCTGGATGTTCAGCCCCGTCTCCTCGGCCATCGTCGGGGGCGGCGCGTGCGGGAGGCCCGTCGGCGAGGTGGCGGAGCGGGTGCCGTCCGGGGCCTCGGTGAACGCCACCAGGTACCCGCCGTAGGTGGGGCCGCCCCACAGGTTCGCCAGCTCCGCGGAGCTGATCGCCCCGACCATCCCGGACGGGTACCGCTCGGACACGGCGGCCTCCGAGCCGCCGAGGTACCCCGTGACGGTCTGCTCGCCGGTCGGCACGGCGAGCAGCGCGGCCGTGGCGGCATCCGCCGGCTCGGCCGCCCCGCCCTCGGTGCTGATCGACGCCGACGGCACCCAGCCGCGCACCACGGGAATCATCGCTCCGGCGTCGCGTCCCCGGCTCACCCACAGGCCCGTCACGACGAGCGCGGCATCCTCGCCGTCCACGGCCCGGTCCGGGACCAGCACCTGCTGGCCGGGGCGGTAGGCGCCGGTGACCTCGACCGGCACGGCGAGCTCGTCCGCGGTGAAGGAGGTCTGCGCCCGCAGCACGTCCTCGAGCGGCACCGGGTCACGGGCGAGGCGCGCGGCGTGCGCGGTCTCCGCGGCCTCGGCGCCGCGGCTGGTGGCCCGGTCCAGCTGCCACGCCCCGAGCCGGACGCACACGAGCGCAGCGGCCAGCAGCAGGACGAAGAGGCCGAGCATCCGCGGCGTCACCGCCGCGCGGAGGTAGTCCGCGCGCGTCCCGGTCACCCGGTCCCGCCACCGCCCGTCCCCGCCGGCACCTCGAGGGGCGCCGTCACCGGGCGCACCGCCGGAACCGGCACCGCCGTCGGCACCGCCTCCGTCCATGCCGGCGCCACCGCCGGGCCCCGCGCCCGCCGGCGGGGCGACGGCGGGCGCCGCGCCCGGCGTCGAACCGTCCGTGTCGGTGCGGCCGCCCGCGGCGGAACCGCGCACCGGGGCGTTGCCGGCGGCCGCGGGGGCCCGTGCGGCCGCGGCGGCGGGGTCTAGGTCCACGGGCCCAGGTTACGTGTCCGCGCGTGTGGTCCGTCCCCTGTGGGATCAGCCACTAAACCTCCCGGAAAGGGGGATTGGGGTGCCGCCGAAGGGCGCACCCAGGCCCGTTTGGAGGAGACTTGCTCCGTCGGAACCACCCTCGACGGGTCCGCCGGCGCCCCGCCGCTCGCTCGGCCACGGCGCCGGGGACCGTTCCGTCGCGGGGAAGACCAACCGAGGAGATCCGGATGAGTACTACGACCAGCGCCGCGCCCTCCACCGCGTGGCGGCACCGCGCCGAGAGCGCCAGCGGAGAACTCGACTCCGCCACGCTCCAGCGTGTCGACGCCTGGTGGCGCGCGGCCAACTACCTCTCCGTCGGGCAGATCTACCTGCTCAAGAACCCGCTGCTGCGCACGCCTCTCGACCGCGACGACGTCAAGCGCCGCCTGCTCGGCCACTGGGGTACCACCCCGGGCCTGAACTTCCTGTACGCGCACATGAACCGCGTCATCCAGGAGCGCGAGGTCTCGGCCATGTACGTCACCGGCCCGGGCCACGGCGGTCCCGGCCTGGTCGCGAACACCTACCTCGAGGGCACGTACACCGAGACCTACCCCGCCATCACCCAGGACGAGGAGGGGCTCGGCCGGCTGTTCAAGCAGTTCTCCTTCCCGGGCGGCATCCCCTCGCACGTGGCGCCGGAGACCCCCGGCTCCATCCACGAGGGCGGCGAGCTCGGCTACGCCCTGTCCCACGCCTACGGCGCCGCGTTCGACAACCCCGACCTGCTGGTCTTCGCCGTGGTCGGCGACGGCGAGGCCGAGACCGGCCCGCTGGCGACCTCGTGGCACTCCAACAAGTTCGTCAACCCCGCCAAGGACGGCGTCGTCCTGCCCGTTCTCCACCTCAACGGGTACAAGATCGCCAACCCCACCGTGCTGGCCCGCATCCCCGAGGAGGAGCTGGCGGACCTCATGCGCGGCTACGGCCACAAGCCCCACTTCTTCACCGGTGGCTTCGAGGGCGAGGACCCGGCGGCCTTCCACCGCCGCTTCGCCGAGCTGCTCGACGTGGTCCTCGACGAGATCGCCGACATCAAGGCCAAGGCGGCCGCCACGCCCGAGGACGAGATGGAGCGCCCGCAGTGGCCCATGATCGTCTTCAAGACCCCCAAGGGCTGGACCGGCCCCAAGGAGATCGACGGCAAGCGCACCGAGGACTCGTGGCGCTCGCACCAGGTGCCGCTGGCCAGCGCCCGTGACACCGACGAGCACCTCAAGGACCTCGAGACGTGGCTCCAGAGCTACCGCCCCGACGAGCTCTTCGACGAGAACGGCCGGCTCCGGCCCGAGATCGCCTCGCTCGCCCCCGCCGGGTACCTGCGCATGAGCGCCAACCCGGTCACCAACGGCGGCCTGGTGCTCAAGGACCTGCGCCTGCCCGACTGGCGCGACTTCGCCGTCGACGTCGAGGCCCCCGGCGCCCCGATGACCGAGGCCACCCGCGTCCTGGGCAAGTACCTCACCGAGGTCATCCGCCTCAACCCGGACAACTTCCGCATCTTCGGCCCCGACGAGACGGCGTCGAACCGCCTGCAGGACGTCTACGACGTCACCGCCAAGCAGTGGAACGCCGAGTACCTGCCCACGGACGTCGACGACCACCTCTCCCGCGCCGGCCGCGTCATGGAGATGCTCTCGGAGCACCAGTGCCAGGGCTGGCTCGAGGGGTACCTCCTCACCGGTCGCCACGGACTGATGAGCTCCTACGAGGCGTTCATCCACATCATCGACTCGATGTTCAACCAGCACGCGAAGTGGCTGAAGGTCACGGACGACATCCCGTGGCGCCGCCCCATCGCGTCGCTGAACTACCTGCTGTCCTCGCACGTGTGGCGCCAGGACCACAACGGGTTCTCGCACCAGGACCCGGGCTTCATCGACCACGTGGTCAACAAGAAGGCCGACATCATCCGGGTCTACCTGCCGCCGGACACGAACACCCTGCTCTCGACGTACGACCACGTGCTGCGCTCCAAGCAGTACGTCAACGTGGTCGTGGCCGGGAAGCAGCCCGCCCCGAACTTCCTGAGCATGGAGGACGCGACGAAGCACTGCGCCCGCGGCCTGGGCATCTGGGAGTGGGCCGGCACGGAGGTCGAGGGCGAGGCGCCCGACGTCGTCCTCGGCTGCGCCGGTGACGTCCCCACCCTGGAGACGCTGGCCGCGGCGGACCTGCTGCGCCAGCACATCCCGGACCTGAAGGTCCGCGTGGTCAACGTCGTCGACCTCATGCGCCTGCAGGACGAGAAGGAGCACCCGCACGGCCTGAGCGACCGCACCTTCGACACGATCTTCACCGCCGACAAGCCGGTCGTGTTTGCCTACCACGGCTACCCGTGGCTGATCCACCGACTCACCTACCGCCGCCACGGCCACGGCAACATCCACGTGCGCGGCTTCAAGGAGGAGGGCACCACCACCACGCCCTTCGACATGGTGATGCTCAACGACCTCGACCGCTACCACCTGGTCATGGACGTCATCGACCGGGTGCCGGGGCTGGCCGCGAAGTACGGCCCGCTGCGCCAGAAGATGGTGGACCTCCGCCTCGAGGCCCGCCAGTACACCCGCGAGTTCGGCGAGGACATCCCCGTCGTGGCCGAGTGGGTGTGGCCGGACGTCGGCGAGACCGGCACTGAGCGCGGCGGCCCCAACGCCACCGTGTTCACCGGCGGGGACAACGAGTAGCCCCACCCGCACCACGGCACGGACGGCTTGAGCCGGGGGCCGGTGGGTCAGCAGACCCACCGGCCCCCGCACGAACACGCCGGGCACCCAGCAGGGGCGCCCGCACACAGAGAGGGACCACGACAGTGGCGCGGAGCATCTACATCGCCTCTCCCGAGGGGTACACGGGCAAGTCCACGGTCGCGCTGGGTCTCGTGGACCTCTTCACGCGGCGGGTGGAGAAGGTGGGGGTCTTCCGGCCCGTCACCCGCAGCACCACGGGCGACGACGCGATCGTCAACCTGCTCACGGGCCGCGCCAGCGTCGAGCGGAGCTACGACGAGTCCATCGGCGTGACCTACGACGAGGTCCACGCCGACCCCGAGGCCGCCCTGAGCACCATCGTCGACAAGTACCGCGCCGTGGAGCGCGACTGCGAGGTCGTCGTCATCGTCGGGTCCGACTACACCGACGTCACCGGCCCGACCGAGCTGTCCTTCAACGCCCGGGTCGCCGCCAACCTCGGCGCCCCCGTCCTCCTGGTGGTCGGCGCGCTTCACCACACATCCGCCGAGGTCGCGCAGGTCGCCGAGCTCGCCGTCGCCGAGATCGCCGCGAACCACGCCACGACCGTCGGCGTCCTGGCCAACCGGTGCCGGCCCGAGGAGCTCGGCCAGGTCCGGGAGGCGCTGGCCGCGTCCGGCCTGCCCGCCTGGGCGCTGCCGGAGGTCCCGCTCCTGTCGGCGCCCGTCGTCGCCGACCTCATGGCCGCCCTGGACGGCGAGCTCATCCTCGGCGACGAGGAGCTCCTCAGCCGTGAGGCCGAGCACATGCTCGTGGCCGGCATGAGCACCGAGCACGTCCTCGAACGCTTGCGGGACGGCCAGCTGGCCATCGCCGCGGGCGACCGTCCCGAGGTGCTCGTCACCCTCGTCACCGCGCACGCGTCGGAGACCTTCCCGTCGCTGTCGGCGATCGTCCTCAACGGCGGCTACCGCCCCTCGCCGCAGGTGACGAAGATGGTCGAGGGCCTGGGGCAGCGCCTCCCGATCATCTCCACCCCGCATGACACCTACGAGTCGGCCCAGATCGTCGCCTCCACCCGCGGCATCCTCGCGCGGGGCACCCAGCGCAAGATCGACACCGCGCTGGGCGTCTTCGAGCAGAACCTCGACGCCGAGTCCCTCATGCGGATCCTCGACGTCCCCCGCAGCGAGGTCGTCACGCCGCTGATGTTCGAGTCGACGCTGCTCGAGCGTGCCCGCGCCGACCGCCAGCGCATCGTGCTGCCCGAGGGCGGCGACGACCGCATCATGCGCGCCGCCTCCACCCTCCTCTCCCGACAGGTCGCCGACCTGATCCTGCTGGGCAACGAGACCCAGGTGCGCGCCCGCGCCGCCGAGCTCGGGCTGGACCTCGATGCGGCCACGATCATCGACCCGGCCACCTCGGAGCTGGTCCAGACGTTCGCCGAGGAGTACGCCCGCCTGCGCGCCCACAAGGGCATGACGGTCGAGCGTGCCCGCGAGATCGTGCGGGACGTCTCCTACTTCGGCACGATGATGGTCCACCTCGGTCAGGCCGACGGCATGGTCTCCGGGGCCACCCACACCACGGCGCACACCATCAAGCCGTCGTTCGAGATCATCAAGACCAAGCCGGACACGTCGATCGTGTCCTCGGTCTTCCTCATGTGCCTCGCCGACCGGGTCCTCGTCTACGGCGACTGCGCCGTCAACCCGGACCCCACCGCGGAGCAGCTGGCGGACATCGCCATCTCCTCCGCCGCGACCGCGGCCCAGTTCGACGTCGCCCCGCGCGTGGCCATGCTCTCCTACTCCACCGGCCAGTCGGGCTCGGGCGCGGACGTGGACAAGGTCCGCTCCGCCACGGAGCTGGTCAAGGAGCGCCGCCCGGACCTCTTCGTCGAGGGCCCGATCCAGTACGACGCCGCCGTCGACGCCTCGGTGGCCCGCACCAAGATGCCCGACTCCGAGGTGGCGGGGCGCGCCACCGTCTTCGTCTTCCCCGACCTCAACACCGGCAACAACACCTACAAGGCCGTGCAGCGCTCGGCCGGCGCCGTCGCGGTGGGCCCCGTGCTCCAGGGCCTGAACAAGCCCGTCAACGACCTCTCGCGCGGCGCGCTGGTGCAGGACATCGTCAACACCGTCGCCATCACGGCCGTCCAGGCCCAGGCCGACAAGGCCGCGCAGGCCGCACAGGCCGTGAACAAGAAGGAGATCAACGTATGAGCGCCACCGTCCTGGTCATCAACTCCGGCTCGTCCTCGATCAAGTACCAGCTGGTCGACCCCGACGCCGGCACGGCCCTCGCCTCGGGCCTGGTCGAGCGCATCGGCGAGGACGCCGGGCACATCGAGCACAAGGCCGGGAGCACCAAGACGGAGCGCCACGACCGGGTCGCCGACCACGGCGACGGCCTGCGTCAGGTCCTCGCCCTCTTCGAGGAGGTCGGCCCCGCGCTCTCCGAGGCCGGCATCGTGGCGGTGGGGCACCGCGTGGTCCAGGGCGGCAAGGAGTTCGCCGGGCCCGCCCTGGTCACCGACGACGTCGTCGCCACCATCGAGCGCCTCGCCCCGCTCGCCCCCCTGCACAACCCCGCGAACCTCACGGGCATCCGGGTGGGCCGCGAGCTGCTGCCCGACGTCCCCCACGTCGTCGTCTTCGATACCGCGTTCTTCCAGACCCTGCCCGACGCCGCCGCGACCTACGCGCTGGACCGCGAGGTGGCCGAGAAGTACTCGGTGCGCCGCTACGGCGCCCACGGCACCTCGCACCAGTACGTCTCGGCCAAGGCCGCCGAGGTGCTCGGCCGCGACAGCCTCAAGCAGATCGTGCTCCACCTCGGCAACGGGGCGTCCGCCTCCGCCGTCGTCGGCGGCAAGGCCGTGGACACCTCGATGGGGCTGACGCCGCTGGAGGGCCTAGTCATGGGCACCCGCACGGGCGACATCGACCCCGCCGTCGTCTTCCACCTCAAGCGGAACGCCGGGATGAGCGTCGACGAGATCGACGACCTGTTCAACAAGCGCTCCGGCCTCAAGGGCCTGACCGGCGAGAACGACCTGCGCGAGGTCCACCGCCTCATCGCCGAGGGCGACACCGGGGCGCGCGTGGGGCTCGACGTCTACACCTACCGTCTGCGCAAGTACATCGGCTCCTACGCCGCCGTGATGGGCGGGCTGGACGTCCTCAGCTTCACCGCCGGCGTCGGCGAGAACGACGACATCGTGCGCGCCGAAGCCGTGGCGGGGCTCGAGTTCCTGGGCGTCGAGATCGACCCGGAGCGCAACGCCGGGCGCAAGAAGGAGCCGACGGTCATCTCCCCCGACGGCGCCAAGGTGACCGTCATGGTGATCCCGACCAACGAGGAGCTCGCCATCGCCCGCCAGGCGATGTCGCTGATCTGACCCACCCCCTCTGGCCCGTGAGCGGTCAAGTACTCGCACGTGCGAGTACTTGACCGCTCACGCCTCTGGGGGTGCGTCAGCCCTGCTGGCCCGTCATGCTGCGGACGTCCAGGGCGGCGTCGAGCTGCTCGGGTGTGACCTCGCCGCGCTCGACGTAGCCGAGGTCCTCCACGGCCGCCCGCACGGTGATGCCCTTCTTCACCGAGTGCTTGGCGATCTTCGCGGCCGCCTCGTACCCGATGATCCGGTTGAGCGGCGTGACGATCGACGGGGAGGACTCCGCCAGCTCGAGGCACCGCTCGACGTTGGCCACCAGGCCGTCGACGGTCTTGGTCGCGAGGATCCGGGAGACGTTGCCGACCAGGGTGATGGACTCGAGCAGGTTGCGGGCCATGACCGGCAGCATGACGAGCAGGTCGAAGTTGCCCTGCGCGCCCGCGAACGCGATCGCCGCGTCGTTGCCGATCACCTGGGCCGCCACCATGACCGTGGCCTCGGGGACGACCGGGTTGACCTTGCCGGGCATGATCGAGGAGCCGGGCTGCAGGTCGGGCAGGGAGATCTCGCCGAGGCCGGTGCGCGGCCCGGAGCCCATCCAGCGCAGGTCGTTGGCGATCTTGGTGAGGGAGACCGCGACGGTACGCAGCGCGCCGGAGGTCTCCACGAGGGAGTCCTGGGCGGCCTGGGCCTCGAAGTGGTTCCTCGCCTCGACGAGCGGCAGGCCGGTGTTCTCGGCCACGAGCTCGATGACTCGGCGGGAGAACCCGGGCGGGGTGTTGATCCCCGTGCCGACGGCGGTCCCGCCCAGGGGCAGCTCCGCGAGCCGCGGCAGGGTCGCGTTCACGCGGTCGATCCCGTAGCGGATCTGGGTGGCGTAGCCGGAGAACTCCTGGCCCAGCGTGATGGGCGTGGCGTCCATGAGGTGGGTGCGGCCGGACTTGACGACGTCCTTGAACTCCTCCGCCTTGGCCTCCAGCGAGGTGGCGAGCACCTCCAGGCCGGGGACCAGCTCCTCCACCACGGCCTGCGCGGCCGCGATGTGGATCGAGGAGGGGAAGACGTCGTTGGAGGACTGCGAGGCATTGACGTGGTCGTTGGGGTGGACCGGGCGGCCGAGCCGCGTGGAGGCCAGGTTCGCCACGACCTCGTTGGTGTTCATGTTGGAGGAGGTGCCCGAACCGGTCTGGAACACGTCGATCGGGAACTGCCCGTCGTGCCGGCCGGCGATGACCTCCTCGGCGGCGCCCACGATCGCCCGGGCGACGTCCTCGGGCAGCACACCCAGCTCCGCGTTGGCCAGCGCGGCGGCGCGCTTGACCTGCCCCAGCGCGGCGATGTGGTGGGAGGACAGGCCACGCCCGGAGATCGGGAAGTTCTCGACGGCACGCTGGGTCTGCGCCGAGTACAGGGCCTCGCGCGGCACCCTCACCTCGCCCATGGTGTCGTGCTCGATGCGGAAGTCCTCCGCGCTGTCGGCGGCATGCTGCTGCGTCACTGCTGCTCCATACTCTCGAGGTGGTCGGCGCGGACCGGCGCCTTCTGCCACCCATCCTGGCCCACCGGCGCCGCCGTGATCCATTTCACCGGCGGGTCGGGACGGGGATGTCCCGCCAGCTGGACGGCGGGCGGCTCAGGCGTCGAGGTCGGTCTGGACCAGCGCCGCGAGGTCGTCGAGGACCTGCTCCGCGCCCGCGCCCTCGGCGGCGAGGACCACCTCGTCGCCGTGCTGGGCGCCGAGGGCCATGACGGCGAGGATGCTGCCGGCGTCCACCGGCTCCGAGCCGCCCCGCGAGAGCGTCACCGGGACGCCGGAGTCGAGCACTGCCCTGACGAAGAGGGCGGCGGGCCGGGCGTGGAGCCCGACCTTCGAGGCGACGACGGCACTGCGCTGAGCCATGGCGATCCTTCCGGAGCAGGGATACGAACGGACATCGTCCGAACGTGCCTTCCGTGCGAGCCTATCGACCGGCCCGGACCAGGGCGGCATCTCCGCGGAGGGTGTCGCCGGGCGCAGCAGCGGCCCGGGCGCCACGCACTCGCCGCGCCGGTGGGCGGCGGCTGCGTGGCGGCCGGGGCGCGGCGGCGGGCCCTACTTCAGGGGGTCGTACGGGGAGACGACGACCTCCACGCGCTGGAACTCCTTGGCGTCGGAGTAGCCCGTGGTGGCCATCGTCCGGCGCAGGGCGCCGATGAGGTTGAGCGTGCCGTCCGCCGTCCGGCTGGGCCCGTGGAGGATCTCGGCCATGGTGCCCACGGTGCCGACCTGGACCCGCTCGCCGCGGGGCAGCTCGGGGTGGTGGGCCTCGGAGCCCCAGTGCCAGCCGTGGCCGGGCGCCTCGGTGGCGCGGGCCAGCGCGGCGCCGAGCATGACGGCGTCCGCGCCGCAGGCGATGGCCTTGACGAGGTCGCCGGAGCGGCCGACCCCGCCGTCCGCGATGACGTGGACGTACCGGCCGCCGGACTCGTCCATGTAGTCGCGGCGCGCGGCGGCGACGTCGGCGACGGCGGTCGCCATGGGCGCGTGGATGCCGAGGGAGCGCCGGGTGGTGTGCGCCGCGCCGCCACCGAAGCCCACGAGCACGCCGGCTGCGCCGGTGCGCATCAGGTGCAGGGCGGCGGTGTAGGTCGCCGCGCCGCCGACGATGACCGGCACGTCCAGCTCGTAGATGAAGCGCTTGAGGTTCAGGGGCTCGGCGCGGGAGGAGACGTGCTCGGCGGAGACGGTCGTGCCGCGGATGATGAACAGGTCGACGCCGGCCTCGACGACGGTGCGCCAGTGCTCCTGGGTGCGCTGCGGGGACAGGCTGCCGGCGACGGTGACGCCGGCGGCGCGGATCTCCCGCAGGCGCGCCGTGATGAGCTCGGGCTTGATGGGCTCCGAGTAGATCTCCTGCATGCGCGCCGTGGTCCGCTCGACAGGCAGGCCCACGATCTCCGCGAGCAGCGGCTCCGGGTCCTCGTACCGGGTCCACAGCCCCTCCAGGTCGAGAACGCCGATGCCGCCGAGCCGGCCGAGCGCGATGGCGGTGGCGGGGCTCATCACCGAGTCCATCGGCGCTGCGAGCACCGGCAGGTCGACGTGGTACGCGTCGATCTGCCAGCTCACCGAGACGTCCTCCGGGTCCCGGGTGCGCCGGGACGGGACGACGGCGATGTCGTCGAAGCTGTACGCGCGGCGGGCGCTCTTTCCACGGCCGATCTCGATCTCGTTGGTCACCGTCCGAGGCTACCGTCCGGGTACGACGCTCCGCGGGTCGGGCCGCCTCCTGGACCCGCGCCGCGGAGGAGCACCGCGGCGGGCGCGGCCCTGCCCCGGGCCGCGCCCCGCCGCCGTGCTCAGCTGAGGGCGTCGATGGTCGTCGCTGATGACGGTGGCGACCTCGCCGGCCTCGGGGGCGATGAGCACGGTGCGGGCGCCGGCGTCGCGCAGGGCCTTCCACGGGCCGGTGAGCTCCGCCTCCTCGATGTCCTTCTGCGAGGTGACGAAGGCGACCGTCTTGGCGGTCAGGTCGGACATGAAGCGCTCCTGACGATGCGGCGGGTGGGTCCTCCCGAGCGTCGCACCGCGCCTTCAGGCCCGCATCCGGGACGGCCCGGCCTGCTCACGCCGGGATGACGAGCCCCCGGTCGAGGCGCATGGGCACCTCGCGGGTGGTGTCCCACGGCCGTGTCCATCCCAGCTCGGTGAAGACGTGGTCGAGCAGGTTCCCGGTGAAGCCCCACACCCAGCCGGTGGGGACGCGGAACCCGGCGCTGCGCCGCCCGACGATGGTCACCGCGGCGCGGGTGGCCGGGTCGAGCAGCGCCCCCACCGGCACCCGGATCGTGTGCAGCACCTCGCCGGGCTCGACGTCGGTGGCCTTGTCCGCGTCGTCGGTCCACCCCAGCACCGGCGTGACGACGAACCGGCTCACCGGCACGAGGACCGGGGGCAGCTTGGCGAGCACCTCGATGCGCGAGGGGTCCAGGCCGATCTCCTCGTGCGTCTCGCGCAGGGCCCCGGCGGCCTCCCCCGCGTCGGTCTCCTCGATCCGCCCGCCGGGCAGGGCGATCTGCCCCGGGTGGTCGCGCAGGTGCGGCGAGCGCTGCACGAGGAAGACGTCGACGCCGGGCTCGGGGGCAGGCTTCCCGGCCGCGGGGGTGGGCGCGAACAGGATCATCACCGCCGCGGCCCGGTAGCCGGCGGCGACGGCGGGGTCGAAGGCGTGGACGCCGGCGAGCGGGCGGACCGTCCCGGCGCGCGCCCGGTGGGCGAGCCGGTCCAGAGCGTCGCGCGCGCCGTGGACCGCGGCCGGGCCCGGCCCGGCCGACGGGTTGACGGTGTTCACGCCCCCCAGGGTAGGGCCCGCCCGCGGCTGCGCGCGGGCCGCCGGCGCGGCCGGGCGGGCACCCGCGTGGCCCGGCGGACGCCGACGTGCCCGGGCGGCCGACGGCGCGGCCGGCGTGCGCGGGCTCACCCGGGCACGCCCGGCCGCCTCCCGGGCGATGTCGGTGGCCGCTGGCACAGTGCAGATCATTCGAAGGAGGTACCCATGAGCAGCTGGTCGACCGGACCGTTCCTAGGGTTTGACACCGAGACCACCGGGGTGGACGTCACCACCGACCGGATCGTCACCGCGGCGCTGGTCCGCCGCGACGCGGCGGGCACGCGCACACGCACCTGGCTGATCGATCCAGGCGTCGAGATCCCGGAGGGCGCGAGCGCCATCCACGGGATCAGCACCGAGCGCGCCCGCGCGGACGGCGTGCCGCCGCCGCAGGCGCTCGAGGAGATCGCCGCCCTCATCGCGGAGGCGCAGCGCGCCGGCGTGCCGGTGGTCGCGTTCAACGCCGCGTTCGACCTGGCCATCCTGGAGAACGAGCTCGACCGTCACGGCCTGCCGCTCCTGGCGGAGCGCCTCGGCCGCGACTGCATGCCGGTCCTCGACCCGCTCGTGCTCGACCGGGGGCTGGACCGCTACCGGCGCGGCAAGCGCAAGCTCCAGGACCTGTGCGTGCACTACGCGGTTCCGGAGCAGGAGAACCTCCACACCGCCGAGGTGGACGTCGTCGCCACGCTCGATGTCCTCGCCGGCATCGCCCACCGCTACCCGGAGGTGGCGAGCCAGTCCCTCCAGGAGGTGCACAGCTGGCAGGTCACCAAGCACCGCCAGTGGGCCGAGGGCTTCAACGCCTGGCGGCGCACCCAGGGCTACACCGGGCCCGGCGCCGTGCTCGGCTGGCCCATGCCACTCGTCGAGAAGCTGGCCCAGGGGCTGGCCGCGGAGCTCGCCGCGCCGGTCGGCGCGTCCGCCGGCGCCGCGCCTCGCTGAGACACGATCCGCCCGGCCGCGAGCGCGGCCGGGCGGCGTTCGGGCCGTCGCGCCCCGGTGCGTCGACGCACCCGTGAGGGCGCGGCGGCGCGGTGCTCAGTGGCGGTAGTAGTTCGGCGCCTCGGCGGTCATCTGGACGTCGTGGGGGTGGGACTCCTTGAGCCCGGCCGGGGTGATGCGCACGAACCGCCCGCGCTGCTGGAGTTGCGGGATGGTGCGGGCACCGACGTAGAACATCGACTGGTGGAGGCCACCCGTGAGCTGGTAGGACACGGCGGACAGCGGTCCGCGGTAGGGCACCTGCCCCTCGATGCCCTCGGGGATGATCTTGTCGTCGGTGTCGACGTCGGCCTGGAAGTAGCGGTCCTTGGAGTAGGAGACGCGGCCGCGCGAGGCCATCGCCCCGAGCGAGCCCATGCCGCGGTAGTGCTTGTACTGCTTGCCGTTGACGAAGACCAGCTCACCGGGTGACTCCGCGCAGCCGGCGAGCAGGGACCCGAGCATGACGGTGTCCGCGCCGGCGACCAGGGCCTTGGCGATGTCGCCGGAGTACTGCAGGCCGCCGTCGGCGATCACCGGGACCCCGGCGGGCTTGCACGCCTGAGACGCCAGGTGGACCGCGGTGACCTGGGGAACGCCGACGCCCGCCACGACGCGGGTGGTGCAGATGGAGCCCGGTCCGACGCCGACCTTGACGGCGTCGGCCCCGGCGTCGACAAGGGCCTGGGCGCCCTCGCGCGTGGCCACGTTCCCGCCGATGATCTGGATCCCGGCGAAGGCCTTGTCCTTCTTCATCTTCGCGATCATCTCGAGCAGGAGGCGCGCCTCGCCGTTCGCGGTGTCCGCGACGAGCACATCCGCGCCGGCCTCGGCGAGCGTCGTGGCCCGCTCCCACGCGTCGCCCCAGTAGCCGATGGCGGCGCCGACCATGAGACGTCCCTCGCCGTCCTTGGTGGCGTCGGGGAACTGCTCGGACTTGACGAAGTCCTTGACGGTGATGAGCCCGCGGAGCTTCCCGCCGCCGTCGACCAGGGGCAGCTTCTCGATCTTGTGCTTGGCGAGCAGGGCGGCGGCGTCGTCGGAGCTGATGCCGACCGGGCCGGTGATGAGCGGCATCGGGGTCATGGACTCGCGCACGGTGCGGGTCGTGAACTCGCCGGCGGGGATGAAGCGCAAGTCGCGGTTGGTGATGATGCCCAGCAGCACGCCGGCGGGGTCGACCACGGGCAGGCCCGAGACGCGGTACTTGCCGCACAGCTCGTCGAGCTCGGCGAGGGTCGCCTCCGGCCGCACGGTGACGGGGTCGGTGATCATGCCGGACTCGGACCGCTTGACGACGGTGACCTGCTGCGCCTGCTCCGCGATCGAGAGGTTGCGGTGGAGGATGCCGATGCCGCCCTCCCGGGCCATGGCGATGGCCATGCGCGCCTCGGTCACGGTGTCCATGGCGGCGGAGATCAGCGGGACCTTGAGGCTGATCTCGCGGGTGAGGCGGCTGCTGGTGTCCACCTCGGAGGGGATCACGTCGGTCGCGCCGGGGAGAAGCAGGACGTCATCGTAGGTCAGGCCCACAAGGCCGAACGGGTCGGCGGGTGCGTTCGTCTCGGTCACACGGCGATAGTACGTGCGCCCGACGGGCCCGGGATATAGCGTTTCAGACCCCGTGGCGCGTGCCACAACCCGGCCGGTGGCGCGTGCCACAACCCACCCAGTGACTCGTGCCACAACCCGCCCGGTGGCCGCGCCACAGCGCGTCACTCCTCGAACATCCCCGCGATCTCCTCGACGGCGGCCGGTGCCGTCCGCACGCGCCGCACCCGGGGCAGCCACAGGTCGGGGACGCCGCCGCCGAGCAGGAAGATCTCGACGTCGCCCCGTTCGGAGACGGCGCGCACCAGCTCCTCCGTGCCGGGCGGGTCGCCGAGGACGGCGAGCACGCTGGCCCGCCGCTCGGACAGCGTCCGCAGCACCTGGTCCGGGTCCCCGCCGTCGAGGCGCAGCACGCGCCCGCGCACGCCGTGCTCCGCGAGGCCGCCGGCGATCACGTGAGCGCGCAGGCGCTGGTCCGCGCCGGCGCACAGCAGCACGTTGTGCGCGCCCGCGGCCGCGCCCGCCGGGACGACGTGCACGCCGTGCTCACCGGCGTGCTCGGCCGCGGCGCTGGCCTCGCGCACCGTGAGCAGCACGGCGGCGGTGATGACGGCCTCGGGGTCCACCCCCGGCCGGTCCGACCGCTCCCGCTGGGCGAGCATCGTCAGGGCCGGCTTCGCCAGCTTCGTCCACGTGCGCACGATCCCGACGTCACGCACCTCCTGGTCGAGCATGCGGTGCACCCGCGGCTCGTCGGGCTCCATGGCCGCCGCCGCCAGGGAGAGCGGGTCGACCAGCAGACGCTCGGGGTGCTCGGCGCCCTCGTGGGGCGCACCGCCGGCGCCCCCGGCCCACGCCCGCGGCACCTCGGCGCCGACGGGGGCGACGGCCGCCTGGGCGGCGTCGGAGGGCGCGACACCCTGGAGGGTCAGGTGGCGCATCCGTTCCAGGCGGGCGACGTCGGCCGGCGTGTAGCGCCGGTGGCTGCCCGCCTCGTGGGAGGAGGGGCCCAGGCCGTACCGGCGGTCCCAGGTGCGCAGGGTCGACGCGGCGACCCCCAGCCGCGCCGCGACGGCCGCGACGGTCAGCGGCGCACCGGTGGCGCCACCCTGCACCGCGCGGGGCCGGGCGGCCGACCGGGCCTCCGTGGCGGGGTCGTCCGTCACCGGCCGGTCCCCCGCGGCCGCCGGACGGCCCTCCGACGACGTCGATCCGCTCACCGCACGCGCTCCGTCGTCATGAATCGATCTTGACGCGATCGAAAGCCTGACGCCACTCAGCCACGCCCCAATGCCGGGACCAAAGCCCCTTGAACTGCTTGCGCAAGGGTCTTGAACAAGTTGTGCATCGATTGCTACGGTGTGCAGGCGGCAATGCGCGAACGCCGCCCGGGAGGGATGACGGCATCGCTCCCGGACGGTGTCAGCACCGTCAACAGCAGGCACGACGGAAGGATGGACGATGGCTGAGCTCTCGAGGCTTCCCGGACCGGTGATGGAGCTGTGGGAATGGCAGTACGAAGGCGCATGCCGGGACGCGGACCCCGACCTCTTCTTCCACCCGGAGGGTGAGCGGGGCGGCACGCGGCGCCGCCGCGACGAGGCCGCCAAGGCGGTCTGCGCGACGTGCCCGGTGGTCCAGCAGTGCCGGGCGCACGCACTGGCGGTGCGCGAGCCCTACGGGGTGTGGGGCGGCCTGAGCGAGGACGACCGCCAGGCAATCCTGACCCGCACGCAGCGCCGCGCCTCCTGACCGTCGCCGCACCCGAGGCCACGCGCCCAGACTCCCGCGCCGGCCACCCACCCGCACGAGCCATACGTCCTCTCCCCGCACCGACGACGCCGCCGCAGGGGAATGACGAAGCCCCGGACCTCCCAAGGAGGTCCGGGGCTTCGTTCGTCAGCTAGAAGCTGGTCACTTCTCGACGATCGCGAGGATGTCGCGCGCGGAGAGGATGAGGTAGTCCTCGCCCGCGTACTTCACCTCGGTGCCGCCGTACTTGCTGTAGATGACGACGTCGCCGACGGCGACGTCGAGCGGAACGCGGTTGCCGTTGTCGTCGACACGGCCCGGGCCCACCGCAAGGACGGTGCCCTCCTGGGGCTTCTCCTTGGCGGTGTCCGGGATGACCAGACCGGATGCCGTGGTCTGCTCTGCCTCGAGCGTCTGCACGACAATGCGGTCCTCGAGCGGCTTGATGGAGACCGACACTACGGACCTCCCCTTCGCATGAGTGATGGGACAGATGAGGGAATGCGCCGCCTTCCCCAGACGCGCCCGCCGTCGCGGGGGTCGAGCACGAGAGGATCCGGTGCGCCGCCGCGACCCCGAAGGGCCGCGCCTGGTCCAAATCTAGGCCCGAGTTAGCACTCGGTCAAGGTGAGTGCCAACGTGCCCGGCGCGCCCGTCAGGGAGGACACTGCCCCAGTGATCTCGGAAGACGTCCTCCCCCTCCTCCTCGCCGTCGCCGCCCTGGTGCTCGTCGCCGTCGGCGCGCTGGCCTGGGCCGGGGCGAGGGCACGGGCGGACGCCCTCGTCGCGGTGGCGCGCGCGGCCGTCCAGCTCGTCGCCGTCGCCGCGCTGATCGGCTGGATCTTCTCCCACCCCGGCGCGCTCGTCCCCTACCTGGCCGTCATGCTCGTCGTCGCGACGGCGACCGCGACCCGCCGGGTGGGCCTGGGATGGGCGGTGGCGCCCGCGCTGGCCGTCGCCGTCGCCGCGGGCGCCGCCACGGTGACCGCGGTGGCGCTGACCAGCGGCGCCCTCGTGCGCGCGCCGCAGGCCGTCCTGCCCTACGCCGCCCAGGTGATCGGCGGCGCGATGACGGCGGCCTCCCTCTCCGGCGGGCGCCTGCACGACGACGTCGCCGGCACCTGGTCCGAGGTCGAGGGATGGCTCGCCCTGGGCGCGCCGCCGGAGCAGGCGGTCGCGCCCCTGGGGCGGCGCGCCGTCGCGCGGGCCCTCGTGCCGATCGTCGACCAGACGAGGAGCGCCGGCCTCGTGACCCTGCCGGGGGCCTTCGTCGGCATGCTGCTCGGCGGCGCCGCGCCGCTGCAGGCCGCCCAGCTCCAGCTGCTCGTCCTGGTCGGCATGCTCGCCGCGCAGGCGGTGGCCGCGGCGCTCACGGTGCGGCTGCTCGCCCGCCCGCTGGGCCGCCTGCGCCCGACGATCAGGGCGGACTGAGCCCGACGGTCCGGGCGGCCTGCGCCCCGCGGCGGCCCGGCGCGGCGCGGGTGGCAGGATCGAGCGGTGGACGCCGCCTCCCTGACCAAGCTTCTCGCCCCCGAGGGCGAGGAGCTGCTCGCCCAGCTGCCGCCGTACTCCGAGGACGCGGTGCTGCACCTGTCGACCGAGCTGCGGGCGCGTGGGCTGGACCCGGACCTCATCGCCGCCGCGCTGACCCAGTCGCGGCTGCGCGCCCGCGCCGTCGCGAAGTTCGGCGACCTCGCCGCCGGCATGCTGTTCACGCCCGCCGGCCTCGAGCAGGCCACCCGCCTGGGCGTGGCGGCCCACCACGCCCGCCGCTACGCCGACGCGGGCAGCCGCCTGGTGGCGGACCTGGGCTGCGGGCTCGGCGGCGACGCCATGGCGCTGTCCGCGCTGGGCGTGCCGGTCCTGGCCGTCGAGGCCGACGAGGCGACGGCGGCGCTGGCGACGGCGAACCTGCGCCGGTTCCCCACCGCCTCCGTCCGTCACGGCGACGCCCTCACCCTGGACCTGGCGGCGGCCGGCGTCGACGCCGTCTTCGCCGACCCCGCGCGCCGGACCGGCGGCGGCCGGCGCATCTTCGACCCCGCCGCGTACTCCCCGCCCCTGGACGCCCTACTCGCGCTGCGCGCCACCGTCCCCGCCCTGGGCATGAAGGTCGCGCCCGGCATCCCGTACGGGGCGCTGCCGCACGACGCCCACGCGCAGTGGGTCAGCGTGGGCGGCGACGTCGTCGAGGCCGGGCTGTGGTTCGGGCCTCTGGCGCCCGAGGGCCCCGGGCGCTCCGCGCTCGTCCTTGCCGAGGGGTCCACGCACGTCCTGCTCGAGTCCGACGCGGCCCTGGGCACCGCGGGCGGCACGGCCGCGGCGCCCGCGCGGGCCGGCGAGGTGCGCGACGTCGGCGCGTACCTCTACGAGCCGGACGGCGCCGTCATCCGCGCCGGGCTCGTGGCCCGCACGGCGGAGATCCTCGGCGCGGGCCTGGTCAGCCCGGACATCGCCTACCTCACCGCGGACGCCCTCGCGCCCACGCCGTTCGCGACGGCGTACCGAATCCTGGACCACTTCCCCTTCGGCCTCAAGCGGCTCCGGGCGTACCTGCGCGCGCGGGACGTCGGCGCCCTGACCATCAAGAAGCGGGGCACCGCCGTCGAGCCCGAGCAGCTGCGGCGCCAGCTCGGGCTCCGGGGCCGGGTGAGCACCACGATCGTGCTCACCCGGCTCGCCGGGCACCAGAGCGTGCTCGTCGTCGAGCCGGTCAGCGGCTGATGACGACCTTGAGGGCCTTCGTCTCCGCCGCCCGGCCGAACGTGTCGTAGGCCTCCAGCACCTGGTCGAAGCCGAAGCGGTGGGTGGCGAACTGCTCGGCGGCGAGCTTGTGCTGGGCGACGAGCCTGAGCAGCATCTCGGTCGTCGAGGTGCTCACCAGGCCCATGGTGATGGCGATGTCCTTGATCCACAGGTCCTGGAGCGCGAGCTCGACCGGCTTGCCGTGCACCCCGACGTTGGCGACGGTCCCGCCGGGACGCACGATCGCGGTGCAGGCGTCGAACGTGGCGGGGATCCCCACGGCCTCGATGGCGACGTCGACGCCGAGGCCGTCGGTCATGCCCATGACCTGCTCGGCCCAGTCGGCATCGCCGCTGTTGACGCCGTCGGTCGCCCCGAAGGCCCGGGCCTGCTCGACGCGGTTGTCGTCCAGGTCCAGCGCGATGACCCGCGCGGCCCCGTAGAGGCCGGCCGTCATCATCGCGGCGAGCCCGACCGGGCCGGCGCCGACCACGGCCACGACGTCGCCCGGCTTGACCCTGCCGTAGCGCACGCCGATCTCGAAGCCCGTCGGCAGGATGTCGGAGAGCATGACGGCGGCCTCGTCGCTGACCCTCTCGGGCACCTTGTACAGCGAGTTGTCCGCGAACGGCACGCGGACGAGCTCGGCCTGAGTGCCGTCGATGAGGTGGCCGAGGATCCAGCCGATCCCGCTCGCGCCCTCGTCCGCGAGGCAGTGCGCGTACAGCCCCCGGTGGCAGTACGAGCACC
Organism: Georgenia sp. SYP-B2076; assembly: GCF_003991205.1. Classification (GTDB taxonomy): domain Bacteria; phylum Actinomycetota; class Actinomycetes; order Actinomycetales; family Actinomycetaceae; genus Georgenia. Next base: position 10,440 of record NZ_RXOZ01000008.1, on the reverse strand, counting down.
GGCCGCACGCGCTGATGCAGGAGAGGATCACCCGGTCGCCGACCGCCACCGTGGACACGGCGGCACCGACCTCGGTGACCGTCCCGACCCCCTCGTGGCCGAGGATCCGCCCCGGCGTGACGGCCGGGACGTCGCCCCCCAGGATGTGCAGGTCGGTGCCGCAGATCGTGGTCGTGTCCATGCGCACGATGACGTCCGTGGGCGCCGTGATCGTCGGGTCGGGCACGTCCTCCCACGCCTTCTCCCCGGGCCCGTGGTACACGAGAGCCTTCATGGCAACGACCTCCCTGTCGCTGTGGCCCCGGCGCGGCTCGGCCGGGCGCCCGGTGCACCGCTGCACCTTCCAGCAGTGTCCCGCGTCACACCCGCCCGCCGGAGGACCTTCGTCCCCGCTGCGGCGCCGCCCAGCCCGGCCGGCGGCGCGCGCCGCGACCCGGCCCCGGAGGCGGCAGACTAGGGACGTGCTTCTTCCCTTTACTCGTTCGCAGCGGTCGTCGGTCGGCATCGAGTGGGAGCTCCAGCTCGTCGACGCCGACTCCGGCGACCTCCGCCAGGCCGCGGCGACCGTGCTCGAGCACGTGGCGCCGGCCGACGGGTCCGCGCACCCCCACATCCACCCGGAGCTCCTCCTCAACACGGTCGAGGTCGTCTCGGGCGTGTGCCGCACCGTGGGGGCGGCGGGCGCGGACCTGCAACGGGCGGTCGACGAGCTGCGCCCGGTCACCGACGCGCTGCGGATCGAGCTGGCCAGCGCGGGCACGCACCCCTTCGCCCGGCCCACCTACCAGAAGGTGACGAACAAGGAGCGCTACGCCACCCTCATCGACCGCACCCGGTGGTGGGGCCGTCAGATGCTGCTCTACGGCGTCCACGTGCACGTGGGCATCGAGGACCGGGCCAAGGTGCTGCCCATCCTCCGGGCACTCATGACCCGGTTCGCGCACCTGCAGTCCCTGGCCGCCTCGTCGCCGTTCTGGGGCGGGGAGGACACCGGCTACGCCTCCAACCGCGCCATGATGTTCCAGCAGCTGCCCACGGCCGGCGTGCCCTACCAGTTCGAGCGGTGGGAGGAGCTGGAGCGCTACGTCGACGACATGACCCGGACCGGCGTGATCGACACCTTCAGCGAGCTGCGGTGGGACATCCGCCCCTCCCCCGGGCTGGGCACCATCGAGGTGCGGGTGTGCGACGCCGCCACCAACCTCGAGGAGGTGCTGGCGGTCTCGGCCCTGACCCACTGCCTCGTCGAGCACTACTCGAGCATGCTCGACGCCGGGGAGACCCTGCCGTCCGTGCCGCGCTGGTTCGTCATGGAGAACAAGTGGCGCTCCGCGCGCTACGGCATGGACGCCATCCTCATCGTCGACGACGCCGGCGAGGAGGAGCTGGTCTCCGACACCGTCGCCCGGATGCTCGTCGAGCTCGCGCCCGTCGCGGAGCGCCTCGGATGCGCCGCCGAGCTGGCCGACGTCGGCCGCATCCTCGACGGCGGCGCCTCGTACCAGCGCCAGCTCGCCGTGGCCGCGACCGGGAACCTCGACGACGTGGTCTCGTCCATGGTCGCGGAGATGCGCGCAGGCCACCCGCTCTAACGCCCCCACCCCGCGGTGACACGTCAAGTCCTGACAGCCCACCGCGGTGACACGTCAAGTACTGACAGCGCCCGCCCGCTCCGGAACGCCTCCCCGACGCACTAGTAGTTTTTACCCACTACCGGGTATACCTTGCTGCCATGGCGCCAAGGCCCGCCCCCTCCCCGGCGCGTGACCCCCAGCTACTCAAGGGCGTCCTGCCGCTCCTGGTGCTCGCCCTGCTGCGGGACCAGGACTCCTACGGCTACGAGCTCGTCACCCGCTTGCAGGGCGCGGGACTGACGGGCATCGCCGCCGGCTCGGTCTACCCGGTCCTCACCCGGCTGGAGCGCGACGGTGACCTCGACTCCTACCTGGTCCGGTCTTCGGAGGGCCCGGCTCGGAAGTACTACACCCCCACGACCGAGGGGCTGCGACACCTCTCGGCCCAGCGGCGGGCATGGCAGGCCGTCAACGATGTGGTCGCCGTCGTCCTCACCCCCCTGCCGCGCGACCTGGAGGAGAACCGACCATGAGCACCCCCACGACCATCCGCCCACCGGCCGCGCACCGCAGGGTGCGCGACACGCTCCGGCGGGAGAGATACCTCCTGAACCTCCAGTTCTGGCTGGACGCCTATCCGGCCCGGCAGCGTCGGGGCTTGGTGCGCCAGCTCCGCGGCGACCTCGACGCGGCCGCGACCGACGCCTCGATGGCGGAGGCGATCGCCTCGCTCGGCGATGCCCGCGCGCTCGCGCGGGAGTACCTCGCGCTGCTCCCGCGCGACCGGCCCCGCTGGCAGGTGGGCGCCGCGTGGGCGGCCGGGTGGCTGGTCGCCTGGGGCATCGCGGTCCTGGGCTTCCTCGCCGCCCTGTTCCAGGTCGCCGCCGACGCCGGGCCGGAGGGCGTGCGCGCGGGCCTGCTGTGGTTTGGCGTCACGGTCGTGAACACGGACGCCGAGGTCTCCCTGGCGGGTCACACCGACTTCCCCTGGGGCGTGGGCATCGCCGTGGTGGTGTTCCTCGTGGTCGCGCGCGCGTGGCGCGTCGTGCCGGCCCTGCGTCCCCCGCGAGCCGGCTGACCCGGCGCACCGCCGTCCGACCGCGCAGCCGGGACCGCGTCACTGGGGCCGTGCTAGCAGATGACCGCTCACCGGCAAGGGGTGGCGGGACTCAGACCCGGATGGTCTGCAGCGGCATGCCCGAGTCGGTGGGCAGATCCAGCGACGAGGGCGCCGCGCCCGAGCGCACGAGGGCCGAGCCGAGCGCGGCGATCATCGCGCCGTTGTCGGTGCAGAAGCGGATCGGCGGGATGCGCACCGTGACGCCGTGCTCGGCGGCCCGCTCGGCCGCCAGGTCCCGCAGGCGGGAGTTCGCGGAGAACCCGCCGCCGACGACGAGGGTGTCGCAGCCGTGCACCTCGCAGGCGGCCAGCGCCTTGCGGGTCAGCACGTCGGCCACGGCCTCGGAGAACCCGGCGGCGACGTCGGCCGCCGGCACCTCCTCGCCCCGGTCCTCGTAGCCCTCGACGTAGCGGGCCACCGCCGTCTTCAGGCCGGAGAAGGAGAAGTCGTACGGGTGGCGGGCTTTGTCCTTGCCCGTCGAGAGGCCGCGGGGGAAGCGGATGGCACCCCGGTCGCCCGTCTGCGAGAGCTTGTCCACGTAGGGGCCGCCCGGGTAGGGCAGGCCGAGGAGGCGCCCGACCTTGTCGAACGCCTCGCCGGCGGCGTCGTCGAGGGTCTGGCCGAGCTCGACGACGTCGGTGGCGATGTCGGTGACCAGGAGCAGCGAGGTGTGCCCGCCGGAGACGACCAGCGCCACGAACCGCTCGGGGAACGCGCCGTGCACGAGCTCGTCGACCGCGGCGTGCCCGATGACGTGGTTGACGCCGTAGAGCGGCTTGCCGGTGGCGAGCGCGAGGGCCTTCGCCCCGGCGGCACCGACGGTGAGGGAGCCGACCAGGCCCGGCCCGGCGGTCACGGCGATGGCGTCGACGTCGTCGAGCGTGACGTGGGCGGCGTCGAGGGCGGCGTCGATCGTGGGGACGAACGCCTCCAGGTGGGCGCGGGAGGCGACCTCGGGGACGATGCCGCCGAAGCGGGCGTGCTCGTCCATCGAGGAGGCGGTCACGTCCGCGAGGAGCTCACGGCCGCGCACGAGGGCGGCGCCCGTCTCGTCGCAGGAGGTCTCGATGCCGAGGATGAGGGGTTCGGTCACCAGACCAGGGTAGTCCGCGCAGGCGGACGGCCCGCCCCGCCGGGGTAGGCGGGACGGGCCGTCGGCCGGATGGCTGGGCTCAGGCGTTGTGGACCAGGGCCCGGCCGAGGTCGGCGTTGAGGGTGCTGATGACGTCCAGCGGGATCTCCTTGGGGCACACCGCGGCGCACTCGCCGATGTTGGTGCACCCGCCGAAGCCCTCGGCGTCGTGCTGGGCCAGCATGTTGACCACGCGGGCCTCCCGCTCGGGCTGGCCCTGGGGCAGCAGGCCGAGGTGGGTGACCTTCGCGGCGGTGAAGAGCATGGCTGAGGCGTTGGGGCACGCCGCCACGCAGGCGCCGCAGCTGATGCACGCGGCCGCCTCGAAGGCACGGTCGGCGTCGGCCTTGGGCACCGGGGTGGCGTGCGCGTCCGGCGCCGCGCCCGTGTTCACGGAGATGTAGCCGCCGGCGTCGATGATGCGGTCGAACGCGGAGCGGTCCACCACGAGGTCCTTGATGACCGGGAACGCGCTGGAGCGCCACGGCTCGAGGGTGATGACGTCCCCGTCCTTGAAGGAGCGCATGTGCAGCTGGCACGTGGTGGTGCGCTCCGGGCCGTGGGCGACGCCGTTGATGACGATGCCGCACATGCCGCAGATGCCCTCGCGGCAGTCGGAGTCGAAGGCCACCGGCTCCTCACCCCGCTCGGTGAGCTGCTCGTTGAGGACGTCGAGCATCTCCAGGAACGACATGTCCTCGGACACGCCGAGCACGTCGTAGTTGACCAGGCGCGGCTCGGCGCTCGCGCCGGTCTGCCGCATGACCTTGAGGCTGATCTTCACTTGTAGCTCCGCTGCTTCATCTCGACGTACTCGTACTGGAGGTCTTCCTTGTGCAGCACCGGCGCGCCGCCGGGGCCGGCCCACTCCCAGGCCGCGACGTAGGCGAACTCGTCGTCCTGGCGCAGGGCCTCGCCGTCCTCCGTCTGGGACTCGGCGCGGAAGTGCCCGCCGCAGGACTCCCTGCGGTGCAGGGCGTCGATGCACATCAGCTCGGCGAGCTCGAAGAAGTCCGCGACGCGGCCGGCCCGCTCGAGGGCCTGGTTGAGCTCGTCGCCGCCGCCGACGACCTTGACGTCGCGCCAGAACTCCTCGCGCAGCGCCCGGATCTTCTCGATCCCCTCGCGCAGGCCCTCCTCGGTGCGCTCCATGCCGCAGTGCTCCCACATGAGGTGGCCGAGCTCCTTGTGGAAGGAGTCCACCGAGCGGGAGCCGTTGGCGGTGAGGAAGTGGTTGATGCGCTCGCGCACCGACGCCACGGCCTCGGCCACCGCGGGGTGGTCGGAGGACACCTTCTCGAAGGGCGCGTCGGCCAGGTAGTCGTTGATGGTGTTCGGCAGCACGAAGTACCCGTCGGACAGACCCTGCATGAGGGCGGAGGCCCCCAGGCGGTTGGCGCCGTGGTCGGAGAAGTTCGCCTCGCCGGTCACGAACAGGCCCGGGATGTTCGACTGCAGGTCGTAGTCGACCCAGAGCCCGCCCATCGTGTAGTGGACCGCCGGGTAGATGCGCATCGGGACCTCGTAGGGGTTCTCCCCCGTGATGCGCTGGTACATGTCGAACAGGTTGCCGTACTTGGCCTCGACGGACGCGCGCCCCAGGCGCCCGATGGCCTCCGCGAAGTCCAGGTAGACGCCGCGCCCACCCGGGCCGACGCCGAAGCCCTCGTCGCACACCTGCTTCGCGGCGCGCGAGGCGATGTCCCGGGGGACGAGGTTGCCGAACGCCGGGTAGCGCCGCTCGAGGTAGTAGTCGCGCTCGTCCTCGGGGATCTCGCGCGGGCCGCGCGTGTCGCCCTTCTTCTTCGGCACCCAGATGCGGCCGTCGTTGCGCAGCGACTCGCTCATCAGGGTCAGCTTGGACTGGTAGTCGCCGGACACCGGGATGCACGTGGGGTGGATCTGCGTGTAGCAGGGGTTGCCGAAGTAGGCGCCCTTGCGGTGCGCGCGCCACGTCGCCGTGACGTTGGAGCCCATGGCGTTCGTGGAGAGGTAGAAGACGTTGCCGTACCCGCCGGTGGCCAGGACGACGACGTCGGCCAGGTGGGTCTCGATCGCCCCGGTGACCATGTCGCGCACGATGACGCCGCGGGCGCGGCCGTCCACGATGACGAGCTCGAGCATCTCGTGGCGCGAGTGGGTCTTCACGGTCCCCGCGGCGACCTGGCGCTCGAGCGCCTGGTAGGCGCCGATGAGCAGCTGCTGGCCGGTCTGGCCGCGCGCGTAGAACGTGCGCGAGACCTGCACGCCGCCGAAGGAGCGGTTGTCCAGGAGCCCGCCGTACTCGCGCGCGAAGGGCACGCCCTGGGCCACGGCCTGGTCGATGATGTTGGTGCTCACCTCGGCGAGCCGGTAGACGTTGGACTCGCGGGCGCGGTAGTCGCCGCCCTTGACCGTGTCGTAGAAGAGCCGGTACACGGAGTCGTTGTCGTTCTTGTAGTTCTTCGCCGCGTTGATGCCGCCCTGCGCGGCGATCGAGTGCGCCCGCCGCGGGGAGTCCTGGTAGAAGAACGCGCTGACGTTGTAGCCGGCCTCACCGAGGGTGGCGGCGGCCGAGGAGCCCGCCAGGCCGGTGCCCACGATGATGATGTTCATCTTGCGCCGGTTGGCGGGGTTGACCAGCCGGGCCTTGAACTTGCGCTGCTCCCAGCGGTCGGCCAGCGGGCCGGTGGGCGCCTTCGTGTCGGCGACGGGCTCGCCCTCGCGGTAGAGCCCACCGATCAGGGTCTCGTTCTCGACGGTTGACGTCATGGTTCGATCGTTCCTTACTTCACGAAGCCGAGCAGGATGGCCGTCGGGGGCGCCATGAACCCGACCAGCAGCGCGCCCGCCACCACGTAGGCGAGGACGTTGATGTTGCGCTGACGACGACGGTTGGAGGCGCCGAGCGTCTGCAGCGCGCTCCACACCCCGTGGCGCACGTGCATGGCGAGCGCGACGATCGCGATGAGGTAGGCGAGGTAGACGTACCAGTGCTCCGCGGAGAAGGCCACGACGAGGCGCTGGTACGGGCTGTCGAAGCTGCCGCCGACCTCGATGGTGAGCGTGGTGAACTGCAGCAGGTGGAAGATCACGAACGCCAGGATGATCAGGCCGCCCCAGCGCACCGTGCGCGAGGAGTAGGACTGGACGAGGCGCTTGTGCACGACGTAGCGGCGGCTGCGTGCCCCCCTGGCCCGGCGCCACAGCGTGATCGCGGCGACGACGTGCACCACGAGGGCCACGAGGAGCACCACCCGCTGGATCCAGAGGAACCCCTCGTGCGGGAGGTACGGATAGAGCAGGGTGCGCAGGCCGGCCGCGTAGCTGTCGAACGCCTCCTGGCCGGCGAAGGCCTTGAGGTTGCCGTACATGTGCAGCAGGACGAAAAGGACGAAGAGGATGCCCGAGACCGCCATCGCCCACTTCAGGGCGACGGTCGTGTTCCGGGCGCGTGGCTTCGTCGGCACAGGGGTGGTCGTGACCATGGTCCTGATGGTAGCGAGTCTCAGGTCACACCTAGGCCACCATCACGGCCGGTTTCGCGCGATTTGTTCGCATACCGACCATGACGTGAGGCACCTCACAGCCCTGGACGGGAGTCCGGGCCTGGCCGTTTCTCGTTGAGGGAGGGTGACCATCACCTCCCTCACCACGCCCGCCCGCCTCGACGACGCCGCCCTCGGCCTGCTCTTCGACGACGCGCACACGACCAACGCCTTCACGCGGGAGCCGGTGGACGTCGACGTCGTCCGCCGCGCCTACGAGCACCTGCGCTGGGCCCCCACCGCCATGAACACCCAGCCGCTCCGGCTGACCGTGCTGGGCACCCCCGAGAGCCGTGAGCCGCTCGTCGCCCACCTGAGCCCGGGCAACCAGGCCAAGACCCTCGCCGCGCCGCTCACCGTCGTCGCCGCCTACGACCCGGACTTCCACGAGCACATGCCGGTGCTCGCCCCGTTCCGTGCGGGCATGCGCGAGCAGCTCGCGCCGGACGCGGAGCTGCGCGACGGCCTGGCGCGGACCAACGGGCTCATCCAGCTCGGCTATCTCATCCTGGCGCTGCGCGCCGAGGGCCTGCAGGTCGGCCCGATGGCCGGCATGGACGCCGCGGGCGTCGACGGGGCGCTCCACGCGGAGAACGGCTGGCGGGTCCTGGCCGTCCTCAACGTCGGCCACGCTGCCGACCCCGAGGACGAGCGCGCCCAGTTCCCTCGCGCCGGCCGCCTGGAGTTCGACCAGGTCGCCGTCGTCCGCTGACCTCCCGCCGCGACCGGGGCGGGGCGTCCCTACGGCGCACCCGGCCCCGGCCCGCCGGTGGCCACCGGACGCGCGGGGTCGGCGGACCACTGCGACCACGAGCCCGGGTAGAGCGTCGCAGCCACCCCCACGGCCGCCAGCGCGGCCACCTCGTGGGCGGCCGTGACACCCGAGCCGCAGTACACCGCCACGGGCGCGCCGCCCCGGACGCCCAGGTCGGCGAAGCGGCGCCGCAGCTCGGCGTCGCCCCGGAACCGTCCGTCGTCGGCGAGGTTCTGGGTGGTCGGTGCGCTGAGCGCACCGGGGATGTGGCCGGCGCGCGGGTCCACGGGCTCGCGCTCGCCGCGGAACCGCTCCGGGGCGCGCGCGTCCAGGAGAACGCCGGCCGACGGCCACGCCGCGGCACCGTCCCCGTCGGTCGTGGGCAGCCCCTCCGCCGCCGTGCCCGCGGCCAGGGGCAGGACGACGTCGCCCGGCGCCGGGGCCGCGTCGCCCGTCTCGAGGTCGAAGCCTGCCGCGCGCCAGGCGGGCAGGCCGCCGTCGAGGAGGCGCACGTCGGTCAGCCCGGCCCACCGCAGCAGCCACCAGGCGCGCGCGGCGGAGGTGCCGCCGGCGTCGTCGTAGACGACCACCGGGGCGCCGTCGCGGAGGCCCCAGCGGCGGGCGGCGGCCTGGAGGTCGGCCGGGGCCGGCAGGGGGTGGCGGCCGGCCGCCGGGGACGGCGGCGCCGCCAGCTCGCGGTCCAGGTCGACGAAGCCCGCCCCCGGGAGGTGCCCGGCGTGGTACGCTCCGCGCCCGTCGGGCTCGGCCAGCGACCAGCGCACGTCCAGCAGCGCGGGCGGCCGCGGGCCCGCCAGCTCGTGCCGGAGCGCCGCCGCGGTGACGAGCACCGCGGTCCTGTGGTCCATCGCTCCTCCTAGAGGATCTCGCTGCCGACCGGGCGGCCGCGCCGACCGAGGGTGGCGCGCATGACGACGGCGTCCTCCCGCTCGACCGCGTAGTAGTTGCGCCGCACGCCGATGGGCGTGAACCCGGCGCGCGCGTAGAGGCGCTGCGCACCGGCGTCGCTCGCGCGGACCTCGAGGAGCACGCTGCGGGCCCGCTCGGCGCGGGCCGCGCGCAGGAGCGCCTCGAGCAGCTGGGTGGCGATCCCCCGGCGTCGGAACGCCGGGTCCACGCCCACGGTCATCACCTGTGCCTCGTCGCCGGCGGCCAGGCCCGCGTAGCCCACCATGATCTCGGTGCCGTCCGGCCGGTCGACGACGGCGGCGACGTAGGTGCGGCCTGGGGTCGTCAGCTCGTCGACGTAGACGCCCCGGGTCCACGCGCCGGCGCCGAAGAGCTGCGGCTCGAGCTCCATGACCCGGTCGAGGTCCGCCCGCGTGAGGGGACGCAGACGGGCGGCCGGGGCCCGGCGGGCGTCGCCGGCCGACGGGCGCGAGCCGGCCCGCGAGTCCTCACCGCCCGGCCCGGCGTGCGCCGCGGCGTCGTGCATCTGTCAGGACGCGCGCTTGGGCGCGCCGGGGAGGTGGACGTCCGGGCGGCGCAGGTACCGGGGCTCGGTGCCGAGGTCGACGTCCTCGCCCGCCGCGGCCCGGGCGAGGCGGGCGCGCACCAGCCGGGCGAGCACGGCCGGGTCGAGCAGCCCGGGCAGGCCGGGCGTGGGGGGAAGCTGCTCGGGATAGAGCGCCGCACCGGGGCCCACGACCACGTCGGGCGCGGCCTGCGCGGGCGCGTCGCCCGGCGCCGCCGGCGCGACCCCGTTGGCGGCCGCCACCTGCGCCGCGGCCCCGACCTCGGGCCCGGCCAGGCGCTCGACGTCGTCGTCGCCGAGGGCCCGGTACCGGGCCCAGTAGACCTCCCGGCGGCGCGCGTCCGTGGCCACGAGGACCTCGGCGCGGCCGTCCGGGCCGCCGAGGGCGTCGAACGCCTGGCGGGCGAGCACGTCGAGCGAGCACACGCCGTGCACGGGGACCCCCCGCCCCCGCGCGAGCGCGGCGGCGGTGACGAGCCCGACGCGCAGGCCCGTGAACGGGGCGGGCCCGGTGCCGACGGCGATCATCTCGACGTCGGTGACCGACCCGGCCCCGAGGACTTCCCGGACCAGGGGCGTCAGCGCCTCGGCGTGCCGGCGCGGGTCCGGGCTGCTGGCGGACGCCAGGGGGGTGGTGGGGCCGCCGTCGGGGGCGTCCACGAGGGCGACGGCGGAGCCGCCGGAGGTATCGATGCACAAGATCCGCACGCCCCCAGGGTACGGCGCGGCGGGCCGCGGCCCGCCGCCCGGCCGGTCAGGGCCGGGCGGCGCCGGACCGCCGTTCCTTGCCGTCGGGCCGGCGGGCCCGGCGCCGGGACCGGCTCGTCCAGGTGGACCTCCT
>NZ_RXOZ01000007.1 GCF_003991205.1 Georgenia sp. SYP-B2076 | reverse complement strand
GGGGTGCTGTTCAGGGACATCACCCCGCTGCTCGCCGACGGCGACGCGTTCGGGTCCCTGGTGCGCGCCCGCCCGCGGGGCCGGCGCGGCGCGGACCGCCGGCGCGGCGCCCCCGATCGAGGGGATGCCCGGCCGTGAACACGCGTTTTACCCTGGGTGGGTGGCACGATGGCGCCCTCACGCGGCCGCTGTCCTCGGGATCCTCGCCCTCTTGCTCGGTGCCTGCACCACCGGGCCGGACGGCGACGCGGGCACCACTGGGCCGGCGGGGCCGTCGTCTGCGGCAGGCGCGCCGTCGCGTGCCGCGGAGGGCGGGCCGTCGCCCGGCGCGGACGGCGGGCCGTCACATCAGGGCCCCGCCGCGCCGGCGGACCCGGCGCTCGCCGCCTACTACGGGCAGGAGCTGCGCTGGAGGCCCTGCGACACCCAGGAGTGCGCCAACCTGATCGTGCCGGTCGACTACGCCCACCCCGACGGCCGCACGGCGAGGATCGCCGTCCGGCGCGCCGGAGCGACATCCCCCGTCCGGTCGACGTCCCCGGCCCGGGACGCCCTGGTGGTCAACCCCGGCGGCCCCGGCACATCGGGGGTCGAGATGGCCGCGCGGGCCGGGAGGTTCTTCAGCCGCGAGCTGCGCGCGCACTACGACATCGTCGGGTTCGACCCACGCGGCGTGGGTGACTCCAGCCCCGTCTGGTGCCCGTCACCGGCCAACCTCGGCGTGCCCGACCTCGACCTGACCACCGCGGCCGGCCGTGACACCGCCCTGACCAAGGCGGAGCACTTCGCGGACGCCTGCGCCGCGATGACCGGCCCGCTCCTCACCCACGTGGGCACCGCCGACGTCGCGCGCGACCTGGACGTCCTCCGGGCGGCCCTGGGCCAGGAGCGCCTGGACTTCTACGGCGCCTCCTACGGCACCTACCTCGGCGCCCTGTACGCGGAGGCCTTCCCGTCCCGCGTGGGCCGGATGGTCCTCGACGCGGTGGTGGACCCGGCGATGAGCATGGGCGACCTCACCCGCGCGCACGCCCGGGACTTCGAGGAGGTCCTGCGCGGCGTGGTCGGGCTCTGCCAGGCCGCCGCCGGCTGCCCCCTGACGGGCACCGTGGACGACGGCGTCGCGCAGGTGAACGCGATGGTCGCCGAGGCCAACCGCACCCCCGTGCCCACCGCGGACGGGCGCGGCCTGACCGGGCGGCAGGCCGTCCTCGCCGCCGCGAGCCTCGCGCAGGAGAACGACGGCATGCTCGAGCTTGTGCGCGGGCTCGACCAGATCCTCACCCACGACGACGGCACCGTGCTGCGCGCGCACCTCGACGGGCTCATGGTCCGGGGCACGCACGCGGAGACCATGCGCGCGGGCGTGTTCGGTGCGGTCCTCTGCGCGGACTTCCCCAGCGACGACGACCCGGACCGCCTCGCCGGCGAGGCCGCGGCGCTCACCGAGCTCTCGCCATCGTTCGGGCCGCTGCTGGTCTACGGCGAGGTTGGCTGCGCCCGCTGGCCGCGCGACGAAGCGGCCCGCCGGCACCCCGTCTCCGCCGCGGGCGCCGGACCGGTCCTGCTCGTGGCCGCCACCGGGGACAGGGTCACCCCGTACGCCTGGGCCCGCGCCCTCGACGACCAGCTCGCCAGCTCCCGCCTGCTCACGGTCGGGGGTGGTCGGCACGTGAGCTACCGGCCCGGCGCCCCCTGCGTGAGCGACGTCGTGGACGCCTACCTGCTCGACGGCGTCCTGCCGCCCGTCGGCGCCACCTGCCCCTAAGTCGGCGTTGCCGCCGCACTGGCACGTGGCGCCGCGCCCGCACGGGCGGCGGGCAGGGTCCGGGCGGCCGGGTGCGGCGGGCCGCCCGGTAGCGTGGTGACGTGCCCCGCTCTCGCCGTACGTCCGCCGTATCCGCCCTCGCCGCCCTCGCCGCCGGCGCGCTCCTCCTGGCCGGCTGCTCCGCCGGGACGGGCACGGACGGCCCCGCCACCCCCACCACGTCCGCCGGCCGCGAGACCCCGGGCGCCGTGCCCAGCGGCCTGGAGAAGTACTACGGGCAGGAGGTCGCGTGGGAGGGGTGCGGCGAGAAGGTCGAGTGCGCCGACGTCTCCGTCCCCCTCGACTACGACAACCCCGGTGCGAAAAGCATCACCATCGCCGTCAAGCGCCTGCTCAGCGCGGAGGACGGGGCCCGGGTGGGCAACCTCCTGGTGAACCCCGGGGGCCCCGGCAGTCCCGGGACCGACCTGGCCGACCCCGCGTTCGCCAACCAGAGGTTCAGCGAGGACCTGCGCGCCGCCTACGACATCGTCGGCTTCGACCCCCGCGGCGTCGGCGCCTCCGCGCCGATCGACTGCGTGAGCGACGCCGAGCTCGACCGGATCCGCGCCGCCGACTACGACACCGACACCGAGGAGGGGCTCGCCGCCTACGCAGCGGACACCGAGCTCATCGCCGAGGGGTGCGCCGCGAAGTCGGGGGACGAGCTGTCCGAGGTCGACACGGTCTCCGCCGCGAAGGACATGGACGTGCTGCGCGCCGTGCTCGGCGAGACGACTCTCGACTACCTCGGCTACTCCTACGGCACCTACCTCGGCGCCACCTACGCCGAGCAGTTCCCCAAGAACGTCGGCCACTTCGTCCTGGACGGGGCGATGGACCCCTCCCTCGACTCCCACGAGACGACCCTCGCCCAGGCCGTCGGCTTCGAGGACGCGCTGCGCGCCTACGTCGAGGACTGCCTCGCCGGGTCCCTGTGCCCGCTGAGCGGCACCGTGGACGACGGCGTCGGCCAGATCCGGACCCTGCTGCAGGTCACCGCGGACACACCGCTGCCGACGTCGGACGGCCGCGAGCTCACGGCCTCCCTCGCGTTCGCCGGGATCATCGCCCCCCTGTATGACAGCGCCAGCTGGGTGGTCCTGTCCCAGGCGCTCGACCAGGCCATGCACGACGGCGACGGCTCGACCCTCCTCTATCTCGCCGACCTCATGGCCGGCAGGAAGGCGGACGGGACCTACCCGACCAACACGACGGAGGCGAACTGGGCCATCAACTGCGCCGACTTCGGCGCCGAGGGGAACCTGGCGACCTGGAAGGCGGAGGCGAAGGAGCTCGAGAAGGCGTCGCCGACGTTCGGGTCCGCGCTGAGCTACAGCGAGATGCTCTGTGCCGACTGGCCCGGGGCGCCGACCGGCGAGCGCGCGCCGATCGCCGCCGCGGGCGCCCCGCCCATCATGGTCGTGGGCACCACCGGCGACCCCGCCACGCCCTACGAGTGGAGCCAGGCCCTGGCCGACCAGCTCGACAGCGGCTTCCTCGTCACCTACGAGGGTGAGGGGCACACCGCCTACGGCCGCTCCAACGCCTGCATCACGTCCGCGGTGGACCGGTTCCTCATCGACGGGGAGAAGCCCGTGGACGGGCTGACCTGCTGATCGCGGCGGACGTGCCGCACGTCACTGCCCCGGACCGCCTCCCGATTTTGTCCTGGGCGCCCGTGCCCGGGTAGGGTGGTCTGCGCTGCGTCCGACACGATCGGACGCCGCGCCGCCTTAGCTCAGTCGGCAGAGCGATTCACTCGTAATGAATAGGTCCGGGGTTCGATTCCCCGAGGCGGCTCCACCCGGGAGGCCCGGATTCCTACGGAATCCGGGCCTTTTCCTTGCCCGGCGACACCGACCGGAGGGTTCCGAGACACTCATCAGGGCGCCCGTCCGGCTGCGGGTACGGGAGGCGCACCGACTGTTGGCCGGGGACCACGACGGCCCCCGCGCTGCCTGGGGCAGCACGGGGGCCGTCGTCGAGGGGGGCCGTCCGCGGCGACGAGCGCCGCGGGCCGCCACTCAGCCCTTCGTGGTGAACGTCCCGGTGGCGAGGACCGTGCGGTCCTTGCCCTGCTCGACCTGGTAGTAGTACTCGGTGCCGGGGGTCAGGGCGCGCCGGATCTCCAGCTTCACGCCCTCGCCCGTGCGACCGGTGTACTTGTACCAGCCGCCGTGGCCCGTGATGGGCTTCTTGGAGACGCGGAACACGAGGCGGCCGGAGCCCTTGGGGGTGTCGATCGTCAGCTTCGCGCCCCTCTTGGTGACGGTCACGGCGTGCTCCGCGGCGGGCTGCTCGGCGGGCGCGGTCACGGGCGGGGCCGGGGCCGGCGTGGCGGGCTGGGCCGGGGTTGCGGGCGTGGTCGGCGCCGGGGTCGCGGGCGCGCCGCCCTTGGGAGCGCTCGATCCGGTGGTCGGCTCGGCGCCACCGTCCGACGGTGCCGGGGCGGGCGCCGGCGCCGGCGCCGGCGCGGGGGCCGGTGCCGGGGCGGTGGTGCCGCCGGTCGTCGGGCCGCCGTCGTGCGCGTCGAGCTGCTGGCCGACGACGGTGCCGAACGTGCCGGAGAGGTTGTGGTCCACGCCGGCCGGGGACTCCAGCGAGGTGGTGAAGCCCTGGCCCTGGTACCAGGACGAGCCGCTCTGGGCGTCCCGGAGGGCGTTGTAGCTGCCGTTGTCGTTCTGGCCGGTGTACCAGTGCATGGGGAAGTCGGCGGTGAGCCCGGCGTCGGCGGTCGTGGCGGCCACGCGGGGGGAGCCGCCGCCCCCGAAGACGACGGATCCGCCGCCGTCGATCATGCTGGAGTGCTTGGGCATGAAGTACTGGGTGATGAACTGGCTGCCGCCCGAGTACCCGACGAGCCACACGCGCTCTTTGTCGATGTTGTACTGGCTGTAGAGCTGGTTGAGGAGGTCGCTGACGAAGGTGGCGTTCTTCGCCCCGTCCTCCCACCACGTGATCGAGCCGGCCTTGTCGGGGGAGAGGACCGGCACGGTGATCATCCCGTGCTCGCGGGCCTGGGCGACGATGCCGTCGGACCCGCCGAGGGAGTAGGACGACGACGGGTTCTGGAACTCGTACGCGCCGTCGCCGTGGAACTGAAGCATGATCCCGACCGGCTTGTCGGTGGCGATGCCCTCCGCGTATACGTGGTACTTCGAGGAGAGGCCGTTGGAGGCGGTGAAGCTCTGGAAGGTGCGATCTGTGAACGCGCCGCCCGCACCTCCCGTCGAGGCGATCGAGGGGCTCGCCGTGAGGGCGACGGAGGCGGCGACGGAGGTGGCGGCGAGCATGCCGAGGGCACGTCTGAACAAGAGAAAACTCCAGGGAGGGCATCAGTGGTGCGCCTCGTCAGGGGCGCCACCACTTGGTAACGAAGAGGTAACGGCAGGACAATAGCCCGGCGGTATCGTCCGGATCGAATCGGTCGGATGTGACATGAATCACCTCCGCGATGCCGTGATCCGTACCTTCGCGGGTCCGTCGGCACATCGGTGCAGGTCCGCTCGGTGGCGCTCGTCCGGGCGGGCGGAATGTGCCCGGTTTGGGCCGCCGGGTGCGGTCGGCGTGGGCGGGTCTGAATCGGACGGTGCCTGCCCGTCTCGCAGTTTGGGGACGGCGTCGGCCGGTCCCAGGCTGGTTCGGCCGGGGGTCGCGGGGCGTCGGTGCCAGATGCCCTGCGAAGACGTGTGGCGCTCTCGTGGCGTTGCTCCCACCGAGGTGCCCGGGGCGGTCAATGTCTGGAAGGGGCTTCGGCCAATGTGGTGGCCTCAAGGCGCCGGTCGGGGTTTTGCGCCGGGCGTTGACGCAGTGACGCCTGCGATATCGGAACGGTGGCTGCGCCGTTCGGGAAGCTCACAGGTTGCTGCGTTATAGGGTCCCCGTGTGCACGGCTGGAATGGACGTCGGTTTGAACGAGGTTCCGTCTGATATCTGTGACATGAGCAACAATGTTCCGGACACGGGGTATTGCTTATGGCGCGGGGTGGTGTGCGGGTAGGTTCTCGTCCGGACGCGCGACGCGCCCGAGCCGAGGGCCGCCGTCGGGAAACTGACGTCGGTCGGGCTAATTGCCGCGTGGGTCTATTGTTCGCGCGACATCACCCTCAGGCGTTGTTCCTGCAGGCGCGCGCCCAGCCGGGGGTCGTCGTGCGGGCCGGGTACGCTCGGCGGGTGGTCGACGGGTGCGGTCTGCCGCGATCCCAGCCGTCAGGCGCGAGTGAGCGCGCGCGCCAGGCGGGCGGCGGACCAGCTGTGCGGCTGCGGTACGCCCCGGTCGGCCCCGCGGGCGGCGGCGCCCACCTCTTCAACGATCCCGAGCGTCTCGGCGGTATTGCTCGCCGGGCCGGGGGCCACGGTGTGGACGTACACTCTCGGGGTGGACTACGTCGTGGCGCTCCTGCCTTCCATCGGCACGGGATTTCTCTTCTATGTGGTGATCCGCGCCCTCGTGAACGCCGACCGTAATGAGCGGAACGCCATCAAGCGGCTCGAGGAGGAGACGGCGGCTAACAACGCCTCCCCCGCGAGCGGCACGTTGATCCCGCCGTCGTCGTAAACGTGACAATTCTTCTCGCGGCAAATAGGCTTCGCGATGACGATGATGACATCGCGCGCCGGGGGCCTCGCTCCCGGGGATAGCCCGGAATGATGAGAAGAAAGGTCACCACCATGGCGCAGAAGGTGCAAGTCACCCTCGTGGACGACATCGACGGTTCCACCGCGGACGAGACCGTTACCTTTGCCCTCGACGGCATTTCCTACGAGATTGACCTCTCCGACGGGCACGCCAAGGCGCTGCGCGAGTCGTTCGCGGAGTGGGTCGGGCACGCACGGCGTGCGGGTGGACGCCGGACCCCGGCGCGGCGCGGCGCGGCGCGACCCGCGACGTCCGCCTCGGACGCCGGCAAGATCCGCGAGTGGGCACGGGAGAACGGTTTCGAGGTCTCCGAGCGCGGCCGGATCTCCGCCGAGATCCGTGAGGCGTACGAGAAGGCCAACTGACCGCTTTCCTCACGACGGGCTTCGACGGCCGGCTCCCCACGTGGGGAGCCGGCCGTCGCCGTGAGAGCCCTCGTGCTGCCACGCCCCTGGGTGGGAGGGGTGTCAGTACTTGACCGGTCGGCCACGGGTGGGCGTCGGCCAGGCGGGATGTCGGTACTTGACCTGTCGGGCCCGGGGGGCCGGGGGGCGGGGGCGGGTCTCGGGCCGGATGTCCTGGGCGGGTGCGGGCACAGGTGGAACAATGGTCGCCATGACCTACACGCTGGTACTGCTCCGCCACGGCGAGAGCGAGTGGAACGCCAAGAACCTGTTCACCGGCTGGGTGGACGTGCCGCTGTCCGAGAAGGGGACGGAGGAGGCCAGGCGCGGCGGGCATCTGCTCGCGGACGCCGGCATCCTCCCGGACATCCTGCACACCTCCCTCCTGCGCCGGGCCATCATGACCGCCAACCTCACCCTCGACGTGGCGGAGCGGCACTGGATCCCCGTCAAGCGCAGCTGGCGCCTGAACGAGCGCCACTACGGCGCCCTCCAGGGCAAGAACAAGAAGGAGATCCGCGACGAGTACGGGGAGGAGCAGTTCATGCAGTGGCGCCGCTCCTACGACGTGCCGCCGCCCGAGATCGAGCTCGGCTCGAAGTTCTCCCAGGACGCCGACCCGCGGTACGCCGGGGAGCCGATCCCGCGCACCGAGTGCCTCAAGGACGTCCTCGAGCGCGCCCTGCCCTACTGGGACGCCGAGATCGTGCCGGACCTGAGGGCCGGCAAGACCGTGCTGGTGGCCGCGCACGGCAACTCCCTGCGCGCGATCATCAAGCACCTCGACGGCGTCTCCGACGAGGCCATCGCGGGGCTGAACGTGCCCACCGGCATCCCGCTGCTCTACGAGCTCGACGAGAACCTCAAGCCCACCCTCCCCGGCGGCAAGTACCTCGACCCGGCCGCGGCCGCGGCGGCCATCGCGGCCGTCGCCAACCAGGGCAAGTAGCCACCCGAACGCACCGGCAAGCGCCGGACAGCAAGAAGGCCCTCGCAGCGCGCTGCGAGGGCCTTCTTGCTGTCCGCGGGTCGGTCAGTCGACGGGCGCGTCCTGCTGCTCCGGGCTGACGACGGCCTTGCTGGCGTCCCCGGTGACGAGGTAGGAGACGCGGCGCGCCACCGAGACGCCGTGGTCGCCGAAGCGCTCCAGGTAGCGGCCCAGCAGCACCGCGTCCACGAGCTGCTGACGCGTCATCGGCTCCGACTCGTCCAGGATCACGGTGAACGACCGGCGGTGGAGCTCGTCGAGGACGTCGTCGTCGTGCTCGATCGCGGCTGCGAGGGAGAGGTCGCGGCTCTCGAGGAGCTGGACCACCTGCTTGCCGACCTTGGTCGCCTGGACACCCATCTCCGTGAGGACGTCCCGCATCTGCCCCGTCGTCGCCAGCTCGGGGTAACGCCCGCGGGCCACGTACGCCACGTGCCGGGCGAGGTCGCCCATGCGCTCGATGGTGGAGGACAGGCGCAGGCCGGAGACGACGATCCGCAGGTCGGTGGCGACCGGCTGCTGGCGCGCCAGGAGCGAGATGCCGTGGTCGTCCAGGCGGCGCTGGATCTCGTCGATGCGCTGGTCGGCATCGATGACCTGCTCCGCGAGGGTGAGGTCGGCGGTGCGCAGCGCCGTCGTGGCATCGTCGATGGCCGTGGCCATGTGCTGTGCCATGCGCAGCAGATCCTCGCCCACCTGCAGCATCTCTTGCTTGAATATCTCTCGCACCGTGGCTCCCTACCTCAGCTGCACCCCTGTGGGCATATCTACTCCTAAAGTAGTCAAGCGCGGACACATGTACGAGCGGTGGCGCGCCGGTGAACGGCCGGTGACCTGTGCGGGTGGCCTTCGGTGAACTCGCCGCCCGGGGCCTACGCTCTGGGCGTGGACATCTGGCAGCTCGTGGGCGTCGCGCTGCTCGGGCTGTTCGTGGGGGCCGCGGGCGGGTTCGCCTTCCGGTTCAGCGAGCGTGAGCGGCGCAGGACCGGCACCCATCTTGCGGCGACGGAGATGGAGGACGACGTCGTCTCCGTCCTGACCGTGCTGCCCGAGGCCGTGGTGGTGCTCGAGCCCGACGACGACGTCATGCGGGCGAGCGCCTCCGCCTACAGCTTCGGGCTGGTGCGCCACGACGCCCTCGCCCACGCCGAGCTTCGCGAGATGGTGGCGGCGCTGCGCCGCGACGGCGCGATCCGCGACGCCGAGGTGACGCTCACGCGAGGGCCGGTCGAGGGCGCGGGGACGCTGCGCATGCAGGTCCGCGTCGCGCCCCTCAAGGCCGGGCGCGTGCTCCTGCTCGCCGAGGACCGCACCGCCACGCGCCGGCTGGAGGAGATGCGCCGCGACTTCGTCGCCAACGTCTCCCACGAGCTCAAGACCCCGGTCGGCGCCCTGTCCCTGCTGGCCGAGACCGTGGCGGACTGCGCGGACGAGCCCGACACCGTGCGCCACTTCGCCGGGCGGATGGGCAAGGAGTCCCGCCGGCTGGCCACCCTGGTCCAGGAGATCATCGAGCTGTCCCGGCTCCAGGAGCCCGACGCCCTGGTGGACTCCGCCCTCGTGGCCGTCGACGACGTCGTCGCCGAGGCCGTGGACCGGGTCCGGGTGGAGGCCCAGTCCCGCAACGTCACGCTCGTCCTCGGCGGCGCGAAGGGGCTGCGCGTCTACGGCGACCAGGGGCTGCTGACCACCGCCGTGCGCAACCTGCTCGACAACGCCATCCGGTACGCCCCGCCCACCAGCCGCGTGTCGGTGGGCGTCTCGCGCGCCGACGCCCTGGTGCGGATCGCCGTCGTCGACCAGGGCCCCGGCATCCCGGAGGGCCAGCGTGAGCGCATCTTCGAGCGGTTCTACCGGCTGGACGAGGCGCGCTCGCGCGAGACGGGCGGCAGCGGCCTGGGCCTGAGCATCGTCAAGCACATCGCCAACGACCACGGCGGGCGCGTGGAGCTGTGGTCCACGCGGGGCAAGGGCTCCACGTTCACCCTGGTGCTGCCCGAGGCGTACGGCCCGGTCGCCGAGGCGGAGAGCAACGGCGGCGGCCGCGCCGAGCAGACCGTGGCCGCGCGGCCCGGTGACCTGAAGATGGAGGAGAAGCACCGATGACGACGATCCTGCTGGTGGAGGACGAGGAGTCCTACCGCGAGCCCCTCACGTTCAAGCTGGAACGGGACGGGTACGACGTCGTCGCGGTCGCCGACGGGCCGGCCGCCATCGCCGCGTACGACCGAGGCGGGGTGGACCTCGTGCTGCTCGACCTCATGCTGCCCGGGCTCTCGGGCACCGAGGTGTGCCGCCAGCTGCGGCAGCGCGGCTCGGTGCCGATCATCATGCTGACCGCCAAGGACAGCGAGATCGACAAGGTCGTCGGCCTCGAGCTCGGCGCGGACGACTACGTCACGAAGCCGTACTCCTACCGCGAGCTCGTCGCCCGGGTGCACGCGGTGCTGCGCCGCGGCGGCGGGGACGGCGACGGCGAGCCGGCGGTGCTCGCGGCGGGCCGCGTGCGCATGGACGTCGACCGCCACGAGCTGCAGGTCGACGGCGAGCCGGTGGCGATGCCGCTGCGGGAGTTCGACCTGCTTGAGCTATTCCTGCGCAACCCGGACCGCGTGCTCACCCGCGGCCAGCTCATCGACCGCATCTGGGGCGCCAACTACGTGGGCGACACCAAGACGCTCGACGTCCACGTCAAGCGTGTGCGCGCCAAGATCGAGGAGGACCCGGCCCGCCCCGCCATGCTGCAGACCGTGCGGGGGCTCGGCTACAAGCTCGTCACGCCGTCCGTGTAGGAACCGTCGGGCGTCCGAGTAGGAGCCGTCGGGCGGGCCAGGTCAGCGGCTCGCGAGGTACTCGTCGTAGGGCGGGATGGTGCCGTCGAGCACGGGCACCGGCACGCTGACCGAGCCCGCGCCGCTGGTGGAGATGCTCCCCGGCAGCACGGCGCCCGCCGGCACGTCGACGCTCTCGAGGGCCGTGCCCTCGTCGGTGAGGTTGACCGTGCCCTCGGCGGGGAGCCGGAAGGGGATCGAGCCGCCGTTCTCGCCGAGCGTGAGGGTGACCTGCACGGGCTCGGTGGTGTGGTTGACGATCGAGCCGAGCACGTGCCCGGTCTCGCCCTCTCCCTCCGTCAGGATCAGGAGGTTCTCCACCGTGACGCCGCCGAGCTCCGCGCGGACCCCGTCGCTGGCGGCGTAGGCGCCCTGGGTGGTGATGGGGTTCGCGACCGAGCACCCGGCCAGCACGAGCGAGGCGCCCAGGGCGGCAGCGGCGATCAGCGAGCGGCGGGTGGTGCGAGCCACGAAAAGTCTCCTTCATCGGTGTCGGGGGAGGAGCCCGGCACAGCGCTCTCCCAGGCCGAGGCTACCGGAGCGCACCGCCCGGGCCGGCCCACGGCGGGCCGTGTCTGCCCCGTCGTGGCGCCGCAAATGCCCTCCGGGCGCGGACCCTGTGCCGGGAGGGCGGCTGTCTGGTTGCTCACGAGCCGCAGAATTCAGCCATTTTGGCATGTTAGAATGGGTGTCCTCACGACCTAGGGAGCACCGGAAAATGACCTTCGCAGTCGGCGAGACCGTCGTCTACCCGCACCACGGAGCCGCGCTCATCGAGGACATCTCGAAGCGCACGATCCGCGGGGAAGAGAAGCTCTACCTGCACCTGCGCGTCGCCCAGGGAGACCTGACGATCCAGGTCCCCGCCGAGAACGTCGACCTCGTGGGTGTCCGCGACGTCGTCGGCAAGGAAGGCCTGGAGAAGGTCTTCGAGGTGCTGCGTGCACCGTTCACCGAGGAGCCCACCAACTGGTCCCGCCGCTACAAGGCGAACGTGGAGAAGATCGCTTCCGGTGACGTGATCCGCGTGGCCGAGGTCGTGCGTGACCTCTCCCGCCGCGACTCCGACAAGGGACTCTCCGCCGGCGAGAAGCGCATGCTCTCCAAGGCCCGCCAGATCCTCGTCTCCGAGCTCGCCCTGGCGGAGAAGACCGAGGAGGTCAAGGCCGAGGCCCTGCTCGACGAGGTCCTCGCCTCCTGACGTGCCGGTCCTGACCACCGCGTCCCCGGCCGCCGCGCGGTGACGACGGCCGCCGTGCTCACGGCAGCCGGCTCCGGTTCCAGGCTCGGCCACGCCGTCCCCAAGGCGCTCGTCGAGCTCGCCGGCGTCCCGCTCGTGGTCCGCGCCGCCCAGGGCCTCGCGCTGGCCCGCTGCCTCAGCGCCGTCGTCGTGACCGTCCCGCCCCTCGAGGTCGGGGGGTTCCAGGCGCTCTTCGCGGGCGGCCTGGTGCCCGG
Source organism: Georgenia sp. SYP-B2076 (assembly GCF_003991205.1). Classification (GTDB taxonomy): domain Bacteria; phylum Actinomycetota; class Actinomycetes; order Actinomycetales; family Actinomycetaceae; genus Georgenia. Next base: position 62,702 of record NZ_RXOZ01000007.1, on the reverse strand, counting down.
GAGCGACCTGCCGGCCACCGTCGTGGCCGGTGGCGCCACCCGGCAGGCCTCCGTCGCCGCCGGCATCGCGGCCCTGGCGGACGACGTCGACGTCGTCCTCGTCCACGACGCCGCCCGGTGCCTGACGCCGCCCGGCCTGGTCCGCGCGGTGGAGGCCGCCGTCCGCGGCGGGCACCGCGCGGTCGTCCCGGCCCTGGCGGTGACGGACACCGTCAAGGAGGTCGGCGAGCCCGACGCGAGCGGCGCCCGGCCCGTGCGCGCGACCCTCGAACGCACGCGCCTGCGGGCCGTGCAGACGCCGCAGGGGTTCGACCGCGCGCTGCTCGCGGCCGCCCACGCCGCCGGCGCCGCGCTGGCCGCGGACGAGTCCGTGGCCGCCTCGGACGACGCCGGGCTCGTCGAGGCCCTCGGCGAGCCGGTCTGGGTGGTCCCGGGCGACGAGCGCGCCATGAAGATCACCACCCCCCGCGACCTGGCCCTGGCGCACATCCTGGTGGAGGACATACCCCCCCTCCTCCCGTGACCGGTCAAGTCCTCGCAGCGGAGGGTGCCGCTCCGCGATGCGAAGGGTCCCGGAATGCAGGGGCGGCGCACCGCTACCGTGAGCGTCATGCAGCTGCCGCGCACCGGGATCGGGACGGACGTCCATGCCTTCGCACCCGAGGGCTCAGGGCGCCCCATGCGCCTGGCCTGCCTCACCTGGCCCGGCGTGACGGGGCTGGAGGGGCACTCCGACGCCGACGTCGCCGCCCACGCCGCCTGTGACGCCCTGTTCTCCGCCGCCGGGCTGGGGGACCTCGGGACGCAGTTCGGCACGTCGGACCCCCGCTGGGCGGGCGCGTCGGGCGCCAGCATGCTGGCCGAGACGGCCCGCCGCGTCCGGGAGGCGGGCTACGAGATCGGCAACGTCGCCGTCCAGGTTATCGGGATCCGGCCCAAGATCGGCCCCCGGCGGGCCGAGGCGGAGGAGGCCATGAGCGAGGCGCTCGACGCCCCGGTGAGCCTGAGCGCCACCACCACCGACTCGCTCGGCTTCACGGGCCGGGGCGAGGGGGTGGCCGCCGTGGCGACCGCGCTCGTGGCGCGGGCGCCCCTCGAGGCGGCCTGAGTAGACGGCGGGCGGCGCGTCAGTGCCGCCTCACCGACCGCGTCTCGGCGCGCGCGTCCCCGCGTGCGGGCGGACCGGCAGCAGCAGCGCCAGCCCCAGGGCGAGCACGAGGACGATGCCGAGGATGCCCCAGTACTGCACCTCGTCGGTGGTGGCGGCGCCGGTCGCCGCGGCACCGAGCGTGAGGAAGACCGAGAACGCGGCCGGGGCGAGGAAGCTGACGGCGCGGCCGGTGGTGGCGTAGAGACCGAAGACCTCGCCCTCCTTGCCGGCCGGGATGAGGCGGGCCAGGAAGGTCCGCGACGCGGACTGCGCGGGCCCGACGAAGATGCACAGCACGAGGCCGAGGACCCAGAACGCCTTCTGGCCGGCGTCGTGGAAGACGAAGACGGCGGTCCCCGCGAGGACCATGGCCGCCAGCGCGAGCACGATGACGCGCTTGGGCCCGATGCGGTCGTCGAGGGCGCCGAAGAGGATCGTCGCGACCCCGGCCACGAGGTTGGCGGCGACGCCGAAGATGATGACCTGGCCGGCGCTGAACCCGAACGTGCCCGCGGCGATCACCCCGCCGAAGGTGAAGACCCCGGCCAGGCCGTCGCGGAAGACGGCGCTGGCGAGCAGGAAGAAGACGGTGTTCCGGTCGGCGCGCCACAGGTCCGCGATGGAGCGGAACAGCAGCCGGTAGGAGGCCACCAGCCCGGTGCGCGTCGTCGCCGAGCGGGGGGCCTTCTTGTCCCGGACGGTGAGGATGACGGGCAGCGAGAACAGCAGCGTCCACGCCGCGCAGATGAGCATCGTCACGCGCACGTCCAGGCCGTCCGCGCCCGTGATGCCGAACAGCCCCACCTCCGGCTTGATGAGGCCGAAGTAGACGATGAGCAGCAGCACGATGCCGCCGATGTAGCCCAGCCCCCAGCCGAGCCCGGACACCCGCCCGACCGTGGCCGGGGTCGAGATCTGGTTGAGCATGGCGTTGTAGTTGACCGAGGCGAGCTCGAAGAAGATGTTGCCGGCCGCCAGCAGCAGCATGCCCAGCCACAGGAAGTCCGGCGACGGCGCGACGAAGAACATGCCCGCCGACGCGGCCACCACCAGGAGGGTGTTCACGGTCAGCCAGAAGGTGCGCCGCCCCGAGCGGTCGGCGCTCTGGCCGGACACGGGCGCGAAGATCGCGACGAGCATCCCGGCGCCGGCGAGCACCCACCCCAGCGTCGCGCTGGCGCCCGGCCCGAAGGCGTCCGAGGTGAGGTAGACGGTGAAGACGAACGTCGTGATGACGGCGTTGAAGGCGGCCGATCCCCAGTCCCACAGGCCCCACGCGTAGACGGGCCAGCCGAACCGGCCGCGGCCCGCGGCGGGCGACCCGTCCGGGGAGGGGGCGTCGGATGCGCCGAGCGACGGCGTGCTGAGGTTCTTCACGAGCGCACGGTAGCGCCGTCGGGCGGCGGCGCGGTGAACATCCGTTGCGGGGGGAGGGTGCGGCGCCGGCCTGACCACGTCCGCCCGCATGTGACCGATCCCGTGGGTGCGCGCCTGACGGCGGTCGTGCCGACCCACGCCCGGGAACGCGAACGCCGCCCGCGCATCTCCATGCGTGGGCGGCGTCCGGGCCCGCGGACGGCATTCTTCGCCGTCCTGGACAGGATCTAAGTCAGGTTCGCGTCAGCGGTTGCGGGCAGCGTCGCGGTCGTCGTGCACGACGTCCTCGTCGTCGCCCTCGATCTCCTTGGCGAACAGGTAGGAGCCGATGGCCCAGATCAGCGCGCCGATGAGGCCGACATAGACCCCGATGTCGGACGACAGGTCGTCACCGCGCTCGAGCCCACCCATCGGGTTGAGCGCGAAGGCGAGGCACTGGATCGTGGCGGCGATCCCGACCGCCATCGAGACCAGGGTGAGGCCGCGGTGCTGGCCGCGGCGGGCCCTCTTGCCGGCGTAGATCAGGGCGGCGAGGAGCCCCAGGCCGAGGTAGGCGATGAAGGGCACGAGGGAGTCGGTCTCATAGCCGGTCCTCGGGTCCGCGCCGCCCCCGGGGTTCACCCAGTTCAGGAACGGCGAGATGTTGAACACCACGATGCCGGCGGCGGCCGTGGCGAGCCCTGTGGTCTTGGCGCGACGAGGGGCGTACTGTCCGCGGCCCGTTGTGGGCGTGTGGGGGGCAGTCATCGATGGATCTCCAGTCGTGAAGCGTTGTCCGTACCGCATCGCGACAATCGTGAAGCGGTTCTGAACAAGAGTTGCACCGCTTTCGTGGGCGCGCGCGCTGAACGCGCTCCCGCCCGGAGGGCAGCACGTGGCGCCGCCGGTGCGGTGACCGGTTCGCGATGCGCCGCCGCGGCGTCCCGGACGTGCCCGAAGTCTCACCCGGTGGGGGACCGTTCGGTCAGGAGATGACCGCTCACCATCCTGGGGAGGGGAGGCATGACACCGGTCGCCGGTAGCCTAAAGGGGTGACCCTGCGACTCTACGACTCCGCGACCAGGTCGGTGCGCGCCCTTGACCCCCTCCAACCGGGCAAGGTCGGCATCTACCTGTGCGGGGCGACCGTCCAGGGAGCCCCCCACGTGGGCCACATGCGCGCCGCGATCGCGTTCGACGTGCTGGTGCGCTGGCTGCGCCGCTCGGGCGACGAGGTGACCCTCATCCGCAACGTCACGGACATCGACGACAAGATCCTCGCGAAGTCCGCCGACGCCGACCGGCCCTGGTGGGCCTGGGCCTACCGCTTCGAGCAGGAGTTCACGGACGCCTACGACGCGCTGGGGGTGGGGCGGCCCACCTACGAGCCGCGCGCCACCGGTCACGTCACCGAGATGGTCGAGCTCATGGAGCGCCTCGTCGAGCGCGGGCACGCCTACGTCGGCAACGCGGGCAACGTGTACTTCGACGTGCGCTCGCTGCCCGAGTACGGCTCGCTGACCCGCCAGTCGCTGGAGAACATGTCCGTCGGCGACGACGAGGCCGACGTCGAGCCGGACAAGCGCGACCCGCGCGACTTCGCCCTGTGGAAGGCCACCAAGCCCGGCGAGCCGGAGACCGCGAGCTGGCCCACCCCGTTCGGGCGCGGCCGGCCGGGCTGGCACCTCGAGTGCTCGACCATGGCGAAGCGGTACCTCGGGGAGACCTTCGACATCCATGGCGGCGGCATCGACCTGCGCTTCCCGCACCACGAGAACGAGCAGGCCCAGTCCCACGCCGCCGGCTACGGCTTCGCGCGGCACTGGATGCACAACGCCTGGGTGACCGTGGGCGGGGAGAAGATGAGCAAGTCGCTCGGCAACTCCCTGATCGTGGCCAACGTCCTGGAGCACACCAGCGCCCCGGTGCTGCGCTACGCACTCGGCACGGTGCACTACCGCTCCACGGTGGAGTTCTCCGACGTCACCGTCGCCGAGGCCGCCGGCTCCTGGGAGCGGTTCTCGAACTTCGTCGCCCGCGCCGTCGAGACGGTGGGGGAGGTCCCGGCCGAGGAGGTCGCCGAGCAGGGCCCGGCCGAGCTGCCGGCCGCCTTCGTCGAGGCGTTGGACGACGACCTGAACATCTCGGCCGGGCTCGCCGTCATCCACGAGCAGCTCCGGGCGGGCAACACGGCCCTCGCCGAGCACGACGACGTCGCCGCCCGCGCCGCCCAGCTCCAGGTCCGGGCCATGCTCGACGTCCTCGGGCTCGACCCGCTCGCCGAGCCCTGGCGCGCCGGCTCGCGGCTCGCGGGCGCCGACGGCGCCCCGCACGCGGCGCTCGACACCCTCGTCTCCGCCGTGCTCTCGGAGCGGGTCGAGGCGCGCAAGAACAAGGAATGGGCGCGGGCCGACGCGCTGCGCGACCAGCTGGCCGACGCCGGCATCGTGGTCGAAGACTCTGCCGGCGGCGCACGCTGGCAACTGAAGGGGAAGAACTGATGGCTGGTAACTCACAACGACGCGGAGCCGTGCGCAAGCCCGGGTCGAAGAAGGGCCAGACCGTCGGCTCCGGCGGGCAGCGCCGCAAGAAGCTCGAGGGGCGCGGGCCCACGCCCAAGGCCGCCGAGCGGCCCTATCACGTCGCGGCCAAGCGCAAGGCCCACGCAGAGCGGGACGAGGCCAAGACCGGGCGCACACCCGGCCGCGCCCCCGCCGCCCGCGGCGCGCGCGAGGCCGCCCAGGCCGGCGCGACGGCCGAGCGGGTCCGCGCGGCCCTCGGCATCCCCGGCGACCACGAGATCATCACCGGGCGCAACCCCGTCACCGAGGCGGTCCGGGCCGGCGTCCCGCTGAGCAAGGTCTTCCTCGCCGGCAACATGGCCTCCGACGAGCGGGTCGCCGAGGTGCTCCGCACCGCCACCGCGCTCGGGACGCCCCTGCTCGAGGTCACCCGGACGGACCTGGACCGGCTCACCGACGGCGCCGTGCACCAGGGCGTGGCCATCGAGGTGCCCGCGTACGCCTACCGGGACGTCTCCGACCTGCTCGCCCGCGCGGAGCGCGCCAACCACCCGCCGCTGATCGTCGCCCTCGACGGCGTGACCGACCCGCACAACCTCGGCGCGGTCCTGCGCAGCGCCGGGGCCTTCGGCGCGGACGGCCTGCTGCTGCCCGAGCGGCGCTCGGCCGGCGTCAACGCCACCGCCTGGAAGGTCTCCGCCGGCGCGGCCGCCCGCGTGCCCGTCGCGCGGGCCACGAACCTCGTGCGCGCCCTCAAGGAGCTCAAAGAGGCGGGCTGCTTCGTCGTCGGGCTCGACGGCGAGGGCCCCGTCGCCGTCGGCGACCTGGAGCTGGCGTCCGAGCCGCTCGTGGTCGTCACCGGCTCCGAGGGCAAGGGCCTGAGCCGGCTCGTGCGCGAGACCTGCGACGTCGTCGCGTCCATCCCCATTGCCGCGTCGGTGGAGTCGCTCAACGCCTCCGTCGCCACCGGCATCGCCCTGTACGAGGTCTCCCGGCGCCGCGCCCAGCCCGCCGTATGACCCCGCGCCCGAAGGAGTCGTCAGCCGTGACCGCCGAGAGCTGGACCCGCACCGACGGGGTGATGGTCGCGGCCGCGATCGACCCGGCCGCCGTGGCCGAGCACCTGAGCGCGGCCCGGGTGGTCGCGCGCCTGGAGTGGTACCCCGCGACCAGTCACTTCCTGTCGGTGGCGGTGCTGGCCGACGCCGACGGCCACGTCGCCGTCACCCGCGGCGACGACGTCGTCCCGGGCCCGACCCTGGCGACGATGGCCGCCGACCTGGACCGGGCGTTCGACGCCGACGTGCTCGTGGACGGCGTGCCACCCGAGGACCGGCGCGGCGCCCACCGCGCGCCCGGGGATACGGCCGGCGGTGACGGTGCTGCCGTCGGGACCGAGCCGGCGACGGCGGACCCGCTCCCCACGGTCACCGACGACATCCACGACGCCCGCACCGTGGTGCTCACCCCGATGCACGCGCACCAGGCGCCGCTGCACGCCACGCTCCTCGAGCGGGCCGTGACGGTGCTCGAGCACCCCGTGGGCGAGGAGACCCGGCGCCTCCTGGTGACCGCCGGGCCCGGCCGGGACCTCGGCGTGCTGGGCTGGGACGCCGACGCCTACCCCGTCCTGCGCCTGCAGGTCGACGAGGACGACCGCAGCGCCCTGCTCCTGCCGGCGCCGGAGGACTCCGAGACCGACGAGGTCGAGGGCGCGGTGGTGCACAGCTGGGCCATGCGCAGCCGGTTCGTCTACGGCGCCGCGGGCCCCAGCGCGGGCTCGCCCCCGGTCGGGCCGCGGACCGGGATCGCCTCCGGCGACGCGATGCGTGAGCTGACCCACCGGCTCCTCGGCGACGCCGACGACGTGGCCGCGTTCGTCGCCGCCGTGCCGGGCGCGGACCCCGACGCCGTCGCCGCGGCGCTCGCCATGACCGGGCCCTCCGGCCTGGCGGCCTTCGTCGCGGCCCTGGGGCTGCCGGCCGAGGTCACCGATATCCTCGAGGGGCACATCACCCCGGACGAGCTGCCCGGCTCTGTGACCCACCCGGCGCAGCGGCTCGGCCGCGCCGCCGCCAGCTCGGCCCGCCTCGCCCTCGAGCAGCACGGGCCCGCCATGCCGGTGCTCGAGGGGCCGACGTCGCGGTGGGTCGCGCGCGGCGCGCTCGCCGGGCTGGGCGCCGTCGCCGCCGGCATTGCCGTTGCCGCGCTGGTGCGCCGCGGACGGCGGTAGGACGCGGCAGCGTCGCGTCGCGCGCGGGCTTAGAAGTCGTTCGGGTCGTCCGCGATGCCGCCGTGGTGGAGGAAGGCCCGCTCGTCGGGCCGGTGGCGCAGGACGTTCTCCGTGTAGGAGTGGACCGCCTCGGCCATGGGCACGTCCCGCTGCTGCTGCTGAGAGATGAACCACCGGTGCTCGAGCACCTCGTGGAAGATCTCCGCGGGCTCCAGCTTGCGACGCAGCTCGCGTGGCACCGCGCGCACGGTGGGCTCGAACACCTCGGCCAGCCAGTCGTGCGCCACCATGGTGAGGTCGTCGTTCTGCCGGTCGTGCACCGCCCGGTAGGAGTCGAGGTCGTTCAGCATGCGGCGCGCCTGGTTCTCCTGCACGTCGAGCCCGGTCAGCCGCATCATCTGGCGGTGAAAGTGCCCGGCGTCGACGACCTTGGGCTGGATGCTCACCGTGGTGCCCTCGATGTCGGTGGTGATGGTCAGCTCGCCGACGTCGTAGCCCAGGGCGTTGAGCCGGTTGATCCGCTCGGTCACGCGCCAGCGCTCGCCGGCCTCGAAGGACTCCTCGCGGGTGAGCTCCGCCCACAGGGACTCGTAGCGCTCGACGATCTGGTTGCCCACCTCGATGACGTCCACGTCCTCGTCGAGCACCTCGCCGGCCTGCAGGTCCATGAGCTCGCCGATGATGTTCGTGCGCGCGAGGTCGACGTCGTAGGCGCGCTGGCCCCGGGTGAGGTCGGGGTGGAGCTCCCCGGTCTCGGCGTCCACGAGGTAGGCCGCGAACGCGCCGGCGTCGCGCCGGAACAGGGTGTTGGAGAGTGACACGTCGCCCCAGTAGAACCCCGTCAGGTGCAGGCGCACGAGGAGCACGGCGAGGGCGTCGATGAGCCGGTCCGCCGTCTCCGGGCGCATGTACTGGCTGAAGAGGGCGCGGTAGGGCAGGGAGTACTGCAGGTGCTCGGTGATCAGCGCCGAGTTCAGCGGCTCGCCGTCGGGGGCCGAGCGGCCGGTGATGACGGCGAGGGGTTCGACGGCGGGGGTCTCCAGCCGGTTCAGGGCCCGCAGCTGGTCGTACTCGTGGTGGGCGACCTTCTCGCCGATCTCCTTGACCGCGATGACGCGGCCGGAGAGCTTGACGAAGCGGACCACGTGCCGGGACAGGCCGCGCGGCAGGGCGGCGAGGACGTCGGCGGGCCACTCCTCCAGCGGCACCTCCCAGGGCAGGTCGAGCAGCGCCGGGTCCACCCTCGCGGCGGTGATCTGCAGCTGCTGGGCCATGGGGTGATTCTCCCAGGTCGGACGTGCGGGGACGACGATCGGCGGCCGGCGGGGGTGTGAGGTGCGTCCGGGTCCCGGCGCCGACGTCGAGACCCCGCACCGCGGGCTTGGCCGGCGGGACAGCGGGGCGGGCGGCGGCGGGCCCGGCCGTGCGCTCCGGAGGAGAAACCTCGGCGTAGGGCTGAGGAATCTCCTCCGGAGGACATCCGGGAGGGACGCGGCTACTGCGGCAGGCGCTCGCCCGTCGCGGAGGAGAACACGTGCTGCTCGCCCTGGCGGATGCGCACGTGGATGAGGTCGCCCTTCATCGGCACGTCACGCGGGTCGATGCGCACGATGACCTGGCTCGAGTCCTCGCCCGAGCCGAGGTGCTCGGACAGCTCGCGGGAGCCGTGCAGCTCGCCGTAGACGAAGGCGTCGGAGCCGAGCTCCTCCACCAGGTTCACCGAGACGGGGATGGTGCCCGGCTCGGGGACGGCGACCCGGTCGAGGGACTCGGGACGGAACCCGACGATGACCTTCCCGTCGTCGGCGGCGGTGAGCGCGCTGATCGTCGAGCGGCTCAGCGGCACCCGGGCCTCGCCCAGCACGGCCTCGCCCTCGGCGACCTTGAAGTCGCCGAGGTTCATCGCGGGGGAGCCGATGAACCCGGCGACGAACACGTTCGCCGGGGTGTCGTACATCTCCCGGGGCGTGCCGACCTGCTGCAGGACGCCGTCCTTGAGCACCGCGATGCGGTCGCCCATGGTCAGCGCCTCGGTCTGGTCGTGGGTGACGTAGACCGTGGTGACGCCGAGGCGGCGCTGGAGCGAGGCGATCTGGGTGCGGGTCTGCACGCGTAGCTTGGCGTCGAGGTTGGACAGCGGCTCGTCCATGAGGAACACGCGCGGCTGGCGCACGATCGCGCGGCCCATGGCCACGCGCTGGCGCTGCCCGCCGGAGAGGGCCTTCGGCTTGCGCTGGAGGTACTCCGTCAGGTCGAGGATCTTGGCGGCCTCCTTGACCCGGGTCTCGATCTCGGCCTTGGGGGTGCCGGCGATCTTCAGGGCGAAGCCCATGTTGTCGGCGACGGACATGTGCGGGTACAGCGCGTAGTTCTGGAAGACCATGGCGATGTCACGGTCCTTGGGCTGGACGTCGGTGACGTCGCGGTCCCCGATGAAGATCCGCCCCGAGTTGACGTCCTCCAGCCCGGCGAGCATCCGCAGCGAGGTGGACTTCCCGCAGCCGGACGGCCCGACGAGGACGAGGAACTCGCCGTCGGCGATCTCCAGGTCGAGGGCGTCCACCGCGGGGCGCTCGCCGCCGGGGTAGACGCGGGTGGCTTTGTCGAAGGTGACAGAGGCCATGGTGATACACACTCCTTCACCGGCAGGTACGTGCCGGACGATCCGTTGTGAAGGTGCCAGGTCGTGTCCGCTCTGACACAGCGCACCCGCGAAAATTCACGACCGCGTTGGGCTCATAGTGTCACAGCAGGGTTACGGGCGCGTGTCCGTGGCGTGGCCGCGAAGCTCGACGAGGCGCAGCAGGACCGCGGAGAACTCGTCGGGATCGGTGACCCGGTAGGCCGCGCCGGTCTCGCCGTCGCCGACCTTGATGCTCACGTCGCCCTCGCCGAGCACCGCGAACGCGTCCTCGTCGGTGGTGTCGTCCCCCGCGTACAGGACGGCATCGGCGCCGACGGCGTCGCGCAGGCGGACCAGGGCGTCGCCCTTGGTCACGTCGAGGACGGCCATCTCGACGACCTCCTTGCCCACGATCGTCGTGACGCCGGGCCGGGCGGCCGGCCCGTCCACCGCCGCCCGGGTGAGGCGGGCGGCGTCGTCCCGGGCCGCCTGGCGGGTGTGGAGGACGACGGCGGCCGGCTTGGCCTGCACCCACGCGCCCTCGGCGCCGGCCACCAGCGCCTCGGTCTCGCGCAGCAGCTCCGCGCGCAGCGCCGCCTGCTCCGCCGTCAGCCCGACGGGCTCGGCCTCCAGGACCGTCTCGCCGGTGGGCGAGGTGACCGTGCGGCCGAACTGGGCGCCGTGGCTGCCGATGACGCGGGTCCCCGGCGGGACCTCGGCGAGGCGGATCAGGTCGGTGGCCTCGCGGCCGGAGACGAGGACGACGTCGACGCCGTCCAGCGGGGCGAGCTCGGCCAGCGCGGCGGCCGACGCCGGCAGCACCCGCGAGTCCTTCGGGTCCAGGACGAGCGGGGCGAGGACGCCGTCGAAGTCGAGGGCCACCAGCAGGCGCGGCGCCCGGGTGAGGTCGCGGAGCGCGCGGTCGAGGCCCTCCTCGAGGTGGGCGGTGAACAGCGGCGCACCCACGCCGGGGCCGGGGACGCCGGCGTCGGGACCGGCCGCGTCCGGCTCGCCGGCCGCGCCGCGCGGCCCGACGAGCTGGTCGTGGGCGCCGGGGTCCGGTGTCGTCGTCATGAGCGGGCCGCGCTCTCGGTGCTGTCGGTGGCCGCCGGGGCGGCAGGTTCGCCGTCGGGACCACCCGGGGCGGCGCCGTCCGCGCCCCCGGCCAGGTCCGCGGCGGGTGCGACGCTGGGCGCGGACATCGCGAGGTAGCCGAGGAAGTCGTCGGCCCAGCGCTGGACGTCGTGCTCGAGGACCCGGCGGCGCATGCTCCGCATGCGGCGGCGCCCCTCCTTGGCGTCCATGCCGATGGCGCGCATGATCGTGGCTTTCGTGCCGTCGATGTCGTGGGGGTTGATCAGCAGCGCCTGCGTGAGCTCGTCGGCCGCGCCGGTGAACTCGCTGAGCACGAGGGCGCCGCCGAGGTCGCTGCGGGCGGCGACGTACTCCTTGGCCACGAGGTTCATGCCGTCGCGCAGCGAGGTCACGAGCATGATGTCGGCGGCCCGGTACATGGCCGCCATCTCCTCGACGGGGTAGGAGTGGTGCATGTAGTGCACCGCTGCCCGCCCGAGGGTGCCGAAGTCGCCGTTGATGCGGCCGACGGTGACCTCGACCTCGTCGCGCAGCGTCTGGTACTGCTCGACGCGCTCACGCGACGGGCTGGCCACCTGCACCATCGAGGCCTCCGGCACGCGGAGCTGGCCGTCCTCGAGGAGCTCGCCGAAGGCCTTGAGCCGGTGGCGGATGCCCTTGGTGTAGTCGAGCCGGTCCACGCCCAGGAGCAGGACGTCGGGGCTGCCGACCTCCTTGCGGATCTCCTTGGCCCGGGCGAGCACCGCCGGGGTGCGGGCCAGCTCGTCGAAGGCGGCCGCGTCGATGGAGATCGGGAAGGCCTGCGCGCGGACCTGCCGGTCCGGCCGCGACCAGCGGCCCGGGATCGTCGCCTGCGGCCCCCGCACCTGGAAGTCGGTCAGGCGCCGGGTGGCGCGCAGGAAGTTCGAGGCGTCCCCGGGGCGCTGGAACCCCACGAGGTCCGCGCCGAGGAGGCCGTCGAGGACCTGCCGGCGCCAGGGGAGCTGGCTGAAGATCTCCACGGGCGGGAAGGGGATGTGGTTGAAGAAGCCGATCCGCACGTCCGGGCGCAACAGCCGCAGCACGGACGGGACGAGCTGGAGCTGGTAGTCGTGCACCCACACGGTGCCGCCCGGGGCGACGGCCTCTGCGGCCGCCGCGGCGAAGCGGCGATTCACCGAGACGTACGAGTTCCACCACGTGCGGTGGAACTCCGGCTCGACGATGACGTCGTGGTACAGCGGCCAGAGTGTGCCGTTGGAGAAGCCTTCGTAGTAGTCGGCGATCTCCTGCTCGCTCAGCGGCACCGGCCACAGGCGCATGCCGTCGCCATCGAACGGCTCGTGCTCGAAGCCGGCGGTGCCGGACCAGCCGACCCACGCGCCGGCGTTCTTCTGCATGATCGGGGCCAGCGCGGTGACGAGGCCGCCGGGGGAGCGCTCCCAGGTCAGAGAGCCGTCTGGTTGGACGGTGATATCGACGGGAAGACGGTTGGCCACGACGACGAAGTCATGCGCTCCGGCAGGCATGGGGGGATCAGCTCCTAGGTTGCAGCGGTCAGCGGCCACGCTACCGGCGGCCCGGCCCGCGCGCCCGGTGGTGTGGCGCCGCTCACGCGATGGGCGGGCGGGGGTGCGGTGACGATGGAGGGACGGCGGGTGGACGGCGGGTGGACGGCTGTCGGCGCTACCTGGCCGGAGCGCACCGGCTGGCCGCCGTAATCGCGAGGTCGAACCTTTGCGTCGAGGTCGAACAGTTGCGGCGAGGTAGTGGTCCCAAACCGGCGATTTCGCCGCAGATGTTCGACCTCGTGATCCCGGGGCGGCGCCTTGCGCGGCGGCGCACTCGGTGCCGCCGCGGGGCCAGTCTGGGCGCACGCCAAGCCCGGCGGGGTAGCACGTCAAGGTTCGCTAGGTAGGTTGTGAGCATGACTGCCGGAGACTCCCAGCGCGAGGTGGGCGGCTACCGTCTCCTGCGCACCCTCGGGTCCGGCGGGATGGGCACGGTGCACGAGGCGGTCGACGGCGACGGCCACCACGTCGCCCTCAAGCTGCTGCACCCGCACATCGGGATGGATCCCACCGCCCGCCGGCGCCTGGCCCGGGAGGTGTCGTTGCTGCACCGGGTGCGCGGCGACGGGGTCGCCCGTGTCCTGGACGCCGAGGTGGAGGACGCCGAGGCCTTCGTCGTCACCGAGCTGATCGACGGCCCGACCCTCGAGGACGACGTCGCCGCGGACGGCCCGTTCGCTCCCGAGGAGCTCGCCACGCTCGCGCACGGCCTGGCCGACTCCCTGCGCGCCATCCACGCCGTCGGGGTGGTCCACCGCGACCTCAAGCCGGGCAACGTCATGATGAGCGACCACGGCCCGGTGGTCATCGACTTCGGGATCGCGCAGGTCGCCGACGACGCGCGCCTCACCCAGACCGGCCTGGTGACGGGGACGCCCGGCTACCTCGACCCGGAGGTCATCGCCGGCGCCGAGCCGAGCCCCGTGTGCGACTGGTGGGGCTGGTCCGCAGTGCTGGTCTTCGCCGCGACCGGGCGGCCGCCGTTCGGTCGCGGCCCGACGGGCGCGGTCCTCGCCCGGGTGGCCACCGGCCAGGCCGACACTGTGGGCCTCGAGCCCGTGGTCGGCCGGGCGCTGCGCGCGGCGCTGGACCCGGTGCCCCGGAACCGGCTCGGCCCGGACGCGGTGCTCGCGGTGCTCGACGGGCAGTGGGGCGACGCGAAGCTCACCCAGGTGCTGAGCGCGACGGGGGAGGGCGGCTCCGGCGTGCTCGACGGCGGAGTTGGCGTGGGGTCCGGTGACGGGGAAGGCGCCGGGGCGCTCGCGGCGGGCGTCGTCGCCGCGGGCGCGGCGGGGGCCTGGGCCCTCGAACATCCCGCGGGTGAGAGCGACGCCGATGGGGACGTCACCGCCCGGTGGGACGGCGCCGCGGCCCTGGGCGGCGCGGCCACCATCGCCGATGGCGCCGCACAGGGCGACGGCGGGGTCGGCACCGAGGCGATGCCTGCGGTCGGGGCGGGCGCTGCTGGCCGAGCGCACGGGGACGCGGCCACCTCGCCGTTCGACGACGGCACGCGCGTGCTGCCGACGTCGGGCACACAGGCGCTGCCCGAGGGCCCCGGGACGCGGGCGCTGCCCCAGGACCCGGCGACGCAGGGGCTGCCCGCAGACCCGGCGACCAGCGTGCTGCCGACGTCGGGCACACGGGCGCTGCCCGAGGGGCCCGGGACGCGGGCGCTGCCCCAGGACCCGGCGACCAGCGTCCTGCCGCAGAAGTCGGCCCGCGCGCTGCCGCGCGAGTCGGCCACACGGGACGAGTCGGCCACCCGCGCCATCCCGCTCGCGAGGCCGGACGACGCGTCCTACGGCTCCGACGCGGCCACGCCGTCCCCGCCCCCTCCGACATACCTCCCCGGCGACGCTCGCGGCGCCACCGCCGTCCAGCCTTACGACGGCGCAGGTTCCTGGCAGTCGCCTCCCGGGGCCCAGGCATACCCCGGTCAGGTCGGATACCCACAGGCGGGCGGGAATGCCCCGGGCGGCCAGTATCCGCAGGACGGCACCGGCCTGCAGGGCTATGACCGAGGCGGCTATCCGCCGACCCCGCAGGGCGCCTATCCGCCAGGCGGCTACCCGCAGGACGGCGGCTACCCGGGCGCCCCCGAACGCGCCCCGGCGTGGGCTATCCAGCCGCGGCGACGCACGCTTGTGGTCGGCACCGTCGGGCTCGGCGTCAGCGCGCTCGCGGCGCCCCTGCCGGGCCTCTTCGTGCTGGTCGCCGTGGGGCTTCTCGTGCTGACCGCCACCACCGGCTGGGCCGGGCGCACCCGGCGGACCTCACGCCTGCGCCGCGGCCCGCGCAAGGGCGACGACGCCCGCATGCTCGTCGCGCTCCCGTTGCACCTGCTGCACGGCATCTTCAGCTCCCTGCTCGGCGTGCTCATCGGTGGGGCCTTCGGGGCGGCGGCCTGGTGGGCGGCGGTCTGGTGGGCGGGGTCCGGGGCGGCGGACCCGCGGCTCACCGAGCAGGTCGTCCTGTGGGGGGCGGGACTGATCGCTCTTCTCATCGCGTGGTTGATGCCGACGAGCGCGGCGTCCCGAGAGGGCGCCCGCGCCATGATCGCGGTCCTCACCCCGACCCGGGGTTTCCGCACGCTGCTGGTGGTGCTCGTGCTCGCCGTCGTCGCGGTCATGGCGGCGCAGACGGTGCTCGGCGGCACACCCGAGCCCAACTGGGCGCCGCTGCCGGTCCCCGCGCTGCCGTTCGTGGCCTGAGTCGTCCCGCGCGCCCGCCATGCTCGCGTCTCGTCCCAGATGGCGCGGGCGCGGGCGCCGTACGCTGGTGCGGTGAGCATGCGACGGGACAAGTGGCGGCGCCCGGCCGCCCTCGCCGCCGTGACCGCCCCGGCCGCCCTGGCCGTGCTGGTCCTCGCCCCCATGCTCCTCGCCCTCCTCAGCGGCCTGGCCACGATCCACGCCTGCGTGCCCGCGCCGGGGGCCTGGGCGCAGGCCGGGCTGCGGCTCGCGGTGCTGCGCCCCGACGAGGCCTGCCCGGACGGCACTCTCGCCGTCGGCGCCGCCGGTCAGGCGATCACGCTGGTCGTCGCGGTGGCCGTCCCGGTCATGCTCGCCCAGCTCGTGCTGCTCGGCGGCACCGCCGCGCTCGTCGGAGCCGCACACGCCGTGATCGCCGCCGCCGCGCGGCACCTCGTGGCCCGCATCGCACCGGGCGCGCCGGTGTCCCTGACGCCGCAGCCGCGTCTCGGCGTCGCCGACGCGCGCCCGGCACCCGCGCGGCGGATCCAGGATCAGCGGCCGCACCGGCGCGGCCCGCCCGTGCTGCTGGGCGCCGTCGGCTGAAGCGCCGACGTCGTGCCCTCCGGATGCGTCGTCCCGCAGGCCAGGCCGGGACCGACGCGCCGCCCCGACCACCCCACGAAGGACAGGAACCCACCATGCCCAGCAGCTCGTCGAACATGTCCAAGGCTGAGAAGCGCGAGGCGGCCCGGGAGCAGGCCCGCGTGCTGCGCGAGGCCCAGGCCAAGCGGGAGAAGCGCAACCGCAACCTCATCATCATCGGCATCGTCGCGCTGATCGCGATCGTCGCCGTCGCGGTGTACTCGATCGTCTCCGCCGGCAACGAGAAGGCCGGCCAGAGCGCCATCGAACAGGTCTCCGACGTGCCCGCCAACAGCTCCATGGCCGACGGCGGCATTTCGCTCGGCTCGAGCCTCGTGGCGGGCACCGCCAACAAGGGGGCGCCGACGATCGACGTCTACCTCGACTACACGTGCCCCCACTGCGCGGACTTCGAGAAGATCAACGGCGCCGACGTCGACGAGCTCGTCAGCACCGGCAAGGCCACGGTCGTGTACCACCCGATCCCGCTGCTCGACCAGTCCGGTGACCTCTCCGGCTTCTCCGGCCGCGCGGTCAACGCCGCCGCGACCGTCGCCGACAAGGCGCCCGAGGCGTACAACGCGTTCCAGAAGGCCCTGTTCGCCCTCTACGCCAACGCGACGGACCCCAACCCGACCGGCGAGCAGATCGCCGCGGCCGCCGTCCAGGCCGGCGTGCCCCAGGCCGTCGCCGACACGTTCACCGCCGGCACCTTCAAGGACTGGGCGAAGGCGTCGCTCGAGCAGTTCGCCAAGGACGGGTACCGCGGCACCCCGACGGTCCTGATCAACGGCAAGGACTTCGAGGGCTGGAGCGAGAAGGGCGCCCTCGCCAAGGCGGTCGCCGCGGCCTGACGCCGACGGGCCGGCCGGGCGGCGACGCCGGGCCGGTCCGTGGCCGCGGGATGAGTCCCGTCCCGGTTTCATGGCAGACTCATCCCCGGCCTCGCCGCCTTAGCTCAGTTGGCAGAGCTTCCGCCTTGTAAGCGGATGGTCGTCGGTTCGATTCCGACAGGCGGCTCCATGGTGGTCCACACGGACCGCAGCCACGCGGCGTGCTGGCCGGGACCAAGTCAGGCCATCTTGCCGTCGTCCTGGCCGGAGTCGTCCTGGAAGAGCTCGTCGTCGTCGGGCCCGGCGCCGACCAGCTCGGCGTCCCGGCCCCAGCGCTCCTCGTCGGTGCGGGGGGCGTTGCTGGCGATGCCGCCCCCGAGGACGTCGCGCACACGCGCGCGCTCCGTGGCGTTGACGCCTTCGGGCTGCACGAGACCGCGGTGGATGAGGGCGTTTCGGACCAGGTCTGGTCTCCAGCCGGGTGCGCGCGTGCTCATGATCGACTTCTCCTCGGTCCTTCGTGGGGCACCGGGACGGCGTCTCGGTGTGACGCCGTCCACAACCTCGATCATGCCCGGATCACGCCGCCGGGGCCAGGGAACTCGCGGTCCGCGAACGACCTTCCCGCCCCGAGGCGCCCGGCGGCGCGGGCAGGTAAAGGGCGCCTACAGCCGCGGTGCGGATCAGTCCAGCGACCAGTCCACCGGCTCGGCGCCGAGCTCGGCCAGCAGCGCGTTCGCCCGAGAGAAGGGCCGCGAGCCGAAGAAGCCACGCCGGGCCGACAACGGGCTCGGGTGCGCCGAGGCGATCACCGGCGTCGCGCCGAGCATGGGCTGGAGCGTGCCGGCGTCACGGCCCCACAGGATCGCCACCAGCGGGGCGTCGCGGGCGACCAGCGCCCGGATGGCGTGCTCGGTGATCGCCTCCCAGCCCTGGCGGCGGTGGGATCCGGCGTCGCCCGGGCGGACCGTGAGCACCCGGTTGAGGAGCAGGACACCGTGCCGCGCCCACGGGGTCAGGTCGCCCGTGGTGGGGATGGGCAGGCCGAGGTCGTCGTGCAGCTCCTGGTAGATGTTCTGCAGCGAGCGGGGGACCGGGCGCACGTCCGGCTGGACGGAGAACGACAGGCCCATCGGGTGCCCGGGCGTGGGGTAGGGGTCCTGGCCCACGATGAGCACCCGCACCGCGTCCAGCGGGTAGGTGAAGGCGCGCAGCACGTCGTTGCCGGCCGGCAGGTAGCCGCGGCCGGCGGCGATCTCCCCGCGCAGGAAGGCGCCCATCGCGTGGATCTGCGGCTCCACGGGTGCCAGGGCGGCGGCCCAGCCCGGGTCGACGAGCTCGGACAGCGGCGGGACGGCGGCGAGGGGAGTGGCGCTCACCCGGCGAGGGTAACCACGCCCGGGCGGGGCCGTCGTCCCCACGCCGACGGTGACCAGTGGGCACGCCGACGGCGGTCAGCGGGCGACGTCGAAAGGGGGGGGGCGAGGGCCATGCCGAACTCGAGCCGGCAGGCCACGCCGGACGCCGGCCAGACGGCATCGCGGGGCGCCGGAGCAGCCCCGGCGCTGGGGGTGTCGGGCCGCCTCGCGACCGCCGCCGTCGTCCCTGATCAGGATGGCGTCACGTCGGCCCCGACGGCATCACCGCAGATCAGGGCACCCGCACGCTGCGCCCAGGCCCCGCGCGCCACGCCCATGCGCGCCACGCCGGACGGCATGACACGCCCCCCGCGGGCCACCTAGCATAGGGAGGCTCACCCCACAGGCAGGCCCGCCGGACCGGAGGATCAGAGATGGCTTCAGCGCACGTGAACGCCGACGACGCAGCCACGTCCGCCGACGCCGCAGCTCCCGCGGGGCTGAGCGAGACCGAGGCCCAGATCCTCTCCTTCGAGCGCCAGTGGTGGAAGTACGCCGGCGCGAAGGAGACGGCGATCCGTGAGCTGTTCGACATGAGCGCCACGCGCTACTACCAGGTCCTCAACCACCTCCTCGACAACGAGGCCGCCCTCGCGGCCGACCCCATGCTGGTCAAGCGCCTGCGCCGCATGCGCGACGCCCGCCAGCGCGAGCGCTCCTCGCGGCGCCTCGGCTCCGGCCTGTAGCCCCACCGGACGGTTCACAGGACAAACCACTCGCGCACGGCACGAATGCGCCGCCTCGGCCGGGTCGGAGTCGGCCCGCGCGCGGCTGAACGGATACCCTGCACCCCGTGAGTACGCACAGCCACGAGGACTTTCCCGAGGACGAGTTCGACCGCGCCGGCCGGGACCGCAACCCCCAGGGCGTGCACCGCAGCCCGCGCCCGCTGTGGCACGCGCTGGCCCCCATCGTCGCCGTCGTCGTCCTCGCCCCGCTCCTGGCCTGGGGCGCGATCACGCTCCTGGGCAACACCGGCGACGCCGCACCCACCGCGTCCGCCACCGCCACCACAGAGCCGTCCCCGGCCGCCGCCGAGACCGCCGAGGCGGCCCCCGAGACCCCGACGGCGGAGCCCACCCCGGAGCCGAGCCCGACTCCCGAGGCGACCGCGGAGCCGACCGAGGAGCCGACGAAGGAGGAGCCCACCCCCGCGGTGAAGTACTCCGCCCAGATCGCCGTCCTTAACGGCGCCGGCATCAACGGCCTCGCCGGCGACCTCGTCGCCGAGCTGAGCAGCGAGGGCTTCAGCGGCGGCGCCGCCGCCGACTACCGCTCCGCCGCCCCGGCCTCGACCACGCTGTACTACAACAACGCCGAGCTCAAGGCGACGGCGCAGCAGGTGGCCAAGGTCCTGGGCATCTCGAACATCGTCGAGTCCGCCAGCGCGACCGCGAACAGCGACATCGCGATCGTGGTCCGCGGCGACTACAACTAGGTCACACTGATGCGGTGACGGGTGCGCGGGAGCAGCACGACGCTGTCGTCGTCGGCGCCGGGCCCAACGGCCTGGCCGCCGCCGTCACGCTCGCGCGGGCCGGGCTGGGCGTCCTCGTCCTCGAGGGGCAGCCCACCCTCGGCGGGGGCGCCCGGAGCCTCGAGCTCGGCCTCGCCCCGGGCCTCCTGCACGACGTCTGCTCCGCCGTCCACCCCCTCGGCTTCGCCAGCCCCTTCCTGAGCGCCTTCGACCTGCCGGCGCGCGGGGTGGAGCTGCGCGTCCCCGAGGTCTCCTACGCCCAGCCGCTCGAGGGTCGCCCGGCCGGCCTGGCCTACCCCGACCTCGAGAAGACCGCGGCCGGCCTGGGCGCGGACGGGGCCGCCTGGCGCCGCCTCATGAACCCGCTGGTGGCCGGCGCCGACGCCGTGGTCGCCCTGGGCCTTGGCGACCACCGCTCGGTCCCGAGGGAGGTGTTCAGCCCGAAGGGGCTGCTGGGCGCGGCCGCGTTCGGCGCCGCGATGCTCGAGCAGGGCACGCGGGCGTGGAATCTCCGCTTCACGGGCGACGTCGCCCCCGCGCTCCTCACCGGCATCGCGATGCACGCCGTTACCACCATGCCCTCCCTCGCGACGGCGGGCACCGCGCTGCTGCTGGGGACGCTGGCGCACTCCCACGGCTGGCCGCTGCCCGTCGGCGGCAGCCAGGCCATCACCGACGCCCTCGTCGCGGACATCCGCGCCCACGGCGGCGAGCTGCGCACCGGGGCGCAGGTGACGTCCTGGCGCGAGCTGCCCCGGGCCCGGGCGTACCTGTTCGACACCACACCCCGGGCGCTGGTCGAGATCTGGGGGGAGCGGATGCGGCCCGGCGTGCGGGCTGCGTTCGAGCGGTTCCGGTACGGCAACGCGGCCGCGAAGGTCGACTTCGTGCTCTCCGGGCCGGTGCCCTGGGCGGACGGGCGGGTGGGCGCGGCAGGCACCGTCCACGTGGGCGGCACGCGCGCGGAGATGGCGGCCGCGGAGGCGACCGTGGCGAGCGGCCGGCACGCCGAGCACCCGGCGATGCTCGTGTCCGACCCGACCGTGACGGACCCTGGCCGCGAGGTGGGCGGGCGGCGGCCGCTGTGGACGTACGCGCACGTGCCCGCCGGGTCCACCCTGGACATCACGGAGACCGTCATCGCGCAGATCGAGAGGTTCGCGCCGGGTTTCCGCGACGTCGTCGTGGCCTCCCAGTGCATCCCGGCGGCGCAGATGTCCAAGCACAACGCCAACTACATCGGCGGGGACATCGCCGCGGGCGCGATCACGATGTTCCGGATGGTCGCCCGCCCCCGGGTGGCGTGGAACGAGTACGACGGCGGGGTGCCCGGGGTGTACCTGTGCTCGGAGTCCACCCCGCCCGGGCCGGGCGTGCACGGGATGAGCGGCTGGTTCGCGGCCCGGCGCGCGCTGGGGGAGCGGTTCGGGATCCGGCAGGCGCCGGAGCTGGGGCCGGACGCGGCCGGCTGAGGCGCGGTATCAGGCGACGACGCTCAGGCGGCGGTCAGCGGTGCGCGTAGCGGCCACTCGTCGCCGTCGAGCACGGTCTGCACGGCCGTGCCCGTGGCCGCGTTGATGACGACGGGTGCGAGCAGGTTCGCCGTGTGCGGCGAGCCCTCCGTGCCGGGGCGGACGACTACGAGCACGGTCGCCTCGCCACCGTCCACGCCGAGGCGTTGGAAGGTCTCGGCGCCGATGCGAGGGCGGTAATCCGGGAAGAAAGGCTCCGGGTCCAGCAGGAACAGCCGCGTCTCCGGGGCGTCGACGCTGCGCAGCGTGAAGAGCTGCCCGGACTCGTCGAGTGGCTTGAGCGCGAAGCGGTCGAGGTGCCCCAGTCCTGGCGGCGGCTCGAGGAACGTCAGGACGGTCGCGCCGTCGTCAGTGGTGGTCTGCGCGGGGGCGTCGTTCGGGGCGGTGCTCATCGCAGGAAGTCTAGGAGACTCGGCTGCAGCGCCCGGGACGTGGCGCTGAGCGCCGACTGGTAGGCCACCTCCTGCATCTGGAGCTCGACGATCGTCTCGGCGAGGTCGACGTCCTCGACGGCGGTCAGCTGGGTCTTCAAGGTGAGTGCGCGACCCTCGATGGTGTCCTGGGCCTCGAGGACCTGCTTGTAGCGGGTGCCGGAGGTGGCGATTTCGCCGAGCATCTTGTTCATGCGGATGTCGATGTCGTTGAGATGAGTGCTGACGTTTGAAGTCCCTGCCTCGAGGTCCGTCGCGATCTTCTCAAGCAGAGCGAACACGGAGACGTCGGGAGCGGCAGATCCGCTTGCCGGCCACTGCTCCGTGCCGAAGACAGCCGCGCCGTTCGAGTCGACGCGCACGGTGGTGGCATCGGAGATCCGGCGGTTCACCGTGCCGCTATTGCCATTAAATCCGTAGCCGGTACCAGGCGAAGCGCCAGGGCCGTCGAAGGCTACGGTGGCATTGGAGGTTCCCGCGAAGACGGACCGGCCTAGGTACTTGGAGTTCGCCTGCTCCCGAATCGCCTCACCGGTGGCCCGGATCTCCGCCGCCAATGCGTCACGGGCGGACTGGCTGAGCGCGCCGCTGTTGGCGCCCTGCACCGTAAGGTCGCGAGCTTGGCGCAGGAGTGCGGTCGAGTTCTGCAGCGCGGTGTCCACGGTGCTGAGCCAGCCGACACCGTCCGAAGCGTTGCGCGCGTGCTGCGCGGTGGCGCGCTGGTCCGAACGGATGCGCATGGCGTCGACCATGCCGGCCGGGTCGTCCGACGCCTTGGTGATGCCCTTGCCCGAGGAGAGCTGGGACTGCAGCTGCGACATCCTCGACAGGTTGCTCTGCAGGTTCTTCAGCGAGGCCTGCTGCAGCCCCTGCTGTGTGACGCGT
The DNA here is from genome assembly GCF_003991205.1 of Georgenia sp. SYP-B2076. Taxonomy (GTDB): domain Bacteria; phylum Actinomycetota; class Actinomycetes; order Actinomycetales; family Actinomycetaceae; genus Georgenia. The sequence continues at coordinate 40,259 of NZ_RXOZ01000007.1, read as the reverse complement.
CCGATCATGGCTACCTCCCCACCACGCCGGTGCGGTTGATGAGCGTGTCGAGCATTTCGTCCACTGTCGTGATCACCCGGGCGGCCGCCTCGTAGGCGCGCTGGCTCGCCATGAGGTTTACCGTCTCCTCATCGAGGTTGACGCCGGTCTGCGACAGCAGGAGGCCCTCGGCGACCGACCGGGTGGACTCGGCGCTGGCCGCACGCTGGGTGGCCGTACGGGTCTGGACACCGAGGTCGACGACGGTCCGGGACCAGAGTGCGCCGACCCCACCGGCCAGGCGCGATATCTTCTCTGCGTTCGAGCCGTCCATCGGACCCAGGGGCCCGATGCCGGCTGCGTCCTTCCCGACCGTGGCGACTCCGGTGATGTTCGGCACTTCCACCTTGACGGAGAGGGCGGCGGCTCCGGAGTAGGGCGGCGCGGTGAAGAATGGGCCGCCCGTGGTGCCGTCTGGCAAATAGCCGCCTTGGTGAGCCGCGTTGACAACGTCTACCAGGCCCGTTGAGGGAACGCCGTTGTTGGTGACGAGCGCGTTGTACTTGCTTGCCATCTCGGCAAGCGGGCCGCCTGTGCCTGAACCGTTCGACGGCGCGAGGACGGCTAGCAAACCAGCCAGACGCCCGCCTGTGGCACCGACCGTATTGCCGGACCCCTTCCACGTCAGCACAACCGGATCCGTGGCCCCCGGGGGTGTCCCGAGCGCGCTCAGCGTGCTTGCGCCCTCGACCTCCACATGATTGGCCTTGTCGCCGCGCACCAGCGCGTTGCCGCCGACCATGAGGTCGACCGTGCCGTCCTCGCGCGCCCGCGCCTCGCCACCGATGAGCGATGCGAGGCTGGTGAGGAGCTGGTTGCGCTGGTCGATCAACGCGTTGGGGCTGCCACCCGAGACGGTGATGGTGCGGATCCGGCCGTTAAGGTCGGCGACGGCATCGGCGGTGGTGTTGACCTCTGTCTTCAGCGCGTCGGCCTGTGTGCGTGTGGCCTCCCACTGGGACTCCACGGCGCGATAGCCGGTCGCAATTCGGGCCACCAGGGCACTGGCGTTCTCCAGCAGCACGGCGCGGGCGGCCGGGTCGTCCGGGCGGTTGCCGACGTCCTCCCAGGACGTGAAGAAGGTGTCGAGCTGAGCCGAAAGGCCCTTCTCGCCGGGTTCGGCGATGCCAGACTCCAGGAGCGAATAGGCCTCGGCGATGGCATCGAGGTAAGCAGCCGAGGAGGTCTCCTGGCGTGTCCGAGCCTCGAGGAAGATGTCGCCGAGCCGATCGAAGGAGGTGACGTTGACGCCGCCGTTCAGACCGGCTCCGGCAGTGCTGTTCATAGAGGGCGCCGCCGAGCCCTCTATCGACTGCAGGTTCGCCCGCTGACGGGTGTAACCGGGGGTGTTGACGTTGGCGATGTTTTGCCCGGCGATCTCGAGCGCCTGGCGCTGGGCGACGAGCGACGTCAGCGCCCCATTGAGGCCGGAGAAGGTACTCATCAATGAATCCTCAGAACTTCTCGTCGAACAGTTGGGCGCCGACCGAGGCGGGCGTAGCGGCGCCGGTGGGGGAATAGGTCTGCACGCTGAGCTGCAGACCCATCAGGGTCTCCTGCGTGGCCCGGTGCGACGACGCCAGCAGGTCCCTGTTGCTGTGGGCGATGTCCGAGACCTCGGCCGTCAACCGGATGAAGTTGGTGCGGTGCTCGAGCAGGATGCCGTCCCACGGGGCCGGCGCGGCCTGGGCAAGCTGCAGCAGGCTGACGCCCTCGGGCAGGCCCAGCGTGGTGGCGGCGTAGTCGACCTCGACGGCGCGGCCCAGCTCGGCCTCACGGATGAGCTCAAGAACCTCTTCGACCTCCCGGGTGGCCAGCGGGAGACGCTTGGTGCGCCCGCTGACCAGGAGGAGCTGCTCGACCTCGAGCTTGAACAGGAGCTGCTCGAGGAGTTCGCGCTCGCGCCAGAGGACATCTGACAGGTCCTTGAGGGGCATGTCCCACCTCCGTTGTCGATCGCCAACTTGCCGGTCGACCTCACGATCGGCCGCGGCGGGCGTTGTGTGAGGACATCGTGGCTGTGCTTCACGCTCCGGGGGCGCCTTGGCCGCTTGCTGAAGCGTCTCTGACGCGGTCTTAGAAGTTTGCGCTGTGACGTCGATCACACCACCTTCGGAAATGCTTGCTCCCGACATTGCGGTGTGAGACCGTCCGGTTGTCTAAGAATGACGCACCCGGTGGGCGGCGGAATTCCTGACGACAGAGTGTTCATCGCTTGTTGATGAACGTGTTCTATCTGTTATTTATCAACTTCCCCGTACACCGTCCTGATCTCGGTCTGCCGAGATAGGGATGTCCCGACTGGAGACAGGCCCGTGATCGGTCGCCGCGAGCAGGACGAGCTCATCGTCCAAAACTTGCCCCTCGTCGGGTACCACGTATCCGAGATGATCCGACGCGTCCCCGCACACGTCCAGCGCGACGAGCTCGCGGCCGCCGGGTCGCTCGCGCTGGTCCAGGCCGCTCGGGCGTTCAATCCCGACCTTGGCGTGCCTTTTGGGCGTTATGCCACAGTCCGGGTGCGCGGCGCCATCGTGGACGAGCTGCGGGGGATGGACTGGGCGTCCCGCGGGGCCCGTCATCGCGCGCGCCAGCTCACCGAGCTCAGCGACCAGCTCACCGCAGCACTGGGGCGCAAGCCTTCCCGCGAGGAGCTTGCCGAAGCCATGGGGGTCGACGTCGCCGAGGTCGAGGCCACCCAGGGTGATGTCGAGCGGCGCGTCCTCAGCATCGACGGTGATGGCGCCGCCGCCGCGGAAAACCTGTCGGCCTCCGGCCTTGGCCCAGAGGAGCGCCTGCTCGTCGGCGAAAAACTGCACTACCTCACAGCCGCGGTAGTCGAGCTGCCCGAGCGGCTGCGCCATGTTGTCGAGGAGCTCTTCTTCCGCGACCGGCCGGTGGTCGATCTGGCCGCCGAGATGGGCGTGACCCAGTCGCGGATCAGCCAGCTGCGCACGCAGGCGCTGTCGATGCTAAAGGACGCCATCAATACTTCGCTCGACCCTGAGCTGGTGCCGATGGCACCCCCGGTTCCTGGAGTTGCCGAGCGCCGACGGCAGGCGTACTACGCGGCGGTCGCCGAGCGCGCCACCGGCACCATCTCCCGCACCTCGGCAACCCAGGTAGCTACAGCCCGCACATCAGTGGAGTTGGAAGCGGTCTGAGAGAGTCTTCCTCCAATTCCTCACACCTGAAGGTCTACGGCCGATGTAACGGGTGACTGCCCACGGAAGGGCGGTTTCTCGATCAGCCTTCAGGAAGAAGAAGACACCATGGGTCTCTCGATCAACCAGAACATTGCGGCGACCAACGCGTACCGCAACCTCTCCAACACCCAGAACGACCTCGGCAAGTCGCTGGAGAAGCTGTCCAGCGGGTTCCGCATCAACCGGGCCGCGGACGATGCCGCCGGTCTGGCCATATCTGAGGGCCTGCGCTCGCAGGTCGGTGGCCTCAAGGTCGCTGCCCGCAACGCCCAGGATGGTATCTCTGTCGTCCAAACCGCTGAGGGTGCGCTCACCGAGGTGCACTCGATCCTGCAGCGTCTGCGCGACCTCGGTGTTCAGGCGGCCAACGACTCGAACAACCCCGCGGCACGCACCAACATCAAGACCGAGTCTGACAACCTCGTCGCTGAGCTCGACCGTATCGGGCAGTCCACTAACTTCAACGGCACTAAGCTGCTGGACGGTACGGCTGGCACCTTGAAGTTTCAGGTCGGAGCCGATGGCGACACCAACAGTCAGATCGCCGTCAACCTCGGAGCCGCGAATGTCAAGGCGGTGGCTAACACCCTCACAGGCGGGGACCTGACCACCTCTGGCACCACCTTTGCGGTCGCGAGCATCGCGGCGGTGGGCGGCGCCTTCTCATTCACTACCAATGGCGGTGGTGAGAAGACGACAGTTACAACTGGCAACCTCGGTGCTCCGGGCGCCTTCACCAGTGTCGAGGGTCTTGCGGACGCGCTCCGCAAGGATGCGGCGTTTGCGGAGCACTTCTCGGTTTCCGTCAAGAAGGACGCAAACGGTGCTGGCACGGACATCGTTGTGACCGCGCTCGACGGCCGTACCCTCGCTACCGCTGACAACACGACCCCCGGTGGCACTGGACTCGCCGCGGGTGTGGCGGGTGCCGCCGTTACCGGCGGCCTCAAGTTCGACAGCGCAATTAACGCCCAGGCGTCGATCAAGATGATCGATGCGCAGATCGGGAAGATCTCGACCGCCCGCGCAGACCTCGGCGCCTACCAGAACCGGCTCGAGCACACGGTCAAGAACATCAACGTCTCGATCGAGAACCTGTCCGCCTCGGAGTCCCGCATCCGCGACACCGACATGGCTCAGGAGATGACGAATTTCACCCGTTCGCAGATCCTGTCCCAGGCCGGCACCGCGATGCTCGCGCAGGCGAACCAGATCCCCCAGGGCGTGCTCCAGCTCCTTCAGTGATTCTCGCTGGCTGAGCCCAGCAACCAGAATGACCGCGGCCGGCGGTGAGCGGGACTCGCTCACCGCCGGCCGTACCGGCACATGACCCACGGAAGGCGGACGAGATGTCAAGCATTGGCATCGACGGGCTGGTCAGCGGGCTGGACACCACAGCGCTGATCAACAACCTCATGCAGATCGAGTCTGCTCCGCAGACACTGCTAAAGAACAAGTCGGCCAACGCCTCGATCCTCGTCACCGCACTTCAGGCGCTCAATACGAAGGTTGCCTCGCTCGCCACCAACGCCGCAAAGGCAACAAAAGTGGAGTCCTGGGACGGCCACAAGGTCGCCTCGTCATCGACCGCGGTGACCGCGAGGGTATCCGCCGGCGCGACGGTGTCAACGCTTGAGTTCAGCGTCGATAATCTCGCGAAGGGGCAGGTCGCTATGGTCGATCTCGCCCAAGCGGGGACACCCCCGGTCCTCACGGTCGTCCGCGGCGGAGTCGTCAAGACGCTGGAGGCCAAGGGGAACAGTGCCCCCGAAATGGCCGAGCTCATCAACAAGGCTGCTGAGCTCGGCATCAGCGCTGTCGCGGTCCGGGTTGGCAACGCTGTGGGCGGCGCCGAACCCGAGTACCGGCTTCAGCTCTCGGGTGTGACCGGAGAGGCAAACGCATTCGAGGTGTACGCCGGGATGGGCACGGCAGGCGCGCGCCTCGTCGACAGTGCCGCGACAACGGGTGCGACAAAGCCTCTCGTGAAAGCCGCGGATGCCAAGATCACCCTGTGGCCCACCAGCGGCGCCGCGATTCCGCTCACTCTGTCGAGTGCGACCAACACCTTCGCCGACGTTCTCCCTGGCGTGACGGTCAGCGTGGCCGCCAAGACACCGGCGGACGCACCCGCGGTCCTCACGGTCACCCCGGACAACGACAGCATGCGCAAGCTCGTCTCCGACGTCGTCGGCTCGGTCTCGGTGGTCCTGTCCGAGATCACCTCTCGCACCGCGGCGACGACATCGACCGGCAGTGACGGGCGCAGTGTGGTCTCCGGCGGCCTCTTCTCCGGCGACTCCGCCATCCGATTCCTGGCGGACAGCGTCCGCTCGGCGGCGTCGATGCCCGTCAGCGGCCGGTCGCCGTCGGAGATCGGCATTATGCTGGACCGCTCCGGCGCCATCACCTTCGACCAGGCCGCGTTCGACAAGGCCATGGCCGCGGACCCCGACGGCACCCAGCAGATGGCCATGGCCATCGCGCAGCGCGTTGCGGACCTGGCCAAGTCCTCGTCGGACTCCATCGACGGCACGCTAACCCTCAAGATCAAGTCCCAGGAGGGCATGGTCTCCGACCTCGGCAAGCAGATCGAGGAGTGGGACCGTCGCCTCGCGCAGCGCCGCGAGGGACTCCAGCGCACCTATTCGGCCCTAGAGGTCACCCTCAGCGGCCTGCAGTCCCAGTCGAACTGGCTCACCAGCCAACTCGCCGGCCTGCCCACATGGAACTCGAACAAGTAATCCGGGGAGATCATGAACCAGGCCGCCCTGCTCAACCGCTTCAAGACCGAGTCCGTCGCCACCGCGTCACCCGCGAAGCTGCTGACGATGCTCTATGACCGGCTCGTCCTCGACTTGGACCGCGGCATCGCCGCCCTTGAGGCCGACGACCGCGCCGATGCCAACACCCAGCTCACCCACGCGCAGGACATCATCCACGAGCTCCGCAGCAGCCTAGACCTGAATGCCTGGGACGGCGCCCGGGGACTCATGGACCTTTACGGCTACCTCCTCTCCGAGCTCGTCGGCGCGAACATCGCCCGCAGCTCCAAGCGCGTGACCGCCTGCCGCGACCTCCTCATCCCGCTGCGCGACGCCTGGCACGAGGCCGCCAACGCCACGACGGCGACCGGCGGCTCAGTAGCCAGTGCCCGGGCCGCCGCCGCGGTGGCGAGCGCCCCGACGGGGTACCAGCCGATGGGCGACCTCGGTGTCGCCTGACGCCGTGCCGTCGCCCGAGGAGACCAACGGCTTCCACGCGCGCTGGGCCGCCGCCCTCACCGAGCTCGAGCTCGACGTCGCTGAGGCGGAGGCCAGCCTGAACGCCGACCACCTCGCCACCCGCACCACCCCCTGGCAGGCCCCGACCGACCTCGGCCCGCTCCCGGCCGAGCTTCGCACCCGCGCGGAGACCCTCCTCGCGCGTCAGATGGAGGTAGCCCGGCAGGTCACCGAGGCCGCCCGCCTGAGCCGGCGGCACGCGCGCGCCGTCCAGGCCATGCGCGCCAACGGTCCCGCCCGCCCCGTCTACGTCGACATGGCCGGCTGAGCCCCCAATAATCACGGTTGAGTATCGATGGGATTTCCCCCTCATCGATCTCTCACCTGCGCCAACACCCTGCCGATGAGGACTGACGAGCACGGATCGCTCACGTAGCAGGCCACGGACCGGCCGAACACACCCGCTAGTTGGATGGGGCCCAACCCGGCATGTTCGACTCCGTGAGCACGGTGGCGATGAAGAGCGCGCTCGACGCGCTCGCGCTGCGCCAGCGCGTCATCGCCGACAACATCGCGAACGTCCAGACCCCCGGCTTCCTCGCCGGCCGGGTCTCCTTCGAAGACGCCCTCGCGGACGCCGTGGCCGGCGGCAGCGGCGCGGTCACCGCCCGCGTGGACCGCTCGCTCGAGCCCACCCGCACCGACGGCAACAACGTCAACCTCGACACCGAGACGCTGTCGAACATCGACACCAACCTGCGCTACCAGGTCGCCACCCGCTCCATCGACGGCTCCTTCACCTCCATCCGCACCGCGCTGAGGACGAACTGATGACCACCTTCGGCGCGATCGGCATCGCGAGCACCGGCATGACCGTCCACCGCAAGTGGCTCGACGCGGTCAGCGACAACCTCGCCAACATGAACAACGCCTCCGCCACCACCGACCCGGTGTTCCAGGCCCGCTACGTCGTCGCGCAGGCCATGGACTACGGCGACGAGGGCGGCGTCGAGGTCGCCGGGATCGAGCTCGGCGACGCCGAGGGCCGCCTCGTGCACGAGCCCAGCAACCCGCTCGCGGACGCCGACGGCTACGTGCGCTACCCGGACATCGACATGGCCAGCCAGATGACGCAGCTGATCATGGCCCAGCGCGGCTACCAGGCCAGTGCGGCCGTGGTGGACCGCGCCAAGGAGACCTACACCGCGGCCCTGCAGATCGGGAAGAGCTGATGTCCATCCCCGCCATCGGCGGCCTCTCCGGCGTTGCCCCCACCGGCTACCTCACCGACGCCCTCGAGCCGGGCCAGCGCTCCGGCGACGGCGGCACCGCCTTCGGCGCCTCCCTCGCCGGCGCCATCGAGGGCCTCTCCGCCCGCCAGGCCACCTCCAGCGGCCTCGCCGTCCAGGCCGTGACCGGCGAGCTCGAGGACGTCCACGCCTACACGATCGCCGCCACCGAGGCCCAGGTGGCCCTGGAGCTGACCGCGGCGGTGCGCAACAAGGCCGTTGACGCGTTCAACGAGATCATGCGGATGCAGGCCTGATGCCCGCAGCCGTCAGCGGGTTCTTCGGCCGCCTCAAAGCAGTCTGGGACCAGTTCTCCCTGCCCCAGCGCACCCTCGTCGCCATCGGCCTGGCCGTCCTCGTCCTGGGCGGGGCCGCTTTGTACTCGTGGGCGTCCAAGCCGACGATGAGCCCGGTGTTCACCAACCTCTCGGCGGAGGACGCCAGCGCCGTCGTCGACCAGCTCCAGGCCGACGGCGTGCCCTACGAGCTCGCCGAGGGCGGCGGCACCGTCCTGGTCCCCGCCGACCAGCTCTACGACCTGCGCATCTCGCTCGCCGCCACCGGCCTGCCCACCTCCAAGGACGGGTACTCCCTCCTCGACAACATGGGCATGACCAGCTCCGACTTCCAGCAGCAGGTCACCTACCAGCGCGCCCTCGAGGGTGAGCTCGCCAAGACCATCGGGGCGATCGACGGCGTCGCCGCCTCCACCGTGCACCTCGCCCTGCCCCAGGAGAGCGTCTTCGTCGAGCGGGCCGTCGCGCCCACCGCGTCCGTCTTCGTCAAGCTGCAGCAGGGCAAGACGATGGACACCAACGCGGTCGAGGCCGTGGTCAACCTCGTGTCCTCCTCCATCCCGGACATGGAGCCCGGCGGCGTCTCCGTCATCGACGCCGACGGCAAGGTCCTCTCGGCCACCGGGGCCGACGGCGCGGTCGGCTCAGACACCGACTACGAGGACGGCGTCGCCGCCCAGGTCCAGGGCATGCTCGACCGGGTCGTGGGACCGGGCAACGCCGTGGTCAGCGTCCAGGCCGAGTTCGACCGCGACTCCACCGCCCGCACCACCGAGACGTTCACCCCCGCGAACGGCGCGCCGCCGCTGTCGGAGTCCACCTCCAAAGAGGAGTACACCGGCGGCGGCGCCGCGGTGGGCGGGGTCCTGGGCCCGGACAACATTGCCGTCCCCAACGGCAACGGCGCCGACGGCAGCTACACCAAGGAGGACCAGGTGCTGAACAACTCGGTGAACAAGGTGACCGAGCAGACGGACGTGGCCCCCGGCGGGGTGGCCCGCCAGTCGGTCTCCGTGGTCGTGGACGCCCAGGCCGGCGCCGGGCTCAACCTGCCCGACCTCGAGCGGATGGTCACCGCCGCCGCGGGTATCGACGTCGCCCGCGGGGACGTCGTGGAGGTCTCCCGCATGGCGTTCGACACCTCGGCCGCCGACGCCGCCGCCGCCGCGCTCGCCGCCGCGGAGGACGCCGCCGCCGCGGACCGGCAGGCCGCGCTGCTGCGCCAGGGGATCATCGCCGCCGTCGTGCTCGTCGTCGTGCTGCTCATCGCAATCGCGGTGCGCCGGGCGCGGCGTGAGCGGCGCGAGGAGATCGACCTGCGCGAGCTCCAGCTGCTCGAGGCCACCCAGATCGGCGAGGAGCTGCCCATGGACGAGACCGCGTTCCTGCCCGCGGCGCCCGCCCCGGTGCCCCAGGTCACCAGCGCCGCCGACGCCGTGCGCGCCGAGCTGGCGGACCTGGCCGCGGACGACCCACGCGCCGTCGCGAAGCAGCTGCGCGAGTGGCTGGCGGTGCGCCGATGAGCGTGGCCGCCGGGACGCTGACGAGCGCGCAGAAGGCCGCCGTCGTGCTCCTCCAGCTCGGGCACGAGCGGGCCGCCAAGGTGCTCGCCGAGCTCAGCCAGCAGGAGGTCGAGGAGATCACTGCGGAGATCGTCCGCATGGACGACGTGCCGGCGACCACCGCCGACTCCGTGGTGCGCGAGTTCCACCGGCAGGTCACCACCGGCCAGCCGACCGTCGGCCACGGCGGCCTCGAGTACGCCCAGCGGCTCCTAGAGGCGTCCTTCGGCGCCGACAAGGCCGCCGGCGTCATGGACCGGCTCAGCACGCTGATGGCGGGGCAGCCCTTCGACTTCCTCCAGCACGCCGACGCCCGCCAGGTCCAGTCCCTCATCTCCGGCGAGCACCCCCAGACCATGGCGCTCGTGCTCGCGCACCTGCGCCCCGACCGGGCCTCGGCGATCCTCACCGGGCTGGAGCCGGCGCTGCGCACCGACGTCGCCCACCGCATCGCCCTGATGGAGCGGGCGTCCCCGGAGGTGGTCTCCATCGTCGCGGACAACATCCAGCGCAAGGCCACCAACGTCCTGACCCCAGGCGACATGACCGCCGTCGGCGGCGTGCAGCCCCTGGTGGAGATCCTCAACCGCGCCGACCCCGGCACCGAGAAGCAGATCATCGAGAGCCTCGGCGAGCTCGACTCCGAGCTCGCCGAGCAGGTGCGCGGCATGATGTTCACCTTCGAGGACATCGTGCTGCTCGATGACCGCGCGGTGCAGCTCGTGCTGCGCCAGGTCGACATCGCCACCCTCGCCGTCGCCCTCAAGGGCGCGCCGACCACCGTCTCGGACAAGACGCGGCGCAACCTGTCCGAGCGGGCCCGGGAGAACCTCGCCGAGGAGATGTCGATGTCCGGCCCGATCCGCCTCTCCGAGGTGCAGGAGGCCCGCGGGCAGATCGTCAACGCCATCCGCACGCTCGAGGAGAGCGGCCAGATCGTCATCCGCCGCGACGGCGAGGACGACTATGTCTCCTGACGCCGCCCGGTCCGGGTTCGTCCTGGCCGCGCCCGCCTCGCTCTCCGCGGTGCCGGCGCGCCTGCCCGACGGCGCAGCCCCCTCGGCGGGCCCGGTCACCTTCACCCCCGCGAGCGTCGAGTCCGTGAGCGTCTCCGCGGCGAGCGCCGACGGGTACGCCTCCGGCTACGCCGCGGGCTGGGCGTCGGGCATGCGCGCGGCCACCCAGGCCGCCGCCGCCGAGGCCGCCCGCGTCGCGGCGGCCGAGGCCGCCCGCGCGCAGCACCGCACCGCGGAGGCCGAGGCCGCCCTGGCCGCGCTGGCCCAGGCCGCGTCCGCGGCGCGCCGGCGCACGGCGCCCGTCGTCGACGCCGCCCTGACCGAGGTGCGCCACGGCGCCCTCGAGCTCGCCCAGGCCGTGCTCGGCGTCGAGCTTGCCACCGGCGAGACGTCCGCCCGCGCGGCCCTGCTGCGGGCCCTGACCGTCCAGGGCGAGGCCGACGTCGTGCGCGTGCGCCTGAGCCCCGAGGACCACGCCCAGGTCCGCGCCCTCATCGAGGCCCACCCGGGCGAGCTGGACATCCCCGCCGGCGTCGAGCTCGCGGCCGACCCCGCCCTCGCCCGCGGCGACGCCATCAGCGACCTCACCGATGGCTACCTCGACGCCCGCATCAGCGCCGCCGTCGAGCGCGCCCGCGCGGCGCTGGAGGTGCGCTAGGTGCTCACCGCCACGCCCGCCTGGGCCCGCACCCTCGCCACCGCCGCCCCGCAGCGGGTCGGCACGGTGCGCTCCGTGGTCGGGCTCTCCGTCGAGATCGCGGGCCTGCCCTGCGCCGTCGGGGACCTCGTGGGCATCGACGGGGGCAGGCACGTCGTGGGCGCGGAGGTCGTGGCCCTGGACAAGGCGGTCGCCAAGTGCATGCCGCTGGGGCCCCTGGACGGGCTGCGCATCGGCGCGCCCGTGCGCTCGAGCGGTCATCCGCTGACCGTGCCGGTGGGTCCCGGGCTGCTCGGCCGGGTGCTCGACGGCCTGGGCCGGCCCATCGACGGGCGGGGGCCGCTGGGTGCCACCGAGCAGGTGCCGGTGGCCGGGCACGCCCCCTCCGCGCTGGACCGCGCCCGGGTGGACACCCCGCTCGAGCTGGGCGTACGGGTGCTGGACACGCTCGTCACGGTCGGGCGCGGGCAGCGCATTGGCCTGTTCGCCGGCTCCGGAGTGGGCAAGTCCTCGCTGCTGTCGATGATCGCGCGGGGTACCGAGGCGCAGGTGAACGTCATCGCCCTGGTGGGGGAGCGCGGCCGTGAGGTCCGCGAGTTCCTCGAGGACGACCTGGGCCCCGAGGGGCTGGCCCGGTCCGTCGTCGTCGTCGCCACCTCCGACGAGCCACCCGTGGTGCGGCTGCGCTCGGCGTTCACGGCCACCCGCATCGCGGAGCACTTCCGCGACACCGGCGCCGACGTCGTGCTCATGATGGACTCCCTGACCCGCGCGGCGATGGCGCAGCGCGAGATCGGGCTCTCCGTCGGCGAGCCGCCCGCCACCCGCGGCTACCCGCCGTCGACGTTCTCGATGCTCGCCCAGCTGCTCGAGCGCGCCGGGACCGGGACCACGGGCTCGGTCACCGGCATCTACACCGTCCTCGTCGATGGCGACGATCACAACGAGCCCATCGCCGACGCCGCCCGCTCCATCCTGGACGGGCACGTGGTGCTCGACCGCAAGCTCGCCGTCGAGGGCCACTTCCCGTCCGTGGACGCCGTCGCCTCCGTCTCCCGGGTGGCGTCCCGGGTGACCTCGTCGGAGCAGCGGCGCCTCGCGACGACGCTGCGCACCGTGCTGGCCGCCCGCCGCCAGGCGCAGGACCTCCTCGACGTCGGCGCGTACGTGGCCGGCTCGAACCCGCGCGTGGACGCCGCCGTCAACCACGCCGCCGCCATCGACGCCTTCCTGCGCCAGGGCATGGACGACATCGTGCCCGCCGCGCAGTCGTGGGAGCAGCTGGCCCGGCTCGTCGCGACGATGGGGGTGACCGCGTGAGCGCGTTCCGCCTCGCCGGGCTCCGGCGGCTGCGCCGGCTCCAGGAGGACCAGGCCGCCGCGGAGCTGGCCCGCAGCACCGCCCAGCGCCAGCGTGCCGAAAAGCGCACCGAGAACGCCCGCGCCCAGCTCGCCGGCAGCGACCTCGGCAACGGCGGCAGCGCGCTGATCTTCCAGGCCGCCGTCGCCGCCCGGGCCGCCATGAGCTCGACCGTGCTCGCCGCGCAGGCCGCGGCCGAGGTCGCCCAGGCGCAGGAGGGTCAGGCGCAGGGGGAGTGGTCGCAGGCCCGCGCGCGCACCAAGACCCTGGACAAGCTCGCCGAGCGGCACCTCGCCGCCCAGCGGCAGGCCGAGGGCCGCGCCGAGCAGCACACCCTCGACGAGCTCGCGACGCAGCGGGCGACCCGCCGCAAGGAAGACTCATGACCGGCATCGCCGCCATCCAGTCCCGGATCGCCGAGATCCAGACGCGCATCGAGGCCGTGAGCTCGCCGCGCTCCGCTGCGTCGGGTGACGCGTTCGCGACGGCGCTGAGCTCGGCTGTGGCCGCCGATGCGGCCGGGGCCTTGCTCGGCGGCGCCGGCACGTCCGGTGCGTCGGGGGTGCTGGGCGGCCTGGGGCTGTCTGGCGTGTCCGGGCTCTCGGGGACGTCCGGGTTCTCTGGGCTGAACGGGCTGGCGGGACTGTCCGGCGTGGGCGCGACGGCGGCCTCTGGGACCGGCGCCGCGCTGGTGGAGTCGGCGTCGAAGTACCTCGGCGTGCCCTACGTCTGGGGCGGCGAGAGCGCCTCCGGCATGGACTGCTCCGGGCTCGTGCAGCGCGCTCTGGCGGACATCGGAGTCTCCGTGCCCCGCACCGCGCGGGCGCAGATGACGGTCGGCACCGCGGTGCCCTCGCTCGCGCAGGCGCAGCCCGGGGACCTGATCGTCACCCGGGGCGGCGCGCACATCGGCATCTACCTCGGCGACAACAAGATCCTGCACGCCCCGCGGCCGGGGGAGAAGGTCTCCATCCGCGAGCTCTTCGAGACCGACGCCGACATCAACACGATCCGTCGGGTGCTGCCTCCGGCCACGGCCACGACGGGCCTGCCCGGCATGTCCGGGACCACGTCCGACGCCGTGGCACTCGGTCTGTCCGATCCCGTCCGCTTAGCGCTGCAGCTCACCACCGGAGGACTGTCATGAGCATCGCCCTGATGCCGCCCGTGCCCGCCCCGGCTCCGGGTAGCGGCGGCGGACCCGCCCGCGCCGCCCGTCCCGGCACGGACGACGCCTTCGCGGCAACCCTCGCCGCCGAGACCGACCGCGCCGGCCGTGGCGAGCGCAAGCCCTCGCGGCCAGCGCGCGACGATCGCGACGTCCCCTCGCCCGTGCGTCCCGGACCTGCGCAGAACAACGATGGTTCGGCCCCGAAGCCGGGGGAGCGCCTCGGCCGCGACGCCGCCGACCCGGCCGACGCCGCTGCTCTCGATTCTGCTCACCCCTCCGGCGTGCTCGACGGCACGGGTCTTGCGAGCGGGGAGGTAGCGGCGACCGGCGCGCCGGCGACGGCCGCCTTGATGGGCGGCGCAGTCCTCGCGGCCGTGGTCGCTCCGGTTACCGCCAACCCCCCGGACGCAGGCGCCGCCACGGCAGAGACTGTCGGGGTCACGGACTCGGCCGCTGCACCGGCGACCGTCAGCTCTGGCGCCACCGCCGACGCGGAGGCCACCGTGGTCGCCGCCCCGAGCGCCACCGCTGCCGCCAACGCCACCGCCGTCGGCATCCCCGCCGCCGGAGTCGGAGATGCCACCACCACCACCACCGGGGGCGCCATCGTCCCGGCCGCGGACCCCCGCGCTACGCCCGGCACCGATGCCCCGGGATCCGAAGCCAGCACCGACCCGGCCGCTGGTCGAACGCCGCTCGCCGGTAGCCAGGGCGCGTCGTCTGCGCTCGGGACAACGACCGCGACCGCCGCGGCCGCAGCCGCCACTGGAGCCGCCGCGGCGAGCGCGCTTCCGTCGACGGCGCTCGACCCGAATGTCACCGCCGCGTCGCCCGCCGAGGGCGTCGCGCCGTCGCCGGCCGTCGCGGCCCCGAGCCCGGCGGCCAGCACAGCGGCCCCGGCGCTGCCCGTCATTGCACAAACCCCCGCCGTCACGGCGGCAGCTCCCGCTGCGCCACTAGTCAGCACCACGCCCAGCACTCCCGTGCCGCTGACAGAGCAGCTCACCGGTCCCCTCGCCCGGCTGCGCACCGCGCCGGCCGGCGACCACGTCCTCACGCTCCGCGTCGACCCGGAGCACCTCGGCCCGGTGCGCGTCGTGGCGCACATCAATGGCGAGGGGGTGCGCATCGAGCTGTTCGGCGGCACCGACGCCTCGCGCGAGGCGCTGCGCCACGTCATGACCGACCTGCGCCGCGATCTGGCTGCAACGGGGCTGAACGCCAACCTCCAGCTCGGCCAGGACCGCGGCGGCGACGCACTGTCGAACCAGGGCGGCGGACTCAACAGCCGCCAGGCCGCCCCCGATAAAGCCCGGACCGAAGACGCCCGGGCCGACGGCCCGGGCCAGGCTCCGCCGTCGTCAACCACCCCGACCGTCCCGGGCCGTCCCGGCGGCCTCGACCTCTTCGCGTAAGGAGCGATCATGTCCGTCCCCGCCGTCTCCGGCGCATCAAACTTCTTCGCGAACGTCGGCGCAACCACCGACACCACTGCCACGAAGTCCGCCTCCGGCGAGCAGACGCTCGGCAAGGACGCGTTCCTCGAGCTGCTCGTCGCGTCGCTGAAGTACCAGGACCCCAGCTCGCCGATGGACACCTCCGAGCTCATGGCGCAGACCACGCAGCTGTCCACGATGGAACAGCTCGTCTCGCTGACCACCATGGCCCAGCAGAGCTTCGCGCTGCAGCAGCGCAGTTCCGCGGCCGCGTTCGTCGGGCAGTACGTCAGCTACCTCGACGGCAACGGCAACACCGTCAAGGGGCAAGTCGAGTCCGTCGACCTCACTGGCACTGACCCCCTGCTGAAGATCGGCACGGCCTCCGTGTCGCTCAGCTACATCTCCGGTGTCGTCAGCAAGCCTGCCGACCCGGCCTCCGACCCCTCCGCCAAGGCGGCGTCGTCCGGCGCCACCACCCAGGCCTGACCCGCCCCACCAGAAGGGACCTTCCCATGCTCCGCTCGCTCTTCTCCGGCATTTCGAGCCTGAGGTCGCACCAGACCATGCTCGACGTGACCGGCAACAACATCGCCAACGTCAACACCACCGGGTACAAGTCCGCCCGCACCCAGTTCCAGGACACTCTGTCCCAGGTGGTCAAGGCCGCCGGGGCGCCTCAGAACGCAGAGGGCGGTACCAACCCGGCGCAGGTCGGTCTCGGAGTGCAGGTCGCGGCCATCACGAACGACTTCACGGCCGGCGCCGCCCAGCAGACCGGTCGCGCCCTGGACATGATGATCACCGGCGACGGATTCTTCATCGTCGAGCAGGGCGGGGAGCAGCTCTACACCCGCGCCGGGGCGTTCACCCTCGATGCCCTCGGCCAGCTTGTCACCTCAAACGGTGCACTCGTTCAGGGCTGGCCGGCAGTTGGCGGCGTGGTAAATGCGAACGCGCCGCTGGGGAATATCACTTTGCCGGTCTCCACAACCATGGCAGCGAAGGCCACCACAGAGGCAGTCTTCTCCGGCAACTTGCCTGCCGATGCGCTGGACGGCACGACTGGTACCCCTGCGGCGCCTGCCACGTGGCTTGATCGCTCCATTGAGGTCTATGACGCGGCTGGTAAAGCCACCAGCCTGAATCTGCGCTTCACAAGGACGCCTGACGCAATCGCCGGCGAGTCGCAGTGGAATGTGACTGATCCTGCGGACGCGGCCGTGCCTCCCGCCGTTCTTTCGACCGTCGTTTTCAATACGGATGGCACGTTGAAGGCACCGACCGCTGCCCTGACCTACAAGACGGTGGCCGTCGATTTCTCCAAGCTAACGGGTTATGCCGATCTCGAGACGATCGAAGCCGCCAGTCAGAACGGCATGGGCGCCGGGACGCTCCAGTCCTTCAGCATGAACGCAGACGGCACCCTCATCGGGTCCTTCTCCAACGGGTTCAAGGAGCCGGTTGGCCAGATCGCACTGGGCAACTTCGCTAACGCGGCCGGGCTCGAGAAGGCCGGCGGATCGACGTTCCGCAGCACCGTCAACTCTGGTGAGGCGCAGATCGGCGCGGCGGGCGTCGGTGGCCGCGGTTCCTTGGGCAGCGGCGCCCTGGAGATGTCCAACGTGGACCTTTCTCAGGAGTTCACCAATCTCATCATCGCCCAGCGTGGTTTCCAGGCCGGCTCCCGGGTGATCACCACCTCCGACGAACTGCTCCAGGAGCTGGTCAACCTCAAGCGGTAACGGGTTCCCAGCTTCAACGAGAAGGGTTTCGCAGGATTGTCCTGAGAAGCCCTTCTTGTTGTTTGAGCACAACGCAGACGGGGCCGGTAAGCTCGACGGTGGGCCGCCTCACCACTCACATCCGCGCAGCTTCATAGCGCCGCGAGCCTCCGCCCGCTCCGTGCCGTGGTCGACGATCCGCCGTGCGGCCGCCAGATGTGCAGGTCCTTGACGAGGAAGCTCGCCACGACCATGCGGACCCGGTTGTGCACCCACCCTTCGACGAGGAACTGGCGCATCCCGGCGTCGACGAACGGAAACCCCGTCCGGGCCCTGCTCCCACGCGCGCACGTGCCCGGCCGCGGCGCCCCCCGGGGCCTCGTAGGCCATCTCCCGCAGGTCCGTACGCAGGTCGCCCCAGGCGGAGTTTGGCCGGTGCCGCAGCACGTCCGCGTAGAACTCGCGCCAACACAGCTCCGCAACGAACCGGCGCGCGCCCTCTGACTGGCCGGCCGGGTGTGCGGCGACGTCGGCCAGCATCGTGCGCGGATGGATCGTGCCGTACTTGAGGTGGACGGACATCTGGGAGGTGCTTTTCAGGTCTGGCCGGTCCCGGTCGCGGCCGTAATCCTCCGGGTTGATGTCGAGGAACTTCTCCCAACGGGCGTGCGCGGCCGCCTCCCCACTGGGCGCCACGGCGAACGGACGGTCGTCGCCTTCCCCGGGCAGGGGTTCTGACACACCCCCTGCTGCAGGCGAAGGCCCGTCAGGA
Source organism: Georgenia sp. SYP-B2076 (assembly GCF_003991205.1). Taxonomy (GTDB): domain Bacteria; phylum Actinomycetota; class Actinomycetes; order Actinomycetales; family Actinomycetaceae; genus Georgenia. The sequence continues at coordinate 22,507 of NZ_RXOZ01000007.1, read as the reverse complement.
CTGGCGCGGGGGAGTGCCACCCGTGCTCGAGCCAGGCGCGCGAGAAGGGGGTGAACACCTGGAAGGGCCTGCCGTCCCCCTTGCGGACGACGCCGGGGCCGGGGGCGTAGGGCGTGCCGGTGGTCACGAGCGGCACGTCGCCCAGGGCCCCCTCGACGCGCCGGTCCCGGCGTCGGCCGTACGGCGTCGTCTCCCTGTTGACGTGCACGCTCGTGGCGGCGACCTCTCGCGCCAGCGCCGGGATCACCGCTTCTGGGCGGCCCGCGCGGATGACGATCGCGCCGTCGTACGACTCCTGCGCGGCCGCCAGGGCGGCGTGCAGGTACGCGGGCCGTACCGGGCCGGCCGAGCCCAGCAGCGTCGGGTCGGCGACGAACACGGGCAGGACGTCGCCGCCCGCCTCGTGCGCTGCGAGCAGCGCCGGCAGGTCGTGCAGGCGGAGGTCACGGCGCAACCACAGCAACGCGGTCATGGGTGCCATCCTGGGGGACTTCCGGCGTGCGGGCACGCCGCCATCGCGGCCGGGGGGCGCGGAGACAGCACGGCGCCGCGCGCCCGGTAGCACGACGCCGCGCGCCGGGTAGCACGACGCCGCGCGCCGGCTTTGACGCCTGGAGAAGCGTGGCGGGACCGGCGCCTCGACAGCCCCTTGTGGGCGGGCGGTGGGCCACTCAGGATTGGGAGGTCTCTCAGGAGGGCCGGAGCATGAAGCGCAGCCCCGTGCAGGTTGCCGTCGGTGTGGTGGTCTTCGCGGTCGGCCTCGTCTGGACCTTGCAGGGGCTCGGCTACCTGGCTGGGAGCGCCATGACGGGCGTGACGACGTGGGCGGTGGTGGGGCCGGTCGTCGCCGTCGTGGGGGTGGTCCTCATCGTGCGGGGGTTACGCCGTCGGCGCGTGCCGTAATGGGAAGGCGTTCCCCGGCCCACGTGTGGGCAGCGCCGCGGCGACGCATCGCCCCGCACCCAGCGCTTGGAGCCGGGCGATCCTCATGTGCGAGGGCGGGAGGTCAGCGCAGTCCTGACGCGACACGACCACCGCGGGCGGGCAAGACTACATGTGTCGCCGGCGACCACCGCGGGCGGCACGTCCGTTGTCCGTGTCGCAAGGAGGCCTCATGTCTGAACGCAATACGTTTGTGCGGAGCCTGCACGATCTCGGCCTGGGAGCGTGGTTCGGCGGTTCCCTCATGGGGGCGATCGGCCTCAACGGCGCGGCATCCCACGCGGCCGACCCCAAGGAGCGGCTCACGCTCGCCTCCACGGGCTGGGGCATGTGGGCCCCGGTCAACGCCGCCGCCGTCGGCAGCCATGTCATCGGCAGCCTGGGCCTGCTCGCCGGCAACAAGGAGCGGTTGATGGCCCAGCCGGAGGCCGGGGCGAACACGGTGGTCAAGGCTGGGCTCACCGTTCTCGCCGCGGGTCTGACCGCCTACAGCGGGATGCTGGGCACGAAGGTGGCGAAGAAGGCGGACGAGGGCGGACTGGGTGCGACGGAGCCGACCCCCGGCGCGTCCACCAAGCTCAGCGCCGCGCAGAAGCAGCTCAAGGCGCTGCAGTGGGCGGTCCCGGTGCTGACGGGGACGCTCGTCGTGCTCGCCGCCCAGCAGGGGGAGCAGCAGCGTGAGGTCGAGCCCGTCGCCACGCGCTGGTGGTCCCGCCGCTAGCTGACCGCCTTCGTCCACGACGAGCCGCCCCGCCCCCGGACAACCCGGTGCGGGGCGGTTCGCTGCGCCGTCGTCGTCTCATGTTGCGGTGAGGAAATGACGGTCATATGCCTGCGATTCCTCACCGTTCGCCTCATCCCGCGGCACCTCGTCGGGACTTGACCTGTCAGCACCATGAGGCGATACCAAATCCGCCCTCCACCCGCACGCCCCCGCGCCGACGGTCCGGCGCGGCGTCGCGCGACCACGCAGCTCCGATCCCTCATTCCCCGCCGCATGTGGCCGATCAGAAAGGGTGCAGGCCTCATGGACGGGGCCTGCGCAGGGCTCATGGACGGGCCCGAAGACACAGGATGGAACGACCGTGATCATCGTGAGACGCCTGACGGGCCAGCCGTTCGCGATCAACCCTGACTTGATCGAGCGGATCGAGTGCACGCCGGACACGATCCTGGTGCTGCTCGACGGCACCCGCTACATCGTGAACGAGTCGCTGGACGAGATCGTCTCGATGGTTCAGGACCACCGCGCCAGCATCGTCGCGCGCTCGCTGCAGATGTCCGGCTCGGACGAGCACGTCCACCGCCTGCGCGACGCCAGCGACAACACCAGTGACAACGTGATCGTCCCCCTCCCGACGCGTCCCCGGGGCGAGTAGATGGATCCGGCAACCATTCTCGGCCTCGTCATCGCGTTCGCCGCGGTGATCGGGGCGATGACCCTCGAGGGCACCCACCTCACGTCGATCCTGCTGCCCGGGCCGATGCTGCTCGTCTTCGTCGGCACGATCGGCGCCGGCCTCGCCGGCGGGATGCTCAAGGACGCGATCCACTCCTTCAAGCAGCTGCCCCGCGCGCTGACCAGCAAGGCGCCCCTCCAGGGCGCGACGATCCCCACGATCGTCGGCCTGGCGGACCGGGCGCGCCGCGAGGGGCTCCTGGCGCTGGAGGACGAGACCCGCGACCTCGAGGACGAGTTCCTCAAGGGCGGGCTCATCGCCGCCATCGACGGCACGGACCCCGAGGACCTGCGCACGCTGCTCGAGGACCGCATCGAGACGAAGCGGTCCCAGGACAAGGTCGCGTCGGGCTTCTTCAACGCGCTCGGCGGCTACGCCCCCACGATCGGCATCATCGGCACGGTCGTCTCCCTGGTCCACGTGCTCGAGAACCTCACCGAGCCCGGCTCGCTGGGCCCGCTCATCGCCGCGGCGTTCGTCGCGACCCTGTGGGGCATCCTCTCCGCGAACATGATCTGGCTGCCGCTGGGCAGCCGCCTCAAGCGCCTCTCCGACCTCGAGTGCGCCCAGATGGAGGTCACCCTCGAGGGCCTCCTCGCGCTGCAGTCGGGCGCCAACCCGCGCATGGTCAACGACCGGCTCCGCAGCCTGGTCCCCGCGAGCGAGATCGTCGAGGCGGCCGCGTGAGCTCCTCGCCCCGCCGGCGGCGCCGCAGCGGCGGCGGTCACGAGGAGGAAGAGGTCAACACCGAGCGGTGGACCACCAGCTACATGGACATGGTCACGGTGATGATGTGCCTGTTCATCGTGCTGTTCGCGATCAGCCAGGTGGACCAGCAGAAGTTCTTCGCGCTGCGCGAGTCCCTCACGGCCAGCTTCGGCCAGCCGGCCAGCGCCAACGTCAAGGTGCTCGACGGCGGCACGGGCGTCCTCGCCGCGGACTCCGTGGTCCCGGACCCGCCCGACGTGACCAACCAGTCCGGCGGCCCCGTCCAGGGCGCCGAGGAGGCGGGGAACCTGCAGGCCGCCCGCGAGGAGGTCGCCGAGCTCGCCGAGCTCCAGCGCCGCCTCGCGGAGGCCCTGGACTCCCGGCAGCTGGGCAGCGACGTCAGCTTCGTCATCACCGAGCGCGGCCTGGTCATCGGCCTGGTCAGCGCGGACGTCTTCTTCTCCGCCGAGAGCGCCGGGCTCACCGACGTCTCGCTGCAGGTCCTCGACGCCCTCTCCCCGGTCCTGGTCACCACGCCCTACTCGATGTCGGTGGAGGGGCACGCGAACGTCCTCCCGACCAGCCGCTACCCCACCAACTGGGAGCTCTCCTCCGACCGGGCCACGCAGGTGCTGCGCCGGATGGTCGAGACAGGGCAGATCCCCGCGGACCGGATGGCCGCCGTCGGGCTGGGTGACGCCCACCCCGTGGACGCGCCCGGCCAGGACCCCCTCACGGTGAACCGCCGCGTCGACGTCGTCGTCCTCTCCGACGCCCCCGAGGCGGTCCGGATGCTCATGCCGCAGGTGGTCGCCGAGGCGGGAGTGGCCTGACGTGGACGAGAGCGACGATCTGGAGGTGGCCTGATGGCCGAGCTGCAACGCACCGTCGGGCGACCGGTCTCCGTGACCGGGACGCCCGCCCCCGAGGGAAGTACGAGGAAGACCGTGGACAAGGACGCCGACGCCCCGCCGCGCCGACGCAAGAAGTGGCTGCTCGCGGTGGTGGCCGTGGTCGTCCTGGCCGCCGTCGCGTTCGTGCTGCTGCGCCCGCCCGCCGGCGAGGCCGCCACCCCCGCGGCGCCTGAGCCGGGCATCGTCGTCCCGATCGACCCGATCAGCGTCAACCTCACGGACGGGCACTACCTGCGCTTCGGCTTCACGATGCAGATGACCAAGGAGGCGACGGCGGAGGTCCAGACCGCCAAGGCCCTGGACATCGCCATCGAGGTGTTCTCAGGCCGCGATCCCGCCGAGCTCAACGACCCCGCGCGCCGCGCCGAGCTGAAGAACGAGCTGCTGCGCCAGCTGAGCGAGGCGTTCGAGGGGCAGGTGATGGACGTCTACCTCACGGACTTCGTCACCCAGTGAGAGGGGAACTTCCCCCTCCGTTATCCCTCAACTAGACCGCCGCCCGGCCGATTGGCCAGGAGTGACGGTCTCCTCGAGCGTGCCCGGCGCCACCCGCGCGCCGGTGGCCTACGACTTCCGGCGACCCATGACGCTCGCGCGCGAGCACGCCCGGCTGCTCGAGATGGCGTTCGAGACCTTCTCCCGGCACTGGGCCAACCAGCTCGTCGCGCGGCTGCGGGTCTCCGTCTCCGCGTCCGTCACCGGCGTGGAGATGCGCTCCTACGACGAGTACGTCGCGTCCCTGCCCACGACCACCACTATGGTGCTGTTCTCGGTCGAGCCCGGCCGGCGCGGCGTGGTGCAGTTCCCGCTGGACTCCGCCCTGGTGTGGATCGACCACATGCTTGGCGGCCCCGGCACCCCGGGCGCCGTGCCCACGCGCGAGCTCACCGAGATCGAGCAGCAGCTCATCCGCGAGCTCCTGCGCCGCACCCTGGGGGACCTGAACTACTCCTTCGCCGGGATCACGGCGCTCGAGGCGGAGTTCAAGAACATCCAGTACACGCCCGAGTTCGTCCAGGCGGCGGAGGCGTCGACGCCGGTGATCATCGCGCGGCTCGTGCTCCGGGTCGACGACGATGAGGTCCCGGCCACCGTCATGGTGCCCGCCGAGGGGCTCGTCGCCGCCATGCGCGCCGGCGAGCACCTGGACCTGCGCAGCCGCGAGGACATCGCCGAGGAGCAGCGGCAGAGCCGCATCCTCGAGGTCGCCGTCCAGCGGGTCCCGGTCGACGTCGCCGTGCGCTTCCGCCCCATCACCGTCCACCCCCGCGAGGTCGTCCAGCTGCGCGTGGGCGACGTCCTCACGCTCCACCACCCCGCCTCCCGGCCGCTCGACGTGGTGGTCGGGGACCGGGTGCTCGGTCAGGCTGCCCCAGGGGCCCAGGGCTCCCGCCTCGCCGGCATGATCGTCCACGTCAAGGAGAGCTCATGAACCCCATCGCCACCACCAGCCGCGACCTGCGCGCGGCGGAGGAGCTCGCCCGCCTGCTGCCCTCCCCGGTCGCCCTCGTGCCCCGCCCGGCGCGCGACGGCGAGCGCCCCGGCGCCGACGCGACCGCCGTGGTCGCCAGCTTCGTCGGCCAGACCAGCGCCGAGCTCGTCGTCGTCGCCCAGCAGGCCGTGGCCGACGCGATGGCCGGCGCCGGCAACCTGTCCCTCGCCGAGGCGCTGCGCCCCGCCCTGGAGGCCGCCGCGCACACCCTCGGGGCCGGCGTGCTGGGCACCGCCGAGCTCCGGCCCGCGGCCGAGGTCCTCACCGGCCCCGGCATCGCCGTGCTCGCCCTCGAGGCCGACGGCGCCGTCCAGGCCTGGTTCGGCATCCGCGAGAAGGGGGCCGCCACCTCCGCGAGCTACCCCTCGGAGTCCGCCACGCCGCTGCCCAGCGGGGCCATGCGCGTGCTCTACGACGTCGAGATGACCCTGACCACCGAGATCGGGCGCACCCGCCTGCCCGTGCGCGACGTCCTGGAGCTCACGCCGGGCTCCGTCCTCGAGCTCGACCGCTCCGCCGGCAGCCCCGCGGACGTCATGGTCAACGGGCGGCTCGTCGCCCGCGGTGAGGTGGTCGTGGTCGACGACGAGTACGCCGTGCGGATCACGGAGATCGTCCCCGGCACCGAGAACCTCGGGTAGTGGCCGACGCCCTGATGCTGGGGCTGCGCGTCGCCCTCTCCCTCGCACTCGTCCTGGTCATCCTCTGGTTCGTCGCCCGGCAGCTGAACGGCCGCGCCGGCGCCACCCGCCGGGTGCCCATCACGGTCCTCGGGCGCCAGAGCCTCGGCCGGCGCTCCGGGATGGCGGTCGTCGAGGTCGGCGGCCGCCTGCTCCTCGTGGGCGTGAGCGAGACCGGCGTGCAGCTGATCACCGAGCTCGACGACGACGGAACCAGGCTCCCGTCCGACGACGATCCCGCCGCGGGCGAGGTCGCCACGCCGTACGGCCCGGCCACGGGCGAGGTCACCACGCCCTACGGTCCCGGCGGGGCCGGTCCCGTGGGCGCCCCCCGATTCCGGTCCACCGGCCGGCCCACGCCGCCCGACGGGCTGCGCGCGGCCGGCGGCCTGGTGCCCGGGACCCGGACGCCCGGGAGCCACGCTCCGGCCACGCCGCCGGCGCCGGCCCGCTCCTTCGCGGACCTCCTGGCCTCGGAGGAGGTCCCGCGCCACCGGGCCCGGCGGCGCATCGCCCCGCCGGCGTCGTCGTCGAGCCCGCTCGCGGGCTCGATGCTCGACAAGGCCACGTGGACCCGCACGTGGGCCGCGCTGCAGCAGCGGACGACGCGGTGAGCGTCCTCCAAGCCCCAGCGGCGCCGGCTCTCGGCGCCCCCGCCTCGCCGCCGTCCCGGTCCCCGGGGACCGCCCACGCGTCCCGTCCGGGGACCGCCCACGCCGCCCGTCCGGCGCTGCGCCGCGCCCTCGTCCTGGCCGCGCTCGTGCTCGCCGTCGCCGCCCTCTGGCTGGTGCTGAGCGCCACCGGCGCGCACGCCGCCCCCACGGACCCGACCCGGCCGCAGGACCCGACCCTGCCGCAGATCACCATCGACCTCGGCGGGGAGGAGACCCCGCCGTCCACGTCGCTGGTGGTGCTGCTGGGCATCACGCTGCTCTCGGTGGCGCCGTCGCTGCTGCTGATGATGACGAGCTTCACGAAGATCTTCGTCGTCCTCGCGCTGACCCGGAACGCGCTGGGCCTGCAGGGCGTCCCGCCCAACCAGGCGCTCGCCGGGCTGGCGCTGTTCCTGTCGATCTTCATCATGGCCCCGGTGCTGGGGGACGTGAACACCGCGGCCGTGCAGCCCTACCTCGCGGGGGACATGGACTTCACCGCCGCCCTCGGCGCCGCCGAGGCCCCGCTGCGGGGCTTCATGCTCGGCCAGACCCGCGAGGAGGACATCGCGCTGCTCACCCGCGCCGCCGAGCTGCCCAACCCGGCCAGCCCGGACGTGGTGCCGATGCAGACCCTCATCCCGGCGTTCATGCTCTCCGAGCTCCGCGCCGCGTTCATCATCGGGTTCGTCATCTTCGTGCCGTTCCTGGTCATCGACCTGGTGGTCTCGGCCGTCCTGATGAGCATGGGCATGATGATGCTGCCGCCGGTGATGATCTCCCTGCCCTTCAAGATCCTGCTGTTCGTCCTCGTCGACGGCTGGGGCCTGATCGTCACGACCCTGGTGGGGAGCTACTGATGGACACCAACGCCGTCCTGGACATCGGCGCGGTCGCCCTCGGGCTCGCCGCCAAGCTCGCCGCCCCGGCGCTGATCACCGCGCTCGTCGTCGGTTTCGCCATCTCCCTCCTGCAGTCGGTCACCCAGATCCAGGAGGTCACCCTCAGCTTCGTGCCCAAGGCGATCGCCGTCGCCGTCGCGCTCCTGGTGTGCGGGAACTGGATGATCTCCGAGCTCGTGATGACCACCCACACCCTCTTCGACCGCATCCCCGAGCTGCTGGCCGGCTGAGATGGACCTGGTGCGTGAGCTCGAGCCGCTGCTGCTGGCCGCGGTGCGGGTGACGGTCTTCCTCGTCCTGGCCCCGCCGTTCTCCCACGGCGCGATCCCCGGCCCGGTCAAGGCGATGCTCGGCGTGGCGATCGCGTTCGCGCTCTCGCCCGCGCTGCCCGCCGCCAGCCTCACCACCGGCGCGTTCCTCGGCCAGCTCCTCAGCGAGGCCCTCATCGGCGGGGGCCTGGGCGTGCTCGTCGCGCTCGTCTTCGGGGCGGTCCAGTCCGCCGGGCAGCTCATCGACCTGTTCGGCGGCTTCCAGATGGGCATGGCCTTCAACCCGATGACGCTCATGTCCGGCGGCCCCCTCGCCCAGCTCTACGCGTTCACCGCGACCGTGCTGCTCTTCGTCTCCGACGGCTACCAGCTCGTCATCGGCGGCCTCGCCCGCACCTTCGACGCCCTGCCGCTGGGCGCCACCCTCGACCTCGGGGCGCTGGCCGACACGATGACCGTGGCGCTGGGCCAGATGTTCCTCGCGGCGCTGCAGATCGCCGGCCCGCTCATCGCGGTCCTCTTCCTCGCCGACGTCGGCCTCGGCCTGCTCACCCGGGTGGCCCCGGCGCTGAACGCGTTCGCGCTCGGCTTCCCGCTGAAGATCCTCATCACCTTGTTCCTGGGCACGTTCGCGCTCATCGCCCTGCCGCGCGTGATCTCCGCGCTGGCCGAGTCGGCGCTCGGCCGGCTGGCGGAGGCGACCGGATGAGCTCCTCGGCGGGTGAGAAGACCGAGAAGGCCACGCCGCAGCGGATGAAGAAGGTCCGCGCCGACGGCGGGCTCGGCCGCTCCCAGGACCTCTCGGCCTGGCTGGGCGTGGCCGCCGTCGCGCTGGCCCTGCCGGCGGTCATCTCCGCGGGCGCGGAGGCCGCCCGCGGGCAGCTCGCCATGGTCGCCAGCGCGGTCGAGGCCCCCGAGACGGCGACGGCGGTCCAGGCCCTCACCGACGGGTTCGACTCCCTGCTGCCCACCCTCACCCCGGTCCTGGCCGTCGCCGCGATCGCCGCGATCATCGGCTCGGCCGCGCAGGGCGGGGTGCATCCCTCCATGAAGCGCCTCAAGCCGAAGTTCACCAACTTCAACCTGGTCAAGGGCATCAAGCGGGTCTTCGGCCTCCAGGCCTGGTGGCAGGGCGCCAAGGCGGCGCTCAAGACCGCCGTCGTGGGGACCGTGCTCTACCTCGCCATCGCCGGGATGGTCCCCCTGGTGATCACCTCGGGGCAGGTCTCCGTCGCCCAGCTCGTCGGCGAGGTCCAGTCCCGGATGAACGCCCTGATCATCTGGGCCGTCGTCGCGGGCCTCGCGCTCGCCGTCGCGGACGTCGTCGTCGTCATGCGCCGCAACCGCAAGCAGACCCGGATGTCCAAGCAGGAGGTCAAGGAGGAGAACAAGTCCTCCGAGGGCAACCCGGAGATCAAGGGCGCCATCCGCTCCAGGCAGCTGGCCATGAGCCGCAACCGCATGATGGCGGCCGTCGCGGACGCCGACGTCGTCATCGTCAACCCCACCCACATCGCCGTCGCCCTGCGCTACCAGCCGGGGGAGGGCGCCCCGCGCGTGGTGGCCAAGGGGCAGGGGCACGTGGCCGCGCGGATCCGCGAGCGGGCGGGCCAGCACCACGTCGCCGTCGTCCAGGACATCGGCCTGGCCCGTACGCTGCATGCGGCGTGCGACATCGGTCAGGAAGTGCCCGAAAACCTGTACGAGGCCGTCGCCCGGGTCCTCGCGTTCGTCATGTCCCTGCGCCGGCGCGGCAGCGCCGCCGGCACGCACCGGGTCCCGCAGCCCAGAAAGGACCGCTCATGAAGAACGGCACGTTCTCCCGGGTCGGCGCGCCCATCGGCGTGGTCGGCATCGTGATGCTGCTCGTGGTGCCGATGCCCGCGCCGCTCCTCGACGTCCTCATCGCCGTGAACATCACCTTCTCGGTGCTGGTGCTGCTCACGACCATGTACATCAAGCGCCCGCTGGACTTCTCGATCTTCCCCTCGCTGGTGCTCATCGCGACCCTGTTCCGCCTCGGCCTGAACGTCGCCTCGACCCGCCTGGTGCTGCGCGACGGGTACGCCGGGGAGGTCATCAACGCGTTCGGCCACTTCGTCGTCGGCGGCTCCCTCGTCATCGGCCTCGTGATCTTCCTGATCCTCGTCATCATCCAGTTCGCCGTCATCACCAACGGCGCCGGCCGCGCGGCCGAGGTCAGCGCCCGCTTCACCCTCGACGCCATGCCCGGCAAGCAGATGGCCATCGACGCCGACCTCAACGCCGGACTCATCGACGAGCACCAGGCGCGCCAGCGGCGCGCCGACGTGGCCGCCGAGGCCGACTTCCACGGCGCCATGGACGGCGCGTCGAAGTTCGTCAAGGGCGACGCCATCGCCGGCATCATCATCACGATCATCAACCTCGTCGGTGGCTTCATCATCGGCATGGTCACCCACAAGATGTCCGCCGCGGAGTCGATCGAGACCTACGCGATCCTCACCGTCGGCGACGGCCTGGTCACCCAGATCCCGGCGCTGCTCATGTCCGTCGCGACCGGCCTGGTCGTCACCCGGGCGACGGCGGAGTCGGACATGGGCTCGGCCGCCTCCACCCAGCTCATGCAGTCGAAGAACGCGCTGGCGATCTCCGGCGGGGCCGCCGTCGCCATGGCGATCATCCCGGGGATCCCCAAGCTGCCGTTCATGGTGGTCGGCGCCCTGCTGCTGCTCCTCGCGCAGCGGGTGAGCAAGTCCGACGCCCAGGCCGAGCAGGACGCCGCGCCGCCGGCCGAGAACGCCCTGCAGCCGGCGACCGAGACCACCGAGCAGCTCCTGGAGCAGATGCGCGTCCACGCGCTGGAGATCCTCCTCGCGCCCGACCTCGTCGACCTCGTGGGCGGCTCCGCCGACCAGGACCTCCTCGCCCGTGTTCGGGCGCTGCGCCGCAAGACGGCGCTCGAGATGGGCTTCGTCCTCCCGCCGGTGCGCACCCGCGACTCCGTCGACCTGCCCACCGCGACCTACGTGGTGCGCATGTCCGGCGTCGAGGTAGCCCGCGGGCAGGCGCCGTCGGGCCGGATGCTCGCCCTCGGCGACGGGCTGGAGAACCTGCCCGGCACGCTCGTCAACGAGCCCGTCTTCGGCCTGCCGGGCAAGTGGATCCCCGCCGAGCTGCGCCACAGCGCCGAGATGGCCGGGGCCACCGTGGTGGACCGGACCTCGGTGATCATCACGCACCTGTCCTCGCTCGTCAGCGCGCACGCCCCGCGGCTGCTCGGCCGGGAGGACGTGCGCGTGCTCAACGAGGGGCTCAAGCAGACGAACCCCTCCGTGGTCGAGGAGCTCGTGCCCGCCCTGCTCACCCTCGGGGAGGTCCAGCGGGTCCTGCAGGGCCTGCTCGCCGAGCAGGTCCCGGTCCTCGACCTCGCCCGCATCTACGAGGCCCTCACGCTGCGCGCGAAGGTCTCCACCGAGCCGGAGGGGCTGGTGGAGGCGACGCGGGTGGCGCTGGGGGACACCATCGTGGACCGCAACGCGGCCGACGGCGTGCTGCGCGTGCTCACCATCGACCCGGCCACCGAGCAGATGCTCCTCGAGAGCCTGCGGGCCGGCGAGCAGGGCACCCAGCTCTCCCTCCCGCAGGACCGGGTCGAGCAGCTGCTCGCGTCGGTGAACACGCAGGTCACGGCGGCGGAGGCGAGCGGCAAGCAGGTGGTGCTGGTGTGCGCCCCGGCGATCCGCCCGGCGCTGCGCCGCCTCGTGGCGCTGGCCGTGCCGCGGCTGCCGGTGCTCTCCTACAGCGAGGTCGCCGGGACCACGCTGACGATCGATACGGTCGGGGTCGTGGGTGTCGGAAACGCAATTGCTGCTTGACGGGGACGAGCTCGACCCGCTGCTCGAGCGCGCCCGCGAGCTCGGCGGCCGGGTGGTCCGGGCCGAGCGGGTGCGCCGCGGCCTCGGCCCGTTCGCCCGGTCCCACTACGAGGTCACCGTGGACGTGCCCGGGCTGGCGGCGGACGACGACGGCGCCTCGCCGGGCGCAGCCGGTCGCGCGGGCACGGCGTCGGGCGACTCCGTGCGCCTCCCGGGCGCCGGCGTGGGGCGTCCCGCGGGCGCGCTGCCCCCGGGCGGCGCCGACCGCCCTGCGGGCGTGGCCGGCCCTGCGGGGGTGGCCGGCCTGGCGGCGCTCCTGGCGGCGGCCGAGAGCGGCGACGGCGTCGGCGCGCCGAGCTGGGTGCCACTCACCCCCAGCGCGGCCTCGGCGCCCACGCCCGGCTCGGCCGGGAGCCCGACACCTCAGCCCGCGCAAGCTGAGGAGACGGGCACGGCCGCCGCGTCTGCGGCCGTCTCGGGTTCCACCGGGCCGGGCGGTGGCGTCGCGGCGTTTGAGCCCGCCACGGCCCCGGGGGCGCCTGGCCGCGCCGACCGCTCGCGGACGTCCGCGCCCGCGCTGCTGCGCGACCTCGGCGTGCCCGGCAGGCTGGTGCCGGCCACCGCGGACGTGAGCGCGGCCCTCCTGGCCCTGGCCGACCGCCTGCCGCGGCCGCTCGCCCCGGCCCTGCGCCCGGGCAAGGTGGTGGTCGTCGTCGGCGAGGCCGACGAGGTGCTCGAGACCTGCGCCCAGATGCTCGTGCGCGAGCGCGAGCACCCCTTCCAGCTGGTCCTCGCGGGCGCGGAGGCCACCATGCCGGGCGCCGGCGTGCGCCTGACGAGCCCGCGGCGCGCCGCCCGCCTCCGGGAGGAGAGCGCGAGCGCGGGGACGGCGCTGCTCGTCGCCGTCGGCGTAGGCACCAGCCGCGGCGAGCGGCGCCTGGCGGAGAGCCTGGTCGCCGCCCTCGACCCGGACCAGGTATGGGCCGCCGTCGACGCCCGGCGCTCGCCCGGCGACCTCGCCGAGCAGCTGGCGACGCTCGCGGCGGGCCGGGTCGACGCCCTCGCGGGGCAGCGGGCCTGGCAGGCGCGCCACCCCGGGGCGCTCCTCGACCTCGGCGTGCCCGTGGGCTGGCTGGACGGGCTCCCGGCCACCGGGATCGTGTGGGCGTGCCTCCTCGACGAGGCCCGCGCCCGCCCGGCCGGCGGTTCACCGGCGTCCGGGCCCCCGCCCGCCCGGTAGTGTCGTCGGCGTGCTGGTGCTGAGTCGACGCGTGGGCGAGCAGATCGTCATCGGTGAGGACATCGTCCTGACCGTTGTCGAGGTCCGCAACGACACCGTGCGCCTCGGCATCGCCGCGCCGCGCAGCGTCACCGTCAACCGGGCGGAGGTCCGGCGGGCGGTCGAGGAGGCCAACCGCGAGGCTAGCGCGGCCGACGACGCCGCCGTAGCCGCCCTGCGCGCGCTCACCGCACCCCGCGACACGCCCGCCGGCTGACACCGCAGCCGACCGACACCGCGCGGCCCGCCGCCCCACTGACACGTTCGGGTCCGCGCCGCCTCCTCCGGAGTACTTCCCTCAGGCTATGACCGAGGTTTCTACTCGGAGCACATCATTCGCCGCAGGGTTGCGGTGATGACACGCCACCCCTACCACTTGTGCACGTCCAGTCACGCTGGTACAGGCGATCGCTCATTTCGTCGCGCTCGCGGCCGATGTCAGCACAGTGGGAGGCATCCCTTCTGTCGGCGCGCGAGGAGGTGTGGGTTGGACGACATCGATGAGATCGTCCAGGAGTTCCTGGTCGAGAGCTACGAGAACCTCGACCAGCTCGACCAGGACCTCGTGGCGCTCGAGGACGACCCCGGCTCGCGCGAGCTCCTGAGCCGCATCTTCCGGACCATCCACACCATCAAGGGCACGAGCGGGTTCCTCGCGTTCGGCAACCTCGAGCGGCTGACGCACACGGGGGAGGGCCTCCTCGTCGACCTGCGCGAGGGCCGCCGTCTCCTCGACGGCCCCACCACCGACGTCCTGCTCGCCCTGGTCGACACGGTCCGCGCCATCCTCGCGGCCATCGAGTCGGACGGTGGCGACGCCGCAGTCGACGTCGAACCGGTCGTGGCGACGCTCGAGGCTCACCGCGACGGGTCGGGCGCCGGACAGCCTTCCGCCGCCGGGACGACGGCGGAGCGGCCGTCAGCGGGATCGGCGACGCGTTCGCCCGCCGCGTCGACGACGGCGGAGCGGCCCTCCGCCGAACGCGCCGACCGGCCGCACGCGCCGGCGCCCGAGCCGCGCGGAACGGTCTCGGACGACGCCGACGATGACGACGCCCCCGACGACGACCTCGACGACGACCTCGACGACGACCCCGACGACGACCCCGACGACGACGTCGATACCGAACCGGTCCCCGGCGCCCCAACCCAGGGCTCGGCGACCGCGGCGGACTCCGCGTCGGCGCAGCCCGGCCCCGGGCCGGCGCCCGCGCGCCCGGCGGACAGCACCATCCGGGTGCGCGTGGACCTCCTCGACCACCTCATGCAGGAGGTCGGCGAGCTCGTGGTGCTACGCAACACGATCGGGCGGATCGCCGACGCGGGCGACGACTCCGTGCTGACGCGGGCCGCTCAGCGCCTGAGCCTGCTCACCGGCGAGCTGCAGGGGGGCGTGCTCCGGGCCCGCATGCAGCCCGTCGACCAGATCTTCTCGTCGATGCCCCGCCTGGTGCGCACCCTCGCGGAGGAGTGCAAGCGGCAGGTGCACCTGAGCATGGTCGGCGGGAGCACGGAGGCGGACCGCACGCTCCTCGAGGCCGTCAAGGACCCGCTCACGCACCTGGTGCGCAACGCCGTCGACCACGGCATCGAGCCCGCCGTCGAGCGCATGGCCGCCGGCAAGGCACCCTTCGGCACGGTCGCGCTCCAGGCGCTGCACGCCGGCGGGCACGTCGTCATCGAGGTCCGGGACGACGGCCGGGGCATCGACCCGGCCAAGGTCGCCGCCAGGGCGATCGAGCGCGGCCTGCGGACCGCGGAGCAGCTCCAGACGATGACGCGGGCGGAGATCCTCCAGCTCCTGTTCCTCCCGGGCTTCACCACGGCCGAGAGCGTCTCCCGGGTCTCCGGGCGCGGCGTCGGGATGGACGTGGTGCGCACGAAGGTCGAGGCCGTCGGCGGGACGGTGGACTTCGACTCGACGGTCGGCGAGGGCACCACGTGGCACCTGCGGATCCCCCTGACGCTGGCGATCCTGCCGGTGCTCACGGTGGAGACGGCCGACCAGACCTTCGCGCTGCCGCAGGCCGCGCTGCGTGAGCTCATCGCGCTCGACGACGGAGAGGAGATCGAGCACGTCGGCCCCGCGCCGGTGTACCGACTCCGCGGCGAGCTGCTGCCCCTGGTGGCGCTGGACCGGTTCCTCGGGCTCGGCGGCGGCGCGGGCGCCCGCACCATCGTGGTGCTCAAGGCCCACGGGCGCCGGTTCGGCCTCCTCGTCGACCGCGTCCTGGACACGGTCGAGATCGTCGTGACGCCCCTGCCCGAGCGGCTGCGGCAGGTCGGCGCGTACAACGGCGCGACGGTGCTCGGCGACGGGCGGGTGGCCCTGCTCCTGGATCCCCGGGCCGTCGCCCGGCGCTCCCACGCGGTCCTGGGCGTCGCGCCCCCGGTGGCCGTGCCGGAGCCGGCGGCCCCCGAGGCCCGGCGGGTCCTCGTGCTGGCCGTCGGCGACGGGCGGCGGGTGGCCGTCCCGATCTCCTCGGTCAGCCGCATCGAGCGGATCGCCGCCACCCGGGTGGAACGGGTGGGCCGGCACGAGGTCGTCCAGCTGCGCGGCGTCATCGTGCCCCTGGTCCGGCTGGACCGCGTGCTCGGCGTGGCCGACGCCCCCGATCCCGCCGAGCTGCTGGTCGTCGTGTACCACCACGACGACCGCAGCGTGGCCATGGTCGTGAACGAGATCCTCGACATCGTCGCGGACGACGAGGGCCGCCACAGCGCCATCGAGGACACGGGGCTCATCGGCTCCACCGTCCTGGACGAGCACGTCACCGGGCTGCTCGACGGCGACGCGCTGGTCCGTTCCGTCACCCCGGGGTTCTACGGCGAGGACGGCGACCCCCTGGTTGACGCCGTCCGTGAGCTGGTGGGGTCATGACCCAGCTCGTGACGTTCACCGTGGGTGGGAACCGGTACGGCGTGGACGTGGCCAGCGTCCGCGAGGCCGTGCGCGCACCGCGCCGCACGCCCGTCCCGCTCGCCCCGCCGGAGGTCGACGGCCTGGCGAACCTCCGCGGCCAGATCGTCATGCGCATCGACCCCCGCCGGCGCCTCCAGCTGCCGCCCCGGCCCGCGGAGCTGCGCCCGATGCTCATCGTCGCCGAGGCGAACGGGGAGACGGTCGGCCTGCTCGTCGACGAGGTCGGGGACGTCGTCGACGTCGACCCGGACCAGGTCAAGGCGGCGCCCCGCACGCTCCACCCGTCACTGCGCACCTACATCACCGGCGCGGTCCCCCTGCCGCAGGGCCTGCTCCTGGTCCTGGACCTGGCCGCCCTGACTGCGCCCGCACCCACTTCCCCGCAGCACGAAGGAGCTCCCGCATGAAGGCCCAGGACCGCACCGACCCGGCCGACCCCGGCGCGACGTCGGCCGCGCCGTCGGCCGCGACGCCGACTACGCCGGCGTGGGACCGGATCGTCCCGGCCCACCCGTGGACGGCCCTGGGCGACGGCGGGCGTGCGGCCACCCCGGGCGGTGCCGGCATGCCGGTCAGCGGTGCGACGCCGGGTGGACCGGGCACTCCCACGAGCCCCGACCTCGCCGGCCGGGCGGCCCTCCCTGGTCTCGCCGGCTTGTCAGACCGCCCCGGACCCGCCGGCCGGTCGGACAGCCCCGCCGGCCGGGTGCCGGCGGTCGACGGCGAGGCGAGCGAGGGTGTGGCGGGCGAGGGTGCGGCGGCCGACACGGCGACCGCGTCCGACGACACGCCCCCTCGGCGCGCGCCCCGCGCCGCACGGGCCCGCACCCGGCCGCCGCGCGCCCGGCGCACCCGTCTGCGCTTCACCTCGATCCGGACCCGCATCTTCACGATCGTCGTCCTCCTCGCCGTGGTGGTGGTGGGCACGGCGCTCTACGCCACCGCGGTGATGCGGACGATGGCCAGCGATACGGGCGAGCTCGCCGCCGTCCAGCGGGAGGTCGTCGAGACTCGCAACACCATCGAGACGGGTGCACTGAAGTCCCAGCTCCTCGTCGCGAAGATCGAAGCCCAGACGAACTTTCAGGCCGAGGAGGAGCTCGTCGCCGAGCTGGCGTCGGTCACCACCGGGATCGAACGGGCCATCGCCGCCTACGACGCCTCCGGCTCGGCCGACTCCCCCCACTGGCAGGAGTTCCACGCCGCGTGGGCGGAGTGGAGCGTGCTGCGCGACGAGACCCTGGTGCCGAACGGCCTGCGGGAGATCTACTCGCGCATCGCCGAGGGGAAGAGCGAAGAGCTCGCGGAGCGGTACACCGCGGCGCTCGACGCGGCCAGCGTCGAGGTCGACACGTGGGTCGACAACGTCTCCGCGCAGGCGCACGCACGGACCGAGCGCGGGATGCTCATCCTCCTGTCGACCTCGACCCTGGCCCTCGTCGCGGCCCTCTTCGCCGCGTACCGGCTGGGCCAGTCCATCCGCGGGTCGCTGGAGAAGGTCGGCCGCTCCGTCGCCGCACTGGCGGAGGGCAACCTCACCGTGCCCGCCGACGTCTCGGGCCGGGACGAGGTCGGGCGGATGGCCAGGTCGCTGGCCAAGGCGCAGGCCAGCCTGCGCGTGCTCGTCGCCGAGGTCGCGGGCACGGCCAGCTCGGTGGCGGCCGCGTCGCAGGCGCTCTCCGCCGCCGGCACGCAGTTCGCCAGCGGCTCCGAGGAGACCACCGAGCAGGCCGGCGCCGCGGCGGCCGCCGCCGAGCAGGTGTCCCACAACGTCCAGGCGGTCGCCGCGGGCGCCGAGCAGATGGGCGCCTCCATCCGGGAGATCGCCACGAACGCCAACGAGGCGGCCGACGTCGCCACCCGCGCCACCGAGGTCGCCGCCTCCACGAACGCGACCGTCACGAAGCTCGGGGCCTCCTCCCAGGAGATCGGCAACGTGGTCCGTGTCATCACCACGATCGCCGAGCAGACCAACCTCCTCGCGCTGAACGCCACCATCGAGGCGGCGCGTGCCGGGGAGGCGGGCAAGGGCTTCGCCGTGGTCGCCAGCGAGGTCAAGGAGCTGGCCCGCGAGACCGCCCGCGCCACGGAGGACATCGCCCGCCGGGTGCAGGCCATCCAGGCGGACTCCGCGGGCGCCGTCGAGGCCATCGGAGAGATCTCCGCGATCGTCGCGTCCATCAGCAACTACCAGCTCACCATCGCCTCGGCCGTCGAGGAGCAGACCGCCACCACGAACGAGATGCTCCGCGGGGTGGAGGAGGTGGCCGACGGGTCGATGAACATCGCCACCAACATCGCGCACGTCGCCCAGACCACGGCGCTGAGCTACGGCGCGCTCACCCAGATGAACCTCTCGATCGACGAGCTTGCCCGCATGTCCAGCGACATGCGCGCGCGGGTCGAGCAGTTCCGGTACTGATGCTCACCCGGGACGGCGCCCTCGGCGCGGGCGACGGCGAAGGCGACGCGCGCAAGGTGCGCGTGCTCGTCGTCGACGACTCCGCCGTCGTGCGCCGTCTCATCACCGGTGCGCTCGGCAGGGACCGGGACATCGAGGTGGTGGGCACGGCCTCGGACGGGCGCCGCGCGCTCGCGATGGTGGTCGAGCTGCTCCCGGACGTGGTCACCATGGACGTCGAGATGCCCGAGCTCGACGGCATCGCGGCGGTGCGCGCGCTGCGAGCCGCCGGGATCCGCGTGCCGGTCATCATGCTCTCGACCCTGACCGAGCAGGGCGCGTCGGCGACGCTCGACGCGCTGGCCGCCGGGGCCTCGGACTACGTCACCAAGCCCTCCGGCACCACCAGCCTGAACGAGTCGCTGCGCCAGCTCACGGGTGACCTCCTCCCGCGCATCCACGCCCTCGGCGGGACGAGGGCGGCCCCGGAGGCGCTGACCAGGCCGGCCCTCGTCCGGGCCGCCGCCCGGCCGCTCGTGGTCCCCGCACGCATGGTCGTCGTCGGCTCGTCGACGGGCGGCCCCGAGGCCCTGGCGCGCCTCTTCCGGTCGCTGGGCGAGCCGCCCGCGGTGCCGATCCTCATCGTCCAGCACATGCCGCCCGTCTTCACCCGGCAGCTCGCCGGCCGGCTCGACCGGATCGGCCCGACGACCGTGCGGGAGGCGACGACCGGGCCGCTCGAACCCGGGCACGCCTACATCGCGCCCGGGGACCGCCACCTTGTCGTCGCGCCCGGCGGCGGCGTCCCGCGCGCCGTCGTCACCGAGGACCCGCCGGTGAACTTCTACCGCCCCTCGGTGGACGTCCTCTTCCGCTCCGCGGCCGCCACCTTCGGCGCCGCGGTGCACGCCGTCGTGCTGACCGGCATGGGCTTGGACGGGCGCGAGGGCGCCGGGGCGGTCGTGGCCGCGGGCGGCACCGTCCACGTCCAGGACGCGTCCAGCTCCGTCGTGTGGGGGATGCCCGGCGCCGTCGCCGGCGCGGGCCTGGCGCACCAGGTGCTCTCGCTCGAGAACCTCGCCCAAGGCATCGCCCGCGCCGGGGCACCGGTCGAGGTGACGGCACGGTGAGCCTCCCCGCGCGCTCCGTCGACTACGTGGCCGAGCTCGTGCGCCGCGCGAGCGCCGTCGAGCTCGACGGCAAGGAGTACCTCGTGAGGGCCCGGCTCGCCCCTCTCGCCCGCGCCGAGGGCATCCGCGGCAGGCGCGCGGTGGAGGCGTACATCGACCTGCTGCGTGAGCGCAAGGACGAGGCGCAGCAGGAGCGGGTGGTCGAGGCGATGGTCACGACCGAGACCTCGTGGTTCCGCGACGGCGAGCCGTTCGCCGTCGTGCCGACGGCGCTGCTGCCGACGCTGCCCGCGCGCGCCGGCGGTCCGCGCCTGTGGTCGGCCGGGTGCTCGACCGGTCAGGAGCCCTACTCCCTCGCGATGGTCCTGCTGGACGCCGGCGTCTCGACCTTCTCCCTCCTGGCCACCGACATCTCGAGCGCGGTGCTCGAGCGCGCGCAGGCCGGACGGTACGACGCGCTCGAGGTCAGCCGCGGGCTGCCCCGCCAGGCGCGTGCTCGCTACTTCCGCCGCGCCGACGGCGGCTGGCGGGTCCGTGACGAGGTCCGCGCCCGGGTCGACTTCCGCCGGCACAACCTCCTCGGGGGCGCGACGAGCCTGCCGCAGACCTTCGACGTCGTCTTCCTGCGCCACGTGCTCATGTACTTCGACCTGCCCAACCGGGCCCTGGTTCTCGGCCGCGTCCGCGAGCGCCTCGCACCCGGCGGCTTCCTCGTGCTGGGCGCCGCGGAGACGCCCCTCGGCGTCGACGAGGCGTGGGAACGCGTGCCGATCCGGGGCACATCCATCTACCAACCGATCGGAGGTGCCAGATGAGGGCGCTGGTGACGGACGACTCCCGCGCGATGCGTCGCATCATCACGGGCATGCTCGCGGAGCACGGCCTGGCCACGGCCGAGGCGGGGCACGGCCACGAGGCGCTGGAGCTGCTCGAGACCCACGGTGTCGGGGGCGCGGACGGTTTCGACCTGATCTGCATCGACTGGAACATGCCGGTGATGGACGGCCTGGCGCTGGTCGGCGCCATCCGGGCCCGGCGGGAGTGGCGCGACGTGACCATGATGATGATCACCTCGGAGAGCGAGCACCATCAGGTGGTCCGCGCCCTCGCCGCGGGTGCCCACGAGTACTTGACGAAGCCCTTCACGGCCGAGCAGCTGCGGGACAAGCTCACGCTCCTCGGCCTGACCGGACACGGAGAACGCGCGTGAGGGCCGGCCCCGACGCCGTCGTCGACGTCTGCACGGACGTCTTCGCCACCATGGTCGACGGCGAGCCCGGGCTGCTGCGCAGCCGGGGCGGGGAGACGCCGGTGTATGTCACCCCGCTGCACGCGTGGGTGGACATTGCGGGCACGTACCCTGTCAGGGTGCTGCTCTCCGCAGAGGCGGCCACCGCGGACCAGATCGCCCGGGCGCTCGTCGGCGCCGAACCTGGCGAGGAGCTCGACGGGGCCGAGGTGGTGGATGCTGTCGGGGAGGTGGCCAACATGCTGGCCGGGAACCTCAAGGCCCGGATGTCCGCAGGCGGCTCGCTGGGGCTGCCGGAGGTCGACCGTGCCGAGCCCGGTGGCACCACCCAGGTGCGGGTGGTGCTGGACTGGCGGGGGCACGGCATCACGGTCTCGGTCCTCGGGCTCGCTGACGGCACCCGCAACGGGTAGGGAGGGAAGAGATGAAGGTGCTTGTGGCCGATGACAGCAAGGTCATGCGCCGGATCATCGTCCGCACGCTGCGCCAGGCAGGCTACGACGACTGGGAGGTCCTCGAGGCGGCCGACGGCGTCGAGGCGCTCGAGATCGCCCATCGCGAGTCCCCGGACCTGGTGCTGACCGACTGGAACATGCCGAACCTCTCGGGCCTCGACGTGGTGCACGCGCTGCGCGCGGGCGGCTCTGACGTTCCGATCGGGTTCATCACGTCGGAGGGGTCGACACAGATGCGCCAGATCGCCGAGGACGCCGGCGCGCAGTTCCTCATCGCGAAGCCGTTCACCCCCGAGGCCTTCCGGGACGTCCTGGCCCCCTTGTTCGGATGAGAGAGACGCCCCTGCCGAGCACCAAGGCGCTGGTAGAGATGCTGCACGGCATGCTCGGCCGTGACGTCGCCGCCACCGGCTCCATCGACCCGCTGACCCCCGCCACGCCCGGCGGCGTCGTGGTCGGCGTGTACACCTCGACGGGCCTGCGCACCGCCGCGCTCGTGGCGCTGGACATGCCGCTGGCCGCGCGCGCCGCCGCGGCGCTGGCGCTGATGCCGCCGCGCACCGCCGAGGCCGCCATCGAGAACCAGTACCTCTCGGAGCCGCTGACCGAGAACGTCGCCGAGATCCTCAACGTGACCGCGTCGTTGCTCAACGCCGACGACGCCCCGCACGTGCGCCTCTTCCGCGTGCACGGCCCGCAGGAGCTGCTCCCGGCCGATGTCGCCGGCTGGTTGCGCGGCTACGGCAGCCGCGTGGACACGGGGGTGACCATCCGCGGGTACGGCGACGGCGGCATCTCGGTCGTTGTGCTCTGACTGGCGCACGCGCCGGTCGCCGGGCGTCGGTATCGCGCAGGACCTCACCGGGCTGACGGCGTACCAGTCTGCGCGTCCGTACGCAGGCGGCTACGCCGAGATTCCCTGGACAGGCCGTCCTGCGTCAGAACGGCGGTTCGTCGTCGTTGTTGGTGGTTGGGTCGTTGTTGTTGGTGGCCCGGTCGGTGGTGGTGGGCCAGGGGGTGCGGGTGGTGGTCCAGGGTGCTGGTGGTGGTGGGGTTTGTGGGGTGCGGGTGGTGGGGTGCAGGGCGGTGGTGGAGCCGTCGGTCTCGCGGCGGTAGGTGTGGCCGGTGAGCTTGGAGGTCCACTCGAACACGCCGTTGGTGATCTGGCGGACGAGGAAGTCGCCGCTGGTCTT
>NZ_RXOZ01000006.1 GCF_003991205.1 Georgenia sp. SYP-B2076 | reverse complement strand
GGACGATCTCACCCGGCGCACGGACGGGCTCCTCCCCTTGGCCCGGGCGGCCGCCCGGGCCCGTTCGAGGGCGAGGCGCGCGACGGCGTCCGCGTCGCCGTCTTCCGGCCCGCCGGCCGCCGCACCGTCCGCCCGGCCCTCCGGGACGGGGCCGGGCTCGCGGTCAGCCACGGCTGACCTCCCCGCCGTGCACGGTGAACCGGGCGCCGTCCAGGGCAGCCGGGACGTCCTCGGGCACGGCCGCGGTGATGAGGACCTGCTGGGCGCCGGCGACCATGGCCGCGAGCCGCTCGCGGCGGCGGGTGTCGAGCTCGGCGAAGACGTCGTCGAGGATGAGTACCGGCTCGCCGTCGACCCCCCAGGGGGAGGAGTCGTCGTCCCGCAACACCTCGTAGGAGGCCAGGCGCAGGGCGAGCGCGTAGGACCAGGACTCCCCGTGGCTGGCGTAGCCCTTGGCGGGCAGGGTCCCCAGGGAGAGCACCAGGTCGTCGCGGTGCGGCCCCACGAGCGAGACGCCGCGGTCGATCTCCTTCTGGCGGACGCGACCCATCGCGGCGAGGAGCCGCTCGGTGAGCGCCGGGACGTCCATGAGTGCCATCTCACGCCCCTCGACGGCCTCGCGCGCGGCGAGGGCGGGCGGCTCGTCGCCGTCCAGGTCGGCGGCGCTGTGCTCCGCCACGCCGTCGGCGTTGTCGATGCTCGCGCGGTAGTCGATCCGCGCGGCCCCCTGCCCGGCGCTGACCTGCTCGTAGGCCTGGGCCACGAAGGGGCGCAGCGCCCGGACGAGGCGCGTGCGGGCGGCGACGAGCTGGCTGCCGGCCGCCGCGAGCTGGCCGTCCCACACGTCCAGGGTGCTCAGGTCCACGCGCGCGCCGCGGCGCCGGGCGGCGCCCGCGGACTTCAGCAGCGCGCCGCGCTGGCGCAGCACCTTGTCGTACTCCGCGCGCACGCCCGCCAGGCGCGGCGTGAGCAGCACAACGAGGTCGTCGAGGAAGCGGCGCCGGTGGGCGGGGTCCCCCTTGACGAGCTCGAGGTCCTCCGGCGCGAACAGCACGGTGCGGACTACCCCGAGGACGTCCCGGGTCCGGGCCGGCGCGCGGTTGAGCCGGGCGCGGTTGGCCTTGCCGGAGACGATCTCGAGCTCGACGAGGGTGGGTCGGTCGCCGTGGACGACCTTCGCCCGGACGACGGCGCCGTCGGTGCCCTGGCGCACGAGCGCGGCATCCGCGGCGACGCGGTGGCTGGAGAAGGTGGAGAGATAGGCGACCGCCTCGACGAGGTTCGTCTTGCCCTGGCCGTTCTGGCCGACGAACGCGGTGACCCCGGGCTCGAGGGCGAGGACCACCTCGTGGTAGGAGCGGAAGTCGTTCAGGGCCAGGTCGGAGACATACATGCCCTGGTCCTTCCTCCGTCCTCGTGCTGGCTGTGGGGTGCGGTGAGGCGCCGTGCCCGTTGCCGCGGCGCCCCACGTGCCCGGTGTCCCGGGGGTGGTGCCTAGGCGCGGGGCTGCGCGGCGCGGGTGGCGTGCCCGCCGAACTGCTTGCGCAGCGCGGCGACGGCCTTCATCGCCGGGGAGCTGGGCTGCCGGGAGGAGAAGCGGGCGAAGAGCGCGGCCGAGATCACCGGGAGCGGGACGGCGTTGCTGATGGCCTCCTCGATGGTCCAGCGGCCCTCGCCGGAGTCGTCCACCCAGTCGCTGATCTCCTTCAGCTCCGGGTCCTCCTGGATGGCGCGGACCATGAGGTCCAGCAGCCAGGACCGCACGACCGTGCCGCGCTGCCACGCCGCGAAGACTGCCCCGACGTCGGGGATGAGGTCGTCGCGCGCCTCGAGGAGCTCGTAGCCCTCGGCGTAGGCCTGCATGAGGCCGTACTCGATGCCGTTGTGGACCATCTTCGCGTAGTGGCCGGCGCCCACCGGGCCGGCGTGGACGAAGCCCTCCTCGCGCGGGCCCTCCGGGCGCAGCGTGTCGAAGATCGGCATGAGCGTCGCGATGTCCTCGGCGGAGCCGCCGGCCATCAGGCCGTACCCGTTCTCGCGGCCCCAGACGCCGCCGGAGACGCCGACGTCGACGTAGCCGATGCCCCGCGCGGCGAGGGTGGCGGCGTTGGTGCGGTCGGCCTCGAAGTGCGAGTTGCCGCCCTCGATGATGATGTCGCCCTCGTCCATGAGGGTGCCGAGCTGGTCGAGCACGGCCTCCGTGGGCGCGCCGGCCGGGACCATCACCCACACCACGCGCTTCGGCTGCGGCAGGGCGGCGACGAGGTCCGCCAGCGTCGCGACCTCGCTGTTCGCCGGGTTGGCGTCATAGCCGGTCACCTCGATGCCGCCGGCCCGGAGCCTCTCGGCCATGTTGCCGCCCATGCGTCCCAGGCCAACCATTCCGATGTGCATCACAGCTCGTTTCCTGGGGGGCTCAGCCCGTCCATCGCTCGTCACGTGGGAGTGCGGCCACGTCAGCGGGCCGCGTCAGGGACAACACCACACCGGGCTCGATTGTGCCCGGTGTGACGACTCCCACGTCAGCCGGCGAAGCGGATCGGCATGAGCAGGTACTTGAAGTCCTCGATGTCGTCGCCCTCCAGCGAGCCCTGCCCGGTCATGACCGCCGGCTTGCTGGGATGCGTGAACGACATCCGGACGAACGTCGTCGTCAGGGCGCCGAGGCCGTCCAGGAGGTAGTGGGGGTTGAAGGCCGTCGTGATCGCCTCGCCGGTGAGCGAGGCCTCGATCGCCTCGGAGGCCTGTGCGTCGTCGCCCTGCCCGGCCTCGAGGACGACCTGCCCCTCGCTGAAGCTCAGACGGATCGGGGTGTTGCGCTCGGCCACGAGGCTCACACGGCGGGCGGCCTCGACCAGGGCGTGGGTGCTGACGACGGCGTGCGTCGTCGTCGTCTCGGGGAACAGGCGCCGGACCGGCGGGTAGTCGCCCTCGACGAGCAGGGAGGTGGTGCGCCGCCCCCCGGACTCGAACCCGATGAGGGCCGCGGGCCCCTCGGTGGCCAGCGCCACGTCGACCGCGCCGGCGCTCGTCATGGACTTCGCGACGTCGGAGAGCGTGCGGGCGCGCACGAGCGCGACGGCCGAGATCGACGGCGCGGTGGGGTTCCAGGTGAGCTCGCGCATCGCCAGGCGGTAGCGGTCGGTGGCCAGGAGGGTGAGCTTCTCGCCCTCGATCTCCATGCGCACACCGGTGAGCAGCGGCAGCGTCTCGTCGCGGCTGGCGGCAGTGGTGACCTGGGCGACGGCCTCGGTGAGCACGCCGGCGTCGATGCTGCCGGAGACCTCGGGCATCGCGGGCAGCGCCGGGTAGTCGTCGACCGGCATCGTCAGGAGCGTGAAGCGCGACGCGCCGCAGGTCAGGATGACCTTCGACCCCTCGACGTCGACGTCGACAGGCTTCGTGGGCAGGGACTTGCAGATGTCGGCCAGCAGCCGTCCGGAGACGAGGGCGAGCCCGGCGGAGTCCACCTCGGCGGCGACCTGGGAGCGGGCCGAGACCTCGTAGTCGAAGCTCGAGAGCGTCAGGGTGCCGTCCGCGGAGGCCTCGAGCCGCACGCCGGCGAGCACGGGCACCGGCGGCCGCGTCGGAAGGGAGCGCGCCGTCCAGGTGACAGCCTCGGCCAGGACGTCGCGCTCAACCCTGAACTTCACGATGGATGACCTTCTCTCGATGTCACGCCGGAGGGTGTACGCGGCGCAGGCCAACCTTACGCGAGGACGACAACGCCGAGTGTGCCAAAGCCGTGGCCCGGGTAGTTCGCCCCAGGAACGAGTGACACGTTCTCGTGTTGTTGGCTGTCCACACCCATTTCCTGGAGAAGTTGTCATCGTCGTAGTAGCACCTGTGGAGACTGTGGAAAACGTCCCTTCGTGCAGGTCCCCCCGACAAGCGCCCTGTGAGCCAGGTGGTGGCCGCGCCTGTGGGTAACCGGTGCTGGCGGTGGATTTGGGATTCGGGCACGGCGGCTGTCCACCGGACGGCTGTGGATTTCCACCGGTGGCATCGGGGTTGTCCACCGATATCCACAGGGATGTGCACACCTGTGTATCGGCGGTTCTCGTGACCGGGCTCACGCCCCGGACACAGAATGCCCGATCGTTGTGGTGCGGGTCACATTCTTGGCGGGACGGGAAGCGTGGCGGCGCCCACTTGTGGTGGGGCCGCCCTGGCTGTGGTGGGGCCACACCCTGGGGCGGGGACCGGCGCGGACGGGCGCCGTCGCGGGCCGGGCCGGCCCGCGCAGATACCGCGCTCCGCCCACGGCGACCACGGTGGCAGCGTTGCCGCGGCCGGTCTCCTGGTCGCGTGAAGCGTGTGAAGGGGGCGTCGCGGGCCGTGTGGGTCACGGGGCGTGGGCCGATGCCGGTGCGCGTCGGTGCCGAGCGCCCGAGCGCAGGCGGGGCCGGCGGCGGATGCAGGCACACCCGCCCGGACGGGGCCCGCAGGGTCGCCCGGAGCCAGGGCGGCACACCCGGGGCGGGTCGGCGGGGCGTCAGCCGGTCGGCGCCGCCTCGTCCGGGGTGGCGGTCACCAGGACCGTTGGGAGTGTCCTGGGGCTACCCGCCGAGCTCGACGACTGGGGCGGGGGACCGCCTCAGTTTCCGCGGGCCTTCTGCTTGATGCGGTTGGTCAGCTCGGTGACCTGGTTGAACGTCGAGCGTTTCTCGGCCATCTGCTCACGGATCTTGCGGTTGGCGTGCATGACCGTGGTGTGGTCCCGGCCGCCGAACAGCTGGCCGATCTTGGGCAGCGAGAGGTCCGTGAGCTCACGGCAGAGGTACATGGCGATCTGCCGCGCGTTGACCAGCACCCGCGAGCGGTCCGCCGAGCAGAGCGCCTCGATGGACACGGAGAAGTAGGTCGCCGTCTGCCCCATGATGAGCGCCGGGGTGATGTCCTCGCCGTCGGGGTCCGTGATGAGGTCCTTGAGCACCATCTCGGCGAGGGACAGCTCGACCGGCTGCCGGTTGAGGTTCGCGAAGGCGGTCACGCGGATGAGCGCGCCCTCCAGCTCCCGGATGTTCGTGGAGATCCGGGAGGCGATGTACTCGAGCACGTCGTCGGAGGCCTGCAGGTTCTCGTTGACGGCCTTCTTCCGCAGGATCGCGATGCGGGTCTCGAGGTCGGGCGGCTGCACGTCGGTAAGCAGGCCCCACTCGAACCGGGACGTCAGCCGGTCCTCGAAACCCTTGAGCTGCTTGGGCGGCAGGTCCGAGGTGATCACGACCTGCTTGTTGTCGTTGTGCAGGGTGTTGAACGTGTGAAAGAACTCCTCGACCGTCTGCTCCTTGCCACCCAGGAACTGGATGTCGTCGATGAGGAGGACGTCGACGTTGCGGTACCGGCGCTGGAAGCTCTCGGCCTTGTCGTCGCGGATGGAGTTGATGAAGTCGTTCGTGAACTCCTCGGAGTTCACGTAGCGCACCCGGATGCCGGGGTAGAGGTTGCGCGCGTAGTGGCCGATCGCGTGGAGGAGGTGGGTCTTGCCCAGACCCGAGCCGCCGTAGATGAACAGCGGGTTGTACGCCTTGGCGGGAGCCTCGGCGACGGCGGTGGCCGCCGCGTGCGCGAACCGGTTCGACGAGCCGGTGACGAAGGTCTCGAAGGTGTACTTCGGGTTCAGGCGGGAGGAGTCGAGCGAGTGGTCCTCGGCGGAGGACCCACGATCGGCGCTCTTGCGCTGCGGCGGGGGTGGGATCGGCAGGTCCTGGCGCTCGGCGGGCAGCGCCGCCCGGGCACCGGGAGCGGCGCTCGCCGTGGTCGCCGCGGCGTGGGCGGGGACCGGCTCGGTCGCCGCCGCGGCCGGGACCTCCTCGAGCGTGGGATCGACCGTGACGGCGAAGCGGACGGGGGCGCCGGCGACCTCGCTGAGCGCGGCGGTGATGGGTTCCCGCGCCCGGGTCTCGAGGAAGTCCTTGGCGAAGTCGCTCGGGACCGCGAGGAGGATGGTCTCGTCGATGACGCCCAGGGGCCGCGTCATCCGGACGAAGGCGAGCTGGGCGCCGCCGATCTCGCCCTTGCTGGTGAGGATCTCGACCGCCCGCGCCCAGCTCGCGGTGACGGGTGGATTCTCAGGCAACGATGATCCCCTTGCAGTGACGGAACGCTGATGGCGAGTGTGGCACGGCGTCCGCGTGTCCACACGTCTATCCACAGACTGTGGGTACACCTGTGGATCAGTGGTCGGCGGGGGGCTCGCCCCTCGTCCCGCCGCAGCGTCCCAGGCCTCGGTGCCCGATCATAGGACTTCCACGGCCGCCGAGTCGCTGCCGCAGTGCGCTGGCGACCCCGCCGGCATCGTCGTCGCACGTCCTCGGATTGACCGCGGCGGTCCGCTCACGTACCGTAGGGAAGCCGTCTCGACGGACGATCTGGTGTGCCCGCGAACAGGTTTCGTGGGTGCCGGGCTCCGTCTCCGACGGCGACGATCGTGCACTGCCAGGACGTGGCGGCGCCTCATGAGAATCACCGACCGTTTTGGAGTAATGCCGTGAGCAAGCGGACTTTCCAGCCGAACAACCGGCGCCGGGCCAAGGTGCACGGGTTCCGTCTGCGGATGCGCACCCGCGCCGGCCGCGCCATCCTTTCTGCGCGCCGTCGCAAGGGGCGTTCCGAGCTTTCTGCGTGAGCTAGGACGGTGCTGCCGGCCCGGCACCGCATGCGTCGATCGGATGACTTCTCCGACGCAGTGCGCCGTGGCGCCCGAAGTGGCGCCAGCCGCGTCGTCGTGCACCTGAGGCTCGCCCGTCAGCACCCTGAGACCGACCAGGACGGCTCCACCGTCCTGGTCGGTTTCATCGTGCCCAAGAGCGTGGGCACCGCCGTGCATCGCAATCACGTCAAGCGACGCCTCCGGGCCCTCATGCGCGACCGCCTCCCGCAGCTGCCACCCGGTTGCCGGGTCGTGGTGCGGGCGTTGCCCGGCGCCGCCACAGCGCCGTTCGACGCCCTCGCGCGGGACCTGGACGTCGCGCTGCTCGCTGCCCGCAGGCGCGCGGACGGGCGACGCCCGGCCGGGCGGGCGGGCGGATGAGTGCCGGGCCACCCCGACCAGTCGCGCAGCGGCGCGGCCGGGGCGGCGGGTCCGACGGCGCAGGGCCGACGCCGGACCGGACTGGGGCGCCGAACCAGGCTCCTTCGTCAGACACGGACGCGCGGGTGCGCAACCCGCTGACGTGGCTGGCGCTGGGGCTCGTGCGGGCCTACCAGCTCGTCGTCTCGCCGTGGCTGCCGCGCACGTGCAAGTACTACCCGTCCTGCTCGGCCTACGCCGTGACGGCGTTGCGCCGGCACGGGCTGCTCAAGGGTGCGGCGCTCGGCGCGTGGCGGCTGCTGCGGTGCAACCCGTGGAGCAAGGGCGGCGTCGACCACGTTCCGCCGCGCGGCCACTGGTCGAATCGGGACCTCGCCGCGGCAAAGGCGGACGACGCCTCGGGCAGCGCGGCGCCGACCGACGTCGGGAAAACCCGTACGCTCGGTGCAGGACCTCGGGGGGCGCGGACCACCGCGCCGCAGGATCACTAGGAGTACGGACGTTATGGGCTGGTTCGACACAATCCTGTACCCGATCATGGTCGCGGTCGCGTGGATCATGGTGCGGGTGCACGACCTGCTCGTGTTCCTCGGGATGTCCGCGGGCTCGGGCTGGGCGTGGATCCTCTCGATCGTCGGTCTCGTGATCGTCATTCGGATCCTCCTGATCCCGCTGTTCTTCAAACAGATCAAGGCCTCCCGGGGGATGCAGCTCGTCCAGCCCGAGATGCAGAAGCTGCAGAAGAAGTACAAGAACAAGACGGACCCTGCGTCGCGCCAGAAGATGCAGGAAGAGATGATGGCGCTGTACCGGCAGCACGGGACCAACCCGTTCGCCTCGTGCCTGCCGATCCTTTTGCAGATGCCGATCTTCTTCGCGCTCTTCCGGGTGCTCAGCAGCCTCGGGCCGCTCGCGCGAGGTGAGTACGTGCGCGACAGCATCGGTCCGTTGACCCAGCAGCTCGCGCAGCAGGCGGAGTCCTCGACCCTCCTGGGTGCGCCGATCTCCGAGACGTTCATGTCGTCGACGGACCCGACGGTCAAGATCGTCACCGTCGTCCTCATCGTCCTGATGTCGGTGACCACGTTCACCACGCAGCGCCAGCTGACGATGAAGAACATGCCGGCGTCGGCGCTGGACAACCCGATGGCGCGTCAGCAGAAGATGCTGATGTACATCCTCCCGCTGATCTTCGCGTTCTCGGGCGTCAACTTCCCCATCGGTGTACTCATCTACTGGCTGGTCACCAACCTCTGGTCGATGGGGCAGCAGTTCTACTCGATCCGCAAGCAGCCGGCCCCGGGCTCCGAGGCGGCCAAGGCGCGCGCCGAGCGCCTGGCGAAGAAGCGCGCACGCAAGGGCCTGCCCCCCGCGGAGGAGCAGGAGGCGACCTCCGAGGTGGAGCGGCCCCAGGGGGGCCAGCGGGTGCAGCCCAAGCGCAAGGACCGGGCCAAGCGGACCGGCCCGGCGGACCTGGCGGCCGCGTCGGGGGTCTCGGCGGCCTCCTCCGACCTCGCCGACGAGGACGAGGACGACGGCGAGGTGCGCGGCAAGGACGGCCTGACCGCCTCCGAGCGTGCGCAGAAGCGTTACGACGAGCGCGCCGCCGAGCGCCGCGCCGCCGCGGCGCGGCGCAAGGCCCAGAGCAAGGGCAAGAAGAAGTAGCACGCTGGGCCGAGCGCCCGCGCAAGCGCCCTGACCACCCCTGCCGTGACGGGCGGGACGAAGAGATGAGGACACCTGTGAGCGAGGAAGAGACCGTAGAGGCCCCGCGCGGCTCCAGCACGATCAAGCGGCTCGAGGAAGAGGGCGAGATCGCGGCGGACTACCTCGAGGAGCTGCTCGACATCGCCGACCTGGACGGTGACATCGACATCGACGTGGACCACGGCCGGGCGGCCGTCGAGATCGTCTCGGAGGACGACGGCGACCGGTGGTTGAAGCGTCTGGTGGGCGAGGACGGCGAGGTTCTGGACGCCGTCCAGGAGCTCACCCGGCTGGCCGTGCAGGCGAAGACGGGCGAACGCAGCCGCCTCATGCTGGACATCGCCGGCTACCGGAAGAACCGCAAGGCGGAGCTGACGGAGGTCGCCAACGAGGCGGTCTCCAAGGTGCGCAGCAGCGGGGATCGGGTCGCGCTGGCGCCCATGAATCCCTTCGAGCGGAAGGTCGTCCACGACGTCGTGGCGGACGCGGGGCTCGTCAGCGACTCCGAGGGCGTCGAGCCCAACCGTCACGTCGTCATCCGGCCCGCCTGAGCGCGGCGGCGAGTGGCCATCTCATGACGGAGGACGCGAGGGGTTCCGAGGGCGTGGAGCGCCCCACGGATGCCATGCGGGAGCTCTTCGGGCTCGCCTGGGCGCCCGTGGAGCACTTCGCGCAGATGCTGGCGGAGGAGGGCGAGCTGCGGGGCCTCATCGGGCCGCACGAGCTGCCCAGGCTGTGGACGAGGCACCTGGTCAACTCCGCCGCCCTGGCCCCGTTCCTGCCCGAGGACGCCACCGTCGCGGACGTCGGGTCCGGCGCCGGGTTCCCGGGCCTCGTGCTGGCGATGATGCGCCCCGATCTCGAGATGCATCTCATCGAGCCCATGGAGCGGCGCACCGTATGGCTCGCTGACGTCGTGGACGAGGTGGACCTGGACAACGTGGTGCTACATCACGCCAGGGCCGAGGAGCTGCACAAGAAGGCCACGTTCGACGTCGTCACCGCGCGGGCCGTGGCCGCGATGGACAAGCTGGCCCGCTGGTCCGTGCCGCTCGTCCGGCCGGGCGGGGCCCTCGTGGCCCTCAAGGGCAGGCGGGCCGCCGAGGAGGTCGAGGAGGCCAAGTACGTGCTCAAGAAGCTCGGCATCGTGGCGACCGAGGTGCATGAGGTCAGGCCCGTTCCCGACAGCGAGGCGACGTCGGTGGTCGTCGCGACCAAGCGCGGGTGACGCGCGGCCCGGCGCGTGAGACCCGCGCGCCGGTGCGGCTGCGACGAAGCCCGCCGCGGCGCATCTGGGAACGGTTCTCGTCTGAGGGGGGCGCCGCGACGGCATTCTGTGTGAGCCAGATCACATCTGCACCTGCCGCCCCCCGGTGTTTCACGTGAAACACCGAGATCTACGACCGCATTGCGGATTCGTACTACAGTGCAGGCGCCCAAGGGTGGGAGCATAATCGGCGCGCGGCAGGGATGGGCAGCGTGACCTCGCGTGCATTGATGTCCCGGCAGCGGAAGTCGGTGTGCGGCCCCGGGTGTAGCGAGGGGCCGGCCCTCGTATCGTCCGCGGCGCAGGCAGTGTGCGCCCGGGTTCCACGTGAAACACCGGGCGTTCTATGTGGCGCGCTGCAAGCTCGACCGCCGCGGCGTCCACGGATTGTGGCCTAGCGCCGCAGGGTTGCCACGTCGCTAAGCGCGCGGACTGTGGCCATCCAGCGGTCGTCGTTCGGTAGTACATTGCCGCACGGCATCTTGTGGTTCCTCCGTGGCGGGGTAGCGCATCAGGAGCAGGGATCCCGCTCACGATGAGCTGCCGCCGCCGGGGCCCGCCGCACGACCTGGCTGCCGCGGGCGAACGCGCGTCCGCGGTTCCGCAATCGCGCGCCGCTGCTCGCGTCGCCGAGAGTGCCGCGCGCCCAACGAGACCGTCGCCTCGTGTTCCGAGCCGCGCGCGAAGTCGATGCGGGCGGTGCAACGACGACGTGGCAGAACGACATGCCGCGCCACAGGAGTCGGGCCCTGCCCGACGCGTTCGCGGTGCGCGGGTGGGGCTGCAGCCGGGGCCCACGGCGGTCTGCACCGCGAGCAGACACCCGAAAGACCTACTTGGTTGCTTTCGGACGAGGGGTTCAAGCTTCGCACGGTGCACCATCGTGGTCGCCTCCCTCACGTGTGAAGGCAGCGAATGGTCGCAGCGTGCCGACCATTCGCACGGGCCCTGTTCCCCCTGGCAAGTGCAACTTCGAGAGCGGCTGCGCAGCGGACCCCAGCGGCTGCGCGCGACCACGACACACCCATGCCGGCGCCGGACCGCTCGAGTCGCCGACACATGGGTGTGATCTCGCCGCAGCCGCTGCCGTTCCAGGTCATACAGGACAGGCGCAACCGCTTGATGGGACGCCCGCATGCGGAGGATCCGGGAGAAGCTGTCGACCAGGTCTTGTGACTCGCTGTTTCACGTGAAACGAAGTAAGGCGCTCGGCCGAGCTAATCCGCTCCTCGTCGTGCAGGACACTGCGGCGTTGGATCCCGGCGGCCTACGTGGTTGTCGGAATGATGGCGTGGCCGCGCCGCGCGGAACCCTGTTGCGCATGTTTCACGTGAAACGTGGAACGAGCGCTTCGCCGGCGATCTGGCGCGCCATCCCGCACGGGCCGGCAGGCCAGCTACGCGCAGCAACTCACCACCCAGGGAGTGACCGGCGCCGCGCCACCTTCTGGAGTGACGCGTCGACACGGCGAGGGTGCCGGCTCGCCGTGTCGGCGGTTCCCCGTCGCCAGATCCTCGGTCGGCGTGTCGCCCGGTTGCCCGGGACAAAGAAGCCACTTGGTCACGCGCCGCCAAATGAGATTGCCCTTTTCGCCTCGAGGAGGGCTGGGAGCTAATGGGAACCATTGCTGTGCCCGTAGTGGGCAGGGTGTTTCACGTGAAACACGAGCATGGCGGGGACGCCAGCCGGGGTGGACGGCCTGCGCCGCGTCCGGGCTCGCTTTTCGTGGTATCGAGACGTAGCCCCCGCGACCTGTACGCAAACATGGCTCCCAATGCGCCATGTGCAAGACGGCGTGGGGAGCAATCGTGATCCCCTTTCCGGCAGCGCGTGTGCTCCTAAGGGCTCCGGCGCGGGCCGCGTATGGCGCGACGGAGAGCGAGAACTGCGTGGATGGAAGCCGAGGGCGCTGAGGTCTCGACTGAGAGCGCCGCCGGTAAAGCGAGCAACGTTTCACGTGGAACCAAGCCTTCGCCAGTGAGGGAGCGCGCCTACATGTTGACCGCTCCGACTGACGCCGGACCACTGAAAATGTCCGACTGACGCCAGGCCACTGAAAACTTTCGCAGAGGAGTGGCAGCGCGGCGAACTCCGCACTGCATCCCATGAGCGTTGTACGCACGAACAATGGCGGGCGTTGTTTCACGTGAAACGACACTCCCGGCCACACATGGAACGGGCGGCGATCCCGGCCCTGAGCCGCAGTCCAGGAACTTGCCGGGGAGTTCCGCATGGCATGGTCCGGGCGGTAGGGGGCCACGTAGATGCCGACGGCTTGACGCAGGAGCGCGCCCAGCATATCGGGCCAAAAGGAGGGCGTCCGTATCTCATATGGACATTCGTGAGGTGCCAGCCGCTGGTATTGGGACCGAATAGTGTTCGAGCACCGTCGGATTCGTGATGTCCGTTCCTTTGCTTTGTGCCACCCTGAGGGGCGCCCCTTTTACGAACGCATGCACGAGGCGTGTGTATGCAGCGTCCTGCCCCCCTCCGGACATATCCCCCCGCCGTAGCTGACAGGCAGGTCCGCATCCCGCCAGCGGGGCGGCGCACCGGGAGGCCGGCCGGGTACGCCAACCACGGGCATTGCCCCCAGCCGCTGCCCTGGCGCCGGACGCTCTGGTCGGCACGGCGAGTGGCTGCGACGCGGATGGGTTGTTTCACGTGAAACCGGAAGGCGCTGTCCAGGAGCGCCTGGTTCCGGTATGTCCGGCCCGCCAGTGGCTTTGGCTCGAGACATGAACGCGGGCCGGTGTCTACTGGCCCGGTCGCGGCCGCGGTCGCGGGCGCCCGCACACCGATGAGTATGTAAACGAGCGCGGTTTCACGTGAAACACGACTCACGGTGCGCGTTGCCGGGGATCCCGGCGGCGACGATTACGATGGGAAACGCCCACGACACCGAACGAAGGGGACGCCGTGCCTCCGCAGGACGAAACAGGCGTGTCTGAGAGCACGAACGGGGGCCAGCAGCCTGTCGAGCCTGACGAGAGGCGCCGAGCTGCACTTCTCCGCAGCGTCCCCGATACCGACGAGTCCACCCCGCTCGCGGCCCAGCTTGCCCAGGACGCCCGCCGTCGCATCATGCTGCAGGGTGCCCGCTTCCCCAAGCCCGCCGAGACGCGGATCTTCACCATCGCGAACCAGAAGGGCGGCGTGGGAAAGACCACCACGACCGTCAACATCGCCGCCTCCCTCGCGACCGGCGGCCTCAACGTCCTGGTGATCGACAACGACCCCCAGGGCAACGCCTCCACCGCGCTGGGCATCGACCACCACGCCGGAGTCCCGTCCATCTACGACGTCGTCATCAACGACACGGCGCTGGCGGACGTGATCCAGCCCTGCGAGGCGATCCCCGGCCTCATCGTCGCGCCCGCGACCATCGACCTCTCCGGCGCGGAGATCGAGCTGGTGTCGATGGTCGCCAGGGAGAACAGGCTCCGCAGCGCGGTTCGGACCTACCTGGCCTGGCGGGCCGCGCAGGGTCTGCCGCGCCTCGACTACGTCCTCATCGACTGCCCACCCAGCCTGGGCCTCCTGACCATCAACGCCTTCGTCGCAGCGCAGGAGGTGATGATCCCCATCCAGTGCGAGTACTACGCGCTAGAAGGCCTCTCCCAGCTCCTGCGGAACATCGAGCTCATCAGGGGCCATCTCAACAAGGCCCTCCACGTTTCCACCATCATCCTCACCATGTTCGACCGGCGCACCAACCTCGCACGCGAGGTCGCCCACGAGGTCAGGGAGCACTTCCCGGCCGAGACGCTCGGCGCCAGCATCCCCCGATCGGTACGCATCTCCGAGGCCCCGAGCTACGGACAGACCGTCCTGACGTACGACCCCGGCTCCAGCGGGGCGCTCGCCTACCAGGAGGCCGCGCAGGAGATTGCTCACCGCGGAGCCGGCTCCACCAACCACGTCACGAACGCGGCTGCGGCCGAGGAGGAGAACCGATGAGTGAGAAGCGGCGGGGGCTCGGGCGCGGTATCGGCGCACTCATCCCCAGCGGGCCCGGCCAGTCGGCGAGCGTGGCCCGGCCGGTCGACGTGTTCTTCCCCCCGTCCTCGGTCACGGCCTCGTCGGGCGACGAAGCGGCCTCCGCCGATCTGGACGCCGAGGAGGCCGCAGCGAAGGCCGAGGGAGCCACGCGGCGGAGCGCCGCCAGCACCGCGGCCCGGGCCCTCATGGAGCCCAGCACCACCTCACGGTCCAAGTCCCAGAGCGCCGCCGCGCGGTCCCGGCGGGCAGCC
The DNA here is from genome assembly GCF_003991205.1 of Georgenia sp. SYP-B2076. Lineage (GTDB taxonomy): Bacteria > Actinomycetota > Actinomycetes > Actinomycetales > Actinomycetaceae > Georgenia. The sequence continues at coordinate 74,705 of NZ_RXOZ01000006.1, read as the reverse complement.
ACGTCGGCCCGGGCGAAGGCCGCCACGAAGCCCGCGCCGGCCCAGGAGCCCGCCGCGGCCGATGGTCCGACGGCCGAGTCGGTCACCGCCGGCGGAGGCGTCCCCGCATCCACTGCGCCCGCCCCGGCCGAGAGCACCGTGACGCCCGCCGTGACGGACCCGCCCACCCTGACGCTGCCGGCCGAGGACCCGGCGTCCGCGGCCTCGGCGCCGACCGGCCACGCCGCACCCGACGCCGCACCCGATGCGGCACCGGCGGCGAGGACGGTCGAGCCCGAGAGCACCCCCGCCGAGCAGGAGCCCGACGACGGACTGGTCCCCGTCCCCGGCGCCACCTTCGCCGAGTTGCCCCTCAACCAGATCGTCCCGAACACGCGGCAGCCCCGCCAGGTCTTCGACGAGGAGGACCTCGAGGAGCTCGCGGCGTCCATCCGCGAGGTCGGGGTGCTTCAGCCCGTCGTCGTCCGTGCGCTCACGGCCCCGGTCGACGACGCCCCCGAGGCCCGGTTCGAGCTCATCATGGGCGAGCGCCGCTGGCGCGCGTCCGGGCAGGCCGGCAACGAGACCGTGCCCGCGATCATCAGGGACACCAGCGACGGTGACCTCCTGCGTGACGCCCTGCTCGAGAACCTCCACCGGGCCGACCTCAACGCCCTCGAGGAGGCGGCCGCCTACCAGCAGCTGCTCGAGGACTTCGGCTGCACCCACGACGAGCTGGCGAACCGGATCGCACGGTCCCGTCCCCAGATCTCCAACACCCTGCGGCTGCTCAAGCTCCCGCCGCTCGTCCAGCGCCGCGTCGCCGCCGGCGTGCTGTCCGCCGGTCACGCCCGCGCCCTGCTGGGCCTGGCCGATGGCGCGGCGATGGAGCGGCTCGCGCAGAAGATCGTCGCCGAGGGCCTCAGCGTGCGGGCCACCGAGGAGATCGTCGCCCTCGGCGACGAGCCCACGGCGCCCGAGATGCGCCGCCGCCCCAGGGCCGGCACGCACGCCGAGGCGCTCAACCACCTCGCCACCCGGCTCGCGGACCGTCTCGACACCCGCGTCAAGGTGAACCTCGGTCAGCGCAAGGGCCGGATCGCGATCGAGTTCGCCACCCTCGACGACCTCAACCGCATCCTCGACGTGCTGGCCCCCGGGGAGGGGCACGTCGCCCCGGAGGGCGCGACACAGGACGCCTGACGGGGCGTCCGGGGACCACGCACGAACCGGGCACGGACCGGTCGCCCGTACCGTGGCGGGCGGCCGGTGGCGCGCACACCACGTGCGTTACGGGCGGGCGGCGCGAGGCATGTCAGGCGCGTCTCGCCCGCGCTTTGCCGAACCTAGCGGCGGCGATAGGACCGGCGCGGGGACCTGCAGCCTAAATCGGACGGCGTCGCCGGGTTACGTGGGGTCGGCCCGCTCGGTCCGGACCGAGCGGGCCATCAGGAGCCGAGCGCGCCGTCAGGAGCGGCGGGCGGCCTCGACGATCGCGAGGTAGAGGTCCTCGAGGGTTCCGGCGTCGGCCTGGGCGGCCTGGGGGAACAGCGAGGTCTCGGTCATGCCGGGGGCGACGTTCACGTCCAGGAACCAGGCGGTGCCGTCCTCGTCGAGGATCATGTCGGTGCGGGAGAGGTGACGCAGGCCCAGCGTGCGGTGCACGGCGACGGCGAGGTCGCACACCGCGCGGGTCTGCTCCTCGTCGAGGCGCGCGGGCACGAAGTACTGGCTGCGCCCGGCGTTGTAGCGCGCGTCGTAGTCGTACGCGCCGTCGGTGACGACCTCGACGGGCGGCAGCGCGCGGGGGCCGTCGCCCAGGTCGACGACGGACACGGCGACCTCGGTGCCCGTCACGGCACGCTCGATGAGCGCCTCGTCGCCGTAGGCGAAGCAGGCGACCATGGCCTCCGGCAGCTGCTCCTGGCTCGTCACCATGGTCACCCCGAGGGCGGAGCCGCCGCTGGCCGGCTTGACCACCAGCGGCAGCTCCAGGCGCGCCTCGACGGCCGCCAGCACCGCCCGGGCGCCGACCTCACGGAAGAGCGACTGCGGCAGCGCCACGTAGTCCGGTGTCGGCAGCCCGGCCGCGCGGAGCACCGACTTGGCCACCGGCTTCCGGGAGGCGAGGCGGCAGCCGGCCGCCAGCGTCCCCACGTACGGCAGGCGCAGCAGGGCGAGGAGGTCCTGCAGTGAGCCGTCCTCGCCCGTGGAGCCGTGCAGCAACGGCCACACGACGTCCGGGGCCAGGGTCTTGAGCGTCGGCAGCAGGGCCGCGTCGACGTCGAGCACCTCGACGTGCACACCCTTGTCCCGCAGCGCGGCGGCGACCCGGCGGCCCGAGCGCAGCGACACGTCACGCTCGTGGGAGAGCCCGCCGGCCAGGATCGCCACCGTCAGGCGGTCCGAGGCCGCCGGGTCGACGTCCGGCCGCTCAGCGCGCGGGGCGGCGTCCGGGGTCCCCTCCGTGGGGGTGGCGTCGTCGGTGTGCTCGCTCATCAACTTCCTTCCGCTCAGACCTGGTCGGGAGACGGGATCTCGACGCTGTCGCCGCGCCGGGCGTGCGGCGTGGTGCCGAACATGTCCACCAGCTCGGCCTCGGCCCGCACGACGGTGGACAGGCGGCGCACGCCCTCACGGATCCGCGCTGGGGTGGGGTAGCAGAAGGACAGGCGCATGTGGCCGCGGCCCTGGCCGTCCGCGTAGAACGCCGTGCCGGAGACGTAGGCGACGAGGTTCGTGACCGCGCGGGGCAGCATCGCCTGGGCGTCGAGGCCCTCGGGGAGCGTCACCCAGGTGTAGAACCCGCCGTCGGGGACCGTCCACCGCGCCCCGGGCAGGAACTCCGCCAGCGCCGAGAGCATGGCGTCGCGGCGTTCCCGGTACATCTGGCGGTACTCCTTGACCTGCCCGTACCAGTCGAAGGTGCTCAGGTAGCTGGAGATGGACAGCTGGCCCATCATCGTCGGCGAGAGGATCGCGGACTCGCTGGCCAGCACGAGCTTCTCGCGCACCGCGTGGGGGGCGGCGGCCCAGCCGACGCGGTAGCCGGGCGCGAACGTCTTGGAGAACGACCCGAGGTAGACGACGCCGTCCGGGTCGTAGCTCTTCAGCGCCGGCATGGGGTCGCCGTCGAAGCCGAGCAGCCCGTACGGGTTGTCCTCGAGGATGAGGACGTGGTGGCGCCGGCAGATCTCCACGATCTGGGGGCGGCGCTCCAGCGACAGGCTCACCCCCGCGGGGTTGTGGAAGTTGGGGACCGTGTAGAGGAACTTCACCGTGCGGCCGGCGCGCTCCAGCTCGGTGAGGGTGCGGTCGAGGTCGGCGGGCACCAGGCCGTCGTCGTCCATCGTCACGTGGACCACGTCGGCCTGGTAGGCGCGGAAGACCCCCAGGGCCCCGACGTAGCTCGGCGCCTCGGCGACGATGACGTCACCGGGGTTGATGAAGATCTCCGTCACCAGGTCCAGCGCCTGCTGCGAGCCTGTGGTGACCACGATGTCGTCGGGGTGGGCGGCGACGTGGTCGTAGCGCATCACCTCGACGATCTGCTCGCGCAGCTCCTCCTCGCCCTGCCCGCCGCCGTACTGCAGGGCCCGGGTGCCACGCTCGCGCAGCAGCTTCGCGGTCATCTCGGCGATGTGCTCGAGCGGGAGCCCGTCGATGTTGGGCATGCCGCCGGCGAGGGAGACGACCTCGGGCCGGTTCGCGACGGCGAAGAGGGAGCGCACCTCGGAGGCGCGCATGCCGTGGGCGCGGTCGGCGTAGCTGGAGAACCACTGGTCGAGCCGGGTGCCGGCCTGGGCGGCAGCAGCAGCGGCGGCGCCATGCCTGCTGTGCTCGCCCGGACCTGTCTGCGCACCCAGTGTGCTCATCGTCGTTCTCCTCGGAGTCGACGGCCACGCCTACCGTGACCGACTCGATGCAGTCTGCCACTGCGGACGGGGGGCGGGCACAACCGCCTCGCCCAGCGGTCGCCCGCGTCGTGCCCGCGGCAGTGGGCGCCCCCGCCCGGGCACGACGACGCAGCCCCGGCTGGGCGCGACGACGCCGCCCTGCCTGGCGCCACGACGCCCCACCCGCCGCGAGGCGGATGGGGCGTGGGGGTCCCGCGGGGCGCCGGTCAGGCCGGCGCGCCCCGGGTCAGGAGAGGAACTCGCTCAGCTGCTCGACGAACGCCTTCTTCGGGCGCCCACCGACGACGGACTTCACGAGCTCGCCGCCCTTGTACACGTTGAACGTCGGGATGGAGACGATGCCGTACTTGCGGGCCGTGTCCGGGTTGGCGTCGGTGTCGATCTTGACGAACTTCATCGCGTCGCCGTGCGCGGCGGCGATCTCGTCGATGATCGGGGCCATCTGCCGGCAGGGCGCGCACCACTCGGCCCAGAAGTCCACCAGGACGGGGACGTCGGACTGCAGGACCTCGGCGTCGAAGGTCGCGTCTGTGACGGGGTTGACAGTGCTCATGCTCTCTCCTTCGGGGAAGCGGACGGGAAGGGCGGGGCCGCCGGGCGTGCGGATGCCCGGCGTGTCCGTGGGGTGGCTCAGACGAGGACGGCGCCCTCGGGCGTCTGGGAGGCGTCCGGCGCGGGCTCGCCGGCCTCGTCGAGCTCGGCGAGGTAGCGCTCGGCGTCCAGCGCCGCCGCGCAGCCGGTGCCGGCGGCGGTGATGGCCTGGCGGTAGATGTGGTCCACGGCGTCCCCGCAGGCGAACACGCCTGGGACGTTGGTGGCGGTGGTGGGGTGGCCGACGACGACGTACCCGGCCTCGTCCAGCTCGACCTGGCCGGCGAGGATCTCGGTGCGGGGGCGGTGGCCGATGGCGACGAACACCCCCGTCGCGTCGAGCTCGCGGGTCTCGCCGGTGACGGTGTCGCGCAGGGTCACCGAGGTGACCTTGGTCTCGCCGTTGATCGCGGCGACCTCGGAGTTCCACGCGAACTCGATCTTCTCGTTCGCCAGGGCGCGGGCGGCCATGATCTTCGAGGCGCGCAGCTCGCCGCGTCGGTGGACCACGGTGACCTTGTCGGCGAAGCGGGTGAGGAAGGTGGCCTCCTCCATCGCGGAGTCCCCGCCGCCGACGACGATGATGTGCTGGTTGCGGAAGAAGAAGCCGTCGCAGGTCGCGCACCAGGACACGCCCCGGCCGGACAGGCGCTTCTCCTCGGGCACGCCGATCTCCTTGTAGGCCGAGCCGTTGGCCAGGATGACGGCGCGCGCCGAGTAGGTCTCGTCGTCGTCGGTGGTCACGGTCTTGATCTCGCCGCCCAGGTCCACGGCGACGACGTCCTCGTAGCGGACGTCGGCGCCGAAGCGCTCGGCCTGCTTCTGCATGTTCTCCATCAGCTGCGGGCCGAGGACGCCCTCGGGGAAGCCGGGGAAGTTCTCGACCTCGGTGGTGTTCATCAGCGCCCCGCCGGCGGTGACCGAGCCGGCGAAGACGATCGGGCGCAGGTTCGCACGCGCGGCGTAGACCGCGGCGGTGTACCCGGCCGGGCCGGACCCGACGATGATCACGTCGTGGATCGTGGTGGGCGTGCTGGTCTCCTGCGTCATGCGTTCCTCGCTCGGTCGGTGGTTGCGCTCGGAGGCGGCAGGTGCGGGCGCGCGGCACCTGGGCCCTTCTGGTGCTGACAACAGATGGTACGGGCGCAATGTTCCCCGGCGCCCAGGCGCGAGGACGGCGCGGCGCCGGCCGTCAGCCGACCCGCAGCTCGGCGAGCTCGATGCGGTTCTTCCCGTCCGAGTCCGCCTCCGGGAGGGCCGGGAACCACAGCACGAGGCTGTCCGTCTCCACCGGCTCGAAGGTCAGCACGGCGCCCGGCCCCATCGGGCCCTCGGCCAGCACGGCGCCCTCGGTCGGCGTGTCCGGGGACGTGGCGCGCACCTGGACGGTGCCGCCGGCGCCCTGGACGTCCAGCTCCACCCGGCTGACCAGCGCGGGCGCCGCCAGCCTGACGGCCAGTCCGATGCCGTCCTTCATCCCGTACTGCGGGTTCGCGTAGGAGCGGGAGCGCCAGATCGTCGCCGGGTCGCCGTCGAGCGCGCGGGGGGTCAGCTCGGGGTTCTCGCCGTCGTCGCCCTGGGGATCGAGGGCCGTGAGGGACGCGACAACCGGGGCGACCGGGGCCGGGGTGGGGGTGGTCGGTTCCGGAGACGCCTCCGGGCTCGCCGCCACGCTCGGTGCAGGGGTGGGCAACGACACCGGCTCAGGCGGGGCGAACAGGATGCGCAGGGAGATCAGGAGGAGCACGAGCACGAGGACCGCGAGGCCGACGAGCACGATCCGCGTGGGGTCGATCCGGCGCTCCTTGAACGGCACCTCGGGGCCGTCGACCTCGTCCTCGTAGGGCTGGTGGGGCAGGAGGTCGTCGTGCTCCTGCGTGCGGGCCTGGCGGCGTGCCTCGACCTGCTCGAGCCGTTGCTTCCCGGCCGTCAGCGCGGAGCCCAGGCCTTCCCGGGCCGAGCCGGCCGCGGTCTTGGTGCTCTCGGCGGCGCGCCGGCTGCCGGAGGCGACCGTCGACGCCGCGTTGCGGGCCGCGTCGGCGGCGAGGACGCCCAGTCCGGCGATGGCGCCGGTCGTGGGGGTGTGCCGCGCGGGCGTCGTGTCCGGGGCGTCCGCGGCGGCGTGAAGGATCTCGGTGAACTCGGGGGGCTCGGCCTGCGTGCGGCGACGGCGGGGCGCCCAGCCCCGGGGGGCGGGGGCCGCGGACGGCGGGGGCGGCGCGGTGACGATGCCGCCGCCCGCGTCTGAGGTGTGCGCGACGGGGGCGCCGGCATCACCCTGCGGGCCTGCTTCGTCCTGCCCGGCCTCCGGCGGCGGGGGCGGCGGGGCGTCCTCGTGCGCGGTGGGCGGCGGCGGTGCGAGGAGGTCGGAGAGGCCGGGCTCCTCGGGCGTGAGCACGAGCGGTGCCGCGGCGGAGCCGCTCGGCGCCGGCGCGTCGGCCGGTGGGGCGGGGGCGTCGGCCGGTGCCTGGGCGTCCGCCGGTGCGGTCGCGTCGGCCGGTGGCGCGGGCGCGTCGCCGGCCGGGGACGGCGCGATGGCGGACCCCGCCACGAAGGCGCCCGCGGCGTGGGTGGCCCCGGAGGGCACGGCGGTGGGGGTGACGTCGGCGGCGAGGGCGGCCTCAGCGGCCGTGGCCGGAGCGGCCGTGGCCGGAGCGGCCGAGACGCCCGTGGCGGGGGCGGGGGCGGCAGTGGCAGCCGTGGCAGTGGCGGCCGGGGCGGGCTGCGGGGGCCGGGGCGCCTCCACGTCGACCCAGGGCGCCAGCTCCCGGATCAGCTCGCCCGTGCTGCGCGGGCCGGCATCCTCCACGAGGGTGCGCACGCACAGGTCGTCCAGGTCCGCCGGCACGTCGGCCCGTAGCTCGCTGGGCGCGGGGGCGCCACCGTCCTCGGCGGGTGAGGGCCACAGCCCGGTCATGGCCAGGTAGAGGAGCCGCACGAGGTCGACGGCGTCGCGGCGGGTGGCCTCCAGCGGCGACTCGTCGGGGTCCAGGTTCCCGCGCAGGGCCGCGTCGACCCCGAGCCCGGTGACCAGCACCTGGCCGTCGGGGGTGAGGTGCACGTTCGGGGGCCGCAGCGCCAGGTGGCGCACGCCGTGGCGGCGGGCCGACTCCAGCGCGCTGGCCACCTCGCCGATGATGGCGCGGGCCTGCTCGATCGGCACGTCCCCGTCCGCGGCGAGGGCCGTGAGGTCGGGGCCCTGGACCGGGTCGGTGACGATGAAGGACCTGGCTCCATCCTCCTCGACATCGAGGACCCGGAGCAGGCGGTGGTCCTCCACCAACGAGGCACGCCGCGCGGCGTCGAGGACCTCGGCGTTGTGCGGGCCGGCGGGCGGGAGCACCAGCACCTGGACCTCGCGCTCGAGGATGCCGTCCCGGGCGCTCCAGCGAGCCGCGCCGGTGCCGGTCGCCCACAGCGACCGCAGCAGCTCGTAGCGTCCGCCGAGGACCCTCGGGAGCCCTCCGGCGGCGTTCCCCTTGCCGACGTCCAGCACCCCGATCCCCCTGCCCGGCCCCGGGGCCTCCGAGCGACCCTCCTCGGCGAGTGTACGCAGCGGGGCGCGTGAAGCGTCGACCATTGAGCCTGGTGGCGGCGGCGTGGCGCCCCCGGCGCCACCAGTAGCCTCGGCGCGCGCGGCGTGCTCCGGCGCGGGAACGTCGGTCGATGCGTTGTCGCCCGGGCCGCGACCGTCGTCGGGCCCGTCATCCGGTCCGGGGCCGCCGGTGCCGGGGCCGCCGCCCAGCGGCCCACGGCCGCTCGGCCCGTCGTCGGGCCCGCCGGGGCCGGTGCCCGGCCCCGGGCCGTCGTCGTCGGGTCCGCCGTGGTCGCCTCCGGCGCGCCCGGCGGTGGGGGCCCCGCCGGCCGCCGTGCCCAGGCGGACGAGGAGGCGGCCGAGCGGGCCGGAGGCCCGGCGTCCCACGGCGGCGACCATGCGCCCGGCCGGCCGGGCGATGGTGCCCAGCTCATCCACGTGCAGACGGCGCAGAAGCACGACGTACAGCGCGGCCATCACCAGCCCGACGACCGCGATCCGCCACAGCGCCCCGAGGACGCTCAGCTCCGCGCCGCTCGTGCCCAGCAGGTGCAGCAGGCCCCAGCCCACCAGGGCGGCCGGGCCGGCGGCGAGCCCGACCCGGACGTGGGTGCGCAGCACCCGGCCGCCGTCGAGGCTGGGCAGGTGGCGGCGCAGCCCGAGATAGGTCAGGGCCGCGCCGAGGATGTTCGAGACCGACATCGAGGCGCCGATGCCCACCACGGTCCACTCCGGCGGCAGCAGCTGGGACAGGGCCGCCCCGACCGTGACGATCGCGATCATGGGGACCTGGAGCCAGAACAGCTGGCGCGCGTCCTCGAAGGCGTAGTACACGCGCTGCACGACGGTGAAGGCCCCGACACCCACGAGCCCGACGAGCATCGCCACCACCACGCGGGCGATGGACTGCGCCTCCGCGTACGTCACCGTGCCCGTGATCACCCGGACGACCGGGAGGGCCAGGACCATCAGGGCGCCGGCCGCGAAGACGGAGAAGACGCCCACGGTCCGCAGGCCCACGGAGAGGTCCGCCCGGACGGCGACCACGTCCTTACCGGCGGCGTTGCCCGCCATGCGGGTGAACAGCGCCGTGACGATGGAGACGACCACGAGGGAGGTCGGGAGGGAGTAGATGAGGTAGGCGGTGTCGTACGCGGCGTTGCCGGCCACGCCCAGGGCGTCGCCGCCCAGGGCGGAGGCGCGTGCGGCGGCTCGGGAGATCATGACGGTGCTGATCTGGCCCGCCGCGACCGCCGCGAAGACCCAGGTGGCGACCTTGCCCGCGCGGCCGAGCCCCGAGCCGCGCAGCCGCAGGTCCGGGCGGTAGCGGAAGCCCGCCCGGCGCAGCGGCAGGATGAGCACGAGCGCCTGCGCGGTCACGCCGAGCGTGGCGGCGCCCGCCAGGACGGCGACGCGGTTGGCGGACCACAGGCCCGAGTCCGTCGGGTCGATCACGCTGACGCCGCCGAAGAGGGCGAGGTAGAGCCCGAGGCCGGCGATCGCGACGACGTTGTTCAGGGCCGGCGCCCACATGTACGGCCCGAAGTTCCCGCGGGCGTTGAGGATCTGCCCGAGGACCGTGTACATCCCGTAGAAGAAGACCTGCGGGATGCACCAGTACCCGAAGGTCACGGCGAGGTCGTACCACTGCGGGGGCAGGGTGCCGGCGAACAGGCTCACCAGGACGCCCGCGCCGACGGTCAGCAGGGCCGTCAGGGCGCCCAGGCCGAGGATGGCGAGGGTCAGCAGCCGGTTGACGTAGGCCTGGCCGCCGTCGTCGTGCTGGCGGATCGCCCGCACGATCTGCGGCACCAGGACCGCGTTGAGCACGCCCCCGGCGATGAGCATGTAGATGATGTTGGGCAGCTTGTTGGCGACGGCGAACGCGTTGGCGGCGCCGGTGTTGATGCCGATGGCGGCGCCGAGCAGCAGCGGGCTGCGCACCACGCCGAGCAGGCGGGAGACGAGGGTGCCGGCGAACATCACCGCCGAGGACCCGGCGACCCCGCGGGGCCGTGGCTCGCTCATGCTCATTCCTCCGGGTCGGGCATCGTGCCCTGCTCCATGCGCGGGCCGCGGCGGGCGGTGCGCACGATGCCGGCGACGAGCATGACCACCAGGACCCCGGCGACCACCGCCGTGCCCACGTTCTCCCAGTCGGCGCGGACCCGCACCTGGAGCTCGGTCGGCGTGCCGACGTCGCGGCCCTGCGGCGTGAGCAGCTGGACCTCGACGGGGAGGTCGCCGCTGCCCACGGCCCGGACCGGCACGTGCGCCGTCGCCTGGGAGTCCGCCGGGACGGTCAGCGGGACGGGCTCGGGCGCCTGGAGGCGCTGGTCGGTCGGCGTGAGCATGACCTGCACGTCGACGTCGACGTCGAGGTCGTTGCGCACGTTGATGGGGATCCTCGCCGAGGAGTTGATGAGGTTGACCGTGGAGGAGGGCAGCGCGGCCACCTTGGAGTCCAGGTCGCCGACGGCGGACCGGACGTCGTCGACGAGCGCCTCACGCCCGTCCGGGTCCGCGCGCCAGGACACCGACAGGGCCGAGGCCAGCACGGCGGCGTAGGGCGCCAGGAGGGCGTCGGAGTCGGCGGTGATGGCGCCGAACGACTCCGCCCGCGCGAGCGTGCCCGCCATCCGGTTGAGCAGGCCGGCGCCCACCTCGCCCCGGCCCACCTCCTTCTCCGGCAGCGGGCTGCGCGCGAGCGTGGGGGCGTCCGCGCCGGCCAGGTCCGAGACGGCCGAGGGGGTGACCCAGGGCGCCGTCGCCAGCGCCGCGAGGGCGCCCGAGACGCTCTCCGGGGAGCCGTGGAAGCTCCGGGGCAGGGAGATCATGAGGGGGCGGGGGTCGTTGGGTCGCTCGCGGGCGATGACGGCGGTGTCGGCGAGGAGCAGCTGGCGCACGGCGAGGGCGTCCAGGTCCGTGATGTCGCCGTCGGCGGCGTTCAGCCGCGGCAGGAGCTGACCGGCCAGGACGGCCGAGGCGCGCTCGTCGACCAGCACGGCCGGCAGGGCCTCGCCGCCCTCGTCGACCGGCAGGTCCGCCCGGCCGGCCGGGGTGTACGTCAGGGCCTGCTCCGGGGTCAGCGAGGTGGACGGCAGGACGACGGCGGCCGCGCCGGTGGCCGCGGCGAGGTCGGCGGTCTCCTGGTCGGGCAGCGATCCCGCGGGCCACGCGATGTCGGAGCGCACCTCCAGGCCGGCGGCGGTCGCGGCGGCGGCGGAACGTTCCTGCGCCGCGACGAGGAGGTCCTCGCGGCCGGCGTGGGCGAGGGCGGTGACGTCCGCGTCGGCCCACGGCAGCGCGACGACCTCCCGGCCGTCCTGGGTCAGCGCGGTGATGGCCCCGAGCAGGTCTGCCGCGGCCGGCGAAGCCGCCGGGCCGGACCTCGCGGCGGCCGGGGGCTCGGGCGGCGGCGGCGAGTCCGGCGCGGTGGGGCTCGCGGCCGCAGTCGGGGCGGACGTGGCGGGGGCGACGCCCGGGCCGCCGTCGGCGTCGGGCATCGCGCCGGCGCCGGGGGTCAGCAGCATCCCGTCGACCGCGACCGTCACGCCGGGCTGGTCCAGGGCCCCGAGGAGGGGGACCAGCCGCTGCGCCGCGGCCGTGGCGACGTCCGTGCCGTCCGTGAGGGCACGGGTGCGCTCGGCCGCGGTCGGGACCACCGGGGCGAGCACGCCCACCGGCGTGGGCTCGATCGCGATGTCGGGGTACCAGAGCATGAAGGAGCGGTCCCGGCCGTCCTCGTCGGCGGTGCCCGAGGCGTCGTCCACCGCCACCTCGATGCCGCGCGGCCCCCATGCGGACGCGCCCTCGCCGAGCGAGAGCTCCTCGGGGGCGACGTCGAACATGAACGTCGCGCTCGACCCGGCGGGCAGCGCCGCCGGCAGCTCGTGGCGCGCGACCACGACGGTGGCGAAGACAGAGTCGGGCTCCAGCCAGCGCTGCAGCGTGGAGCGGGAGATCGGCGTCGAGCGCTGCACGCGCAGCAGGGCCTCCGGGGAGGCGACGTCCTTGCCGGTGGTGTTGGCCACGGTCCCGCGCACGGTGAGGCGCTGGCCCGGGCGCAGGACGGCGGGCCCGATGTCGGTGATCTCGACGTCCAGGCCCTCCGCGGCGGCGTTCCGGGTCGCCCTGTCCGGGGCGTCGGCGGCCGATCCGGTGGGTTCGGGCGAGGGCGCGGTGCGCGCCCCGGCGCCGCCGTCGGGCGTGGCGGCGCCCTGCGTGCCGATCGTCGGCGTCGCACTCGCGGTCACGGCCGAGGCGCCGGCGGCCGGGGCCGCTGCCAAGGTCGAGGTACCGGCGGCTGGGGCCGCTGCCGCGGGGGCCGCGGTCAGCGCGGGGCCGAGCAGCGCCGTGACGGCGGCGGCCAGCGTCGCGACCGGGCGTGCCCACACCCGTCTGCGCCTCATGCGCGACCGGCCAGCACGTCCCGCGCGGTGGCGACCACGCGCCGCTCGTTCGGGTACGCGAGCCGCGAGGCCACCTCGGTCAGCTCCACCCACGCGACGTCCTCCGCCTCGTGGTCGGGGTCGTTCTCGATGGTCAGCACGCCCCCGGTGGCCTCGAGCAGGAAGTGGTGGACGACCTTGTGCACCCGGCGGTCGGTCCCCGCGAACCAGTAGTCGATGGTGGCGAGGTGGCGCAGGATGCGGCCGGTGATCCCGGTCTCCTCGGCGATCTCGCGCACGGCGGCCTCCTCGGGGGTCTCCTCGCCCTCGAGGTGCCCCTTGGGCAGGCACCACTCGAGGCGTCCGGCCCGGTTGCGGCGGGCGATGACGGCGGTGAAGGCGCGGCCCTCGACGACATCGACGACCAGGCCCCCCGCGGAGGTCTCGTCCACCACCGGCAGGATGCTCGAGCGCGTGTTCACGAGCCGGCTCCGCGGAGGCCGCGGAGCCCGGGGGCGCGGCACGGGGAAGGCGGCAGGCATGTGGCCACTGTAATGATGTGCACGACCCCGGGCGTGTGGGTCGCCACGGTGCGGCGTGGCAGGCTTGTGCGGTGCCCAGCCCCAACACGAACCGCTTCACCGACGCCGATCGCAAGGTCCGCCTCCAGCGCAGGGCGCTCGAGTCCCTGTCCGCCCTGCCCCGGGCCGTGATGGAGGTGGGGGAGGCCTTCGCCGCGGCGGGCCACGAGCTCGCCCTGGTCGGGGGTCCGGTGCGTGACGCATTCCTCGGGCACGTCGCCCACGACCTCGACTTCGCCACCTCCGCGCGCCCCGAGGAGACCGAGCGGATCCTGACGGCGTGGGGTGACGCGTGCTGGGACATCGGCAAGGAGTACGGCACGATCGGCGCCCGCAAGGGTGACGTCGTCGTCGAGGTGACGACCTACCGCACCGAGGCGTACGAGGTGGGCTCGCGCAAGCCGGCCGTGGAGTACGGCGAGACCCTCGAGGGCGACCTCACCCGCCGCGACTTCACGGTCAACGCCATGGCCGTGCGCATCCCGGACCTGACCTTCGTGGACCCGACCGGCGGCCTGGACGACCTCGCCGACGAGGTGCTGCGCACCCCGGTCTCGGCGACCCAGTCCTTCGACGACGACCCCCTGCGGATCATGCGGGCCGCGCGGTTCACCGCCCAGCTCGGCTTCGACGTCGCCGAGGACGTCATGGCGGCGATGAGCGACATGGCCTCCCGGCTGGAGATCGTCTCCGCCGAGCGGGTGCGCGCCGAGCTCGAGCGGCTACTGGTCTCGCCCGCGCCCCGCCGCGGGCTGGAGGTCATGGTCTACACCGGGGTGGCCGCGGTCGTCCTGCCCGAGCTCGAGGAGCTCCAGCGGACCGTCGACGAGCACAAGCGCCACAAGGACGTCTACGAGCACACGCTCACCGTCCTCGACCAGGCCATCGCGCTGGAGACGGGACCGGACGGGCCCGTGCCGGCGCCGGACCTGGTGCTGCGGCTGGCGGCCGTCATGCACGACGTCGGCAAGCCGGCCACGCGGCGCTTCGAGCCCGGGGGCGGCGTGAGCTTCCACCACCACGAGCTCGTCGGGGCCAAGCTCACCGCCCGGCGGCTCAAGGCGCTGCGCTTCGACAAGCAGACCATCAAGGACGTGACCCGGCTGGTCGAGCTCCACCTCCGCTTCCACGGCTACGGCGACGGAGCGTGGACCGACTCGGCGGTGCGGCGCTACGTCACCGACGCCGGGCCCCTGCTCGAGCGGCTGCACCGGCTCACCCGCGCGGACAGCACCACCCGCAACCAGCGCAAGGCCATGCGCCTGTCCGCCGCGTACGACGACCTCGAGGAGCGCATCGCCGAGCTCCGCGGCCAGGAGGAGCTCAAGGCGATCCGCCCCGACCTCGACGGCTCGGCGATCATGACGCTCCTCGGCATCCCGGCCGGCCCGGTGGTGGGGCAGGCGTACCGGTTCCTGCTCGACCTGCGCATGGAACGCGGGCCGCTCGGTGAGGACGCCGCCCGCGAGGCCCTGCTGGCGTGGTGGGCGGCGCGGGACTGAGGCCGGGCGTGCGCCGCCCCGCCTCCCAGCCCTTCCCGCTCCGGAGTACATCGCTCGGCGTATGGCCGAGTTTTCGACTCCGGAGTACATCGCGCGCCACCCCTTCCGGGATGGCCGCATGAGGATGTGGTCGCTGCATCCCGCCTACCTCGACCGGCAGGGGCTGACCGCGTGCTGGCGCGAGAGCCTGCTCGCGCAGGCCGTCCTCGCCGGGCGCACCAAGGGCTACCGCCACCACCCGCAGCTGGCCCGCTTCCAGGCGCAGCCGGATCCGCTCGGTGCCGTCGGCGCCTACCTGGCGGGCCTCGTCGACGAGGCGACCTCGCGCGGCTATCGGTACGACGCGACGAAGATCCTCACGCGCCCACGCGGCTGGTGCGGGCCCGAGGCCCGGGAGCCGGGGGCCACCGATCCGGCGTGCGGCACCCTCGACGCCGACGCCGGCCCGCCGGAGGTGGCCGGCGCCCAGATCGACGTCACCACCGGCCAGGCGGCCTACGAGTGGGAGCACCTCATGGCCAAGCTGCACCTGCGCTCCCCTGAGCGCGCCCGCCAGCTCGCGGGCGTCGCCGTGCCGGCGCTGCACCCGCTCTTCCGGCTCGTGCCCGGCCCGGTGGCCGAGTGGGAGGTCCGCCCCGCCGCGCCTCCGGAGTAGCTCCCTCGGGCTCCGCGGCGGGCGGATCGGCCGGGGTCAGGTGCGCTCGACGCGCGCGCCGGCGGGGTCAGGTGCGCTCGATGCCGAGCACCGGGACCGGCTGGTCGTGCACGCGCGCGGTGCCCGCCCGGTAGGCCAGCGCCACGAGCACGTACACCACGGTGAGCGCCGCGAAGACGCCCCGCGACCAGCCCGTGTCGGGCAGGACGGCGGCGGCCAGCGCCGCCGCGCCCACGAACGCGGCGTTGTAGAGGACGTCGTAGAGGGAGAAGGCGCGGCCCCGGTAGGAGTCGTCGGTGTCGCGCTGGACGATGGTGTCAACCGCGATCTTCGCGCCCTGGACGCCCACGCCCATGAGGATCGCCGCCGCCGCGATCACCATGAACGACGCCGACGTCGCCAGCAGCGCCTGGCTGAGCCCGGCGATGCCCAGGCACGTCACGATCCACGCCGAGGGCCGCATCCGCTCGTGCGCGATGGGCGTCAGGACGATCGCGAGCCCGTTCCCCGCGAACGAGACCCCGGTCAGCAGCGCGAACGTCTTCAGGCCGGCGCCGGCGTCGGTCGGGTCGGACAGCAGGTTGCGGGAGATGAGCAGCAGCGCGATGAAGTTCATCCCGTACAGGAACCGGTGCGTCGCCATGACGGCCAGGCCCATGCCGGGCGTGCGCCGCGCGACGAGGTAGCGCGCGCCGTCGACCATCTCGGCCGCCGTCGCCCGCACGTCCTGCCACAGGTGGCCCGACGCCGGCCGGCGCTCCGGGCCGAGCTGGTCCCTGCGCAGGCGCAGGGCCAGGGCGGACGCGGCCGCGAAGAGCAGCGCCGCCGTCGCGAGGACGGCGCCGTCGTGCACCCGGCCGGCCGGCACGAGCCAGCCGATCAGGAGCCCCAAGGCCGCACCGACGACGGCGGAGACCGCCCCCAGGGTCGGGGTGAGGGTGTTGGCCATGAGCAGCTGCTCGCGGGGGACCACGCGCGGCAGGCCCGCGGAGAGCGCCGAGAGGAGGAAGCGGTTGACGCCCAGGGTCACCAGCGCCAGGACGTACACGGGGAGACCGACGCCGACCGCGCCCATGAGCACCGCGAGGGCGAGGGCGAGCACCACCCGGACGGCGTTGCCCACGAGCAGCACCTGGCGGCGTTGCCACCGGTCCAGCAGCGGGCCGGCGAAGGGCCCGACGACCGTGAAGGGCAGCAGCAGCACCGCGAAGGCGGCGGCGGCGCCGCTCGCGGTCGCCATGTTCTGCGGGTTGAAGAAGAACAGTGTCGCCAGGCCCACCTGGAACATGCCGTCGCCGCACTGGGAGACCAGCCGGACGGTAAACAGCTTGCGGAAGTCGCGGTGGACCGCGAGCGTGCGCAGGTCGGACAGGACGCTCATCGGTCTCCCGCCCGGGGGGTGACACAGGCGGTGGGACGAGTCAGCACGGCTGCAGGCTATCCGACGGCGCCCGACCCGCGGTCGGCGCCCTCGCGCGGCGTGCACCTTCGGGGCAGGTGCCGTGGCCTCGGCCATGGCGGTGCCGTGACCTGGCCCATGGCGGCGCCGTGACCCCGCCCACGGCGGTGCCGTGACCTCCCCCACACGTCCCGGGAGGGCCCTGGCATTCGCCGGGGGCCCACGACATCATGGATAGATGGAGGCATCAAACTTTGATGGGTCCGCGCCGCGCGGGAGCGCGACGTCCCGCGGTACCGCACGGTCCGGCGTCGGGGAGGGCGCCCCCGCGCCGGGCGGCACCGCGGAGGGTGGCCCCGCGGAGGGCGGCGTCAAGGGCGCCGACCCGGCCCTGACCGACGTCGCGGAGGTGGCCCAGGACCTGGGCGTCGAGCCCGCCGCCGGCCTGAGCGAGGACGAGGCCGCCCGCCGCCTGGCCGCCGACGGGCCCAACGAGCTGCGCGCGAAGGCGCCGGTGCCGCTGTGGCGCAAGGTGCTCGCCCAGTTCCAGGACCCGCTGATCTACCTCCTGCTGGTCGCCGTCGCCATCTCGGTGGTCGCCTGGGCGGTCGAGGGGGCCGAGGGCCTGCCGATCGACGCGGTCGTCATCGCCGCCGTCGTCCTGCTCAACGGGGTGCTCGGGTTCGCCCAGGAGAACAAGGCGGAGAACGCCGTCGCGGCCCTGCAGTCGATGACCGCGGCCTCGTCCACGGTGCTGCGCGGCGGCGAGCTGCGCACCGTCCCGTCCGCCGAGCTCGTCCGCGGCGACGTCCTCGTGCTGAGCGAGGGGGACGAGGTGGGCGCCGACGCGCGCCTGTTCACGGCGAACGCCCTGCGCATCTCCGAGGCCTCGCTGACCGGCGAGAGCGAGGCCGTCACCAAGGACCCCGCGACACTGCCGGAACCCGTGCCGCTCGGCGACCGGCGCGACATGGTCTACAAGGGCACCGCCGTCGCCCAGGGCGTGGGCCGCGCCGTGGTCACCGGCACGGGCATGGGCACCGAGATGGGCGCCATCGCCGAGATGCTCGACGCCACCGCGGAGGAGCCGTCGCCGCTGCAGAAGGAGATCGCCGGGGTCAGCAAGCTCCTGGGCATCACCGTGATCGTCATCGCCGTGGTGGTCATGGCCGTCACGGCACTCGTGAACGAGGTCTCCTCGCTCAGCGACCTCGTCACCGTGCTCCTCCTGGGCGTCTCCCTCGCCGTCGCCGCCGTGCCCGAGGGCCTGCCGGCGATCCTCTCCGTGGTGCTGGCCATCGGCGTGCAGCGGATGGCCCGGCGCAACGCCGTCGTGAAGAAGCTCCACTCCGTGGAGACCCTCGGCTCGGCCTCGGTCATCGCCTCCGACAAGACCGGGACGCTGACGAAGAACGAGATGACCGTCGAGCGTGTCGTCACCGCGTCCGGTGAGGTCGAGCTCACCGGCGTCGGCTACCGGCCCGAGGGAGTGGCCCTGGCCGGCGGCCACGAGCTGACCGACCCCGCCCTCGTCCACGAGGCCCGGCTGGTGCTCGGCGGCGGGTCGCTGGCCAACGACGCCCAGCTGCGCGAGCGCGACGGCGAGTGGCAGATCCAGGGCGACCCGACCGAGGCCGCGTTCCTCGTCGCCGCCCACAAGCTCGACGGCACCGTGGAGCGGGTCAAGACCTTCGAGCGTCGCGGCGAGGTGCCCTTCACCTCCGAGCGCAAGATGATGTCGGCGCTGGTCGACCCCGACGACGACGGCGCGTGGGCGATCGTGACCAAGGGCGCCCCCGACGTGCTCCTCCAGCGGTGCACCGGCCTCCAGGTCGGCGAGGACGTCGTGCCGCTCGACGAGGAGCGCCGTGCGCAGGCACTGGCCGACGTCGAGAACCTCTCCTCCCAGGCGTTCCGCACCCTCGGCGTGGCGTACCGCCGGGTGGGCGACGGCGCCGCCCCCGAGGGTGAGCTGGACGAGGAGGCGGAGCGTGACCTCGTCTACGTCGGCGTGGTCGGCATCATCGACCCGCCGCGCGCCGAAGTGGCCGACGCCGTCACGGAGGCCCACCGCGCTGGGATCCGGGTCATGATGATCACCGGCGACCACCCCACCACGGCCGCGCGCATCGCCGAGGACCTCGGGATCGTCGCGCCGGGCGCCGGGGCGGTCACGGGCGCCGAGCTCGACGCACTGTCCGCCGGCGAGCTGCGAGAGGTGACCCGCACGACGTCGGTGTACGCGCGCGTCGCCCCGCAGAACAAGCTCCAGATCGTCGACTCCCTCCAGGCCGACGGCCACGTGGTGGCCATGACCGGCGACGGTGTCAACGACGCCCCCGCCCTGAAGTCCGCCGACATCGGCGTGGCGATGGGCATCACGGGGACGGAGGTGACGAAGGAGGCCGCGAAGATGGTCCTCGGCGACGACAACTTCGCCACCATCGTCGCGGCCGTCCGCCAGGGCAGGGTCATCTTCGACAACATCAAGAAGTTCCTGCGCTACCTGCTCTCCTCGAACATGGGGGAGGTCTTCACGGTCTTCCTCGGCGTGGTCTTCGCCGGCGTCATCGGGCTGGCCGGCGCCTCGGACGAGGCCGTGGTGGTGCCGCTGCTGGCCACCCAGATCCTGTGGATCAACCTGGTCACCGACTCCGGGCCGGCCCTCGCGATGGGCGTGGACCCGGAGATCGACGACGTCATGGCGCGGCGTCCGCGGCGGATGAGCGAGCGGATCATCGACCGGCGGATGTGGACCGGCATCCTGTCGATCGGGCTGGTCATGGGGCTGGCCACGCTGGCGACCATGGACATCTTCCTGCCTGGCGGGTTCGTCGAGGGCTCGGACTCCCTGGAGGTGGCCCGCACGGCCGGCTTCACCACGCTGGTGCTCGCCCAGCTCTTCAACACCTTCAACTCCCGCTCCGAGACCACGAGCGCGTTCCGCCACCTCTTCTCGAACGGGTGGCTGTGGGCGTCGGTGCTGCTCGCCGCGGCGCTGCAGGTGGCCGTCGTCGAGGTGCCGTTCCTTCAGGCCGCCTTCGGCACCGCCTCCCTGGACCTCGCCCACTGGGCCGTGGCCGTCGCGACGGCGTCGTCCGTGCTGTGGTTCGACGAGCTGCGCAAGCTCGTCTACCGGCTGCGGCACGCCGGAGGCCCCGCCACGACGTGACGGGGCCTCCCGGGTGGTGCCGTGGGGCGGGTGCCCTCAGCTCTCCATGTCGCCGGCGATGAACGCCTCGACCGTCTCGCGGGCGAGGTCGTCGGGGCGCTGCTCCGGCGGGGACTTCATGAAGTAGCTGGACGGCGAGAGCAGCGGTCCGCCGATGCCCCGGTCCAGCGCGATCTTGGCCGCACGCACGGCGTCGATGACGATGCCTGCGGAGTTGGGGGAGTCCCACACCTCGAGCTTGTACTCGAGGTTGAGCGGCACCTCGCCGAAGGCGCGGCCCTCGAGGCGCACGTACGCCCACTTGCGGTCGTCGAGCCACTGGACGTAGTCCGACGGGCCGATGTGCACGTTCTTGGCGCCGAGGTCGTGCTGCAGGTTCGAGGTCACGGCCTGCGTCTTGGAGATCTTCTTCGACTCGAGCCGGTCGCGCTCGAGCATGTTCTTGAAGTCCATGTTGCCGCCGACGTTGAGCTGGTACGTCCGGTCCAGCACGACGCCGCGGTCCTCGAAGAGCTTCGCCAGCACGCGGTGCGTGATGGTCGCGCCCACCTGGGACTTGATGTCGTCACCGATGATCGGCACGCCGGCCGCGGTGAACTTGTCCGCCCACTCCTTGGTGCCGGCGATGAAGACCGGGAGGCAGTTGACGAAGGCGACTCCGGCGTCGATGGCGCACTGGGCGTAGAACTTCGCAGCCTCCTCCGAGCCCACGGGCAGGTAGCAGACGAGGACGTCGGCCTTGGTCTCACGCAGGCTGGCGACGACGTCCACGGGCGCCGCGGACGACTCGTCGATGGTCTCGCGGTAGTACTTGCCCAGGCCGTCGAGGGTGTGGCCGCGCTGGACGGGCACGCCGAGCGGCGGCACGTCGCAGATCTTGATGGTGTTGTTCTCGCTGGCGTTGATGGCCTCGGACAGGTCCGTGCCGACCTTCTTGCCGTCGACGTCGAAGGCTGCCACGAAGTCGATGTCGCGCACGTGGTAGTCGCCGAACTGGACGTGCATCAGCCCGGGGACGGTCGCGGCGGGGTCGGCGTCGGCGTAGAAGTGCACACCTTGCACCAACGACGACGCGCAGTTGCCGACGCCGACGATGGCGACTCGGATGGCGCTCATGGTTGCTCCTTGTTCATCGGTACTTCGTTCCTTGTGGGGACAGGGACGCCGGGGGCGCCCGCCGGGAGGTTGTCGCGCCGGGGCGCGCTGATGGGCGGCCGTGCCGCGGTCGCGGGCGGCGCGGTGGGTGCCGAGGTCGCCGGCGGCGAGGTAGGTGCCGCTGTTGTGGGAGCCGTGGTGGGTGCCGCCGACGCCGTGGTGGGTGCCACAGCCGGCGGCACCGTGGTGGAGGCCGCAGCGGCCGCCCGCGCGACCGGAGGCGCCTGGGCCAGGTCCGGCGTCGCGCCCGCGATGCCGCCGTAGTCGAGCGCGCCGCGGGTCCCGCGCTCGGTGTCGATGACCCGCTCGAGCCACTCGACCTCCCGCTCCACCTGCTCGAGGCCGTGGCGCGCGAGCTCGGCGGTGTAGGCGTCCATGCGGCGGGAGGTCCGGCCGAAGGACTGGCGCAGGTTCTCCATCCGTTCGACCATGCGGGCGCGCCGGCCCTCGAGGATGCGCAGGCGGGTGGTCGCGTCCGTGCTCCCGAACAGGGCGAAGCGGACGTCGAAGGTGGCGTCGTCGTCCCAGGCGGCCGGCCCGGCGGTGGCGAGCGAGCCTTCGAGGTGGGCGCGCCCGGCGTCGGTGATCCGGTAGACGATGCGCGCCCGGCGCCCGGCCAGCGGGGGCGTGACGTCCGTGGAGTCGGCCGCGACGATCAACCCGCGCGCCGTGAGCGACTTCAGCGCGGGGTAGAGGGAGCCGTAGGACAGCGTGCGGAAGGCGCCGAGCGTCGCGTTGAGCTGCTTGCGGATCTCGTAGCCGTGCATCGGGGTGCCGCTGAGCCGGCCGAGGATGGCGAGGTCGAGCACCTGCGTGCGTGCACTCATGCCGACCTCCTCCGTCGTCGTCCCGCAGGGGTGTCCCGCCGGCCCGGCCGAACGACCGGCCATAGCGGGTGAATATATCGCGCTGATATATCGGAGGCGAACAGGCGTCGCCCGGGCGCGCCGGGCCGCCTCCGCGGGGCCGGCTGGCGGGGGCGCGTCCGGCTGAGGAACGGCGGCCGCGAGGCGCTCGACGGCGAGCGCCGGGCCCCGGTGGGCGTGCTGTGACGTCCGGCGGGGTGTGACGCGCCCAATAGTGACCTCGGGCGCCGCTGCCGCATACTGAAAGGCGTTCTGCCCGCGCGATGCCCGGTGGTGAGCGAGACCCCGCCCTCCGGTTCGCCCCGGGCGCACGAGTCCCTACGCGCGCTGACCCCAGCGCGGCACGGCGAAAGGCAGGCCTGCGTGGCACGCACCCCCTCCTGGTCATCGACCGGCGCCCCGGCGAGCGGCCGGCGCACCCCGGCCGGCCAGAACGGCGGCAGCACCCGGCGCTCCGCGCCCAGCGGCGGCACCCGCCGCTCGAGCAGCTCGGGCGCCCCCGGCGGGCGGCGCCCCACCGGCCGGCGCCCGCAGAAGAAGGGATTCTTCGACTACCCCCGGGCGGGCAAGGGGCCCATCCACCGCTGGCTGCCGAGCTGGCGCGTGGTGCTGGGCACGGTCCTCACGGGCATGGCCGCGGTGCTGGGCGTGTTCGTCGTCGCCTACGCGACCACCACCGTGCCCGAGCCGGACGACTTCGCCCTGGCCCAGTCGACCACGGTGTACTACGCCGACGGCACGACCCCCATGGGGTCCTTCTCCAAGGTGGACCGGGAGGTCGTGGCGCTGAACACGCTGCCCGACCACGTCAGCCAGGCGGTCATCGCGTCGGAGGACCGGAACTTCTACCAGAACAACGGTATCGACCCCAAGGGCCTGGCCCGGGCGCTGTGGAACAACGTGCGCGGCCTGCCCACGCAGGGTGGCTCCACCCTCACCCAGCAGTACGCCGAGCGGTACTACACCGGCACGACCACGAGCTACCTGGGCAAGTTCAAGGAGACGATCCTCGCCCTCAAGATCGACCAGTCCCAGACCAAGGACGAGATCCTCGAGAACTACCTCAACACCATCTACTTCGGCCGCGGCGCCTACGGCATCGAGAAGGCCGCCCAGGCCTACTTCGGCAAGCCGGCCGCCGAGCTGACCATCTCCGAGTCCGCGCTCATCGCCGGCGTCATCCCCGCGCCCAGCGCCTGGGACCCGGCCGTCAGCCCCGACAAGGCGCAGCAGCGCTGGACCCGGGACATGAACCTCATGCTCAAGGACGGGTGGATCACCCAGGAGGAGCACGACTCCGCCGTCTACCCCACCACGATCCCCCCGAACACCGAGAACGCCTACGGCGGCCCCAACGGCTACCTGCTCTCGACGGTGCGCAAGGAGCTCGAGACGAAGGCGGGGATCCCCGAGGACGAGATCGACACCCGGGGCCTCAAGATCGTCACCACGATCAACAAGCGTGACCAGGACGCCGCCGTCGAGGCGGTCGACAACCTGCCCGACGACCGGCCCGCCAACAACCGCGTCTCCCTGGTCTCCGTCGACCCCCGCACCGGCGGGATCGTCGCGCTCTACGGCGGCCCCGACTTCGTGTCGCAGCCGCGCAACGCCGCCACCCAGGACGTGTCCCAGGCCGGCTCGATGTTCAAGCCCTTCACGCTGGTGGCGGCGCTGGAGCAGGACATCCCCTTGACGAAGACGTACTCGAGCTACACGCCGATGGACGTCAACGGCTGGGAGGTCAACAACTACGACAGCCGCAACCACGGCCGGGTGAACCTCCTCGAGGCCACCGCGGGGTCCATCAACACGGCCTACGCTCAGCTCAACGTGGACGTCGGCCCCAAGAACACGATCGACGCCGCCGTGCGCGCCGGGATCCCCGAGAACACCCCGGGTCTCGTCGCGGACGCGGCCAACGTCCTCGGCCCGTCCTCGCCCCGGGCGATCGACCTGGCGACGGCGTACGCCACCTTCGCCGCGCAGGGCGTGCGCCACGACACGCACATCGTCGCCGAGGTGCGCGACGCCAAGAACGCGCCGGTCTACACCGGCCCGGTCGAGGGTCAGCAGGCCTTCGACAAGGACGTGATGGCGGACACCACCTACGCCCTGCAGGGCCCGGTGAAGACGGGCACCGCGAAGGCGGTCAACGTGCTCGGACGCCCCATCGCCGGCAAGACGGGCACCTCCTCGGGCTACATGTCCGCCGGGTTCGCCGGGTACATCCCGCAGCTCGCCACCGTGGTCACGATGTACCAGGTGGGCGCGGACGGCGGCGAGGAGTCGCTGAGCGGGTTCGGCGGCACCAAGTACATCGGCGGCGGCCAGTTCCCGGCACAGGTGTGGCGCGACTACATGGAGGTCGCCACCGACGGCATGCCGGTCGAGAAGTTCCCCCAGCCGACGAAGAAGGCCCGCAAGCCCGCGCCGGCCCCCGCCGTGACGGAGCGGCCGACCCAGCAGGCGCCCACCGAGACGCCGACGCCGGAGCCCACACCGACGCCGGAGCCCACACAGACGCCGGAACCCACCCCCACGCCCACGCCCACGCCGACGCCCAAGCCGACCGGGCCCCCCACGGACATGCCCACCGAGCTGCCCACGGACGCACCTACGGTCCCGGCGCCCGGCAACGGGAACGGGAACGGGAACGGTGATGGCGGCCAACCAGGCTCGGCCTGGGGCGGCGAGTGGCCGCCGGGCGTGAACTCCTGACGGGGGTCCCGGCGGGCAACTGACGCGCCGTGGGGGCGACGTCGGCACATGGGTGCCGTCGTCGCCCCCTCGTACGTAACGGGCCCGTTCGCCGCCGTCCGCAGCCCCGCCGCCCCGGCATCGCCCACAGGTCCGCCGTCGCCCACAGGTACGCCGTCATCCACAGCGGTGTGACGAGGGTCGCGGCGCGAGCGGCGGGACGCCTACGGTAATGTTCTTCGTTGGTCCCTACGCGCACCCGTGTGCGTGCCCGGGGCCGACAACGCAGCACACCCTCCTGTCACGGAAGGACCGTGACCGCTCTAGTCCAGAGGAGGTGGGTAACAGCATGCGCCAGTACGAACTGATGATCATCCTCGACCCGGAGGTCGACGAGCGTACGGTCGCCCCGTCGCTCGACAAGCTGCTCACGGTCGTCAAGACCGGTGGCGGCACCGTCGAGAAGGTCGACATCTGGGGCAAGCGTCGTCTTGCCTACGACATCGCCAAGCGTTCCGAGGGGATCTACGCCGTCGTCGACATGACCACGACGCCGGAGCTCGCTCAGGAGCTCGACCGCCAGCTCGGCCTCAACGAGTCCGTCCTGCGCACCAAGCTCATGCGTCCGGACGCTCACTGAGCGTCGCTCTTTGAGCACCACCTTCCATTACCAGGGAGCTACAGCATGGCCGGAGAGACCGTCATCACCGTCGTCGGGAACCTGACGGCGGACCCCGAGCTGCGTTTCACCCCCTCGGGGGCGGCCGTGGCCAGCTTCACCGTGGCGTCCACGCCGCGCACCTTCGACCGCCAGGCGAACGAGTTCAAGGACGGGGAAACCCTGTTCCTGCGCTGCTCGGTCTGGCGCGAGGCCGCGGAGAACGTCGCGGAGTCGCTGACCAAGGGCACCCGCGTGATCGTGCAGGGCCGGCTGGTCCAGCGTTCCTTCGAGACCCGCGAGGGCGAGAAGCGCACGGTCGTGGAGATGCAGGTCGACGAGGTCGGTCCGTCCATGCGCTACGCCACGGCCAAGGTCACGCGCTCGCAGCGCGGCGGCGGTGGCGGTGGCTTCGGCGGCGGCTCCGGCGGTAACCAGGGTGGATTCGGCGGTGGCCAGCAGGGCGGCTTCTCCGGCAGCAGGCAGGGCAGCGGCAACGCGCCCGGCGGCGGCCAGGCGGACGACCCCTGGGCCACGAGCGGCTCGAGCGCCTTCAACGACGAGCCCCCCTTCTAAGCAACTTGTGGCGTGCGCCCCACGGGGCGCCGCTCGGAACATCGAGGAGCACCAACATGGCGAAGCCGGTTCTTCGCAAGCCCAAGAAGAAGGTCAACCCGCTCAAGGCGGGGAAGATCAACAACATCGACTACAAGGACACCGCGCTGCTTCGGAAGTTCATCTCCGACCGTGGCAAGATCCGCGCCCGCCGCGTGACCGGCGTGTCCGTCCAGGAGCAGCGACTCATCGCGAAGGCCGTCAAGAACGCCCGCGAGATGGCTCTGCTGCCGTACTCGAGCTCGGCTCGCTGAGGTTAGGAGGCACTGATGTCCAAGCTCATCCTGACCCACGAGGTGTCCGGGCTCGGCGCTGCCGGCGACGTGGTCGAGGTCAAGGACGGGTTCGCCCGTAACTACCTCGTCCCGCGTGGCCTGGCGACGCGCTGGACCAAGGGCGGCCAGAAGCAGGTCGACCAGATCCAGGCCGCACGCAAGTCGCGCGCCATCGCCACGATCGAGGAGGCCCGCGACGTCCGCGACCGCCTCCAGGCCACCACCGTGAACATCGCGGTGCGTTCGGGCGAGAACGGCCGCCTCTTCGGCGCCGTGACCACCGCGGACATCGCCGACGCCGTCAAGGCGGCCGGCGGCCCGCAGGTCGACCGTCGCAAGATCGAGGTCCCGCGCCCGATCAAGACGCTCGGCGAGCACAAGGTTCACCTGCGTCTGCACGAGGACGTCCAGGCGACGATCGAGATCACGGTCGTCCCCGGTAAGTAGCAGAGTCTCGGCTCGACCGACGGCCCGGTCCCCTCACGGGGGCCGGGCCGTCGTGCTGCCGGGGCCGGTGACGGCGTGGCTCCCCGCGCCGGCACCAGGGCCGGCGCGGGGCTAGGCGGGCTGGTCGACCCCCTCGAAGGCCGCACGCAGCGCCGCGACGTCGAACTTGCCCTGGGTGGCCAGCATCGCCTGCATGCCGCGCTGCACCTTGACGGGGTCCGGGTCGGTCATCATCGTGTTCCACTCGGTGGGGACGATCTGCCAGGACAGCCCGTAGCGGTCCTTCAGCCAGCCGCACGGGCCCGGCTCGCCGCCCTCGACGAGCGCGTCCCAGAAGTGGTCGATCTCCTCCTGCGACTCGCAGTCGATCTCGAAGGAGACGGCCTCGGTGAACGGGAACAGCGGGCCGCCGTTGATCCCGACGAACTGCTGCCCGCGCAGCTCGAACGACACGCTCATCACGGTGCCCTCCGGGCCGGGGGTGTCGGGGCCGTACCGCATGACCGAGGTGATCTTGCCGTCGCCGAAGACGGAGATGTAGAAGTTCGCGGCCTCCTCGGCCTGTGTGTCGAACCAGAGGTTGGGGATGATCTTCTGCACCGAAGTCTCCTCTCGTTGCGTCCCCGGGACGGGGCCCGCGGGACCGGTGGCGTGGGGAGGGGCCGCCCCCTCCGGGGTCGGCCGCCTCCTTGCCCGTACGTCGAACGGGCAGGGCACCGATCGACATGACGCGCCGCGCGGATCCACGTGAGGCGCCGTACGGATCGACGTGAGCGCGCGGCGGCTCGACGTGAGCGCGCGGCGGCTCGACGTGCGGCGCGCCCCGGATCTCACCGCCGTGCGCCGAGCACCATCCACGCCGTGCCGCGCGCCCGCACCCCGGTGGTCACGGCCCGCGCCAGCATGAAGGCGCCGCCGAACGCGGCCCACAGCCACGCCAGCCCGGCGGGGCCGTCCGGCGCGAGCTCACCGACGGCCCAGGCCAGCGGCAGGTAGACCACCAGGGTGACGACCCCGGCCCAGGCGAGGTAGCGCCCGTCGCCCGCCCCGATGAGCACGCCGTCGAGCATGTACACCCACCCCGCGACGGGCAGGCACGCGCCGGCCACGGCCAGGCCGACGGCGGCCGCCAGGCGGACGTCGGGGTCGCCGGTGAACAGCGGGGCGACGAACCAGCCGGCGGCGGCGAACAGGACGCCGAGCAGCGCCCCGGCGCCGGTGCCCCACTGCAGGCAGCGGCGCATGACCGCCCGGACGTGTCCCACGTCGCCGGCCCCCAGGCCGCGGCCCACGAGGGCCTGGGCGGCGATGGCCAGGGCGTCCAGCCCGAACGCCGCCAGGCCCCACATGGAGTTGACCACCTGGTGGGCGGCGAGCGTGACCGCCCCCAGGGACGTCGCGACGGCGACCGTCGCGAGGATCGCCAGGCGCAGCGTGAGCGTGCGGACCATCAGCGGCGTGCCCGCGCGCGCGGCGGTCCAGATGCCGCCCGCGTGCGGGCGCAGGCTCACGCCCATGCCCCGCGCGCCGCGCAGCACCACGACGCCGAGCGCGAGGGCCATGCCCGTCTGGGCCAGCGCGGTGCCGAGCCCTGAGCCGGCGACGCCGAGGCCCAGGCCGTAGATCAGGGCGGCGTTGAAGCCGATGTTGGACAGCGCGCCCGCCACGGCGACGACGAAGGGTGTGCGGGTGTTCAGCAGGCCCCGCAGGGTGCCGGTGGCGGCCAGGACGATCAGCATCCCGGGCAGCCCGGGGGCCGAGGCGCGCAGGTAGGCGACGGCGTGGGGGACCACGTCGGCGGGCGCGCCCATGACGGTGACGATCCACGGCGCCGCCACGAACGCCACGACGGCGGTGACCAGGCCCAGCGCCAGGGCCAGCCACATGCCGTCGATCCCGGCGGAGACGCCGCCCGCACGGTCCCCGGCGCCGACGCGGCGTGAGGTGGCGGCGGTGGTCGCGTAGGCAAGGAAGATGAAGACGCCGACCGCGGTGGTCAGGAGGGTCGAGCTGAGGGCGAGGCCGGCCAGCTCGGCGGTGCCGAGGTGGCCGATCATCACGGAGTCGATGAGGACGAAGAGCGGCTCCGCGACGAGCGCCCCGAGGGCGGGAAGGGCCAGCGAGAGGATCTGCCGGTCCAGGACCTTGGGGGCCGCGCCACCGGGCGGGTGCGGGTCGCCGCCGCGGTCGTGAGGCGCGTCACCGGGCCGGGGGAGGGGCCCAGTCTGGGCCTCGGGCGTGTCGTCCACTGATGTGCGTCCCTCTTTTTGTCCACAGGCTGTGCACCGCCCTGGGGACGGTATCCCGCCCCCGACGGCGTTGCGGGACGCCTTCTCCACATAGTTATCCACCGACTGTGCACAACTCTGGGGATGACGTCCACATGCCGTCCACAGGATAGGGGCCCTGGATGCACAGGGGCGGTTCGCAGCCGGCGGGCAGGAGACGTAGCGTCCGGGCGTGCGCACGTCTTGGGCGCGCCGGTCCGCCTCCCGTGTGGGTGGTGGGCGATAGAACTGAAACCGCAGCGGCCCCCTGGCCGCCGCGGGAAGAAGGAGGTCGGGTGTCTCTCGTCGACGAGCACGTTGGAACTCGGGAGGCCTACGACCGCACGCCGCCGCAGGACGTCGCCGCGGAGCAGAGCGTGCTCGGCGGCATGCTCCTGTCGAAGGACGCGATCGCCGACGTCGTCGAGGAGCTGCGCGGCAACGACTTCTACCGGCCCGCCCACGAGATGATCTACGAGGCGATCCTCGACCTGTACGGCCGCGGCGAGCCGGCCGATGCCGTGACGGTCTCGGCCGAGTTGACCAAGCGCGGCGAGATCGCCCGCATCGGCGGCGCGCCGTACCTGCACACGCTCATCTCCTCGGTGCCCACGGCCGCGAACGCCGGGTTCTATGCCCGGATCGTGCGCGAGCAGTCCGTCCTGCGCCGCCTCGTCGAGGCCGGCACCCGCATCGTCCAGCTGGGCTACTCCACCGACGGCGGCGACGTCGACGACCTGGTGAACTCGGCCCAGGCGGAGGTCTACGCCGTCACCGAGCGGCGCACCAGCGAGGACTTCGTGCCGCTGCGGGACACCATCAACCCCACGATGGAGGAGATCGAGCACGCCGCCGACCGCGGCGAGGGCATGATCGGCGTGCCCACGGGCTTCGCCGACCTCGACGCTCTGACCAACGGCCTGCACCCCGGCCAGATGATCATCATCGCGGCACGACCGGCCATCGGTAAGTCGACGATCGCGCTGGACATCTGCCGCTCGGCGTCGATCAAGAACAACCAGACGTCGGTGATCTTCTCCCTCGAGATGGGCCGCACCGAGATCACCATGCGCCTGCTCTCCGCCGAGGCCGCGGTGCCGCTGCAGAACATGCGCAAGGGCACCATGCGCGAGGAGGACTGGACGCGCATGGCCACCGCCATGAGCCGGGTCTCCGAGGCGCCCATGTTCATCGATGACAGCCCGAACATGTCCCTGATGGAGATCCGCGCGAAGTGCCGCCGGCTCAAGCAGAAGCACGACCTCAAGCTCGTGGTCGTCGACTACCTCCAGCTGATGAGCTCCGGCAAGCGCGTGGAGTCCCGCCAGCAGGAGGTCTCCGAGTTCTCGCGTGCGCTCAAGCTCCTCGCGAAGGAGATCGAGGTGCCGGTGATCGCCGTCGCGCAGCTGAACCGTGGCCCGGAGCAGCGTGGGGACAAGAAGCCCATGATGAGCGACCTGCGTGAGTCCGGCTCCCTCGAGCAGGACGCCGACGTCGTCATGCTGCTGCACCGCGAGGACGCCTACGAGAAGGAGTCCCCGCGCGCCGGCGAGGCGGACATCATCGTCGCCAAGCACCGTAACGGCCCGACGGACACCATCACCGTGGCGTTCCAGGGGCACTACTCACGATTCGTGGACATGGCGCGGTAGTCGTGCCGAGGATGCCCTGAATCTGCAATCTGGACCTCGAAACTGCAAGATCTGCAAGATCTGCTGTTCTCGCAGATTGTTTCTGCAAGTGGGTGCTCGCCACCGAGGCAGAATGTCGAGTCCGTGTGGTAGCCGACGCGCTAAGTCGTCAGCTACCACGGGACTGCTGCACGAACTGGTGACAGGTCGGGTCACGGGGCCTGAGTGGCTGGCGCGGTCATGATGGTCTCGTACTCGACGGGGGTCAGTCGGCCGAGGGCGGCCTGTCGACGGCGTCGGTGGTAGGTCCTCTCGATCCAGGTCACGATCGCGATCCGGAGCTCCTCGCGAGTGCGCCAGGAACGGCGGTCGAGGACGTTCTTCTGCAGCAGCGAGAAGAAGCTCTCCATGGCAGCGTTGTCGCCGGCCGTACCGACGCGGCCCATGTGTCCGACCATGCCGTGACGGTTCAGCGCGTGCACGAGCCTGCGGCTGCGAAATTGCGCCCCGCGGTCGGTGCGTAGCACGTAGCCGGCTACGTCACCGCGCCGGGCGACGGCGTTGTTGAGCGCGGTCACCGCGATCCGCGACGTCATCCTCGAGTCGATCGAGTAGCCCACGATCCGGTGGGAGCAGACGTCCTTGATGGCGCAGACGTAGCGCTTGCCTTCGCCCGTCCAGTGCTCGGTGATGTCGGCCAGCCACAGCTGGTTCGTCGCGTCCGCGGTGCACTCGTGCCTGACTCGCCCCGTGTCGTCGACCACGGCGCACAGGTCGTCGTGCACAGGCGGCCCGGGCTTCCTGGCGTTCCTGCCGCGCTTGGGCTTGCCGAACGCGCCCCATCGGCCCAGGTTGGAGCAGATCCGCCACGCGGTCCGCTCGGCCATCTACTCACCAGCCGCGCGTGCCTCGTCGACCAGGAACCGGTATCCGAACTCCGGGTCGTCCGGTGCGCGTCGAACAGGGCGGTGGTGCGATAGGCGGCGACCAGTTGGGCGTCGGTGACCGGGCTCGCCAGCCAGCGGTAGTACGGCTGGCGAGCGATCTTGAGTACCGGCACGTCACCGCGACGGGGATCTCGTCGGCGGCCAGCTCGCGGACGAGAGGGGACATCATTTTCCCGGCAGGTTCGCCTGCGAGAGGTAGGCCGCCGCGCGGCGCAGGACCTCGTTCTCCTGCTCCCCGGCAGCCGGATCCGCTTCTTGGCCTCACGTAGCTCGGCGCTCTCGGCCGCCGTCGTCCCGGGCGGCACACCGTCCTCGACGTCGGCGGGCTTCATCCAGTTCGCCAGACAGGACTCGCTGATGCCGAAGTCGGCAGCGATCTGCTTCAGATGGACACCCGGATCACGGTCCCTCGCGACGCGAACCACGTCGTCGCGGAACTCCTTGGGGTCGGGCCTGGGCACGGTGAACATCCTTCCAACGCCCGGGCCGCATAGCCAAAGCGCGAGGCTGGCCATGGACCACTGGCATTTATGGGCGACGGTGACCCGCCAGAACGAACCGGTGCGGACTGCACCAGAGACGGCTAGGTCGACGAAGCAGCACCGAGATCCGGACCTGACAGGCATGATGAGAGCCATACGGACGGTCACGGCTTACAAGGAGATGGTCGCGATGGCAACCATGAGCGACTACGAAGCCCGAGCCTGGGCCTCACTCAATAGCCACTGGATCAAGCGCGCCAATCGGCGCCAACTGCCTCAGATGCCCGACTGGCTCACCGACGCAGGAAACACCGTCGTCGCCACAGCGACCAAGGCCGGCCGGAAGATCCTGGAAGTCACTCCAACCCCGGTCAAGGGCGCGGCCGGATGGGCCGCGGACACCGCGATCATGCCGACCGTCAAGGGCGTGACCCACCTGCTTGAACTCATCTCTGAGTGGAGCCAGGAGCTTATGGACCCCAAGGGGGTCGTCAAACTGGCCCGCAAACACGGTCACCAGATCGACTCGATCAACGACCTGCGCACCCTCGACCTGAAAGCCTGCGACGCCCTTCTCACCCGCACTGCGCTGAAATGGCGCACCGTCGGCGCCGTTGAAGGCGCATCCCTAGGGCTGCTCACTCTGATTCCCGCACCCGGGGTCGGTGCAGCGATCGCGATCAGCGCAGACCTGGTGGTCATCCACATCATGAGCACCGCCATCGCCACGAGGGTTGCCCATTCCTACGGGATCGACGCTCGCGACCCGGAGGAGCAGGAGTTCATCCAGCAGATCATCACCAGGTCCTTCATCGCCCAGGGGGCCAAGGCCAAGGCTACGAAGGAGACGGCTGAGGCCGCGCGGGCGATCCGGGGGCGCGTGCGGTGGAGCCGGAAGCTCCGTGACGATCAGAAGCTCGTCGCCGCTTTGGAGAGGCTGATGAAGCAGTGGTATCCCCGCGCTCATGTCCCGGTGCAGCACGTCGCCAAGGCTCTGCCGTTCGTCAGTTCGGTTGTCGGGGCGGGCACGAACTCGCATCTGCTCGGCCAGGTCACCAGCGACGCACAGAAGTACTGCCAGACCCGGTTCCTGGCCGAGAAGTACGCCCTGGATTTGCCAAAACCCCTGCGTGAGGACTTCGAACCCGCCCTGAGCTGAGCCGGCTTGCCACGGTCTCGCTCGCGCCATGGCCGACCGACGTGCGCAATGCCGCTGCACGCCGAGGCTTCAGCCACCGCCGAGCCCGCGCAGAACGACCCAGCCTCGTCGCCTAGGTCGGCCGAACCGAAGTGACCGACGGCGCAGGCCGTGCTCGTGTCCGATCGACGCGACTGTCCTTTTATCGGACGCTACAAGGCGAGTTGGCGATCCAGGGCGAGGACGATCTCTTCGTCGGTGAATCCCAGGCCTCGGGCACGGGCGACGAAGTCCGCCGCCATGCCACCGAGCAGTTGGCGCCGGTCCATGGCGGGTGCCCGTCCGGTCGTGGCCACGCGGGTGCCGCCGCCGCGACGAGAGGTGAGCAGTCCCTCTTGCTCGAGCTCACGGTAGGTGCGCGCGACCGTGCCGACGGCGACCCCGAGGTCGCCGGCGAGCTGGCGCAGCGGGGGCAGTCGATCGCCGGGACCGAGCTGTCCCGCCGTGATCAGGTCCGCGAGCTGGCGCCGCAGTTGCTCGTACGGTGGAGTCGGGTCGTCAGGGTCGAGGGTGAGGACGAGGCTCACAGCGTCTCCGCTGGGTGGGCAGGTGAGGGAGTGGGGAGTACTCCGGGGACGACGATCCGGCCGAGGAACCAGCCAAGCAGCAGCAGGGCTGCGGGCATGGTCGCCACCAGTACCCAGCCGACCGGGTCCATCCAGGCGCGTTGGCAATCCATCCTGAGCAGTGCCGTCCCGGCGAAGAATGCGATGCCTACGTGGCTGGCAGCCACGGCTGCACCTGCCGCAGCCAGAACCCGTGTCGTGGACCGCAGACGCAATACGTCGTCCCCCACGTCGTCGGGCGCGAAGCCGCGCGGCCGGCGCACGACAGCCATCAGCGCTGCCACGGTGGCCAGGCCGATGACTAGGAGCAGCATTGTGAGTGGGACGGAGTAGAAGCTGCCCGGGTAGGGACCGGCTCCGCTGCCGGTGTTGCCGCACTGGGCTGCGATCTGCCGTCCGGCTCGTCCCATGTCGTCCGTGGAGGCAGACGCCGTGGTCAATGCCAGGGTGGCAAGGTGCAGCGCTGTGATGCCCCCAACTGCGGTGGTGAGTGCCCGCGGCAGGTAGTCGAACACCTGCCGAGGAGCAAGCGAAGCAGTACGGGGACCGGTCGGACGCTGCGGTCGCACCACGGTCTCGGCGAGGCCCACCCCGGCGACGACGAAGAGACCCAGTACGGCGGGGACCAGCATCGTCCCCCGGCCAAGGTCAAGGCTGCCGTTGACTAGCCATGCGGCCACGCCGCCGACGACAAGGGCGGAAGCCCACGTCAGGCGAACCCACTTCCACTCCTGGCGCGTGTCGATGCGTCCGCGGCTCAACGACTGTGCGGCTAGTGCGATCACCGTCACCAGCAAGGGTCCGCCGATGAGGACCAGAAGGACTAGCAGTGACATAGACACCCCGATCATTTGTGTCACATGTTTGCGACAAACACAGGGTGGCTTCGCCGTGGCATTTGTGTCAAGAGTTCGACACAAACAAGCGTCGTCTGCGGGGCGTCACCTCTACCTAGCGATCCTTGGGTGCTCAAACTCTGACGACAGTCTTGGGATCTATGCCGGTTTTCAGGCGGGCGCGCTCGGGGCCGACTGTGCTGGTTGCTCTGCTGGGCGGCTATGCAGCGGTGGTCGCAGCGCACTGCACGTAGTCCTGCCGGGAGCTCCCCGGCACCACGGACAGGCCGCCCATGGGACCCCGACAGACGCCCACTACGAGGCCCTCAACCGAGAGCCGCAACCCATATGAGGGCGGCAGAGAACCTGGGGCGGTTCACTGTGACGGCGTGGTCGGCGGCGCTAGCGCTTCTTGGGTGAGCCTTCCGTGAGGTCGGGGCTGCGGTCGGGTTGGTAGACGCACAGCCACAGCGCTGCGGGTCGTACCGTTACCGCGAGGGTTTGACGTGGTTCGATGATGTCGCCGTCGAGCTGGCAGGGCTGGTCGCGGTCGCTGGTGACCGTGATGTGTGAGCCGCGCAGGACCTCCATCCGGGGCACGTGTTCGTGTCGGCGGAGGACGCCCCAGGCGAGGGCCGCCCAGTGGGCGAGGTGGCGGGGGGTGAGGATGGCGACGTCGAGCTGGCCGTTGTCCGGTTCGGCGTTGGCGAGGAGTCGGACGCCGCCTTGGAGGCGGCCGACGTTGCCGATGATGACGGAACGTGCGCGTCGGCGGAGGGGTGGGCCGTCATTGATGCGGATCTTGACGCGCATCGGGCGGTCGCGGAGGTGCTTGAGAGCAGAGAGCACGTAGGCCAGTGGTCCGATGCGGGCCTTGAGGGTGGTCGAGGCGTCCTCGAGCAGCTTGGCGTCGAATCCCATGCCGGCCATAACGGCGAAGGCCTGGCCGTCGACCTCGCCTATGTCGAGGAGGTGGCGTCCGCGTTCGACGGCGAGCCGCACACCTTCGGTGGGGTCGTCGGGCAGGCCGAGGTTCGTCGCCAGGAGGTTGCCTGTGCCGGCGGGGAGCACGGCCAGTGCGGCCTCGGTACCGGCGAGGCCCTCGACGCACGAGCGGACGGTGCCGTCTCCGCCGCTGACGAAGACGACCTCGGCGCCTTCTGCGACGGCGCGGCGGGCTTGGCCGGCGCCGGGATCCTCCGGTGTCGTCTCGAACCACAGGGGGCCCGGCCAGCCGGCCTCAGCCAGCGCCTCTTCAATGGTGGCGCGAAGGCCGCGCAGGCCCTCGACCCGCGCCGGGTTGACCACGACCGCCGTGCGCAGGGGCCCGCCGTGCTTGACGCGCTGCCGGTCGGCGGGCTCAGGGTGGTCGCTCACCGCGCCAGCACCCGCGGCGGCGTGCGCGCCTTCATTGAGATTCGTATCCACAGGTAGCGCCTTTTCTGATCAGGGATTGTCGGCAAGAGACCGAGGCGAGCGGCTCTTTCTGCCGCTCGCCGCAGGAAGAGAGGCCACGGCGAGGCGCCCCCTCGTGTGTCAGTGACTGCGGTAGCTCGTGCGTGTAGTTGTCGGTGTGCTCGTCGCACGGAGGCACTGGAGGGTCGCCGCGATGCCGATGGCCATCGTGACGAGGGTGCGGCCGCGGTGCTGACCGCGGCGGGCCCGCTTGGCCGCGTACGCCAGGGTGTAGGCGCAGGCCGAGGTAGGCGGACGAAGGGGGCGACGGAGTCGGTCTCGTGACCGGCTCGGGGGTCGGCACCGTCGTCGGGGTTCACCGAGTTCACGAACGGCGAGATTTGAAGATGATGATGCCGACGGCGGCCACGGCGGCCACGGCGAGCCTGCTGGTCCCGGCCCGTCGCGTGCGGCTTACCGCCTGTCTGCATGACCGTGGGCGCATCTTCGGTCAAGTCAGATGAAGCCGTCGTCGTGGGTTCCGGCTTCGCGGGCGGGTGGCGCGTGCGGCCCGGAGGCAGCCATCTGCCTGAGGCCGGCATCGGCCAGCGGCGTGGGCTCGCCGGTGGTGGTCGCGGGGAGATCGCCGTCGTGGTCGATGAGCTCGACGAGCTCGGCGATCTGGGTGACGTCGAGCAGGAAGCGGACGACGTCGGGCGGGCTGATGAAGATGGGGCGGTCGTTCGTGTGCTGGATGAGCCGGCTGAGAGTGGCGATGGCTGAGGAGTCCATGAACGTGACGTGGCGGGTATCGACCTCGACTGGCCGGCCGTACCGCACGGCCTCCCGGACGGCTTCGTGCAGCTCTGCCTTGGTGGCCAGGTCGTGCTCGCCGGCGAGCACGAGACGGACACGATCCTTCAAGACGAGCAGCGCGACGGTGCCGGGTTCGGGCTGGGGGGGCGCGGAGCTGGCAGCCATGGTGGCCTCTTTTCCCGAGGTGGGCAGTCCACGTCGGTTGGTATAGGCGATGGACGCGAGTCCATGCACGGTAAAAGCGTTTTCCGTCAAGTCCGTCTTCGGCTGGGGCCAGGCAGGACGCGGAACTTGTGAGTAGTGCTGAGCGGGTCGGTGCCCACTGGCGGAGCGTGGTATCACGCGTTGATTGCACTGTAAGTCTACGCTGTACACTTACGCAAGTGCGGCCACTTTTCGATGGTGGGTCCCGAGCGGTTCGGTAAGGAGTGCAGTGCCCAAGTCACGAAAGCCCGATGATGGGGGAGCGTCGCAGCAGGGCGCCCCGCGAAGTGAGCGTGAGCCGTTGAGCCGGGAACGGGTGCTCGCGGCCGCGCTCAGTCTCGTGGACGCCGAAGGTGTCGACGCGCTGACGATGCGCCGATTGGCGCGAGAGCTGGGCTGCAACGCGATGGCGCTGTACCGCTACGCGGCCAGCCGGGACGCGTTGCTCGACGGTGTCGTGGAGATCGTCATCGCCGATCTGGTGATCTCTCCCGACGGGCCTGACTGGGAGGCTCAGCTTCGGCGAACCGCGCACGAGTTCCGCAGCCTCGCGCTCGCGCACCCCCACGTGGTGCCACTCCTGGTCACGCGGCCGCTGTCGACGCCCCTCGGCCTTCGCCCGCTCGGCACCCTGCGCCCTCTCGAGATGCTCCTGGCGCTGTTGGTCGACGCCGGCTTCTCACCCGAAGGCGCGCTGCACGTCTACCGGGCCTACTTCGGATTCCTCTACGGTCACGTCCTCACGGAGCTGCAAGAGGTGGTCGCCCACCCCGAGGAGAGCGACGACCTCCTCCGACTCGGCCTGCACCGGCTCCCGCCGAGGGAGTTCCCCCACGTACGGCAGCTCGCCTCCTCGCTGGCCGACTACGACGGCGCCACCGAGCTCGAACAAGGCCTCGACATCCTTCTGACCGGGCTGCACGGCCACCTGCGCATCCCTGCCCGACAGAGATGATGCTCGGCAAGCGACGCAGCCACACCGCGACCGCACAACTGAAGGAGTTCTGTTCAGGCCGGCAACGACCTGCTGCTCGGCGTGGTCGCCATTTCTTTGCCGCAGGACACGCCCCGGCCGGACAGGCGCTTCTCCTCGGGCAGGCCGATCTCCTTGTAGGCCGAGCCGTTGGCCAGGATGACGGCGCGCGCCGAGTAGGTCTCGTCGTCGTCGGTGGTCACGGTGTTGATCTCGCCGCCCAGGTTCACGGCGACGACGTCCTCGTAGCGGACGTCGGCGCCGAAGCGCTCGGCCTGCTTCTGCATGTTCTCCATCAGCTGCGGGCCGAGGACGCCCTCGGGGAAGCCGGGGAAGTTCTCGACCTCGGTGGTGTTCATCAGCGCCCCGCCGGCGGTGACCGAGCCGGCGAAGACGATCGGGCGCAGGTTCGCACGCGCGGCGTAGACCGCGGCGGTGTACCCGGCCGGGCCGGACCCGACGATGATCACGTCGCGGATCTCGGGCGTGCTGGTCTCCCGCGTCATGGGTGCTCCTCCGCTCAGGCGTTGGCGGGCAGGAGGCTGGCGATGAGCTCCTCGACGCGGGTCTTGATCTCGTCACGGACGGGACGCACGCCGTCGACGTTCTTGCCGGCCGGGTCCACCAGCTCCCAGTCCTCGTAGCGCTTGCCGGGGAAGATGGGGCAGGCGTCGCCGCAGCCCATGGTGATGACGACGTCGGACTCCTTGACGGCCTCGGTGGTCAGCACCTTGGGCTTCTCGGCGGCGATGTCGATGCCGACCTCGGCCATGGCCTCGACGGCGGCGGGGTTGACCTGGTCGGCGGGCGCGGAGCCGGCGGAGCGGACCTCGATGGCGCCCTGGGCGAGGTGGGCCAGCCAGGCGGCGGCCATCTGGGACCGGCCGGCGTTGTGGACGCAGACGAACATGACGCTGGGGCGCTCGGACATGGGGTTCTCCTTGGGGTCAGTGGGTCGCGGCGGGCGCGAGGTTGGTGGGGTTGGTGAGCAGGGCCAGGCGGGGGGCGAGGTTGCCGACGCGGCGGCCGATCTCCTCGAGGGCGTGGTCGAACGCTTCCGGGGTGCCAGAGGGGATCGGGTCCGGGATCGACCAGTGGACGTCGATAGGGAAGTCGAGCTCCTCGTGCGCGCGGTCGCAGACCGTGATGACGAGATCACCGTCGGCGCGCACGCCGTCGACGTGCTGGGGCCGGACCTGGGGCAGCAACAGGTCGTGGCGGCGGGCGGTGTCGACGGCGCCCGCCGCGATCGTCTCGGCGGGGTGCGTGCCGGCCGAGACGGCGGGGATCTCGCTGGCCTGGCGCCACAGGGCAGCCGCCAGGTGCGAGCGGGCGGAGTTGGCGGTGCACACGAACAGCACCCGCGGCACCGGCCGCGACCGGCCGGCGGCGAGGTCGTCGAGCGCGCCCGGGACGAGGTGGACGTATGAACGGCGCTTGTCGCCCTCGGACCGGGTGCGGCCGACGACGCCCTCACGCTCGAGCACCTTCAGGTGGTGGGCGAGCAGGTTCGACGGCATGCCGACGGCCTCGGCGAGCTCGGAGGGCGAGGCGTCGCCGAGGGAAAGGGTGTCGACGATCTGCAGGCGGGCTGGGTCGGCCAGCGCCGCGTGCAGCGCTGCACGACGCCGCAGCGCGTCACTTCGCTCGGTGTTCATTGCCTCAATGTTGACTGAGGTGCCGTCGTGTGTCAACCATGGGGCCATGAAAACTTCTGAGCAGGCGGCCACGCCGTCCTGGGGTCGCCGGCTGGTCGCCGAGTTCGTGGGGACCGGGGCGCTGGTGGCCGTGGTCGTCGGCTCGGGCATCGCCGCCCAGCGGCTCTCGCCAGGCGACGTGGGGCTGCAGCTGCTGGAGAACAGCCTGGCCACCACCCTGGGACTGGCGGTGCTCATCGTCGTGCTCGGTCCGGTGTCCGGGGCGCACCTGAACCCGGTGGTCTCGCTCGCCGACTGGTACCTCTCCCGGAAGACCGGCGGCGGGCTGACCCTGCGCGGCGTGGGCGCCTACGTCACGGCGCAGGGCGCGGGCGGCGTCGCCGGCGCCGTGCTGGCGAACGTCATGTTCGACGTCCCGACCGCGCTGGCGACGACGCAGCGCACCGGGACGGGGCTGCTGGTCGCGGAGGTGGTCGCCACCGCCGGCCTGGTCGTCGTGATCTTCTCCCTGACCCGCTCGGGCCGCGCGGCGCTGGTCGCGCCGGCGGTCGGTGCGTACATCGGGGCGGCGTACTGGTTCACCAGCTCCACCGCGTTCGCGAATCCCGCCGTCACGCTGGGCCGCATCTTCACCGACACCTTCGCTGGCATCGCGCCCGCCGGCGCGGCGCCGTTCGTGCTCGCGCAGCTGCTCGGCGCGGCGCTGGGGATCGCGGCCGTCCTGGTCCTCTACCCCGGCCCGGCCGCGGGGCAGCCCGAGACGGTCGCCGCCGCCGCCCTCGTCCGGTAGCGGCGCGGGCCGCAGACCGCCGGGTTGAGGGCTCTTGACGCAGCCGGTGGGCATGCCCGGCGAGAGCCCGCTGGCTTGCGGGCCGCGTCGCCGGGCCGCGGGGTTGTCGACGTGGGCGGGACCGCCCGGGGACAGCGTCTCTCGACCCCGAGCTCTTGGGCAGGATGTCGGGCGATGTTCTGGAGTCAGTCCGCGGAACGGCCGTGCATCGGCCCCGCGGGGAAGCCGATGAAGGCCGGTGCGGGCGTGGTGGGGCCGCAGCACGAGCCTGCGGGGGGATGTGCGCGGTGCCGTGGGCATCCATGACCGGCAGGCTCATCGAGCACACCCCGATCTCGGGAAGGTGGAGATCCAGCGCGCGGGCGGCCATCTCCCTGTTGTGACGTTCGCTTATCGTTACTATCGGGTTATGGCGATACCAGTGAATAAAACCGATGTGATCGTTGAGAGTGGGGCGGTTGAGCCGGGGGCCTTGGCGCCGGCCGCTACGCTGTTCCACGGGCTGTCGGACCCGACTCGGCTGGCGATTCTGCAGCACCTCACGGTCGGGGAGCATCGGGTGCGGGACCTGACCGAGCACCTGGGCCTGGCGCAGTCGACGGTGAGCGCGCACCTGGCTTGCCTGCGCGACTGCGGCCTGGTGGACTCGCGCCCGCAGGGGCGGGCGTCGATGTTCTCCCTGACCACCGCGCCGGAGCTGCTCGAGGTGCTCGCGACCGCGGAGAAGCTGCTGGCGGCCACCGGGTACGCCGTCGCGCTGTGCCCGAACTACGGCATCGGCACCACCGACAACCCCGACCCCGCCGACCTCAAGACTCACCACAGCGCTGAGAGCGACCAGTGAGCGATACCAGGATGACCCGCCGCGACGCGGACGACGAGGACCTCGCCGAGGACCTCAACGCCGCCCGTGACGACGACGATGACGACGACGATGACGACGACGATGACGATGACGACGATGAGGACGTCGACCACGTCTGGCAGGTCAGCGAGATCCGCCTGGGCGTGCTCTCCGGGGTGCTCCTGCTCGCCGGCTTCCTCCTCGGCCGGGCCGGCCAGGAGGGCTGGGCGCTCGGCCTGAGCATCGCCGCCCTGGTCGCCGGCGGCGCCACGTTCGTGCCCGAGACCATCGAAAAGCTCCTCAGGGGCAAGATCGGTGTCGGCACCCTCATGACGATCGGCGCCGTGGGCGCCACCGCGCTGGGCCAGGTCGAGGAGGCCGCGACGCTGGCCTTCCTGTACTCCCTGAGCGAGGGCCTGGAGGAGTACTCCGTCGCCAAGACCCGCAAGGGCCTGCGCGCCCTGCTCGACCTGGTCCCGCGCGAGGCCACCGTGCGTCGCGGCGGCACCGAGCAAGTAGTCGACCCGGCCGAGCTCGTCGTGGGCGACCTCATGGTCGTCAGGCCCGGTGAGCGCCTGGCCACCGACGGCATCGTCCGGTCCGGACGCACCGCCCTGGACCTGTCCGCGATCACCGGGGAGTCGATGCCGGTCGAGGCCGGCCCCGGGGCCGAGGTCTTCGCCGGGGCCATCAACGGCACCGGCGCCCTGGAGGTCGAGGTCACCACCACGGCCGAGAACAACTCCCTGGCCCGGATCGTCCACATCGTCGAGTCCGAGCAGTCTCGCAAGGGCACTACCCAGCGCCTGACCGACAGGATCGCCAAGCCGCTGGTGCCGGGCATCCTCATCGCCGCGGTCCTCATCGCCGTCCTGGGCGCAATCTTCGGTGACCCCGCTCTGTGGCTCGAGCGCGCCCTGGTCATGGTCGTCGCGGCCTCCCCGTGCGCGTTGGCGATCTCGGTGCCCGTCACGGTCGTCGCCTCCGTCGGCGCCGCCAGCAAGCATGGCGTCCTCGTCAAGGGCGGCGCCGCCCTGGAGACCCTCGGCAAGATCCGCACCATCGCCCTGGACAAGACCGGCACCCTGACCCGC
Source organism: Georgenia sp. SYP-B2076 (assembly GCF_003991205.1). Taxonomy (GTDB): domain Bacteria; phylum Actinomycetota; class Actinomycetes; order Actinomycetales; family Actinomycetaceae; genus Georgenia. Next base: position 32,566 of record NZ_RXOZ01000006.1, on the reverse strand, counting down.
AACGAGCCCGCTGTCGTCGACATCATCGCCGCCCCCGGCCACACCCGCGAGGAGGTCCTGTCCCTGGCCGCCGCACTGGAGGCGCGCAGCGAGCACCCGCTCGCTCGCGCCATCCTCGCCGCGACCCAGACCGTGCCCGCCGCCGAGGACGTCTCGGCCGTGACCGGCGCCGGCCTGACCGGTACGGTTTCTGGCCAGGCGCTGCGGCTGGGCCGGCCGGGCTGGGTGGACTCCGGCGCCCTCGCCGGGGACGTCACCCGGATGCAGGAGGCAGGCGCCACCACCGTCCTTCTCGAGGTCGACGGCTCCGTCACCGGCGCGATCGCGGTGCGCGACGAGCTGCGGCCCGAGGCGCGCGAGGTCGTCGCCCACCTGCGCGAGCAGGGCTACACGGTCGCGATGCTGACCGGCGACAACGTCGCCACCGCCCGGGCCCTAGCCGCCGACGCCGGTGTCACCGAGGTCCACGCCGACCTGCGCCCGGAGGACAAGTCCCGCCTCGTGGGTCAGTTCCGGGACTCCGGCCGGGCTACTGCGATGGTCGGGGACGGCGTCAACGACGCCCCCGCGCTGGCCACCGCGGACCTCGGCATCGCGATGGGGGCGATGGGCGCCGACGTGGCCATCGAGACCGCCGACGTGGCCCTGATGGGTGACGACCTGCGTCTGCTGCCCGGGGCCTTCGCCCACGCCCGCCGCACGCGGCGGATCATCCTGCAGAACGTCGTGGTCTCGCTCGCCCTGATCGCGGTGCTGATCCCACTCGCCTTCGCCGGCGTGCTGGGGCTGGCCGCGGTGGTCCTGGCCCACGAGCTGTCGGAGTTCTTCATCATCCTCAATGCGGTGCGGGCGGGCCGGTCCACGACCCTGCGCACCGTCGGCGCCGCCGTCGCGTCCACTGCCCCGCCCGTGGTGGTCCACAGCTGACGGTACGAGGTTTCGACGGCGCCCCTCACCGCAACGCTGTGGGTACCCCGTCCCTGCCACTGGTCGGATCGGATAGGACCCAGGCGGTGGCAGGGTTGGGTCTCCGCCCGGGCACTTCCGGACGGCGGAGTCCAGGAAGCGATGCCGACGCTACAGGCGGAATATCGGCCTGCCGCGCTTAGGTAACACCTTCATCGAAGTGGGCGTGGGCGTGGAGGTGGGCGCCGGCGCTGGGGCGCTTTCCGGTGCCGGGGATGTGCTGGGGGCGGACGGCGCGTGGGCCGGCGTGGCAGCGCTCTCGCCCGCGGGCTGATCAGGTGCCACCAGCGCCTCGGCCTGGGCGATGGACTCCTGCCGAGCGGTCTGCTCCGCGGCGAGGTCGTCCTGGCGGCCCGGCTCGAGCTCGACAGTGGTGTTGCGCTGCGCGGCGAGCTCGACGATGAGCTGGTCGCGGCGCTCGGTGGACAGGCTGAGCTGGGTCAGCGCCGCAGCGGCGCTGCTCTCGGCTGTCTCCGCTGCCCCGGACAGGATCGCCGCGGCCTCCCCCTGCACGGCGGCTCCCTCGGCTCGTCGCTGCAACGTGGTGGCGACCTGCTCCACCGCCTCGAAGCTCTGCACCTAGGTGTCCGCCCGGGCACTCAGCCGGTCAAGCGTGGCTGTGCGGGCCAAGGCGTCGTCAAGAATCTCCGCCGACAGATGCGCACGATCTGCGCAAGCCCGCTGGAACCATCGCGGCGCCACCTGCCCGAGCGCGCGTCGCGCCAACTCGAGCTCGGCGGCGGCGTCGGCCTGCACCTGCGCCTGCTCGGCCTCCGCGGTGGCTGCGTCCAGCCCGGCTTGAGACTGCAGGTGCTCCTCGTTGGTGACCGAGGCGCATCACAGCCTCGTCCGCCTGCGCAGCCACGCGGGCAAGCTCGACCTCAAAGGTCTACTCGCGCCTCATCGATATCCGGCTCTACCGGCCGGCGCCAGGGGAGCAGCGGCAACCGCCCCGCCCTCGAGACGGTCACTCGCCGGCGACATCAACAACCGGGTGATCGCGCGCGCTCTGCCAACGAGTCGCGAATGGCCCATCGACTACGGGTTCGTGACTAGGTGTGATATTCGTGCCCGACTACGGGGGTGTCCCCCGGAAGTGGTGGCGATGTTCGCCTGGGGTCGTGCTGAGCCGTCGCCGGAAGGCCCGGTTCATGGTCTCGGGAGTTCCGAAGCCGCACGCCTTCGCGATCTGTTCGATGGTCCTGTTGGTGGTCTCCAGGAGCCGACATGCGGACTCGAGCCGGACGGCTTCGACGTGATCTGCCGCGGTGGCACCAACCTCTGCCTTGAAGACGCGGGTGAACTGTCGTTCGGAGAGGTTGAGCTGCCGGGCGAGCGCGGCCACCGAGAGGTCGTCGGTGAGGTGGTCGCGGAGCCAGGACAGGAGGTCGAGAACCGGTTTGGTGTCGGCGGCTTGCCCGGCCAGGAGCGCTGAGAACTGCGCCTGTCCGCCGGAGCGCTGGAGGTAGACGACCAGCTGTCGCGCGATGGTGGCGGCGGCCTCGTGGCCGTGGTCGTCGGCGACCAGAGCGAGCGCCAGGTCGATGCCAGCGGTGACGCCCGCGGAGGTCCACACGTTCCCGTCGCGGACGTAGATGGCGTCGCGGTCGACCGTGACATCCGCGTAGGTGTAGCCGAGGAGTCCGCACTCCGACCAATGAGTGGTGGCACGTCGTCCCGCCAGCAGGCCGGCTGCCGCGAGCACGAACGCGCCGGAGCAGACCGAGGTGACGCGGCGGGCGTCGGCGGCGAGCCGCCGGACATGGGCGAGCAATTCCGTGTCCGCGACGGCGGCGTCCATGTCGGCGCCACCCGCAACGAGCAGCGTGTCGACGGGCCCAACGACTTCGGCGACCGGGATGGACGCGAACTCCAGCCCGCAGCTGGCACGCACAGGGCCGCCCCGGGTGGTCACGACCTGGGTGAGGTACCGCGCGGCGGGCAGGAAGCGGGAGGCGCTGGAGAACACTTCGAGCGGACCGGTGACGTCGAGGATCTGGGCCGCATCGAAGGTCACGATGACCACGCCCCGCTCGACGAGCGGGGCGAACGTCGGCTCGTTCGAGCCCGAGTTCCTCGACCCGGTCATCGGTAGTCCATGTGTCGACGGTACGTGGGGATGCGGTGGCCGACATCGTCAACAACGTGTCCTGGTGGCCGGCCTCCTGCGGCCCCACGCTGGGAGCATGAAGGTCGCCTACCTGCTCTATCCCCGGTTCACCGCACTCGACGTGGTGGGCGCCTTCCAGGTCTTCGCCGCGCCACCCGGCACCAATGACGCCGGCGACCTCGGCGCCCCGCTCCTCGCCAGCGGCGAGTAGAGCTCCACCATCACACGCACCGCCGAATCTAGACGTCTCCTCGAAGTCGTCGGAAGGCAGACATGAACAGGATCGCCACCTCGTCCGCTCCCGAAGGCCCTCCGTCGCGGACCTGCATGAGGCACGAGCTCGACAACGCGCCTGCGGCCACCGGCACGGCACATCCCCAGGGCCAGGGCCAGGACCGTCCGGCTAGCCCTGCTGCCGGGTCGAGGGGACACATCGGTAGGATCGTGGCTGGCTCGTTGGCCACAGGGCTCCTCGCTGCAGCGCTCCTCGTCGCCGCCCCGTTCATCCCGCCAACGGAGGCTGGGGTCACCGGCGCAGTCCTGTGCGGACTGGCGCTGGGCTGGGCGATGCTGGCCGTGCTCTCGGTGCGGTTCACCGATCAGCCACAGTCATGGGCCGCGGCCCCTGCACTGTTCATGGGGCTGAGCGGTCTTCTCCTGGTTGTCTTCGGCTCCTCGGTGCACGAGGTCCTCACCTGGGTGTGGCCTCCCGCCGTCCTGGCGTTGGTGGTCTGGATGCTCGTCCGCACCCGTCGGCAGCTTCGCAGCCCGAGCGGACGCTGGCTGCTCTACCCAGTGCTCACGGTGCTGGCTCTCGCCTCGGTCGGCGGCGGCTACCAGACCGTGCGTGAAGCGGCGGATGCCGGGGCCTACTCCATGCCTGGTCAGCTGATCGACGTCGGCGGACACCGCTTGCACCTGAGCTGCACCGGCTCGGGCAGCCCCACGGTCGTCCTCGAACCGGGTGCGGGCGGGGTGTCCTCCGACCTCGGGTCAGTGACTCCTGTCGTCGCTCGTGACACCCGAGTCTGCGTGTATGACCGTGCGGGCCGCGGGTGGAGCGAGCCCGCCGACACCCCACAGGACGCCACGCAGATCGCGACCGACCTGCACACGTTGCTGCACCGCGGAGACGTTCCCGGACCGTACGTGCTGGCGGGCCATTCCTTCGGCGGCCTCTACACGCTCACCTTCGCCGCCCGCTACCCCGACGAGGTCGCCGGAATGGTGCTGGTGGACTCCACCGCACCGGCACCGGCATCGGCGACGAAGCCGAGGTCAACACCGCCTGGTGACGGGGGCTCCTACGACCTCACGGGCCGAGTCTCGGCACTGGTCTCGACCTCTGCCCGCCTCAGTCTGGGCCGCCTGGTCGGCGTGCCGACCGCAAGCCATCTCCGCAGCACGATCGACGAGTACGTCCAGGCGAACGCCTCCGTGGAGGAAGCGGCATCCTTGCGTGACTTCGCCGACAAGCCGTTGGTCGTCCTGACGGCCGGCAGCGGAAATGCCGCCGACTGGTCGACGAAGCAGAACGCTCTGGCCACCTTGTCGACCGACAGCGTCCACCGCGTCGTCAACGGCGTCGACCACCCAGGGATGATCGCGGACGGGAAGGGCGCCGCTGCTACCACTCGAGCGATCCTTGACGTCGTCTCCTCCGTCCAGAGCGCACGGCCCTTGGCCAGGTGATCCGCCGACGTTGGCAACGGCGGGTGAAAGTGGACCCCCTGGTGATAACACGGGGGCGGCTGCAGGACCCCGCGGAGGGGTCATTCCTTGCAGGAACGAGGCGTCCTCGGCAAGTTCTGCCGCGGGTGCGTCTTCATTGCTTACTTCCGGGCGGCCTCGTAGCGCCCTAGCGCCTCCGCGCGCTCCGAGCCATGATCGACGATCGGTGTCGGGTACCCGTGGGTCAGGCCGTCCGGCACCCGCCACGGCTGGTGGACCGCGACTCCGGGGATGTGAGCCAGCTCGGGTACGTACCGGCGGACATACGCTCCATGCGGGTCGTACCGCTCGCCCTGGGTGACCGGGTTGAACACCCGGAAGTAGGGTGCGGCGTCCGTGCCGGTGCCCGCCACCCACTGCCACCCGTGGTTGTTCGAGGCGATGTCGCCGTCGCGGAGATGCTCCAGGAAGTACCGCGCGCCGTGCGGCCACCAGACGTGCAGGTCCTTGACGAGGAAGCTCGCCACGACCATCCGCACCCGGTTGTGCATCCACCCCTCGGCGAGGAGCTGGCGCATGCCGGCGTCGACGAACGGGTAGCCCGTGCGGCCCTCCTCCCACGCGCGGACGTAGCCCGCCGCTGCGCCAGCCGGGTCCTCGTACGTCATGCCGCGCAGGTCCTCGCGCAGGTCGGCCCAGGCGGAGTCCGGGCGGTGCCACAGCACGTCGGCATAGAACTCCCGCCAGCAGAGCTCGGCCATGAACCGCCGCGCGCCTTCCGAGCGTGCGGCCGGGTGGGCGGCAATGTCGGCGAGCATCGTCCGCGGGTGGATCGCGCCGTACTTGAGGTGCACGGACATCTGGGACGTGGCGTCCAGATCCGGGCGGTCCCGGTTGCCGTCGTAGCCCGCCAGGTCGTCCTCGAGGAACTGCTCCCAGCGAGCCCGCGCGGCGGCCTCACCCATGGGCACGACCGCGACGGCGGGCCCCTCGGCCCCGGGGAGCGGCGCCGAGTCGGCTCCCTGGTGCCACACGAGGCGGGCCGGGACCGGCGCAGGGGAGTGCCAACCGTGCTCCCACCAGGCGCGGGAGAACGGGGTGAACACCCGGAACGGCTCGCCGTCGGCCTTGCGCACCACCCCCGGGCCGATGGCGTAGGGCGTGCCGGTCGCCACGAGCGGGACATCGCCCAGTGCGTGCTCGACCCGGCGGTCACGGCGCCGCCCGTACGGCGTCGTCTCCCGGCTGACGTGGACGCTCGCGGCGCCGACCTCCCGGACCAGGGCGGGGATCTCGGTCTCGGGGCGGCCCGCGCGCACCACCAGTGCACCGTCGTACGACTCCTGGGCGGCGGCCAGGGCCGCGGACAGGTGGGCGCGGCGCACCGGCCCCGCCGAGGCCAGCAATGTCGGGTCCGCGACGAACACCGGCACAACGTCGCCGCCCGCCTCGTGGGCGGCGAGCAGCGCGGGCAGGTCGTGCAGCCGAAGATCCCGGCGGAGCCACAACAAGGCGGTCATGACCGCTATCCTCCGGGCCCGGCCAGCAACACGCCCGTCAGCGCGAGGACGTCGGCACGTCGGCACGGGCGCTCGGAGTGGCCCGCCCAGGCGCTGAAACCCTCTTGACTTTGGGATGACAGCGTGTCAACTTAGTGGACCAGACGTAAGGGGCGTCACATATACCAGGCAGTGAGCCACGGCCCGTAGGGCAGGCGGCAGGCTCCCCGGTGCGCTGCCGTCCTTGTTGACTGCCGCCCACACCGACCTCGGCGAGGACTTGATCCAGATGTCGTGGTGCGTGATCCTCCACAACGCGTGACGCCACAGCCGGCGTGACGCCGATGAAAGGTATCCAATGACGGACGTACAGACTGCCGCGAGCAGAACCGTCAACACCGTGCTCGGCCCCGTCGCCGCCGACGACCTTGGGGTCGTCTCGGTCCACGAGGCACTACTCTTCGTGGTCCCGGGTGCCGAGCACGCGTATGACATCACCATCGACCGCGCCGAGATCTTCGAGATCCTCGCCCGGAAGCTGACGGAGTTCCGCGACCACGGTGGGAAGACGATCGTCGACAGCACGGGCATGTTCCACGGCCGCGACGTGAAGCTGTACGAGGCGCTCTCGCGCTCGACAGGCGTGCACATCGTCGCGTCGACGGGGATGGGACCTGAGGAGATGCTCGGCGGCTACTTCCTGACGCCGCAGACCAATCCTCCGACCCCGTGGCCGGCCGAGAAGTTCGCCGACCTCTTCACGAAGGAGGTCACCGAGGGCATGGTGGTCCCGCGCGTGGAGCGCCGCGGCGCCGCGGGACTCGTGACCACCACGGCCACCCGCGACGGCATGACCCCGACCGACGAGAGCCTGTTCCGCGGCGCCGCCCGGACCGCCCTCGCCACCGGCGTGCCGGTGTCCATCCGGTTCGGGGCCGACGCGCTGCACGACCTCGACGTCGTCCTCGACGAGGGGCTGAGCGCCGACCGGGTCGTCGTCGGCGACCTGGACCGCAAGGACGCCGTCGCCGCCGGTGCGCCCCTCGAGGTCGCCCGCCGGGGGGCCTTCGTCGCCCTGGACCACGTGGGCCTGGACGACGACGACGCCCACCTCACCGACCGGGAGCGCGCCGCGCTGGTGGTGGAGCTCGTGAACGCCGGCCACGGCAACCGGATCCTGATCTCGAGCAACGCGATCGGCGTGGCCAAGGGGCAGCCCGCCTACGACCTGCCGTACAGCTACGCCTCCCGGGCGTTCGTGCCGCTGGCCAAGTCGCTGGGTCTCAGCGACGAGGACGCCCGGCACATCCTCGTGGACAACCCGCGGGACCTGCTGACCCTGCGCTGAGCCACCACGTCGACCCGTTCATTTGACTTTATTGGAGTGCGAGCATGTCAAAGGTCAACACCGTCCTGGGGACGGTTCCCACGGAGGAGCTCGGGATCGTCGCCATCCACGAGCACATCGGGTACGGGATGCCCGGCTCCGAGCTGGACACGAAGTGGTGGAAGACGCCTGAGCAGCGGTACGAGGAGACCGTGCCGAAGCTGCGCCAGTTCCACGAGTACGGCGGCGGCACGTTCGTGGACGCGACCGGCATCTGCAACGGCCGCGACGTGGACTACTACAAGTCCCTGTCCGCGAAGACCGGGGTCCACATCGTCGCCTGCACCGGCTTCGTCGGCGGCGACACCGCCCTGCCGCACTTCGCCCGGGCGACCGTCGACTACCTGACCCGCCAGTTCGTCCACGAGATCACCGTCGGCATCGGTGACACCGGCGGCCGCGCCGGTGTCATCAAGGTCGGCGTGAGCCGCGGCGGGCGCATGACGGACCTGGACAAGCGCATCTACCGCGCCGCCGCCCGCGCCGCCCTGGCGACCGGGGTGCCGATCCTGACCCACCTGGCGATCGACGCCGAGAACGCCATCGCGATCTTCGCCGAGGAGGGCCTGCCGCTGGACCGCGTCCTGTTCGGGCACGTCGACGACGGCGTGAACTTCGACAAGACGCGCGACACCTGGATCGCCGAGCAGGGAGGCCGTGTCGGCTTCGACACGTTCGGCTACGAGACCGAGCTCGAGGACCCGCCGTTCTGGGCGCGGCCGCGCAAGGAGCGGCTCGACCACTTCCTCCGGTTCATCGGGCAGCACCTGGACAAGGCGCTCGCCTCGGCCGACGCCAACTGCAGCCCCCTGGGCTGGCCGGGCGTGAAGGGCCACACCGTGAACTACATCTTCGAGGACCTCTTCCCCGACCTGCGCGCGGCGGGCGTCGACGAGGCCACCATCACGAAGCTGTTCGTCGACAACCCCGCTGAGTTCCTCACCATCCGCAACTGATCCACACGCGCTCCCCCCAGTCATCCCAGGCGCATCGACGCGCCAAGCTCGAAAGGTAGCTCCCGTGAACACCTCAGACCTGAAGAACCTGAACGTCGCCATCGTCGGCGCCGGGTACGGCGGCGCGGCCGCGGCCAAGGCCCTGAGCCTGCTCGGGGCGAACGTCACCGTGTACGAGCAGGCGACGCAGACCGGCGAGGTCGGCGCCGGCATCGGCCTGCGTCCCGCCACCATGGCCCGGTTCCGCCAGTGGGGCATCTTCGACGCGATCGCGGAGGTGACCTCGCCGAGCGACTACTTCGAGATCCTCACCGCGACCGGCGAGCCGATCATGAAGGACACCTGGCCGGAGTTCGGCGAGGAGACCAAGACCCACCTCATCCACCGCAGGGACTTCATCCACGCCCTCCTGGGCGTGCTCCCCGAGGGGATGGTGCACCTCGGTCACAGGCTGGAGTCCGTCGAGGACAAGGGCGACCGCTCCGTCCTGACGTTCGCGAACGGCGAGACCGTCGAGGCCGACCTCGTCGTCGGCGCCGACGGCATCAAGTCGGTGGTGCGTCAGCAGCTGTTCAGCGACAAGGGCCCGGTGTTCTCCGGTGAGCACGCCTACCGCGCGGTGATCTCCGCCGACGACGCCTACGGGATGGTCGTCGACGACAACCTGCGGATGTACATCGGCAAGGGCACGAAGGTCTACCTGCTGCCCCTGCGCCACCGCAACCAGGTCTCGTTCGACATCACGGCGCTGTGCCCGGACAGCACCTGGGCGCCCAACATCACGAAGGACGACCTCGTGAAGACTGTGGAGGGCTTCGACGAGCGGATCGTGAACATCGCTCGCAACCTCGACATGGACACCGTCAGCATCCGCGCCGTCTACGACATCGACCCGGTCGACACGTGGCACTCGGACTCCGTCGTCCTCCTGGGCGACGCCGCCCACTCGATGCTGCACCACCAGGGCCAGGGCGCGAACTCCGCCATCGAGGACGCCGGCGCCCTCGCCGACGCCCTCGCGCAGACCGGGTCCGTCAAGGAGGCGCTCGCCTCGTACCAGGCGACCCGCAAGCCGGTGACCGACGAGCTGCAGCGCATCTCCCGCCAGGGCTGGACCGAGGACGAGCTGGACGACGTCTTCCCCGGGCAGAAGCCCGCGGCGCAGGAGGCCTGACATCATGACGCTCCACCCCGAGATCGCCAAGATCGTCGCGACCCTGCCCGCGCCGCCCCCGGGCCCGATCGACCCGGCGGTGCTGCGCGCCGGCGAGGAGGCGATGGTCCCGCCGCCGGCGGAGCGGCTGCCGCTCCACGCGGTGGACGACGCCACCGCACACACCCCGGCCGGTGACGTGCCCGTGCGCATCTACACACCGGTCGAGGCCGACGCGTACGGACTGCTCGTGTACTTCCACGGCGGCGCGTTCTTCCTCGGTAGCCTGGACACGCACGACCACGTCGCGCGGTCCCTGGCAAAGGAGACCGGCCTCAAGGTCATCTCCGTCGGCTTCCGTCGGGCGCCGGAGGCCGCCTTCCCGGCCGGCCTCGACGACTGCTACGGCGTGGTCCGCTGGGCCTCGGAGAACGGCGACGCCCTGGGGTGGGACGGCCGGACCCTGGCGATCGCCGGCGACAGCTCCGGCGGCACGTTCGTCGCGGCGGTCGCCGGGATGGCCCACGACGAGGGGTTCGACCGCATCACCCACCAGGTGCTGTTCTACCCGTCGCTGGACCTCGACTTCGACGTCGACCGCTACGCCTCCCTGCGGGAGAACGCGGAGGGGTACGGCCTCGAGACGGCCGGGCTCGCGCCCTTCAACGCGTTCTACATCGACAGCGGGGCGGACCCGGCGGACCCGCGCGTCTCCCCGATCAAGCGCGAGGACCTCTCCGGGCTGCCGCCGGCCCTCGTCGTCACGGCGGAGCACGACCCGCTGCGTGATGAGGGCGAGCTGTACGCCTCGCGGCTGCGTGAGGCCGGGGTGGATGCGACGGTCAGCCGGTACGCGGGCGCCAACCACGGGTTCGTGCAGAACTTCTCGTGGATCCCCGACTACTACCGGGCCTTCGAGGAGACCGCCGTGTTCCTCGGCCTCCGCTGATCTGCCGGGCCCCACGTGAGAAGAGAGTCATGACGCCACACGTTCCTGTCCACCCCCTGGTGTCCCCGTGGGGCCGCTTCGGGCTGTACAGCTTCTTCATCGACGCGCCCGAGCCGGCCATCGTCGACACCGGGATCGCCTCGTCGCCCGCCGACGGCATGGCCCCGGCGCTCCAGGCGCTCGGCCGGCGCATCGAGGACGTCCGGTGGATCCTGCTGACCCACGGCCACATCGACCACCTCGGCGGGGCGCACGCCCTGTGGGAGCTCACGGGCCGGCGCGCCCAGGTCGTCATCCACGAGGCGGACGCGCCCCTGCTGCGCGCGCGGCGCGCGCACGTACAGGAGTACCTGGACGTGCGCCGGCAGTACCTGAACGACCCGGAGGGCGAGGCCAAGCAGACCGCGGCGGCCGCGCAGGTCATCTCCGGCGAGATGGAGCCGACCGTGCTCGTCCGCGGCGGCGAGACGCTGTCCCTGGGCGGTGACGTCACCGTCTCGGTGCACGCCATCCCTGGCCACACGGCCGGATCGGTCGCCTACGTCGTCGACGGCCAGGACGACGTGTTCGTCGGCGACGCGGTGCAGATCCACGGGGCCGCCAACGGGTTCCCCGGTTACGAGGACCCGGCCGGCTACCGGGCGAGCCTGCGGCACCTGCGGGACGAGGTCCGCCCGCAGCACCTGTACCTCGGGCACCCCTACCGGGGGGCGGACGGGGTGCCGCACGGCGTCGAGCTGGACAGCGAGCAGGCTCGGCGGGCCCTCCAGGAGAGCCTCGACCTCGAGGCCCGCATCGCGGACGTCGCCCACCGGTACCTGGAGGGCGGTGTGCGCGAGACGGACTCGGTGTACTCGCCGTTCGCCCGGGTCGCCGAGGAGTTTGGCTACGAGAAGGACCCCACGCTGGAACCGTCTCCGTTCTTCACGACGCTTCACGGCTATGCCGCACAGTTCAACGCTGAAAGGGAGCCCCGCTCTGATGGCTGATTCCGAGACTCTGATGGCTGACTTCACGACCTGGGATGCGGGCGCGCAGACCATCCACATCCGCAAGGACCTCCGGGTCCCGATGCGGGACGGGGTCGAGCTCGCGGCAGACGCCTACCACGGCCCCGAGAACAAGCCGCGGCCGGCGCTGGTGGCCCTGAGCCCGTACGGCAAGGAGCTCCAGGCCCTCGCCCTGACCATGCCTCCCCAGCGGCGCCCGAGCCCGATGTGGGACGGCTGCATCGAGGCCGGTGACATCGCGCGCGTGGTCCAGGAGGACTACGTGCACGTCATCGGTGACCTGCGTGGGTCCGGCGCGTCCGGCGGCGAGCACATCGGCAACTACAACGCCGGTGGCGTCTCGCTGGGCCAGGACGCCTACGACTTCATCGAGTGGGTCGCCGCCCAGCCGTGGTGCGACGGCAACGTGGGCATGATCGGCATCTCCTACTTCGGCTCCATGCAGGTGTTCGCCGCGGCCGAGCGGCCCCCGCACCTGAAGGCGATCTTCGTCAGCGGCGGCCACTACGACTTCTACGAGACCACCTATCACGGCGGGATCATGTGGCTCATGCCCCGCGCCGCCCGTGAGGGTCGCGGCGGTGACTCCGGCTGGGCGTTCACGGACCGCATCAAGTCCCGCATGCTGGAGACGTACTCCCCGGAGGAGGTGAAGGAGCGCGTCGCCGAGCGCCTGCGGGACCCGGACGTCGCGGCCTGGCCCAACCTCGTGCACACGCTCAACTACCCGACGAACCACGAGGCCTGGTTCGACATCGTGATGAACGAGCTCGACGGCGAGTGGTACGAGGAGCGCAACCCCGTCAACCTGGCCGAGAACATCGACATCCCGGTCTACCTGCAGATCGACCAGGGTCGCGGGTGGACCCTGGACGGCCACATCGAGCTCTTCAACGTCCTGAAGGGACCGAAGCGGCTGGACATCGGCTCCTACCCCCCGATGCAGTCGCGTCCCTGGGTCGAGGAGCACGACAAGATGTTCCGCTGGTACGAGTACTGGCTCAAGGGCATCGACAACGGCATCATGGACGAGCCGGCCGTGAGCGTCTTCGTGGAGGGCTCCCGCGAGGTGGTCACCGCCGAGCAGTGGCCGCCGAAGGACGTCGAGTACACGTCGCTGTACCTGCGCCCGCGCCGCAAGCTGTCCCCGGAGCCCGAGCTGATGGGTGCGGAGCAGGCCGCCCCGGACGGCTTCTACCAGGCCCCCCTCACGGTGACCGACAAGGTCGAGATCCTCAGCTGGAGCACCGAGCCGTTCGAGCAGCCCACCGAGATGATCGGCGCCGGCGCGGCGCACATCTTCGCGGAGATCGACGCCGAGGACACCAACTTCATCCTGCGCCTGTGGGACGTCGCCCCCGGCGGCAAGCGCCAGCTGATCACGAGCGGCTACCTCAAGGCCTCCCACCGCGAGCTGGACGAGCGCACGACCGAGGGCAACCCGTACCACCCGCACACCCGCGCCGTGCCCGTGGAGCCGGGCACGATCGAGGAGTACGTGCTGCGCCTCTACCCGTTCGCGGCGACGTTCAACCCGGGGCACCGCCTGACGGTGGAGCTGTCCAACGACGAGCCCCTGGTCGACGAGCACAACTCGCTGCTGCCGCCGGACGCCTTCCACCTGCCGGTGGGCCGGCCCGTCACGCACAAGATCTACCGCGACGCCGCCCACACGTCCCGGCTGGTGCTGCCGCTCACGACACGCCCGACGGCGGAGCGGCCGAGCTGACCCTGCCCGGCAGGGCGCACCGGCCGGGACGTCCAGGAAGGTCTGGACGTCCCGGCGGGTGCGCCGCGGCGCTCAGGCCGTCGCCGGCACGTCGACCGGGATCCCGCCCGCCTTGCTGCCCGAGCTGAGCACCGCCCGGTTGAACAGGCCCTGGTCGGCCACGATGGTCTGGCCGGTCACCAGCGTGTTGCGCCGCGACGCCAGGAAGGCGTACAGCCAGCCGTACTCCTCGGGGGTGGGCAGGTGCTGCAGCGGCATGAGCATCCGGAACTGGGTGAGGAAGTCCTCCTTGGGGATGTCGGACTGCTTCGACCCCTCGAGCCCGAGCGCCGCCGGCCCCTGAAGCTGGCTGTTGGCGATGCCCGACGGCGCGACGCCGTTGACCCGCACGCGGGGGGCGAACTCGAACGCCAACTGGTTGACGATGCTGCGCACCGCGCCCTTGCTCGCCGAGTAGAACAGCCCGCCGCCGTCCGCGGCGTAGGCGGCCGTCGAGGACGTCAGCACGATGGCGCCGTCGCTCTCCTCGAGAAGGTCCACGAAGATCTTCGCCGAGAGCACGTACCCCTTGACGTTGACGTGGAAGACCTCGTCGAAGAGTGAGTCGATGCGGTCCAGCGGGGTCTCGCGCAGCGGGAGGTTGCCGTCGAAGATGCCCTGGCAGCCGATCAGCGCGTTCAGCCTGCCGAAGCGCTCGACGACGGCGGCCCTGGTGGCCTCGAGGTCGGCGACGCGGCGCACGTCGCCCTGCAGGACGAGCACCTCGTCCCCGAACTCGGCCCGGAGCTGGTCCACCTTCTCCGGCGCGATCTCCAGGATCGCGACCTGCGCGCCCTCCGCGAGGCACTGGCGGGCGACGCCCAGGCCGAGGCCGGATCCGCCGCCGGTGACGAGGACGACGTGGTCATCGAGTAGCTGCACTGCATCTCCTTGTGGTGGTCTGTGCGAAAGGGCCGGACGCGAGGCGCCGGCGGTTGCCCGCCCGGAGGGCTAGGCGGTGACGCCCGCGCTGCGCCCGGCGAGCTGCAGCGCCTCGTCCCAGGTGGCGCCGCGCTGGAGGAGCTTGCGGTAGCCCCGCAGGGACCGCTCCCGCCCGCACGAGAGCACGCAGTGGAACTCGCCCGAGCTGCCGTACAGCACGAGGTACTCCTCCGTGCCGAGCGCGCCCTCGACGACGACGGCGTCGTCGCCGGGCCGGCGTCGCCCGTAGGAGTGGAACCGGCGGCCGTACTGGTCCGTCCAGTAGTACGGGAGGCCGCTGTGCGGGGCGGCGCCGCCGGAGAGGATGTTCGCCGCCACGAGCCGGCCCTGCTGGACCGCGTTGGTCCAGTGGTCCACGTGGGTGCGCCCGCCCAGCAGCGGGTGCTCGAAGTGGGCGATGTCCCCCGCGGCGTAGACGCCCGGCACGTTCGTCCGCCCGGCGGCGTCGCAGAGCACGCCGGCGTCCAGCTCGACGCCGGAGCCCACGAGCCACTCGTCGTTCGGCTGCACGCCGATGCCGGCGACGACGTGCGGGGCGTGGTGCTCGGTGCCGTCGGAGAGGTGCAGCGTGTAGGCGCCGGGGCCGCCGTCGACCGAGAGCACCTGCACCCCGGTCCGCATGCTGACGCCGTGGCTGACGTGCAGGTCCCGGATGTCTGCGGCCACCTCGGGCCCGACGACGTCGCCGAGGGGCAGGGGCGTCGCCCCGAACACGGTCACGTCCACGCCGCGCGCCCGGAGGCTCGCGGCGATCTCGAGGCCGATGAAGCTCGACCCCACCAGCGTCACGTCGCCGTACAGCGCCGCCGCCAGCCGCAGGGCGCGGAGGTCCTGCGGCGTCCGCAGCACCGGCAGCGCCGCGCCGCCCGCCGTGCGCAGCGGCTTGGGCCGGCTGCCGGTGGCGATGACGACCGCGTCCCAGGGCAGGGCTGCGCCGTCGGAGGTGACCACGAAGCGGCGGTCGATGTCCAGGCCCACCGCCGCGTGACCCAGCCGCAGGTCGAGGCGCTTGGCGGCGTAGTGCTCCGCCGGCCGCAGCGCGACGGGCTCGGGCTGCTCCGGCGCCGACAGCAGCTCCTTGGACAGCGGCGGGCGGTCGTAGGGGAGCTCCCGCTCATCCGACAGGATCGTCACCGAGCCGTCGAACCCTCCGTCGCGCAGCGCGTCCGCGGCGCTGAGCCCCGCGACGGAGGCGCCGGCGATGACGACGTTCCTGGCCGTCATTCGTGGTCCTCCTGCCGTGCCAGGGAGATGGCGGAGGCAGGGCAGTTGAAGACCGCCTCCTCCAGGTCCGTCAGGTCCTCGCCGTCGGCGACGTCCTTGAGGAGCACCGCGACCGGGCTTCCCTTCGGCAGGTCGAAGACGTCGGGCATGATGCCCACGCAGATGCCGTAGGCGCGGCACTTGGAAGTGTCCAGGCGGACGGCGACCTGCGCAGCGGCCACGGCCTTGGTCTCGCTCACAGGAACACCGCCAGGTTCGGGGTCGCCAGGGAGGTCTCGGTGGTCAGGGCGCGGCGCGACAGCAGCCGGGGCCCGGCGGCCGTCAGCCGGATGGTGTCCTCCCGCCGCACCGGGATGAGGTCGAAGTAGGGGTCGATGCCGCGCTGGCGGTAGAGCAGCAGGGCGCTGGAGACTGCGACGACGTCGGGGGAGTCGGTGCCCCGGATCTCGATGCTGCCCACCACCCGCAGGGTCCGCGAGGGCGGCACCTCCGAGTAGGCGAGGCCGGTGCCCAGCCGGTCGATCCGCGTGCGGATGTGCGCCTTGGTGTCCCGCACCCGGATGCCACGCTGGCTGAACTCGCGGCTGCGCGGCTCGGTGGCCTGCCGGACCGGGACCTCGTACACGAGGTCGTCGTCCAGGAGCCCGTACCACTCCTCCTCACGCCCGTCGTCGAGCAGCCGGGCCTCCGTGGCGAGGAACTGCGTGATGACGGCCCGGAGCTCGGCGTCGGTGGCGGCGCCCGTACGCGGGGTGGCGGGCGCAGCGGTCGTGGTGGCGGCCGCGGTGGGCGCGGCGGCCGCGGTGCCTGTGGTCTCGGTCGTGGTCATCGTCAGTTCCCCTCGGTGGGTGCGGCCTGCGCGGCGCCGGCGCCGCGCATCACCTTGAGCCAGTGCCGGTAGAAGGCGAGCTGGGAGTGCTCGCCGTAGCCGGTGTTGCGCCTCAGACCCGGGCCGGTCCAGGTGGGGTCGGGCGACTGGTCGACCTCGCTGTTGTGTCCCTGCTGGAAGTTGAACTGCATCCCGGCCTTGCGGGCCCACGGGCTGGCGGCGGCGCGGGGGATGCCTTCCCACGCCACGGTGTCGTCCTGCTCGAAGATGCCCGCGGAGCCGAAGACGAACTCGCCGGTGACGTAGTGCTCCTCGACCTCTTCGGGAGACATGAAGTCCCACACGAACTGCCAGCTCCACAGCTCGATCTCGCCGGGGCCCACGGGCTGCCACTGCCGGAAGCTGGTGACGACGGACATCGGGCCGCCCGGCACCGCCGGGGTGTTGAACCGGATGAAGCTGAGGTTGGGGAAGATGGTGCCGACCGTCGGCGGCTCGTGGTTGACCACGTGGAGCTGGGCCTCGTCGAGGCCGGACAGGTCGAAGTGGGACGTGATCTCCGGCGGGTAGCCCCACAGCACGTAGCCGGGGTGGATCGCCTTGGTCCAGGCGTGACCGGTGAAGTTGTGGCCGTTGCCGAAGTCGTACCTCCGCGCGATCTCGCAGGAGGCCTGCAGACCCTGGGAGACGTGGATCTCCTCGGTGCCCCAGTGCAGTACGTCGAGGTGGTAGACGTCGCCGGAGAAGTTCTCCGCCGCCGTCTTCCAGTCCGCCTTGACCCGGTAGCGGTCCGGCGGCCCGGCCACGCGCATGCCCTTCGGGTGCAGCCCGACGATGAGGTCGAGCATCCAGCCGGCGCCGCCGAGGTGCTCGTCGAGCGTGGGGACGTCGTCGGAGAGCGACGCGAAGATGAAGCCCTTGCGGGTGTCGACCCGGGGGGCGCGCAGCAGGCTCCAGTCGTCCGGGTCCAGGCGCACGCCGTAGGCGTCCTGCAGGTGCGGGGTGCCGACGAGCTGGCCCTCGCTGTTGTAGGTCCAGCCGTGGTAGGGGCACTTGAAGAACCGCGAGTTGCCGCTGTCCGTCTGGCACACCTGCGTGCCGCGGTGGCGGCAGTAGTTGGACAGCACGTTGATGCCGCCCTTGCCGTCGCGGGTGACGATGACCGGGTCGAGCCCGACGCGCCGCTGGACGAAGTCTCCGGGGTTGGGGATCTCGCTCTCGTGCGCGACGAACACCCAGCTGTTCGTGAAGATCCGGTCGATCTCGGCGCGGAAGACGGCCTCGTCGTTGAAGATCTCGACGGGCACGAGGTCGTCGGCCAGGCCGGCCTCGACCCGGTCGAGGATGGCGTCGAGGGGGTCGCCCGACGTGATGGGGCGGTGGGGTTCGGTCTGGGTCATGTCCCGCTGTCTCCTTTGACTGGGTGCACCGGCGGCGTCCGGGATCGGTACTCGGTTCGCGTCCGGGCGGTGTATCGGCGTGTGCCGGGCGCTGGGTGGTTCGACCCTACGAGCCGGGTCACATGGGAGGAACAAATGAATCGTGATGCCCGGCATTGACCGGGTCGATGCTGGTTGCGGCGCATCTGCCGCCACGGGTCAGAGGGACGCGGGGTCGGCGAGGCGGAACGGTGCGTTGAGCTGGGACTCGACGAACGCTGCCTGTCCGGGCAGGTGCTCGCGGAGGTTGGCGGCGAAGTCGTCGAGGCGGTCGGCGGTGATCGCCATCTCGGTGGCCAGGATGCCGTGCGAGACGTCCTGGACGAGCTTCGTGCGGGCGAACCGCACGTGGGACACCGCGGCCAGTGACTCCTCGACCGGACGGTCGCGCCGCAGCTCGTCGGCCAGGACCACGGCGTCCTCGAGGGCCATGGCGGCGCCCTGGGTGAGGTTCGGCGCCGAGGCGTGGGCGGCGTCGCCGAGGACGATGACCCGGCCCTTGTGCCACGGCGCGGGCAGGTGGACCTCGCTGATCGGGCTGTAGACGACGCCGTCGTCCGGCAGCGACTCCCGGAGCCGGCCGACGAGGCCGCCGTAGCCGGCGAGGCGCTGCCGGAGCAGGGCGGCGAGGTCGGCCGGCCCGTACCGGGCGTCCTCCGGCTCGGCGGTGACGTGCAGGAGGTACATGTGGTCCTCGGACAGCGGGATGACCCCGGTGTTGGAGCGGTCGCCGTGGAAGAGCATCGTGTGTGTGACCTCGGCGGGGCGAGGGAGCGTGACCCGCCAGACCGCGAAGCCGGTGTACTCCGGCTCGGCCGCCTCCCCGAAGAGCCGCCGGCGCATCGGGGAGCGGATCCCGTCGAAGCCGACCACGACGTCGTAGCGCCCGACCCGCCCGTCGGTGAAGGTGACGGTTGCGCCGTCGCCGTCGTCGACGAGGTCCGCCACGCCCACCCCGTACGCGACGCGCGCCCCGGCACGCCGGGCGGCGTCACCGAGGATGTGGTGAAGGTCGGCCCGCGCGATGGCGTTGTTCGGCGGCACGCGGTCGGTGCCGAGCGAGCACGGCGTGACGAGGATCTGCCGGCCCTGCCAGTCAAAGTGCTCGTTCCTGTCGAACTGGTACCCCACGGCCAGGCACTCCTCGAGCACCCCCAGCACGTCCAGCGCGCGCAGGGAGTTGCCCGGCTGGTTGATGCCCACACCGACCACGCCGTCGTCCGGTTTGATCTCCACGACGTCGACGTCGATACCCTGCTGCCTCAGGGCGACGGCGGCACCCAGGCCGCCGATCCCCGCACCGATGACCAGGGAAGTCTGACCAGGCGTCATTGCCACCCTCTCCTTCGAATGCTCGGAAGATAGGGGAGGTGGCGGTTTCGCGGAAACAGATGCTGACGATGCGACACATCGACCGGATCGATGCACCTTGAAAGAAGGAGTCACGTTGTCGGAGAAACTGGCGAATGTCGACCTCAACGTGCTGGTCGCGCTCGACGCGCTGCTCGCCGAGCGGAGCGTCACGCGTGCCGCCGAGCGGTTGATGATCGGCCAGTCGGCCATGAGCTCGACCCTGGCCCGGCTGCGGCGGCTCTTCGACGACCCGCTGCTGGTGCGCCAGGGCCGCGTCCTCGTGCCCACGCCGCTGGCCGAGTCCCTCGCCGCGCCGGTCCGTGAGGCGCTGTCGATCGTCGAGTCCGTGCTCGCGGTGCGCACGGACTTCGACCCGACGACAGACCAGCGCACCTTCACGATCAGCGCGAGCGACTACATCGCCCTCGTCCTGCTCCGGCCCCTCCTGGAGCGCCTGAACGAGGAGGCGCCCAACGTCCGGGTCAACATCCTCCCCATCAACCCCGTGGGGTTCACCGACGCGCTGCGGCGCAACGAGACCGACCTGCTGATCCTCCCGCGGGAGCTGCTGGGGGCCGACGTCGGCTACCCGCACAAGACGCTGTTCGCGGACCGGTACCTCGTGGCCGTCGACCGGGACCACCCCGAGGTGGGCGACGTGATCACCGTCGAGCAGTTCAGCGCGCTGCCGTACCTCGCCTACCGCGCGGGCGCCCTGATCGGCCTGCCGGAGACTCAGCTCGACCAGCAGCAGATCCCCCGCAACCTCCAGGTCACCGCGCAGTCCTTCGTCGTGGCGCCGTTCCTGCTCCGCGGCACCGGGCTGATCATGCTCATCCACGAGCGCCTGGGCCGGCTGCTCGCCGAGCAGGCACGCCTGAGACTCCTTGATCCGCCGATGCCGCTCGTGGCCCTGCAGGAGGTCATGGTGTGGACGTCCCGGCACACCGCCGACGTCGGCCACCAGTGGCTCCGCGGCCGCCTCCTCGAGCTGGCGGCGGAGGTCACCGCAGGCGGCTCGCATTGACCGCATCGATGCCCCGCATCGCGAATCTCGCCTTCCGGTGAGGGGCGCCCGCCCTTAGCGTCCCGGGCAGGAGGCCGCCTGTCGACGTCGACAGCGCCACCGCTACCGACCGCTGCAGAGAGGCGCCTTCGTGTTCGAGATCTTCCCCGACAAGTACGTCTGGAACCTGTCCGCCAACATCGCCCTGAGCAGCGGCGGGCAGATCGAGGAGATCCTCGAGGCGTGCCGCCCGCTGCTCGACGCGGCCGGGACGGGCGAGAAGCCGGGGACGGAGGACTTCTTCGGGTCCTGGTGCACGGTCGCCGACCGGCAGGTCGAGCTCGCCGACGAGAACGAGGCGGCCGGCCGGCCGCTCAGCGCCGCCACCCGGCTCCGCCGCGCGGCCATCTACTACCAGGTGGCGGAGCGCATGCAGGCCCGCGACTTCGCACCCCGGACGGAGGCGTACCGCAAGATGCTCGATGCCTTCGAGCGGTCGGTGCGCCTGGGGCGGGACAACTGTGAGCTCGTCGAGGTGCCCTACGAGAGCACCACGCTGCCCGCGCTGTTCGTCCGCGCGCGGGGCACGGACGGCCCGGCGCCGGTGATGGTGCACTTCAACGGCCTGGACAGCACCAAGGAGATGATCTACTGGTCCGGCATCGGCCAGGAGCTCGCCCGTCGCGGGGTGTCCACCCTCATGGTCGACCACCCCGGCACCGGCGGTGCGCTGCGCCTGCGCGGCCTGACCGCCTTCCCGGAGAGCGAGCGCTGGGGCGCGGCGTGCGTCGACTACCTCCAGGGCCGTGCCGACGTCGACCCGGACCGCATCGGCGTGATGGGCTGGTCCCTCGGCGGCTACTACGCGCCGCGCGCCGCGGCGTTCGAGAAGCGGTTCGCCGTCTGCGTCGCCTGGGGCGCCAACTACAACTGGGGTGAGCTCCAGCGCCGGCGCCTCGAGCGGGAGGGCGAGAACCCCGTCCCGCACTACTGGGAGCACGTCCAGTGGGTGTGGGGCAAAAACTCCCTCGAGGAGTTCATGAGCTTCGCGCCGAGTGTCACCCTCGTCGGGGTCGTCGGGAACATCACCGTGCCCTTCCTCGTCACGCACGGGGAGAACGACCGGCAGATCCCGCTCGACTACGCCCACGCCCAGTACGAGGGTGCCGTCAACAGCCCCAAACGGGAGCTGAAGATCTTCACCCGGCGCGAGGGCGGCGTCGAGCACGTCAGCGCCGACAACCAGCCCGTCGCCACCAGCTTCATCGCCGACTGGGTGTCCGAGACCCTCTGACGCCGGGCCGCTGCCGTACCCGCACCCGCACCCGCACGACCACCCGTGGCGACGACGCCCCGGGGGATCCTCCATGACTAGGAGCACCATGTCGACCTCTCCGCGCCTCACGATGACCAGCCGCGCCGCCGTCCTCGGCTTGGCCGCGCTCATGCTCGCCGCCTGCGGCACCTCCGGGGCGAGCAGCGACCCGACAACCCAGCCCGCGGCGTCCACCACGTCGGCGGCCACGAAGGACGGGGAGATGGTGCCGGTCACGGTCGGCACCCTCCCCATCGTCGCGACGTCCGCGCTCTGGTACGGCGTCGACCAGGGCATCTTCGAGAAGCACGGGCTCGACGTCACGGTCGACACGGGCGTCGGCAGCGAGACGATGGTCGCCGCCGCGCTCGCCCACGAGGTCGACTTCGTGACGCTCAACTCCGTCTCCATGATGGTCGCCCTCGACGCCGGTGTCCCCGTCCAGGTCGCCTCGGGCTTCAGCCAGGCGTGGGAGGGCGGCGGCGAGGACATCTCCGCGGTCCTCGCCAAGGCAGACTCGGGCATCACCGACGCTGCCGGCCTCGCCGGGCACACCGTCGCGGTCAACACGCTGAGCTCCGCCGGCACCCTCACCATCAGCGAGGCCGTCCGGGCGGCCGGCGGCGACCCGGCGGAGATCGACTTCGTCGAGATCCGCTACCCGGACATGATCCGCGCCCTCGAGGCCGGCGACGTCGACGCGATCTGGGAGGTCGAGCCGTTCATCACGATCGCCCAGGGCAACGGCGCACAGGTCGTCTCCTGGAACTTCGCCGAGTCCGCGCCGGGACTGTCCACCCAGGTCATGGTGACCGCGGCAGACCAGGATCCCGAGCTGCTCGAGCGCTTCACCACGGCCCTGACCGAGGTGCTGGAGGCGGCGGGCGAGGACGAGGCCGGACTGCGCGAGGTCCTCGTCGACAAGCTCGAGATGGACCCCGCGCTCGCGGAGCGGGTGCGGATGGACCGGTTCTCGACGGCCATCAACCTCGAGGCGCTCGGCACCCTCGCCGGGCTCGCGCACGACGACGCGCTCGTGTCCAAGCCGGTCGACATCGCGAAGTTCGACACCGGACGCTGACCCGCGGTCGTCCGGCGTCGTCCATCTCGTCAGCCAAACACATCGACCGCATCGATCTGCGGCATCCGGCATCGGCTCCTTCCGGGCCGGCACCGCCAGGCCCACAGTTGAGAAGAGCGCTCGCCGACGAGCGCACCCAGACAGCCCCGGAGGCATCCCCATGGAAAAGCTCCTGTCCCACCTGTCCCACCTCGAGATTGCGAGCCCGGACGTCGAGGCGTCGGCCGCGTTCTACGAGAAGCAGTTCGGCATGCGGGCCGTCGACCGCATCGACGGCAACGTGTACCTGCGCTGCTGGGGCGACCACTACCGCTACAGCCTGATCGTCACCGAGGGGCCGGAGCCCGCCCTGACCCGCATGGCGTGGCGCACCACGAGCGCCGAGGCGCTGGAGGCCGCCGCCGGCCGCGTCCGAGACGTGGGCGTCGAGGGCGCCTGGTCCGACGGCGGCCCGGGCTACGGCCGGGCGTTCGAGTTCGAGGGCCCGTATGGCCACCCGATCCGGCTGTTCTGGGAGGTCGACCGCTTCGAGGCCGACGCCGAGCACGCGTCGATCTTCCCCGACCGCCCGGAGAAGCGCTCCAGCCACGCGGGCGCCCCGCGGTTCCTGGACCACGTGACGATCGCCAGCACCGACGTCGACGGGTTCGCCGCCTGGCACCGGGACGTCCTCGGCTTCCGGCTCATGGCCCGCACCCAGCTCGACGACACCAACGTCAGCGTCTTCTCGGTCCTGACCACGAACGAGAAGTCCCACGACCTCGCCGTGGTGCTGGACCACTCCGCGCGCGCCGGCCGGGTCAACCACATCGCGTTCTGGGTGGATACTCACGAGGAGCTGCTCATCAGCGCCGACGTGCTCATGGAGAACGGCACCCCGATGGAGTTCGGGCCCGGGGTCCACGGCATCGGGGAGCAGCAGTACCTGTACTTCCGCGAGCCGAGCGGGCTGCGGGTGGAGCTGAACTCCGGCGGGTACCGGAACTACGTGCCCGACTGGGAGGCCAACACCTGGACCCCCGGCCTGGGCGGCAACAACTTCTACCGCAACGCCCCGACGCCGCAGTCCATCTTCGAGTCCTTCCCGCCGGCCGACGGCCTGACGGCCACCGAGGACGGCGTGCACCCGGACATGCGGGCTGCGCTGATCAACTCCTGAGGGACCGGCCCGGCCCCCGCCCGCCACCGGCGTGCGGGGGCCGGCTCGTGAGCGCCCTATCCTGCGGACAGCGCCCGCCGACAAGGGAAGACGGATGGACCTGCACCGCATCGACCTGAACCTCCTCGTGGCCCTCGACGCGCTGCTCGACGAACGCAGCGTCACCCGGGCGGCGGACCGCCTGTGCGTGGGCCAGTCCGCCATGAGCGCCACGCTGGGCAGGCTCCGGAAGGTCTTCGGCGACGAGATCCTGGTGCGCCGCGGCCGCACGCTGGCGCCGACGCCCCTCGCGGAGTCCCTCGTGGTCCCGCTGCGCGACATCATGGCGCGGACGGAGGCGCTGCTTGCCGCCCGGGACGAGTTCGACCCCGCCACCGCGCGACGCACGTTCACCCTCACCGCGAACGACTACGTCTCCACGCTCTTCCTGCGGCCCCTGCTCGTGCGGCTCGCGCAGGAGGCGCCGCACGTCTCCTTCGAGGTCAACGCCACCCGGGACGACTACGCCGAGCAGTTCCGCCGGCACCAGACAGACCTGCTGATCATGCCCAAGGAGGTCTTCCCGGAGCACGCCACCTACCCGCACGAGGTGCTCTTCGCGGACCGCTACGTCTGCGCCGTCGACGCCGATCACCCGGAGGTCGGGGAGGAGCTCCCGTCTGCGCAGTTCAGCGCCCTGCCCTACCTCGCGGTCAACATCGGCGCGCTGCCCTCCTCCGCCGAGCTGCGGCTCGAGGCGCGGGGCATCCTGCGCGACACCCACCTGACCATCCAGGCCCCGCTCGTGGCCCCGTTCCTCCTGCGCGGCACCCGGATGGTCATGCACATCCAGGAACGCCTCGGGCTGATGATCCGCGACCAGGCGGGGATCCGGCTCCTCGAGCCGCCCGTGGAGCTCGGGCCCATCACCATGGTGATGATCTGGGGCGCGCACGTCGACGACGATCCCGGGCATCGCTGGCTGCGGCGGCGGGCCGCCGCCGTTGCCCGCGAGCTGGCCCCCGCGTATCGACATCATTGATATCTAACATTGCCAAGTATTGTTTGAATAAATTGATTCCTCGCTCCTAGAGTCGGCTCATCGGGAAACGCACGGACGCATTTCCCCCGCGACGACGACGTCCCACCACCTGCGACGTCGTCCCCATGCTCGCCGCACCCGAGGAGTTTCATGACCGCCATCCTTGACGCACCCGCGACCGACAACGGGACGCGGGCGTCCGGCTGGGCCGTGGGCACCGACGTCGGAGGCACCTTCACCGACCTGTGGCTCCGCGGTCCGGACGGGCAGTCCTACGTCTGCAAGTCGCCCACCACGGCCGACGTCGTCACCGGCGTCGTCGACGCGGTGCACCTGGCCGCCCGCACCGCCGGCCTGGGCACCGAGGAGCTCTGCCGGCAGGTCACCCGCTTCGGCCACGGCACCACCGTGGGGCTCAACGCCCTCCTGACGGGGCGCACCGCCCGCGTCGGCCTCGTCACCACGCTGGGGTTCGGTGACGTGCTCGAGATCGGGCGGCTGCGCCGCGGCACCGCCGGCCTGCAGGGCCTCGACCTCGGCAACTACTTCCTGCGCGGCCGGACCGCGCCTCTGGTGCCCCGCGAGCTCGTCGTCGAGGTCACGGAGCGCGTCAACCCGGCCGGGGAGATCGTCACCCCGTTGGACCTAGGCTCGGCCCGCCAGGCCCTCGAGGCGCTGCGTGAGGCGGACGTCGAGGCCGTGGCCATCTGCCTGCTCTGGGCGACGGAGAACCCCGACCACGAGGCCGCCCTCGCCGAGCTGGCGGCGCAGATCCTCCCGGACGCGTTCGTCAGCGTCTCGCACGACATCGCGCCCACCGTGGGCGAGTACGCCCGCGCCTCGACCACGGTCGCCAACGCGGCCCTGGGCCCGATCGCCGGCGGCTACCTCGGCACCCTCGAGGCCGCGCTGCACGCCCTGGGCATGACCGCGCCGATCATGATGACCACCAGCGCCGGGGGCGTCGTCCCTGCCTCGTCCCTGACCGCGTCGCCCGTGCGCGGCCTGCTCAGCGGGCCCGCGTCCTGCGTGGTCGCCGGGCAGGCCCTGGGCGTGCGCCTCCGCCGACCCAAGATCCTCACGCTCGACGTGGGCGGGACCAGCTTCGACGTCGGCGTCGTGGTCGACGGCGCGCCGCTGCTGCGAGAGGAGGTGACCTTCGGCGGCGCGGACATGCGCGTGCCCAGCGTCGACATCGCCAGCATCGGCGCCGGTGGCGGCTCGATCGCGGCCGTGGCCAACGGCCTCCTCACCGTCGGGCCGCGCAGCGCCGGGGCCGACCCCGGCCCGGTCTGCTACGGCAAGGGCGGCACCGAGCCCACCACGACCGACGCCGACCTCGTCCTCGGCGTGCTCGACCCCGACCGCTTCGGCAGCGGCGGCATCCGCCTCGACGTCGAGGCGGCCCGCGCCACGCTCGCCAAGAAGATCGGCGATCCCCTGGGCCTGACCGCCATCGAGGCCGCGCGCGCCGTGCGGGAGGTCTTCGACGCCGCCATGGCCGACCTGCTGCGTGCCGTGACGATCGAGCGGGGCCACGACCCGCGCGAGTTCACCCTCGTCGCGGGCGGCGGCAGCGGCCCGTCGCACGCGTGGAAGCTGTGCCGGGAGCTCGGCCTTGACGGCTTCGTCGTGCCCGCCACCGCCACGGCGCAGTCCGCCTTCGGCGCCGGGACGTCGGACCTGCGGACCACCGCCTCACGGACGGGCTACCTCCGGCTCTCGCCGGGCACCGAGCCGGAGGCGGCGCACGTCGCCGTGCTCGCGGCGGCCCTCGAGGACGCCCAGCAGCGTGCCCTGGGCGCCCTCCCCGACGCGGCGCACGCCGACGTCACCCAGACCGCGGCCGTCCGCTACCGAGGCCAGACGCACCACCTCGACATCGCGGTCGAGGCCGCGCCCGACGTCGCTGCGCTGGCCTCGCTCCTGGGCCGCTTCGAGGGCGAGTACGAGAAGCTCTTCGGCGAGGGCGCCGGGTTCCGCGAGGCCGGCTTCGAGGTGCTGTCGGTGCGGGCCGTGGCGGCCGTGCGCTCGACGACGTCGACGTCGTCCTCCTCGGGCCAGCCGCTCGAGGTCCGCGACGTCCGCCCGGTCGTGTTCGACGATCCCCACGCGCCGGAGGAGACAGTGGTCTACGGCTGCGACTGGCCCGCCGCGGGCCAGGAGATCGCCGGCCCCGCCCTCATCCAGCTCCCCGGGTGCGTCGTCGTCGTCCCGCCCGGCGGCACCGCCACCACTGACGACGCCGGCACCATCCACGTGAAGGTAGGACAGGCATGAGCACCCTCGACCTCTCGGCCCAGGCCACGACGACCGACCCGGTCATCGCCCAGGTGGTCCGCAGCCGGCTGGTGGCCATCACCGACCAGATGCGCCTGGCGCTGCAGTCCGTCAGCGGCAGCCCCACGGTGACCGAGGCCAGCGACTTCTTCACCGGCCTGTACCTGCCCGACGGGTCCTTCGCGACCATGGGCCACCAGGTCACCTTCGAGGCCCCGCCGGTCGGGGCGCTGATCCGGCACCTGCTCGGCAGCGGCCGCGCCCTGCGCGACGGCGACCGCATCGTCGGCAACGACCCGTTCGTCGGGGCGCTGCACCAGAACGACCTGCAGATGTGCGCCCCGTTGTTCGTCGACGGCAAGCTCGTCGCCTGGGCCGGCGTCATGGCCCACGAGACGGACATCGGCGGCATGGACTTCGCCTCCTGGTCGCCCAAGGCCACGGAGATCTGGCAGGAGGGCCTGCGCATCCCCGCCGTCACCCTGGTCTCCGGCGGGGAGCTGCGCGAGGACGTCCTTGAGATGATCCTGTCCGCCTCACGGCTGCCCGCCCAGCTCGGCCTGGACATCCGCGCGTTCATCGCCACCCTCAACGTCGCGGCCGAGCGGCTCGTCGAGCTGTGCCGCCGGTACGGCACCGACGTCGTGCAGACGGCCATGGCGGCCATGGTCGACGACGCCGAGACCAGGTTGCGCCGTCGCCTGCTCGAGATCCCCGACGGCGTGGTGCGCACCCGCGACTTCCTCGAGCACGACGGCCACACGGACAAGCTCTACGCCGTCGACCTCGTGCTGACGAAGCATGGTGACCGGCTCACCATGGACTTCTCCGGCTCCTCCGGGCAGGCCCCCGGCTTCGTCAACTGCTCCCGGGCGGGCCTCACCGGCGGGGTCGCCGGGGCGCTCATCCCCACGCTCGGCTTCGAGATCCCGTGGAACGACGGGCTGCTGCGGCCGGTGGAGATCGTCGCCCCCGACGGGCTGATCTGCACGGCGGTGCCGCCCGCCCCGGTGGGCAGCGCCACCGTGGAGACGGTCTGGGTGGTCAGCAACGTCGTCTCCGGCGCGCTCAACCGGCTCCTCGCCGCGACCCCGGCCTACGCCCACCGCGCCCAGGCGGTCAGCAGCGGCACGATGGCGACCTTCAACCTCAGCGGCCGCAACCAGTTCGGCGAGGTCTTCGGGCTGCACCTCATGGACCCCCTCGCGGGCGGCTTCGGTGCGTTCGCGAGCCACGACGGCCAGGACGCCGCGGGCCCCATCAACGCGCCCTGCCCCTCCATCGCGGACGTCGAGGTCAACGAGCTCGGCACGCCGCTGGTTTATCTCTACCGCCGGCTCGCGCAGGACACCGGCGGCGCCGGCCGGCAGCGCGGCGGCCTGGGGGCCGAGGTGGCGCTGACCATCTCCGTGCCGCAGGCCGAGGCGCTCGTCATGACCCACGGCGCCGAGGTGCCCAACTCCGCCGGGCTCTCCGGCGGGCTGCCCGGCGGGCTCATCAGGCAGTCCCTCGCGACGGGGATCATGCGGGACTCCTCCGAGTCCGCCCACGTGGCCGACCTGCTCCGCGGGCGCACCGAGGCCGATCCCCGCTTCGCGAACCTCGGCCCGAAGCCGGGGGCCTTCCCGATCACCGGTCAGGACGTCTTCGCCGTGACCTGGCAGGGCGGCGGCGGCATCGGCGACCCGCTCGACCGCGACCCCGACGCCGTGCTGGCGGACGCGCGCCGGGGCGTCGTCAGCGCGGCGGCCGCACGGGACAGCTACGGCGTCGTGCTCACGCTCGCCGAGGGCGGGCGCGCGACCGGCTGGGACCGGGCGGCCACCGCGCGGCTGCGGCGACAGGCGCGGGCGGACCGGCTGGGGATCGGCGCCGACCAGGTGCCGGAGACGGGACGTGACCTCGACCCGGCCCTGCCGCCGGCGGGCCTGCGGGCGGGGGAGCGGTGGCTGCCGTTCTCCGACCGGCTCCGCGCCATCCGGGGGACCGACGGCACCTGGCGGGTGGAGACCGTCGACGGCGCGGTCCTGGCGACCGGGTCGACCCGGTGGCGGCGCGGCGCCCGGCGCCTCGCCCTCGACCTGCCCGAGCGGGCGGGCGCGACCCTCCACGAGGACCTCACGGTGACGGGCTGGCTGTGTCCGGTGACCGGTCACCTCCTCGCGGTGGACGTCCACCTGGCGGGGACGGAGCCGCTGGACGACCTGGACCTGTCCCTCGACGGCCGGGCTGCCGAGCTCGCGCTGCACGCCTGACCAACGAAGAGAGGCACACCCATGGCACGCACCACGACCGCGGACGTCAAGCCCCGCAAGGTCATCGTCACCATCGCCCCGACCGGGGGCATGGCCGCGAAGGCCCAGAACCCGCACCTGCCCACGCAGCCCGAAGAGATCGCCGACGACATCGCCGCGTGCGTGGCGGCCGGCGCCTCGGTGGCGGCCATCCACGCGCGCCGCCCCGAGGACGACCTGGCCACCTGCAGCGCCGACGTCTACGGCGCGATCAACGAGGCCGTGCGCGCGCGCACCGACGTCGTCATCAACATCTCCACCGGCGGCGGCATCTCCGGCGACATGATCAAGGAGAACGAGCGCGGCGAGCTCCGCATCGACTTCACCGAGCGGCTGCGCGGGCTCGAGGCCCCGCACGTGGAGATGGCGACCTTCGACGCCGAGTCCTTCGTCATCACCGCCGGCGGGCGCGAGATCGTCAACCTCACCACCCCGGCCCAGTGCGACGAGCTCGCGGCCAGGATGACGGAGCTCGGCATCAAGCCGGAGTGGGAGGTCATGAGCACCGCCCACATCCGGCAGGAACCCACCCGCCTCATCAACGCGGGCTTCGACGCCCAGCCGTACTGGGTCAACGTCGTCCTCGGCCTCGACCGGAACTTCCAGGGCGCGCTGCCCTACACCCCGCGCATCCTGCACCAGATGGTCGACGAGCTCCCCGAGGGCGCCGAGCTGTGCGTCTCCGCCGTCGCGGCGAACCAGCTGCCCGCCATCACCCACGCCGTCCTGCTCGGCGGACACGTGCGGGTCGGGCTCGAGGACAACCTCTACTACCGGCGCGGCGAGCTGGCCACCAACGTCCAGCTCGTCGAGCGGGCGGTGCGCCTCATCCACGAGCTCGGTCATGAGGTGGCCACGCCCGAGG
Source organism: Georgenia sp. SYP-B2076 (assembly GCF_003991205.1). Classification (GTDB taxonomy): domain Bacteria; phylum Actinomycetota; class Actinomycetes; order Actinomycetales; family Actinomycetaceae; genus Georgenia. Next base: position 2,289 of record NZ_RXOZ01000006.1, on the reverse strand, counting down.
AGGCCCGGCAGATCCTCGGACTCACGAGCCTCGTCCCCGCGGCCGAGGCCTCCGCCCGATGACCGTTCGTCCTCCCTCCCGGCCGGGTCCAGCCCGGCGCCCGCTCCGCAGCGTTGCGGACGAAAGGACCCCCATGCGTAAGACCCTCGCGGCCCTGGCCGGCGCCGCCGCCCTCCTGCTCGCGGCCTGCTCCTCCGGCACCGAGGCCCCGGCCGTAACGTCCCCGGCCGAGACGACGACCGGCGCCTCGGGGGAGCTTCAAACCGTCACCGTCGGCGTCATCCCGATCGTCGACACCGCCCCGATCCGGCTGGGTGTCGAGGAGGGCATCTTCGCCGAGCACGGGCTCACGCTCGAGCTGACCGACTCCGGTCAGGGCGGCGCCGCCACGATCCCCGGCGTGGTCAGCGGCCAGTTCCAGATTGGCTTCTCCAACACGCCCGCACTCATCAGCGCCCACTCCCGGGGTCTCGAGCTCCCGATCGTCGCCCCCGGCGCGGCCTCCACCGGCGTGGCCGGCGAGGACACGGCCGCCATCGTCGTGCCCGCCGACAGCGACCTCGCCGGGCCGGCCGACCTGGCCGGCCGCACGGTGGCCGTCAACACGATGAAGAGCGTGGGCGACAGCACGGTGCGCGAGACCGTGGCCAAGGCCGGCGGGGATCCCGACGCGATCAAGTTCGTGGAGATCGCCTTCCCGGACATGCTCGCCGCGCTCGCGGAGGGGCAGGTCGACGCGGCCTGGGTCGTCGAGCCGTTCTCCACCATCGCGCAGGGGCAGGGCAACAAGGTCCTGGCGTCCAACTACGTCGAGACGAGCCCCACGCTCCTCATCGCCGCCTACTTCACCTCGGCCGCCCTGATGAAGTCCGATCCCGACCTCGTCGAGCGGTTCTCCACCGCGATGGGCGAGGCGCAGGCCTTCGCGCAGGACAACCCGGAGAAGGTCCGGGCGATCCTCGGCAGCTACATGAAGGTGGACCCGACGGTCGCCGAGAAGCTCGTCCTGCCGCGCTTCCCGGACACCGTCGACCGCAAGGACGTCGAGTTCCTCGTCGACCTCGCCCAGCGCCAGGGCATCACCGAGAACAAGGCCGACGTCGGATCCCTGCTGCCCTGACCGATTCGACGGCTCCCCACTCACCTCTCACGAACTGCGCGGCACGACCCGCGTCACCTACTGGCCACACGCAGGAGCGACGAATGAATGCCATGACAGATGCAGATCACAGGGCGACGGGGTCCACGGACGGGTCGAGTGCGGGCCCCGGGCTCGACAAGGTGGTGGGTTCGGCCGCGGAGGCGGTGGCGGATGTGTTCGACGGGGCGTCGGTGGCGGTGGGCGGGTTTGGCCTGTCGGGCAACCCGGTGGCGCTGATCGAGGCGCTGCTCGCGCAGGGGACGGGTGGGTTGCGGGTGGTGTCGAACAACTGCGGGGTGGATGACTGGGGGCTGGGCCGGCTGCTGGGGGCGGGGCGGTTGGCGAAGATGACGGCGTCGTATGTGGGGGAGAACAAGGAGTTCGAGCGGCAGTTCCTGGCCGGGGAGCTCGAGGTGGAGCTGACCCCGCAGGGCACGCTGGCGGAGAAGCTGCGGGCGGGCGGGTCGGGGATCGCGGCGTTCTTCACCCCCACCGGGGTGGGCACGCAGGTGGCCGAGGGTGGGCTGCCCCGCCGGTACGACGGCGCGGGTGGGGTGGCGGTGGCGTCGGCGCCGAAGGAGGTGCGCTCGTTCGACCTGGGCGGGCGGGTGCGGGAGTTCGTCCTGGAAGAGGCGATCACGTGCGACTTCGCCCTGGTCCACGCGGTCCGGGGGGACCGGCACGGGAACCTGGTGTTCAACAAGGCGGCGCGGAACTTCTCCCCGCTGGCCGCGATGGCGGCCCGGGTGTGCGTCGCGCAGGTCGAGGAGCTCGTCGAGCCCGGCGCGCTGGACCCGGACGAGGTCCACCTGCCCGGGGTGTACGTCCACCGGGTCGTGGTCGTGGGCCCGGACGTGGAGAAGCGGATCGAGAAGCGCACCGTCCGCCCGGCCGACACGGCCGGCGGCGGCGCCGCGACGACGACGAGGGGGGCGTGAGATGGCACTGTCCCGGCAGGAGATGGCCGCCCGGGCGGCCCTGGAGCTGGCCGACGGGAGCTATGTGAACCTGGGGATCGGGTTGCCGACCCTGGTGCCCAACCATGTCCCGGCGGGCCGGGCGGTGGTGCTCCAGTCCGAGAACGGGATCCTGGGCGTGGGGCCCTACCCGGCCGACGCGGACGTGGACCCGGACCTGATCAACGCGGG
>NZ_RXOZ01000005.1 GCF_003991205.1 Georgenia sp. SYP-B2076 | reverse complement strand
GTGGGCCCAGGAGATCAGCCGGGACCACCCCGCAGCGAGCTCGACCAGGTCGCCCGCGTCCTGCCCGGCCGGGGCCACGCCCGCCAGCACGACCGCGAGGTCCATCCCCACCAGCTCACCGGCCCCCTCCACCACCGCGCCCACCCCACTCGCGGCGGGCACGGCGGCACCGGCCGGGTCCGCACCGGCCGGGTCTGCGTCGGCCGGGTCTGCGTCGCCCGGGTCTGCGTCGACCGAGGCGTCGGGCACACGGGCACCGCGCATGTCGGCGTCGGAGGTATCGACACCGGCCGGGTCGGCCTGGTCCGGGTCCGCACCGGCCGGGTCGGCGGCGCCCGCCGTAGCCGCAGGCTCGGGCGGGGCGCTTCCCGCCTGCGCGTCCGGGGCGGCGGGCGCGGTCCCGGGCGCGGCGGCGTCGCTCGGACCGTGCCAGCCGGGGCGCGGCAGCACGAGGTCGACCACGGACCCGGTGGTGCGCCCGACCGGGGCGCCGTCCGCCACCCGGGCCACCCGGGCCGCCTGAAGGAACACCGACAGCACCGCCTCCAGGGCCCCCGCCCCGGCACGCGGCCGGGCCCCGGGGGCCTCACCCCCGGCCGCGCCCCCACCCGCCGCAGTATCGAACATGTGTACGAGTCTATCACGTGTGACGGACACCACAAGAGGTAGCGGGGATGTGCACAAGGGCAGTCACGCGACCTGCCACCGACGGTGAGGTGGCGCGCGGCGTGTAGGGCGAACCGCTGTGACGCGCCACGTGCGGGGAGTCCGTACGCGCACGCCGCGACGACGAGGGCAGCCCCGGCCGACCCGCCGAACGTCCGCGCGGCCTGGTCATCACCACCTGCCCGCGCCACCGCCTCCGGGGCGACGTCATCGTCAGCGGGGCGTTCCTGCCGCGCTGCAGTACCGCCGCGCCACCCGGACTGTACGGACGATGGTGGGGAGGAGGACCACCAACCGTGGCACCGCCCACGACCACAGCCCCATGGCAAGCAGCCCGACGTTGCACCCCCATCGTGACTTCCCATAGCCGCTCGAGCGGTTCTGGGGCGCCCATCCACTCGCCGAGGCCGGCGTAGGGGTCTGACGCCACCACGATGAGGATCGTGTCGAGGCCGGCGCCGCCGACCACTATCGCGCCGGCTACCCGGGCGACGCGTCCGGGCCACGCGGGCTCGGCCCGTGCGAGGCGGGTGCGGTCGAGGGTGGTGGGCATCGCGGCCTTCTGCAGTGAAGCGTCGACACCCTCACACAAGCAGCGGCCATGCCGTGGACTAAGGGACGAACGGCCCGCTTGCCGCCGGGCAGGCTCGTACGGCCCGGTGTTCGCACCGAGACGGCGGAGGTTCGCGACCGCCTCATCGACATGACCGTGCGGTTGCCCGTTCCGGCCGGCCACGCACCATTGCGGACCGGCCGGCCACTCACGCCTGGCCGGTGGCCTCCAGCCCGACCTCTCGCGCGACCCACGGGGTCAGGAAGCGCACGTAGCTGGCGGTCGCGTGGGTGGCGTCGCGGTGGACGAGGTAGTTGCCCACCACCTCCGGACACCCGTCATCGGTGCAGAACCACCCCAGCGGGTCGACGACGCCGGCACCGGCGGCGGTGACCGCCTCGCGGACGGCCGCCGCGACGTCGGCGTGCGGGGTCGCGGCGGACCGGCCGACGGCGCACGGGTCCACGTCGTCGAGGTTGGCGGCGACGCAGTCCGGGCCCGAGCTGGACCGGACCGGGATATCCTCGATGAGCACCACGCGTCCGGCCGCCTGGGTCAGGCGGGTCGTCGTGGTCGTCATGGCCGCGGCCCACGCGTCGGGATCGTCATCGCCCAGCCCGTACGAGGCGCCCATGACGACGAGGTCGGGCCGGAGCTCGCCGATCTCGGCGAGGACCTCCTCCCGCCACGTGTCGCACTCGGTGTACTCGCGCCCGAGGTCTCCCGAACGGATGGTCATCGTCGCCGGGGTGCAGGCCGACTTCGTCCGGTGCACCACCTTCCACCCCGCCTCGGCGGCGGCGTCATGGATCGCCGGCTGCCACTGGTCCGCGTGGGAGTCCCCGAAGAGGACGACGGTCCGCGCCGCGTCGCCGTCGCCGTACACGCACGGCTGGGCGGGGGCGTCCTCGAGTAGGTCCGCGTGGCAGCCGTCGGCGCGGGACGCGGGCAGGTCCGTCTTGGCCGCCTCCACCCGCGGCGTGAGGTTCTGGGGGACCGGCCCGCCGGCGAGGGCATCCGCGATGACCGGCGCCAGGCTGGAGCCCGCGGTCGCCACGGCGGTGACGTCCACCCGCTCCCCGCGCGGTGCCCCACCCGGGACGACGAGCGCGGTCACCCCGACGAGGGCGACCACGGAGGAGACGGCGAAGCCCAGCGCGAGACCGTCGGCCGGCGAGGAGAGCGACGGCGACAGGCGGACCGGGTTCTCCACGAGGTGGAGCGTGAGCGCGGCCAGCACGAGCGAGAAGGCCGCGGCACCAAGCAGGACGGGCAGCGACGCGGGCAGCCCGAACGCGGCGGGCAGCAGCGTCAGGGCCGGCCAGTGCCACAGGTACCACCCGTAGGACGTGCCCCCCACCGCGGTCAGCGGCCGCAGCGCGAGGAAGCTGGCGATCCCCCGGTCCGAGGCGGCCCCCGCGGCGATGATCGCGGCGGCGCCACCGACCGGCAGCGCGGCGGCGTAGCCCGGGAACGCCGTCGACCCGTCGTAGGTGACGGCCGCGACGACGACGGCGCCCAGCCCCGCCCAGCCCATCGCGACAGCGGCGGGCGCCCACAGCCGCCGCACGGCCGGCAGGCCGACGGCGAGGAGGGCGCCGACGGCGAGCTCCCACGCCCGGGTGTGCAGACCGAAGTACGCCCAGGGCTGGGCGACGCCGGTCTGCCACACGCTCAGCGCAAGGGACGCCGCGACGACGAGGACCAGGAGGACTGCGACCCGTCCCATGCGCACCCGGGCCTGCCCGCCGCGCCGCGCACGGTCGGCGGCTCCCCCGCCGAGCACCGCCGACCGCGCCCGCCGGACCGCGAACGTACCTGCCGCGGCGACGAGCAGCACCGGCCACAGGAGGTAGAACTGCTCCTCGACGGCCAGGGACCAGTAGTGCTGCAGCAGGGAGGGCGCCTCCTGGGCGTTCAGGTAGTCGGTGCCGTCGGCGGCGAGCTTGATGTTCAGCGCGTAGACGAGCGTCCACAGCCCGTCGACGGCGACCTCCTTCCCGGCCAGCGGGGACTGCAGGAACCACGCGCCGACGACGGTTGTCACGACGACGAGCACGGCCGCCGGCAGGAGACGGCGCACCCGCCGGGCGTAGAAGCGCGGCAGGTCAACCCGCCCGGTCCGGGCGACCTCGCGCAGCAGCAGCGAGGTGATGAGGAACCCGGAGATGACGAAGAAGATGTCGACCCCGACGTACCCGCCCGGAAGGAACGGCACCCCGGCGTGGCCGAGGACGACGAGGCCCGCGGCGACCGCGCGCAGTCCCTCGATGTCGGGCCGGAAGCCGTCCCTCGGTGCGGTGCGAGACCTGTGCACCGCCGGCGCGGGGGCGGCGATCGCGGGGGAGGCCATGGGCACCTCCGGATCAGTGGGTCGGCGCTGCCGAGAGCTGGGTCGCCGGGGCGGGCCACGAGGCGCCTGCGATGAGCCGCTGCATGGGCGCGGGGATGGTCGCCGTCGGCGCCGGGCGGCCCATCCCGCGGTACGCCCACCCGGCGTCCGCCCACCGCTGCGGGTCGAGGACGTTGCGGGCGTCGACGATGCGTCGATAGGCGACCTGCTGCCCCAGGTGGCTCGGGTCCAGCGAGGTGAACTCCTCCCACTCGGTGGCCAGGACGATCACGTCGGCGCCGGCGACGGCGTCCGCGGTCGTCGGGGAGTAGGTCAGGGTGGGGAACCGGGCCGCGGCGTTCGCGTTGGCCTGAGGGTCGTGCACGACGACCTGCGCCCCCGCCAGGTGCAGCGTGGCAGCGACGTTCAGCGCCGGGGAGTCGCGGACGTCGTCCGTGTTGGGCTTGAACGCCGCTCCGAGGACCGCGATCTTGGAGCCGAGCACGGACCCGCCGAGCAGGGACCGGACGAGGTCGACCACCCGGGTGCGGCGGCGCATGTTGACCTCGTCGACCTCCCGGAGGAAGTTCAGGGCCTCGTGCGCACCGAGCTCGCCGGCCCGGGCGGTGAAGGCCCGGATGTCCTTGGGCAGGCACCCGCCGCCGAACCCGAGGCCGGCCTTGAGGAACTTCCCGCCGATCCGCTCGTCGTGGGCGAGGGCCTGCGAGAGCTGGACGACGTCGGCGCCGGCGGCCTCGCAGACCTCGGCCATCGCGTTGATGAATGAGATCTTCGTGGCCAGGAAGGAGTTCGCGGCCACCTTGACCAGCTCCGCCGTCGGCAGGTCGGTCACCACCAGCGGGGTGGCGACCTGCAGGACGGAGGCGTAGACCCGCTCGAGGACGGCGGCGTCGACGGCGTCGCGGATCCCGAACACCAGGCGGTCCGGCCGGAGGGTGTCCTCGACGGCGAAGCCCTCCCGGAGGAACTCCGGGTTCCAGGCGACGTGGACGTCCTCCCCCGCGGGGGCCGCCGCCGCGACCCGGGCCGCGAGCTGCTCGGCGGTGCCGACCGGGACGGTGGACTTCCCGGCGATGAGGGCGGGCCGGTGCAGGTGCGGGGCGAGGGCATCGATGGCGGCGTGCACGTACCGGAGGTCCGCTCCCCCGCTGCCCGGCTGCTGCGGGGTGCCGACGCAGAGGAAGTGGACGTCGCCGAACTCCGCCGCCTCGGAGAACGAGGTGGTGAACCGCAGCCGCCCCGACCCGACGTGCTCGGCCAGCAGCGGTTCCAGGCCGGGTTCGAAGAACGGCGCCCGGCCGTCGTTCAGCGTGGCCACCTTGTGCTCGTCGACGTCGACGCCCAGGACGTCGTGCCCGAGCTCGGCCATGCCTGCGGCGTGGACGGCGCCGAGGTAACCGGTGCCGATGACGGTGATGCGAAGTGCCATGTCAGATCCTTCGGTGTTCGAGCCGGTGTCGGTCTCTGGGGCGTGGTCGGGTCGGTCGTCCGGGGTCGTCATCGGGCACCTCCGGTGGTCGCGAGCTGCGGTGACCGCGGCGGCGTCGGATCGCCGTCGTCGGCGACCGTCCTCCGGGCCGCCGGGGTGGTCGGTCCCTCCGTGGGCTGGTCGGTGGGTATGGGTTGCGGGGCGGGCGTCGGCTGCGCCATCGGCTCGTCCGTGGGCTGGTCGGTGGGGGTGGGTTGCGGGGCGGGCGTCGGTTCCTCCGTGGGCTCCGCCGTCGGCCCAGGCGTCGGCTCATCCGTGGGCTCCGCCGTCGGCTCCTCCGTGGGCAGGGGCGGCAGCGCCGGCTTCGGCTGGACCGGGCGGCCCTCCCCGAAGCCGCCGTTGCGCAGCCCGTGCCGGGCGACGAGGGTCACCTCGGGTGAGGAGGTCAGCCGCCAGTCGTTGGTGACGGCCTTGGACTCGCCGATCGGGATGGCGGTCACCTCGCGCTGGAACCACGTGAACCCGATGATGTCCGGGTTCTGCGCCAGGGCCTCGAAGAAGCTCGTGACCCAGTCGACCTTGTTGCCCCCCTCCTCGGTGGCCCCGACCTCGGTGAGCCAGATCGGCTTGCCGGGCGCGAGATCCCGGAGCGCGGCGAGGGACTTGCCGTAGGTGTGCTGGAACGACGCCTCCTTGCCCTCGATCGGCTTGCGGTAGTAGCCGACGAGGCCGGCGATGTCCACGTACTCGTCGCCGGGGTAGAGCTCGTCGAGCGGCTGCGCCTGGGGGAACTCGATGACGTTCGGCGACCAGATCCACAGCACGTTCTCCGCGCCTGCCTCGGTGAAGATGTCGTGGACGTGCTGCCAGGCGGCGACGTACTCACCGGGCTTGTTCCCGTTGACCTGCTCGGCCCACGGGTACCAGATGCCGTTCATCTCGTGGTTGAGCCGGATCCCGACCGGCAGGGCGAACTCCGCGACGTCGGCGGCGTATGCGCGCAGGTAGTCGTCGTACGTGCCGTCGATGATGTCGGCCAGCTGGTAGTCCGGGTTCACGGAGTTCTTGCTGTCGGGGCTCATGTCGGTCTCGTTCGGGCGTGCCTCCCACGCGATGATCGGCAGCATCCCGCGCGTCCAGGCGCTCGTGGCCGCGTCGGTGCGGAAGTCCTGGTCCCAGCCGGAGAAGTAGGTCACCGAGCTCGGCATGTGCCCCAGCGTTCCGGCCACGTCGTCCACCTCACCGAAGTGGTACGGCGACTCCTCCGTGAAGATCCCGAAGAACTGGTTGGCGGGGCGGAGCAGCTCGTCGGCGGGCGGTGCGGTCGGGACGAACGGCCACACGGGCTCGCTCGCCGGCCGACGCGGGTCGTCGAGCAGGTCGCGGCAGGCGATGCCGTCGTCGTCCCGCGGACCCGGGTTGCCGTCCAGGCCGTGCGGGTCGGTCGGGTCCGCCGCGTAGGCAACCTGGGCGTCCTGCTGCCAGGTGAACTCCCAGCACTTCGTCGGCGCCTTCGGCGTGCTCGGCACCCAGCCGGCCGGGGCGGGGTCGTGCTCGGTGCTGTCGGGACCGGCCTGCCCCGACGTGCCGTCGCCCGCCACTCCCATGCCGACGGCGCCCGCGCGGTCCCCCGACCCGCCGGAGCCGCCGGAGCTGCCGGAGCCACCAGAACCGCCGGAGCCGCCGTCGCGCGAGCCGCCGCTCCCGGACGCACCCGAGCGGTCACCGGATGTACTCCCGGACCCGCCGCCGGAGCCGGTCGAGCCGGAGCCGGCCCCGCCGGAGCCGCCGGCCGCGCTCCCGGATCCCCCGCCGTCCCCGCTGGTGGGCCGGGAACCGGCGGGCACATAGCCGGTCTCCGCGAGCAGCTCGTCGAACGACCGGGCCGAGCCGGAGCCGGCGATCCGCCACAGCTGGTCCACGGTCAGGTTGATGTCGGCGAGCATCTCGCCCAGCATCGGGTCCTCCCGGGAGATCTCGAGGACCTGGCGCGCCAGCCCGGCGGCCGTCTCCCGGTCTGCCGCGGTGAGCGCCTGGGCCAGGGCCGTCAACGCCGCGCGGGTCTCGGCACGCTGCGTGCGCAGCTGCTCATCCTGGGTGGCCGCGGCCGCCGGCGGGGCGGCCATGGCGCTCACCGCCCGGGTGACGGGCTCGCCGACGCTCGCCCGCAGCGACGGGGTGCCCCAGATGACGAGGGTGGTGGCCACCATCGCGGCTACGAGGCCGACGGCGATGAGCCCGGTCCGCAGGCTGGTCCTGCTCGCTGCGGCAACCGCGGCGCCGAAGACGTTGGCCGGGCCGGACCACGTGTTCCTGCCCTGGGTCAGGTCAGACAAGGTAGATCCCCTCGATAGCGAAGACGGTCAAGCCGATCAGGTACGGGATGGCGGCCAGCGGGTTCAGGCGCCGCCGGGTCGAAGGTGCGGGCGCGGTCCTGACGGCGACGGCCGGCCGGGTGCGGGTCGTGACCGCCCCGTGCTCCGCCGTCGTGGTGGCGGGGCCGCCGGCGGACGGCTTCGGGAACTCGTCCGTTCGGTCCACGACGTCCACGGGTCCCGCGTCGCCGGTCGCCTCGAGCTCGGCGATGAGGTCGTCGGTGGCGTCGTCCGTGCTGGTCCCCGCGTAGGCGTCCTTGCGGGTGCCCCACCCAGCGACGTGCGCCATCCGGAAGAAGCCGAGCAGCCGGATCGGCATGAGGAACACCGTGGAGAACACCACGTACAGCGGCATCCGCCACCAGTCCCCGGGGACCTCGACCAGGTGGCGCAGGTGCCGGACGCCCATGGACAGCCCGGTCGCCAGCAGGGTGAGGACGACCACGGACGCGACGCCGATCGTGGAGCCGTACTCGCTGATCAGCGCGCCGTAGAAGTTCACGCCGGTGCCGGTGACCACCCGGTGCACCGCGCCGATGACGGCGCCGGCCAGGAGGAAGGGCAGGATGATGTCGGTGAGGAAGAACATGGCCAGCACGGGAGTGTTGGCCAGCATCCAGGGCAGCATCCGCAGGGTGTTGTACTGCGACCCTCGCGCCCACCTGAGCTGCTGCTTGGCGAGCTTGCGGATGTCGGTTGGCGCGTCCGTCCACACCATGGACGTGGACTGCAGGACCGTGCGGTAGCCCTGCTTGAGGGTGAGGTTGGTCAGCGTCCGGTCGTCGCTGACCTCCAGGAACACGCCGAGGAAGCGGGCGTGCATGAACTCGTCCATCACATCGAGGACGATCTGGCGACGGAACGCGATCGTGCGTCCCGGCAGGCAGCCGATCTGCCCCAGGGCGGACTGCGCCGGCATCGAGTACTTGACCCGGCTGTTCTCCAGCCAGTCGGCCCACCGGGTGACGAACGCCCGGGACGGGTCGAGGATCCGCTGCGAGGTGCTCGCCCCGCCGATGCGCGGGTCCGCGAACGGCTTGACCAGCTCGGTCAGCGTGTCGCGTGCCCAGATGGTGTCGGAGTCGACGAGGACGAGGATGTCGCCGGTGGCCATCTCGGTCCCGACCTTGACCGCGTTGCGTTTGCCGGGGATGGGCGTCCACGTGAACACCACGCCGTCGTCGGCGAACTCCGCGCACACCTGCTCCAGCTCGACGTTGCGGGGCCCGTTGATGACCACGATCGTCTCTGTCGGTGACTGCGCGCAGATCCGCATCAGGACGTCCCGGAACAGGTCGAGCGGTTCGTCGACCACGGGGATGACGACGCTCGTCGTCGTCACGTGCGGCTTTGTCCACGGCCGGTACCGGCGTGAGAGGAGGATCTTGATCAGCCACAGCGCCCACACGATCGCTGAGAAGACGGCGAACAAGTAGACGGTGCCGTCCTCGACGAAGGCGTGGCGCAGCATCAGAAGGAATACGAACATGTAAAAATCTCCTGACGGGCGCGCGGCGCCCACGTCAGCGGTCAATGGCAGCACCACGCGCACCTTTTCAATAGGCGCTGCTCACGCCGAGGCGCCAGCCTTGTGCGCGTGGTGAAAAAGCCCCGAGGCGCGGTGCGCCGGAAATTTGGGGCGGTAGGGCTCAGCGCGACGCGCCGGTATCCCCAGTCTTGCGGCGTCGGCAGCAGAATGGCCATCTGTAGCGCATCTGGTCGTTCACGGCACCCCCCTCACGTGCTTGGCGCGTTCGGGGTCGGGCCCCTCAAGCGGACAGCCGATCTAAGATACTGACTGTCCGTAACTTGTTATCGAAACGTAGCAAAGTCACTCGGGAATGTGAAATGCGAGACGGTTGCCGGAGCATGAACTCTTCGTGAACGCGATTTCATCAGCGCTCGTCGCTGAATTCTCGGAAATCGGCTGCAGCCGTCGCCAATAGTTTTTCGGCGCCGCCGGCAGCCGTCGCAGAGGTCGGCCGGAATGCACGGTCGTCGGCGCCCGCCCCCTCCTCGACGAGCCCACCTCGGGCCTCGACCCGCCTCATGGAGGCCGTCTTCACGGACGAGGAGGTGCCAGCCCGATGACAGCGACCACCCCCGTCAAGCGTCCCTCGACCGGGCGGCGCGTCCGCGGCACCACCCAGGCTTGGGAGGCACCGGGTCCCTGTTGCGCCTCTACCTGCGCCTGGACCGCATGCGGGCGGTCGTGTGGGCGCTGGCGATCTGCGTCGTCGTGGCCGGTTCGGTCGCCTCGCGTCCGCGCGGTCCCCCTGCTCCTGATGGGTCTGGGGCGACCCTCGTCGGCGTGGGCCTCGTGGCCTACCGGCGCCGGGACGTCGTGCCGGGCTGAGGTCAGCCCTCCGCGAGGAGGGCGTCGAGCTGCTCGTAGCCCTCGATCACGCCCTGCTCCATCCCGCTGGCGATGATCGAGTCGCGGCCCTCCATCGTGTCCATGACCGAGAGGGAGGCGACCCGGCTGCGCCCGTCGCCGAGGTCCTCGAAGGAAATCGTCTCGAGCATGACGCCGTCGGGCACGTCCACGTAGGTGAACGTCCACACGATCCGCTCGTCGGGGCGCACCTCGTGGAACGAGCCGTAGAAGCCGGCGACCTCACGGCCGCCCTGCCACGCCGTGTAGCGGTAGCTGCCGCCGGTGCGCGCGTCCCAGGTCTCGATCCGCATGTCGCCGTCGCGCGGGCCCAGCCACCGGACCACCAGGTCCGGGTCGGTCCAGGCCCGGAACACCCGGTCGCGGGGCGCCTCGAACTCGCGGACGATGGCGATGGTCGGCAGGTGCGGATCGGCGTCGATCCGCGTCTTGTTGGTGCTGGTCGAGGTCATGATGCCGCTCCTTGATGGTCGCTGGTCCCGTCGTCCATCGCCGCCAGCACGCCGTCGAGGCGGGTGAACCGCTCCTCGGCCTGCTGGCGGTACCGCTCGATCCACTTCGTCATGAGGTCGAACACCCCCGCCTCGAGATGGCAGGGGCGGCGCTGGGCGTCCCGCGTGCGGCTGACCAGGCCGGCCTCCTCCAGCACCTTGATGTGCTTGGAGACGGCCTGGGCGGTCACGTCGTAGGACTCGGCCAGCCTGCCGACCGTCTCGTCGCCGACCGCGAGCCGGGCCACGATGTCCCGCCGTGTCGGGTCCGCGAGCGCCGCGAAGACCTTGGAGAGCTCGTCGTCGTCCATCGCCCACCGCGCATCCACAACCGATCGGTTGCCGACGACGGTACGCCGCCGTCGTCCCAACCGCAACCAGTTGGTTGTGGACGGACACACGTCCCGTCGGGCTACAGCTGGGCGGCGAGCGCGTCGATGAGGCCCCGATCGGCGTCGCGGTCGACGACGGTGCGGGCGCGGGCGAGCGGGACCCACCAGAGCCCGTCGATCTCGTCGTTCGGCACGAACACACCGTCGTCGCGCACGGCCATGCGCCAGTAGTGGGCGACCTTCGGGGCGTCCGTCTCGTCGAGGTAGGTGACCTGGCCGAGGGACGCGACCAGCTCGCAGCTCAGCGCGGTCTCCTCGCGCACCTCGCGCAGCGCGGCGTCCGCGAGCCCCTCCCCCGGATCCACCTTCCCCTTCGGGAAGGACCAGTCGTCGTACTTGGGCCGGTGCACCAGCACGAGGTGGTCGGCGTCGCCCACCCGCCGGACGACCAGCCCTCCCGCGGCGAGGATGGGCGAGGGCGCGGCGTCATGGGTCATGGCGGCGAACCTCCCTCCGGCAGAGAATCGGTGCCGTGCTCCAGGATGCCGCGCCCGCCGTCGCCCCGCGCCCCGCCGGCCGGGTCCGGGACGCCGCCGGTACGCACCTACGGGCGCGCTCGTCGGGTCGACGGGCGAAGTTGCCGATCGGTGTCGATCCCGGCGCCGCCCGTTCGTCTCGATGGTGAGGACCGGCGCGCACCGATGTGGGCGGCGGCCGACATACTCGAACCCGGGAGGCAGTGATGAGGCAGTACCTGCTCAGCGTCTACCAGCCCGACGGCGACGCCCCGCCGCCGGAGGTGCTCGACCCGATCATGGCGGACCTCGCCCGGGTCGCCGAGGACATGAGGGCCGCCGGCGTATGGGTGTTCAGCGTCGGGCTGCACCCGCCCGGCAGCGCCACGGTCGTGCGTGCGACGAGCGACGACGTGCTGGTCACCGACGGCCCCTACGCCGAGGGCAAGGAGCACATCGGCGGTTTCACCATCATCCGGGCCCCCGACCTGGACGTCGCGCTCTCCTGGGCGGGGCGGATCGCGCGGGCCGCCACGCTGCCGGTCGAGGTGCGGCCGCTCGCCGGCGAAGTCGTGGCGTGAGGCGCCCGCCGTGACTGTCGTCCTCGCCGAGGAGATCGCAGGCATCTTCCGCGCCGAGCACGGCCGCGCGGTGGCCGTCCTCGTCCGCGTCCTCGGTGACATCGACGCAGCCGAGGATGCGGTCCAGGACGCGTTCACCACGGCGGTGGAACGGTGGCCGGTGACGGGCCTGCCGCCGAGCCCGGCCGGCTGGATCATCACGACCGCCCGCAACAGGGCAATCGACCGCATCCGGCGGGAGTCGTCCCGCGCGGACAAGCAGACGCGGGCCGCCCTCATGTACCAGGCCGGCCCGGAACCACCCCCGGAGGGTCCCGTGCACGACGACCGGCTGCGGCTGATCTTCACGTGCTGCCATCCTGCGCTCGGCAGGGCCGCGCAGGTCGCGCTCACGCTCCGGCTGCTCGGCGGCCTCACCACCGCGGAGGTCGCGGGCGCCTTCCTGGTGCCCGAGGCGACCATGGCCCAGCGCCTCGTCCGGGCGAAGCGCAAGATCCGCGACGCCGGCATCCCGTACCGCGTGCCGCGGGAGGCCGAGCTGCCGGACCGGCTCGCGCCGGTACTCGCCGTCGTCTATCTCATCCTCAACGAGGGCTACACCGCGAGCGCGGGCGACCACCTGGTCCGGGCGGACCTCTGCGCCGAGGCGATCCGGCTGGGCCGCCTCCTGGCCGAGCTGATGCCGGACGAGCCGGAGGTGCTCGGGCTCCTCGCGCTCATGCTGCTGCTCGAGTCCAGGCGCACCACCCGCACGACGCCGGAGGGTCAGCTCGTGCCGCTGGCCGAGCAGGACCGCCGCGGCTGGGACCGAGCGCTCATCGCCGAGGGGCACGAGCTGGTGCGCCGCTGCCTCCGGCTCGGCGCTCCGGGCCCGTACCAGATCCAGGCGGCGATCAACGCCGTCCACGCCGACGCCGCCACGGCGTCGGCCACGGACTGGTCGCAGATCCTCACGCTCTACGACCAGCTGCGGGCCGTCGCGCCGAGCCCGGTGGTCGAGCTGCACCGGGCCGTGGCTGTGGCGGAGGTCCACGGCCCCGGCGCGGCCCTCGCGATCGTCGACACCCTCGACCTGCACCGCTACCACCTCCACCATGCCGTGCGGGCCGACCTGCTCCGGCGCCTCGGCCGTGACGACGAGGCGCTGGCCGCCTACGACGCGGCCTCCGCGCTGGCCGGGAACGCCGCCGAGCGCGCGTTCCTGGAACAACGGCGCCGCGAAGTGACCCGGGGCATGGCACGGCACCCGGCGCGTGAGCCGCCGGCTCCGTGCACGGCGGGTGAGCCCCGAGGCTCGGCGCCCGACGGGTGAGCCGCCGGCTCCGTGCACGGCGGGTGAGCCGCCCGCTCCGTGCACGGCGGAGGGGCCCGGCGATCGCTCGCCGGGCCCCTCTGGTCACCCGCGGGTCGTGCCCGCGGGGGCGGTCAGGCTCAGACGCCCGCCATCACCGCCTCGGTGTCGAGGCCGACCTGGGGGTCGCCCTTGCCGGCGTGGACGGCCGCCTGGATGCGGTCTCCGATGACCTTGTCGACGTTCTTCCAGTACTGGAAGGCGTTCTGCAGGACGACGTCGTGCTCGATGCCCATCAGGGCGCCCGCGACGGTCTCGACGAACTGCTCGCGCTGGGCGTCGTCGAAGACCTCGCGCACGAGGGTGCCGGCCTGGCCGAAGTCGTCGTCCTCGGCGTGCAGGGCGTAGGCGCTGCGGACCAGCTCGCCGTCAGCCTCCCAGCCGTCGGAGACCGGACCGGTCTCGTCCGACCACGGGCGGCCGAAGGAGTTCGGGGCGTAGACCGGCGCGCCACCGGAGTGCTCGAAGGTCATGTTGCCGTCGAAGGTGTAGTTGTTGCTCGACGCGACGATCGGCTTGTTGACCGGCAGCTGCTGGTAGTTCGTGCCGATGCGGGCGCGCTGGGCGTCGGCGTAGGCGAACACGCGACCGAGCAGCATCTTGTCCGGGGAGACGCCGATGCCCGGCACCGTGTTCGACGGCGCGAACGCGGCCTGCTCGATCTGGGCGAAGAAGTTCTCCGGGTTCCGGTTCAGCGTCATGGTGCCGACCTTGATCAGCGGGTAGTCCCGGTGGGACCACACCTTCGTCAGGTCGAACGGGTTGTACCGGTAGGTCTTGGCGTCCTCGTAGGGCATGACCTGGACGGAGAGCTCCCATGAGGGGTTCTCGCCGCGCGCGATGGCGTCGAAGAGGTCGCGGCGGTGGTACTCGGCGTCCGAGCCGGCGAGCTGCTCGGCCTCCTCGTTGCTGAGGAACTCCATGCCCTGGTTGGTGTGGAAGTGGTACTTGACCCAGAACTTCTCACCGGCGGCGTTGATCCACATGTAGGTGTGGGAGCCGTAGCCGTTCATGTGGCGCCACGTCTTGGGCAGGCCGCGCTCGCCCATGAGGTAGGTGACCTGGTGGGCGGACTCGGGGTTCTGCGTCCAGAAGTCCCACTGCATGTCCGCGCTGCGCAGCCCGGAGGAGGGCAGGCGCTTCTGCGAGCGGATGAAGTGCGGGAACTTCATGGGGTCGCGCACGAAGAAGACCGGGGTGTTGTTGCCGACGAGGTCGTAGTTGCCCTCGGGCGTGTAGAACTTCAGCGAGAAGCCGCGGACGTCGCGCCAGGTGTCAGGCGAGCCCTGCTCGCCGGCGACGGTGGAGAACCGGGCCAGCATGTCGACCTTGGCGCCGGGCTGGAACATGGCCGCCTTGGTGAAGCGGGAGACGTCCTCGGTGGTCTCGAACGTGCCGAACGCGCCGGCCCCCTTGGCGTGCGGGTTGCGCTCCGGCACCCGCTCGCGGTTGAAGCTGGCGAGCGTCTCGACCAGGTGCACGTCGTGCAGCAGCAGCGGGCCGTTGGAGCCGATGCTCAGGGAGTTGCGGTCAGAGACGGCAGGGGCGCCGAACTGGGTGGTCGAGGGCGCCGCGGCGCCGTTCGTCTCGGTCAAGAGATCTCCTTCGATGGTGCGGATCCGGACAGGCAGGAGGGGCAGGTGCCCCAGTAGATGACCTCGGCGGTGTCGATGACGAAGCCGTGGTCCTCGCTCGCGTGCAGGCACGGGGCCTCGCCGACGGCGCAGGGCACGTCGACGACGGCGCCGCAGCTGCGGCACACGAGGTGGTGGTGGTTGTCGCCGCGGGCGAGCTCGTAGCGGCCCGGGGAGCCCGCCGGCTCGATCCGGCGCAGGAGGCCGGCCGTGGTGAGGGCGTGGAGGACGTCGTACACGGCCTGCGTGGAGACGGCGCCGAGGCGGGCGTGCACCCCGGCGCGGATGCTCTCTGCGTCCGCGTGCGGATGCGCGCCCACCTCCGTCAGCACGGCCACCCGCGGCGCCGTCACGCGCAGGCGCGCGTGTCGGAGAAGCTCGGGATACGCCAATGACATGTCCGCAATTAAACCACTCTTTCTGGAGTCATTCAAGTTTAGGAACCGTTCACCATCCAGATGTCTTCGCGTCCCCAACCTGCCGCGATGCGGTGGCACCGCTTCCGCGGGCGCAGGCGTCGGCACAACCGGGCGCACTCGCGATGCCGCGCGCCCCAGATGCCGGGTGCGCTCGGGACGCCGCACGCCCCAAGTTCGGCGCGCCCTCCAGAACGCCGCGAGCCCGCAGCCGGTGGCTGCGGGCTCGCGGGGCGGATCGGTCGCGGTCAGGCCCTGGGGGCGACGGCGATGCGCGCCGACATCGTGTGCGACTGGCCGGCCGGGAGCGTGACGGCGTCGTCGAGGGCGTTGGCGGTCTCGACGCAGACCATCGCGGGCCACTCGGCGTCGTCGTAGTCCGGCATCGCGGCGGCCTTGGCGGTCCAGGGGTTCCACAGCACGGTGTTCGCCGAGGAGCTCTTGGCCACCGTGATGATGCGCGCGCTGCCCGGGTCCACGGCCGTGACGCTCGCGGCGGAGTGGTAGACGCGGTCGGTCTCCCCGGTGAACGTGACCGGCCCCTCCTGGGTGACCAGGTCGGGCCCGGCCCCGGGCGCCTTGTCGAGGTACCGGACGCCGTCGAGCCCCTCGACGGTCACGGCGGTGACGTCCTTGACGTGGAGGTAGGTGTGCAGCGCCTCCTCGAAGGAGTACTCCTCCTCGCCGGTGTTGCGCACGGTGAGCTCGAGGCCGAGCTCGGCGCCGAAGGTCACGGTGTAGGTGGCCTCGAAGGGGTGCGCCCACGCCTGGACGCCGGGCAGCCCGGAGACGTCGGCGTCGGTGAGCCGCAGGGTCAGGGTGACGACGCCGTCGGCGTCGTCGGCGCCGACGAGGGACCAGTCGGCCAGGCGGGCGAAGCCGTGCGCGGGCGCCATGCCGGGATCGCGGCCGCCGCCGAACCACGGGAAGCAGATCGGCACGCCGCCACGGATGGGCTCGGCGGGGGCGAACATGCTCTTCCTGCTCATCCAGATCACGGGGTCCGCGTGGGCCGGGGTGTAGGCGGAGACGTGGGCGCCGTGGAGGTACACCTCCCCCGACGCGACAGCGCTGGACACGCGCAGCACGGGCAGGCCGCCGCCGCCCTCGGCGAGGGTGACGGACGTGGGCAGATCGACGGTGATCGAGTCTTCGGGCATGCCATGACGCTAGCCCGGACCAGCTGGAGGCTCACACCCGTTGCACGATATTGCCACCACACCGGCACAGTGCGGCACGCGCCCTTCCTCCGCCGGGCGCGAATGCCGGGGTGCGGGGAGGTGGGGGTTTGCGCCGGTGGGACGTGCGGACGCCCCGTGGGTCGTGGTGACGAATTGGCCCACCGTTCACCCTGTCTACAGGTGTCGTTCAGTGACTACCCTGGGAACCCCCAGCAATAGCGGGGCCGTTCGAGCGCGGGGGCTTCCTCATGGCCAGTGTCCTGCTCACCGGCGTGGCCGGGTTCATCGGGAGTCACGTCGCAGAACAGCTCCTCGCACACGGGTGGCGCGTGCGCGGCATCGACGCCCTCACCGAGAACTACGACCCCCGGATCAAGGTGCGCAACCTCGACCTGTTCGCCGGCGACCCGGCGTTCACGTTCGTGCGCGACGACCTCGTCACCGCGGACCTCTCCCCGCTGCTCGACGGTGTGGACGCCGTGGTCCACCTCGCGGCCGAGCCCGGGGTGAGCCGGTCCTGGGGCGAGCAGTTCCCCATGTACGTCCACCGCAACGTGCTGGCGACCCACCGCCTCCTCGAGGCGGCCACGGCGGCTGCCGTCCCGCGGTTCGTCTACGCCTCGAGCTCCTCGGTCTACGGCCCGACCTCCGACGCGATGCGCGAGTCGAGCCGGCTCGCGCCACTGAGCCCGTATGGGGTGAGCAAGCTCGCCGGCGAGTGCCTCGTCGCCTCCTACGCCCACGAGCGGGGGCTGTCGACGGTCGCCCTGCGGTTCTTCTCCGTCTACGGGCCCCGCCAGCGACCGGACATGGCGCTGCACCGTTTCATCGAGGCGCTGCTCGACGGCGGGGAGGCGGTGGTCTACGGCGACGACGTCCAGATGCGCGACTTCACCTACGTCACCGACGTCGCCGAGGCGGTGTCCGCCGCGCTGACCGCGCCCGTCCCCACTGGGACCGTGCTCAACATCGCGCACGGGACGCCCGTCTCCGTCCCGGACCTGCTCCGCATGGCCGAGAAGGAGGTGGGCAGGGAGCTGCCCGTCTCGCGGGAGCCGCACAGGGCGGGCGACACCGCGCGCACGCACGGCGACACCACCGCGGCGGCCGAGCTGCTCGGGTGGCGCGCGACGACGGACCTTCGCACCGGGATCGCCCGCCAGGTCGCGTGGCACCGCAGCCTGCGCGAGCCCACGGCGACGGCGCCCCTGGCGGTCCCCGCCCGGGTGGGCCGGAGGCCGCGGTGAGCACCCACGAGCCCCGCCTGCTGATCTACTCCCAGGACGGGCTCGGGCTCGGGCACATGCGGCGCACGTCCCTCCTGGCGGCCGAGTTCCTGCGCCAGCTCCCGGGCGCGAGCGCGCTGACGCTCTCGGACTCCCCCCTCGGGCAGTTCTTCACGACGGCGGCCGGTCACGACTACCTCAAGCTGCCGAGCATCCGGAAGGCCGGCCCCGGTCAGTGGGACGCGGTCTCCCTCCAGGCGTCGTTCCAGGACGTGCTGCGGCTGCGCAGCGACGTCATCGCCCGCGTCATGGAGGACTACGACCCGGAGGTGCTGCTGGTCGACCACATGCCGCACGGCGCGATGGGCGAGCTGGTGCCGGCGCTGCGCACCCCGGGCGGCCGGCGTACGAGGGTGGTGCTCGGGGTGCGCGACATCATCGACGCCCCCGAGACCGTGCGCCGGCGGTGGGGCGCCGAGGGCGCCTACGACGCGCTCGAGGAGTTCTACGACGACGTCCTCGTCTACGGCACCCGGGACGTCCTGGACGTGGCCGCGGAGTACTCCTGGCCCGCGGGCGTCGCCGACCGCGTCACCTACTGCGGGTACGTGTGCGTGCCGCCCCACAAGGGCGCCCGCTCGGCCGCGCCCGGGCCGTGGGTGCGCCCCGCGGGTCCGCCGCGCGTGGTCGTGATGGCGGGAGGCGGCGCCGACGCCTACCCGATGTTCGACGCCGTCCTGGGCGCCGTCGACGGTGTGCACGCGCAGACCGGCGCCGAGTTCCTCGTGGTGACGGGCCCCTTCATGCCCCGCGACGACGTCCGGGCGCTCAGGCGCCGGGCATCCCGCCTCACCGCCGTCAGCGACGTGCGCCGGAAGGTCCACGGCCGCGGCCGGGTGGCCCGCGCCGACCTCGTCGTGTCGATGGCGGGGTACAACACCACCGTCGAGGTGCTGGGCGCCGCCACCCCGGCGCTGCTCATCCCGCGACGCGGGCCGAGCGCCGAGCAGCGTATCCGCGCGCGTCTGTTCGCCGAGCGGGACTGGGTGCGCTGGCTCGACCCTGAGCTGCTCGACCCTCCGACGGTGGCGGGTGCCATCGTCTCGGCGCTCACCGAGCCGCCTGTGCCGGCCGCCCGGCCAGACCTGCGGGGGCGCGAGGTCGCCGTCGGGCACCTCGCCGCCCGGCTCGAGATGGGCTCCCGGGCCCAGCGCGGCTCCCTGGTGACATGACCGGCTCACCGGCAGCCGGCGCCGCGGGGACCGTCGGCGGGGTCCAGGCGCTCATCGACTGCCGCCGGGGGGCGCCGGCGGTCGAGCAGTTCCTTGCGAAAGACGGCCCCCAGCTCGTCGCCGGAGCCCTGCGGGCCGTGCTGCCGGACGGCGCCCGCGACGTCCGGTGCGAGGTCACCCGGTCACGGTTGCTGCCCCACCGGAAGCTGAGCGCGTACGTCGACGTCCACGTCCCGGGCGCCCCCGCCCGGCCTGCGGCGGTGGTCTGGACGGGCGACCCCGGGAGGATGGAGGTGCTGGTGGCGCCCGTCGACCCGGCCTTTCCGCAGCTGGCGAGCCTCTACAACCTGGCACACCTCGCCGAGCTGCTCACGGGGGCCGGCCAGCGGGGGTTCGACAAGGGGCTCGCCGTCAGGGCCCTGCGGTACCGACCAGGGCAGCGGCACGTCCTGCGGATCGACGGCACCGACCCGCAGGCGAGCCTGTACGCCAAGTGCTACCGGGACCACACGGGTGCGCGCGCGGTCGCAGGCAGTCACCAGGTCGCCGCGGCGCTCGCGTCATGGGGCGGTCCGGCTCGGGTCGCACACGCCCGGGCCTACCTCGGTCCAGAACGCGTCGTCCTGTGGGCCACCGCGGACGGGGCCCCGCTCTCCCAGCTCGTCGCCCACGACCCGACGCTCGCCCGCGCCGCCGGCGCGGCGCTGCGCGCCCTGCACGACGCCGGGGGGCGAGCGGGCGGGGCGTCGAGCCCCACCGCCGAAGCCGCCGCCACCCGGCGGGCCTGCGCGCACGTCATCGCGCTGCACGAGAGGAGCGGGTCGCGTCTGCTCCAGCTGCTGGAGCGCACGGTCGCCGACCTCGAGGACATGCCCGCGGAGACCGGGTATCAGCTGCACGGCGACTTCAAGTGCGACAACATCCTCGTCGACGGGGACATCCTGACCATCCTGGACTTCGACCGGGTCACGACCGGAGACCCGGCGCTCGACCTGGGCAAGCTCCGCGCCGACCTCCGATGGTGGGCGCTCGCCGGCGGGACCGACGGGGACGGCCTGGTCGCCGCCCTCCTCGACGGATACGGGCCGATGCCCCGCCCGCGCGCCGCCCGGGCGGCGCGCTACGACGTCCTGTTCCAGCTCCGGTCCGTGGGCCGGCGTGTGCTGCTCCACCAGCCCCGCTGGGCCGAGACGGTCGACGCCTGCCTCACGCTCGCGGCGCGCACGGCCAGGAGCGGACGATGACGACCACCTGGCCCCCGGCCGCGAGCGCGGTGGACTGGGGCGGGATCGACCGCCTCGCCGGCCAGGCCGGCCGGGTGGTCGACGCCGAGAGCCGGCGCGGTGGCGTGCACCAGGTGCGCTGGGACCCGGACCGCGGCACCCGCGTCGCGTTCGACCGCCCCGACGGCGAGGTCGTGGTGCTCGAGGTCACCCCGGCCGCGACCACCCGCAGCACCCTCGCCGAGGACCCGGCGCTGCCCGGGCTCCGGGCGATCCTCGACCCCGAGCACGCCAAGGACCGGTTCGGGCAGCTACTCGGAGAGCCGGTCCGGCGCTGCGTCACGTCCACGGCGAGCTACCGCCCGGGCTCACGCTGTGTCGTGCGCGCCGCCGTCGAGACCGGCGTGGGAACGCGGGACGTCTTCGTCAAGGTCTTCGCCGGCGGCGTCGAGGAGTACGTCGAGAGCCACGAGTCCCTGGCCGGCGCCCGCGGCACGCCCGTCGTCCCGCCGCTCGTGGGCTGGTGGCCCGACCTGAGCGCCGTCGTGACCGCGGCCGTGCCCGGACCGACCGCCTCGGCCGTGCTCGGCGACAACGCCGTCCCGGCCGGGGAGCGGGGCGAGCTGGCCCGGTCGGTCGGGTCCCTTCTCGCGCGCGTGCACGAGGTGCGGCCAGGGCGCCGCACCGCGACGCACGTCCATACCGCGCACGAGGCGCTCGACGAGCTGGCGGGATACCTGCCGGCGGCCTGGCACGCCGACCCCGCGGTGGCCCTGTCGATGACGTGGGCGGTCGGCCTGCTGCGCAGGGCCGTACCGGACAGCACCGAGCCGGCCTTCAGCCACGGCTCCTTCCGGCCCGGCCAGGTGCTGGTGCCGGGCGGTGGCCTGGTCCTGCTCGACCTCGACGGCGCCGGGCTCGCCGACCCGGCCCGAGACCTCGGCAACGCCCTGGCCTACGTCGACTGGCAGCACCTGAGGAATCCCGCTGCCCCGCCCGGCCTCTCGTCGGCGCTGCGTGAGGGGTACGCCGACGGCGGCGGCCGCGTCGCCCCCGGCTCGCTCGACTGGTGGCACGCGGCGGCGCTGCTCAAGATCGCCGGCCGGCGCTACCGCAGCCTCGACACGACCCGCTGGGCACAGGTGGCTGCGCTGGTTGCGACCGCGACCGCGCTGATCCAGCGCCGGGAGGCCCAGGGACGGGGACGGGACGACTATCTGCGGGCCGGCGCCCGGCCCGCGCTCACAGACCCTGTCTCGATGACCGCGCTGCTGCGCCCGCTGCTGGCCGGCCGCGGCGCCGGGCGGGCCACGGTGACCTCGGCACGGACGGTGAAAGTCGCGCCCGGGCGGCGCGTGGTGGCGCGCTGCCACGTCACCTGGGACACCGGCGGGGAGCTCGACGTCATCGCCAAGGCGTACGCCGAGCCGGGGCTCGCCGCGGTGACGCACGAGAACCTCACGCTGCTGCAGGGGGTCGTCGGCGGCCGGGTCGGCACGCCCCGGCCCCTCGGCATGCTCGCCGACCGGGGCCTCATCCTGTGCGCGGCGGCCGACGGCCGCCCCCTGTCCGACCCGTGGTGGGACGACCGGCCGGCGGAGGTGGCCGACGTCGCCCGCCGCTGCGGCGCCTGGCTCCGCGCCGTCCACGCGAGCCCGATCCCGCTGCGCCGGACGCTGGACGTCACGCACGAGGCGGAGAACCTGACGCGGTGGGCGGAGGACATCGGCCGCGCCGACGACCGGCTGCGCGGCCCGGCGCGCGAGCTCGCCAGGCGGTTGCGTGCGGTGGCGGCGGACCTGCCGCTCGTCGTCGGCTCGCCGATCCACAAGGACCTGCACCTCGGCCACGTGCTGGTCGACGTCGACGGGACCGCTACGGTGATCGACCTGGACGAGGCGAGGATGGGAGACTCGGCCCTCGACCTTGCGCACCTGTGCGCCTACGCCGACGAGACGCGCTCTCCCGCGGCCGGGCTGGCGAAGGCCTCGCTCCTCGAGGCCTACGGCCCCCCGTCGGGCCCCGCGCCCCGGCTCCGGCTGGACTTCTTCTACGCGTACTCGCTCCTGAAGATCACCAAGCAGGAGGCCCGCGGCGGCCTCACCGACGCGATGGTCGACCGGGGGGCGTGGCGGCTCGAGCGGGGGGCGTCGTGGCTGGGCGGTTGATGTACGTGACGCGGAGCTGGCCGCGGCTGTCGCAGACGTTCATCGTCAACGAGGTGCTCGCGCTCGAGCGGCTCGGGGTCGACCTGGAGATCTTCGCGATGGCGGCCTCGGGCGAAACCGTCCGGCAGCCCCAGGTGGACGAGGTTCGCGCACCGGTCATCTGCCTCGGCCCCGCGCCGGCGGCGGGCGACCATCGGTTCCTCGCCGCCCGGGAGCCTGAGCGCTTCGCCGCCGCCGCCCGGTTCGCGCGCGCAAACCCCGACCTGGCGAGCGGGTACGCGACGGCGACGACGTCCGAGTGCTTCGAGCACGCCGTGCGGATCGCGGCGCGGGCCCTGCGGGCGGCGGAGGCTGGGGTGCCGGTCGCGCACCTGCACGCGCACTTCGCCCACGACCCGGCGCTCGTCGCCCACCTGGTCCACCGACTCACAGGGCTGCCGTACAGCCTCACGGCGCACGCCCGTGACCTCTACCAGATCCCACCGCGCAGCCTCCGCGTCCGGGCGGACGGCGCGACGAGCGTGCTGACGTGCTGCCGGGCGAACCTGGACTTCCTGGGCGGCCGGCTCGGCGCGGCCACCGCGAGCCGGGTGCGCCTGATCCACCACGGGGTGGACCTGCGGCGGTTCGCGCCCGGGCCGCCCCGGCCGGCGCGCGCCGTCGTGCGGGTGCTGTCCGTGGGCCGGCTGGTCGAGAAGAAGGGTTTCCCCGACCTGCTCCGGGCCTGCGCCGGCATCGCCGCGGACCGCTCCTTCACGCTGACCGTCCTTGGGGACGGTCCGATGCGCACCGCGCTCGAGCGCCTGCGGGACGAGCTCGGGCTCCGCGACGTCGTGGCGTTCGCGGGGGAGCACGACAGCGACGCGGTGGCCCTGGCCATGCGAGACGCCGACCTCTTCGCCCTGACGCCCTTCGTCACCGCCGACGGCGACCGCGACGGTCTGCCCAACGTCGTCGTCGAGGCGCTCGCCTCCGGCCTGCCGGTGGTGGCCACGGCGGCCGGGGGCGTCGGTGAGGCGGTCAGGCACGGGCACAACGGCCTGCTGGCGCAGCCGCGTGACGTCGCGGCCATCGGGGCGAACCTCGCCGCGCTGGTGGACGACCCGGCGCTACGACGCGAGCTGGGCGCGCGGGCCCGGGTGACGGTCGAGGAGAGCTTCGACGTCGACCGGGCGGCCCGCGAGCTCGTCGAGGTCTTCGGTCTCGGGCAGGTGGTCCCGTGACCGGCCCGGCCGCGACCGCCCCCTCGCCGGGGGTGCGCCGCCAGTACGTCCGGTTCCTCGACGCGATCGACCCGGACGTGATGCGGCCCCTGCTGCTCGCCGCACTCGGCGGCGACGCGGAGGAGGGGTGCGAGGTCCTCGACGCGAAGTACGAGCCCGGGAAGCCGGCCGCGGTCCTGTACCGGCTCGGCTCGCGCCTGGTCCGTGGCACGGTCGCGCCGGACGGCGACGCGCCCGGTGTGCCCGTGGCCGAGGGGATCGGCGCCACGTGCTTCCCGGACGACCCGGGGCTGGCGACCCTGCCCGCGGTCGTCGACCCCCGCACGTTCGTGCCCGCCCTCGACGCCGCGCTCCCGGACACGGTGGCCGAGGCGCGGATGGAGCTGCTGCGGTACCGGCCGGGACGGCGCGTGACGTTCCTCGTCACCGCGGCCGTGCGCCACGGCGGCACCACCACGCCGACGCGCTTCGTCGCGAAGGTCTACCACGACCCCGCCAAGGCTGCGGCCGTCGCCGCCGAGGGACGCGCGCTCCTGCAGGCGCCTGCGGACCCCGACCTGACCCTGGCACCGGTGCTCGCGCACCTGCCCGAGCTCGCCGTGGTGGTCCAGGGCTACCTCCCGGGCCACCCGCTCGACGTCGCCGTGAGCCCGGCGTCCGCGGACCCCGGGCTCACGACCGGCGTCGCCCGGGCGGGTCGCGCCCTCGCCGCGCTGCACCGCCGCTCCGTGCCCGCCCCCAGGCCACGCCTCGTGGACAACGAGCTCCGCCGCTTCGTCGCCCGCGCGGGCGCCGTCCGCTCCGTCGACGCCGCCGCCGGGGACACCCTGCTGGGGCTCGCCCGCCGCCTCCTCGGGTGGAGACGACCCGACGGGACACTCTCCGTGGTGCACGGCGACTGCAAGCCCGACCAGTTCCTGCTGCAGGCCGACCACGTCGCGCTGCTCGACCTCGACCACTGCGGGCTGGCCGACCCGGCCTCCGACGTCGGCACCTTCGTGGCCTCGCTGCGCCAGGAGGCGCTCCGCACGGACCACTCGGCGCTGGCCACGGCGGCCCGGCTGGGGACCAGCTTCGTCGACGGGTACACGGGAGCCGCTGCCCCCGCCGGGGTCACGGCCACGGCCCGGCCGGCCGGCGGGCTCCCGGCACGGGCGGAGTTCTACGTGGCCGTCGCACTCATGCGCAAGGCCCTGCGGGCGCACGCGCGCGCACCGCTCTCCCCGCTCACGCGGGACTACGTCGAGGACGCGCACTGGGTTCTCGACCACCTCGACGGGAGGCAACGATGACGGTCGACGCCGAGCAGGGCCCCGACGCCGCCGCCGCTCCCCCCGGGCCGGCCGCGGCCACCGCCACGCAGGAGGCCGGGCATCCCGCCACGCCGGCGGGAGGGCCGCCCACCCCGACACCGGCGGCCAAGCCCAGGGCCACCGCGAAGACCCCGGCCGGGCGGCCCACCAAGAAGAAGCCGGCCGGGGGGACCATGAGGAAGCCGGCCGGGCGGCACAGGGCGACGCGGCGGTCGGACCTCCGCCGCGCCTTCGAGCTCATCCGGACCCACCACGGCAGCAACACGCCGTACATCCAGGCGCTCATCCTGCTGGTGCTCGAGGCCCTCACCGCGGTGCTGGAGCCGCTGCCGATCGCGTACACCGTCGACTTCGTGCAGGGCAGCGTCCCGAGCCTCCGGGAGCACGGGTTCCCGGCACTCCTCGCGTCCGAGCGGTGGGAGACCGTCCTCCTGCTGGGTCTCGGCATCATCGCCATCGCGGCCATCAACACCGGCGCCGACTCCCTCTCGGAGGTCGCGATGGCCCGGGGTGGTCGCGAGCTCGGCTACAACCTGCGGGTCACCATGTACGACCGCCTGCAGAAGCTGTCGATGGCCTTCCACGACAAGCGGCGCACCGGGGACGTCCTCACCCGCGTGACGGGTGACGTCCTCGTGGTGGAAGACTTCATGATCACGTCGCTGAGCAAGATCATCGCCAGCGGCCTGCTCCTCATCGGCTCGTTCGTGGTCCTGCTGGCCCGCTCCCCGGAGGTCGCGCTCATCGCCCTCGTCGTGGTGCCGTCCCTGGCCCTCGTGGCCAACTACTTCTCGCTGCGGCTCAAGCGGGTCTCGAAGGAGCAGCGCTCGAAGGAGGGTGACCTGGCGTCGACGGCGCAGGAGATGCTCTCCTCGATCCGCCTGGTGCAGAGCTACGGCCGTGGCCACGTCAACCTCGAGCAGTTCTCCGCCCAGAGCGACCAGAGCATGCGCGCATCGCTGAAGATCGCCACCATCCAGGCGCAGTTCGGCTTCGTCATCGCGGTGCTCGAGGGCCTGACGATCGCCGGCGTGGTGTGGCTCAGCGTGTGGCTCCTCGACCGCGGCTCCATCTCGGCCGGCACGCTGGTCCTGTTCGTGCTGCTCATCCAGAACATGTTCAAGCCGTCGCGGAAGATCGTCAGCGAGTGGTACAAGGTCGGCAAGGTGCTGGCCAGCACCGACCGCATCGACGAGCTGCTGGAGCGCGAACCGGCGGTCAAGGACTCCCCCGGCGCCCGGCCCGCGCCGCCCCTGAAGGGCAGGCTGACCTTCACCGACGTCACGTTCAGCTACCAGCCTGAGCACGAGGCCCCCGGGGAGCCGCCCCGCACGGTCCTCCACGACGTGACGTTCGCCGTGGACCCCGGCGAGGTGGTGGCGCTGGTGGGTTCCAGCGGCGCCGGCAAGAGCACCATCGCACAGCTCGTCCCGCGCCTGTACGACCCGGACTCCGGGACCGTCGCCATCGACGGAACCGACGTGCGCGAGTTCACCCTCGCCTCGCTGCGCCGGCAGGTCAGCCCGGTGCTCCAGGAGACGCTCCTGCTCACCGGCACGGTCGCGGAGAACATCGGCTACGGGATCGATGACCCGGACCCCGAGCGCATCACGCGCGCCGCCCGGCTCGCCAACGCGGACCGCTTCATCGAGGACCTCCCCGAGGGGTACGCGACCGTCCTCGGCGAACGCGGCTCGACGCTCTCCGGCGGCCAGCGGCAACGGATCGCCGTCGCCCGTGCGTTCGTGCGCGACGCCCCCGTGCTGGTCCTGGACGAGCCGACGACCGGGCTCGACCCGGAGTCGGCCGGCCAGGTCATCGGGGCGCTGCGCACCCTCATCGCCGGCAAGACGACGCTCATCATCTCCCACGACGCCGACCTCATCCGCTGCGCGGACCGCATCCTCGTCCTCGACGACGGCCGGATCGTCCAGGAGGGCCCGCCCGAGACGCTCGCCCGGGTCGACGGCCCCTACGCCGCCCTCTTCGGCTCCCGCGGTGACCCCACCACCGCCACGGTCCCCGCGCCGCACAGGGCGACATGAGCGGCCAGCTGCTCCGCCTCCGCGAGCGGGTCGCGGCGGCCGACCGTGCCCTGGACCCGCGGTTCGCCCGCGCGGTCGCGCAGCAGTGGGTCGACGAGCACCTACCGGGTCGCTCGCTGAGCCGGACCACCACCCACACGGCGCTCTACGGCGAGGACGACGCCGTGTCGGTGCGCATCTCCGTCGAGCTCGACACCGACACGCCGGACATCGGCGGCCTGACGCTCCTGGTGCGCGTGCGCGCCGCGGACCTGTCCGTCACGGCATTCCCCGACGACCCCACGCTGCCCACCCTGCCGGCCATGCTCGACCCGGGCCTTGCGGTGAAGATCCTCACCGCCCACCCGGGACTCGGCCACGTGGACGCAGCGTCAAGCTGCCGGGTCACCGTCGTGCATCACCCGCGCACCGGCGCGTGCGTGCTGCGCTACGACCTCGTCCCCCTGCGCGCCGGGACACGGCCCCGGCAGGTCTATGCCAAGGTCTACCCCGGCCGTGAGGAGGCGGTGGCGACGGCGCGCGCGGTGCGGGCGCTCGGCGCCATCGCGATGCCCGGGGAGCCCGGGATCCGGGTGCGCCTGCCCCGGCTGCTCGGCCTCGCCCCCGAGCGGCACACGATCTTCCTCGAGTCGCTGTCACCGCCGCCGGAGGCACCCCGCGCGGGCGCCTACCGTCCCGTGACGGTCCACGAGGCGGCTCAGGCCCTGCGCGCGCTGCACCGGCACGCCCCGCGTGGCGCCCTGCCAACCGGCTCTCCGGCCGCCGAGCTACGACGGGTCGACGCCGAGCTCGCCGTCGTCGCCGGCCCGTGGCCAGACGTCGCCGACCACGTGGCGCAGGCACTCGGGCGAGCTCGCCGCACCCTCCAGGAGGAGGACGGCGGCGCGCTCGTGCTCTCACACGGCGACTTCACACCCAGCCAGCTGGTGCGCCTTCCCCGTAGCATCGGGCTCGTCGACCTCGACACCGTGTGCCTGAGCGAGGCCGCGTCCGACGTCGGGCGGTACCTCGCCTACCACGACCTCGCGGCCGCCCGCCGGCACGACGCGAACGCCGTGGCGGCCCGCACCGAGTTCCTTGCCGCGTACGCGCGGGCCGACGCCGCCTTCGCCGCCCGCGTCGACGCCTACCGCAGGCTCAGCCTGGGGCTGCACGCCCTGCGTGCCGCACGACGCTTCAAGGACGACCGCGTGATCCGTGCGCTCACCATGCTGCAGGACGACGCGACCGGGGGGAGCCGCCCATGACCACCACGACCGATGAGGTTGTCGCCGCGCTGGAACGGTTCGCCACGCTGCCCGACTGGCTCGCGGCGCCGATGCGCCCGCACGCGCTCGAGAAGTCGCTGCGCCGGCACGTGCCCGAGATCGCCGACGGCACGCTCGAGCTCCTGGCCTGCGAGATGGACCGGCTGCGCGCCAAGGGCGCGCAGTGGCCCGCCCGCTGCCACGTCCGCGTCGTCGCAGGCGCCGAGGCCCGCGACGTGGTGCTCGCCGGCCTCCTCTACCCGCCCGACGTCCCGCTGCCGGCCTCCCGGTCCTCGGTCCCGTTCGGCCGGCCCGGCTACGACGTCGTCCTGCCCGACCTGCGCCTGCACCTGGCCCCGGCGACGGCCGATCCCGGGCTGCCCGCCCTCCGTGACCTCTCGGACCCCGCCGCATCGGCCCGGGTCGTCCAACGGGTCCTGCGGGCGGGCAGGCACCCCGACGCGACGGTCACCGCCGCCACCCCGTGCATCGCCCAGTACAAGCCCGGCAGCCGGTGCACCATCCTCTACGACGTCACCTACGGCTCGGGTCCCGCGGCGCCGCCACGCCGGGTCGTCGCCAAGACGTACCACGGGGACAAGGGCGCGGTGGCCCA
The DNA here is from genome assembly GCF_003991205.1 of Georgenia sp. SYP-B2076. Lineage (GTDB taxonomy): Bacteria > Actinomycetota > Actinomycetes > Actinomycetales > Actinomycetaceae > Georgenia. The sequence goes on along the minus strand of NZ_RXOZ01000005.1, from coordinate 75,642 downwards.
CCAGGCCATGACTGCCCTGTGGGACACGCCGCTCGCAGCCGGTGACGTCGTGCTCCTCGCCGAGCCCCTCGGCTATCTCCCCGGCGAACGCATCCTGCTGCAGGCGGCCGTCCCGGAGGACCGCACCCTGAAGGAGCTCGTCCGCGAGGCGTTCACGGGCATGGAGCCGGCCGCGCTGGACCGGCTGCGGACCGAGCTGCGGCGCACGGCCACGGCGCTGGCCGCGCTCCACCGCAGCGGCGCCGTCTTCCGGGACACCTTCACCTGGACCGACGAGGTCAGCGAGACCCGCGAGATCTTGGGCCGCCTCTCCCTGACCATCCCCGGGCTGCGTTCCGCCGCCGAGCCGGTGCTGACCATGCTGGAGGCGCTGGACCGGGCCGTGGGGGCGGACCCCGTCGTCAGCGCGCACCACACGTTCCGCCCCGCGCAGGTTCTCCTGAGCTCCGGCACCGTCGCGGTCATCGACTTCGACGGCGCGGCGATGGCGGAACCCGGCCTCGACGTCGGGCGCTTCCGGGCCGTCCTGCGGGAGATCGGCGCGACCGCTCCGTGGGGCGACGAGCCGTGCGAGGCGGACCGGCTTGCGGCGCGCCTGAAGCTGCTGGACCAGCTCTGCGACCTGTTCCTCGTGGAGTACGAGCGGCACGCCCCGGTCACGCTCGAGCGGGTGCTCCTGTGGGAGACCCTCGACCTGCTCACCGAGGTCGTGCACGCGTGGTCGAAGGTGCGGCTGACGAGCGTCGGGCCCAGGCTGGCCGTCCTGCGGCACCAGCTCAGGACGGCGGCCCTCGCGACGTGACCGGCCGGCCCGCCGGTCAGGGCTCGATGGTCCGCGCGTCCTCCTCCTGCTCGTCGATGTAGGCGGAGAGGATCTGCTCCGAGAGTGCGTCGATGCGCGCGTCGACGTGGCGCTCCTCCTGCGCCGCCTTGTGCCGGCTCATGGCGCTGAGCAGCGGCAGGGAGGCCTCGAGCTTGTCGAGCTGGCGGCGCCACTCGGCGGCGCGCCGGCGCTCGCCGTCGTCGTCGGCGGAGGCGGTGAGGTAGGCGACCTGGTCGCGCAGGACGCCGAGGCGGCGACGCAGCGCCTCGGGCCCCCTCGCCTCGCGCCGGGTCGTCGCCAGCCGGGAGACCTGGTCCGAGATGAGGCGGTAGACCTCGGGGTTCTCCTGGCGCAGCCGCTCCAGGACCGGCCCGTAGCGACGGACCGCCTCCCAGACGGCGGGCCCCGCCGCGACGGCGATCTTCATCAGCGTTCCGACCTTTCCCACGCGTCTCCCCACCTCTCGTGAACGGCACGCGCCCGCACCATCGCCAGCGTGCCACGAGCGGGGTGCGGGCGCCTTTCGCGGTGGCGCCGCCGTGGCGTGCCCTCCCGAGGGCCACGCGGGCGCCCTCGCCGCCGGCTGGACGTGGCCATCACCACATCCGCGGCGGGCCGCCGTCCGCCTACCCTGGGAAGAGGACCATCCCCGACGACCCGAGGCGAGCCCACCCATGACGTCCACCACATCCGGCACCACCCTGACCACCACCGCCGTCGCCGACGCCGACGAGGCGTGGCTGCGCCCCACGGCGGTGCTCTTCGACCTCGACGGGACGATCACCGACTCCGGCGGCGCGGTCACCCGGTCCATCGCCGAGGCCCTCGCGCACTTCGGCTACCCCGAGCAGACGCAGGAGGAGCTCCTGCGCTTCGTCGGCCCGCCGACCCGGATCGGGTTCCGTGAGTTCGCCGGCGTCGCCCCGGAGCAGCTCGACGAGGTCATCGCCTGGTACCGCGCGGCGTACCTCACCCGCATGCTCGACGTCAACCTCTACCCCGGCGTCCCCGAGCTCGTGCGGGCGCTCCACGCCGCCGGCGTGCCCCTGGCGATCGCCACCTCGAAGATGCGCCACCTGGCCGTGGAGATCCTCGAGCACGACGGCCTCGCCCAGTACTTCACGGTGATCTGCGGGGCGACCCGCGACGAGAGCCGCAGCGCGAAGGCCGACATCGTCGAGGACGCGCTCACCGGGCTTCGGGAGGCCGGGGTCGACGTCTCCGGGGCCGTCATGATCGGCGATCGGCACCACGACGTCGACGGCGCCACCACCCACGGCGTGCCGGCGGTGCTGGTGCGCTGGGGCTACGGGCGGCCCGGCGAGGAGGACGGCGCGGTCGCGACCGTCGACGACGCCGCGGAGCTCGCCGCGCTCCTGGGCGTGACGCTGCCATGACGACGCGGCGGCCGTCCGCGCCGCCGCGGGCCCGGCCGTGCTGACTACCGGGCCCGACGCCGTCACCGTCCCGGACGGCCTGCGGCGGGAGCTCGGCGCCACCGCCGACGGCGCAGCCTGGCTGAGGCGTCTGCCCGCGCTGGTGGACCGCGCCCGCACCCGCTGGGGCCTTCGCCTGGACGCTCCGTTCCTGTCCGGCCGGGCCGCGTGGACCGCGCCGGCCCGGACGCGGGACGGCGAGGACGCGGTCGTCAAGATCGTCTTCCCGCACGACGAGGCGGCCGGTGAGGCCACCGCGCTGCGCACCTGGGCCGGCACCGGCGCGTCCGCCGAGCTGCTCGACCACGACGGCGAGGCGTGGACGCTGCTCCTTCGCCGATACCGGCCGGGGCACGACCTGGAGGAGGACCGCGGCCTGCGCGATCAGCGCGTCGCGGTCCGGCTGAGCCTCGCCGGCGAGCTGCTGGCGCAGCTGCACGCCGCGGGCACCCGTGCCACGACGCCCGGCGCCGGCCCGGCGGGCGCCCCGGGCTCCGCCGTCGGGCAGGGCTCCGCCGTCGGGCAGGGCTCCGCCGTCGGGCAGGGCGACGCGAGTGACGGCGCCGGGGCCGACGCGCCCGTGATCCCGTACCTGACCGCCCGCGCCGCCGGCTACGCGGATCTGCTGCGGGAGCGCACCCAGCGCCACGCCGCCACGCTGGACGCGGACCGCGGCCTCCTCGACGAGGCGGCCGGGCTTCTCGAGGACCTCCCGGCCACAGGCGCGCGCACCGTGCTCCTGCACGGGGACTACAACCCCGGCAACCTCATCGCCGCCGACGACGGCGCGCGCCGGCGCTGGGTGACGATCGACCCCAAGCCCCTGATCGGGGACCCCGCGTTCGACCCGTGGCCGCTGCTGTCCCAGGTGGGCGAGCCGTTCTCGGAGGACAACCCGACCGCCGTGCTGCGCGCGCGCCTCCGGGCGCTGTGCGCCGCCGCGGGGCTCGAGCCCGACCGCGTCGCCGCCTGGTCGATGGCGCGGGCCTGCGAGTCGGCGCTCTGGCGCGCCGCCGAGACCGGCGACCGCGACGGCGCCCTGGACGAGCTCGCCCAGGCCCGGACCTGGGCCCGGCTGTCGGGCTGACGCGGGGCGCGCGCGACGCGTCGCCACTGGTAGGGGCGCCCGGATGGTGCAGACTTGGCCGCGATGGCATCTGTGGGCGATCGTTCGAGAAAGCTGCTGGGCCGGATCGGTCGGCAGGTGAGCGGGCGTGTCACGAGGCGGATGCGTCCGTCCAGCCCGAGCATGATCGACCAGATCATCGCGCAGCGTCAGGCGGCACCGCCCCCGGACAAGGAGGCCGGCGCCCGTGGGATGCGCCCGTCCACCGCGGGCCGGCTCGCCGTGCGGCGGATGCCCGAGCGGGCCGTCCGTGCGGAGACCTACGCCGACGGCGTGCCGCGGTGGATCCGCAGGTACGGGATGCTCGCGTGGCTGCTCATCGGCATCGTCATCGTCATCGGGATGGTGGTCTTCGCGACCACCCGCATCCAGGTGGTCTTCATCGCGGTGTTCATCGGCCTCGTCGTCACGTCGTTGCTGGACCCCTTCGTCACGAGCCTCGCGCGGTACATGCCCCGCCCGCTCGCGACCGTCCTGTGCCTGCTCGGGGGCTTCGCCGTCGTCGCGGGCCTGCTGACGTACGTCATCAGCTCGGTCGCCGGCCAGTGGGCCACGCTGGCCACCCGGTTCAGCGACGGCATCGACACGATCCTGCAGTTCTTCGAGACCGGACCGCTGCCGTTCCACTTCACCCAGGCCGAGATGAACACGGCGATCAACGAGCTCGTCACCCAGGGCTCGCAGTATGTCCAGGAGAACGCCGGCAACCTCGCGGGCCAGGTGCTCAACAACGCCGGGGCGGTCGCGCTGGTGTTCACCGTCCTCGCGCTGAGCCTGTTCGTGACCATCTTCTTCCTCGCCCGCGGACAGTCCATGTGGCGCTGGTTCCTCAACCAGCTGCCGGCGCGCAACCGCGAACAGGTGCACCAGGCCGCCGGGGCGGGCTGGTACACGTTCTCCGGGTACGCCCGCGGCACGATGATCGTGGCGCTCTCCGACGGCGTGCTCGCGTTCATCCTGCTCGAGATCGTCGGTGTCCCCCTCGCCGCGCCGCTCGCGGTGCTGGTCTTCATCGGCGCGTTCATCCCGCTCGTCGGCGCCCCGGCGGCGATGATCATCGCCGCCGTCGTGGCACTGGCCGCCGAGGGGTTCATCGCGGCGCTCATCGTGACGGTCGGGGTCGCGCTCATCGGCCAGGTCGAGGGACACATCCTCCAGCCCCTGGTCATGGGCAAGCAGGTCTCCCTCCACCCCGTCGTCGTGGCCCTGGGCGTCACCGCCGGCACGTTCCTCGGCGGCCTGCTGGGCGCGGTCATCGCCATCCCGGTGATCGCGGTCGTCTGGGCGGTCTACTCCACGCTGCGCCAGCAGGACCCCCCGATCGAGGGCCCGCTGCCGCCCACCCGGGCCCTCGCGCACCGGACCAAGGAGATCGTGGACTAGCCCTACCGGAAGTCGCGAGAGGCGGAGGGCACCACCAGGCTCAGCGGGGAGACCTTGTCCGCCACCAGGTTGGTCACGCCGTCGGCCCGCTCCAGCGTCCCGCGGACCACGAGCGCGGCGCTCGTCCGGGCCACCCGCCGGTAGCGGGCCCACAGGCCCGCCGAGCAGACCACGTTGAGCAGCCCGGTCTCGTCCTCCAGGGACAGGAAGGTCACGCCCCCGGCGGTTCCCGGGCGCTGGCGGTGCGTGACCACGCCGGCCACCTGGAGGCGCTCCCCCGGTTCGTGCCCGGCCAGGTCGGCCACCGCGCACACCCCGCCCGCCGTGAGGTCCGGCCGGCGGAACTGGGTCGGGAAGGAGTCGGTGGAGACCCCGGTGGCCCACACGTCGGCCACGGCCGTCTCGACCTCGTCCATGCCCGGCAGGTCGGGCGCGTCGGCGCCCACCGCCGTCCCGGGCAGGGGCGGCTGGTACCAGACGGCGCCCGCCTCCTCCGGGGCGGCCGCGCCTCCTCGCCCCGACGCCACCGGCGGGCGACCACGACGCCGGCCGGTGTGCCGGGTGCCGTGCTCGCCGGCGAGCACCCCGGCGGCCCACAGGGCCTCGCGACGCTCGAGCCCGAAGCAGCCCAGCGCCCCGGCGGTGGCCAGCGCCTCGAGCTGGGCCGCGGTGAGGTCCACCCGCCGCGCCAGGTCGGCCAGGTCGCGGAAGGCCCCGGCCCGCTCGCGCTCAGTGACGATCCGCTCGGCGACCTTCGTCCCCACCCCGCGCACGGGGTCCAGCCCCAGCCGCACGGCGAGGTCGGCGCGGGCGTGGACCAGGCGCGCGACCTCGGGGACGGCCGTGGGACGCTCCGCGGTGCGTCCGGCCAGCGCCGCCGGCCGTGCCGCCGCGAGCGCCGCCAGCCCCCTTCCCGCCAGCTCGGCCCCAGCCGGCGGCACCCTCTCCACCTGCGCCTGCGCCGCCGAGGCGTTGACGTCGGCGCGCAGCACCGACACCCCGTGCCGGCGCGCGTCGGCCACGAGGGACTGCGGGGAGTAGAAGCCCATCGGCTGGGCCGCGAGCAGCGCCGCGTAGAAGGCCTCGGGGTGATGGACCTTGAGCCAGGCGCTGGCGTAGACGAGGTAGGCGAAGGAGAAGGCGTGGGACTCGGGGAAGCCGAAGTCCGCGAAGGCTTTGAGCTTGTCGTAGATCGCCTCGGCCACCTCCGTGGCGATCCCCTTCTCCTTCATCCCCGCCAGGAGCCGCCCGTGCAGCGCCTCCATCCGCTCGGTCGACCGCTTGGACCCCATGGCCTTGCGCAGCTGGTCCGCCTCGGCCGCGCTGAACCCGGCGACGTCGATCGCGATCTGCATCAGCTGCTCCTGGAACAGCGGCACGCCGAGGGTCTTGGACAGCGCCGGCTCGAGCAGCGGGTGCAGGTAGGTGACCTTCTCCCGGCCCAGGCGCCGGTTGATGTAGGGGTTGACCGAGTCGCCCTGGATGGGGCCGGGCCGGATGAGGGCGACCTCGACGACGATGTCGTAGAAGCACTGCGGCCGCAGGCGCGGCAGCGTGGCCATCTGGGCGCGGGACTCCACCTGGAAGACCCCGACGGTGTCCGCCGCGCACAGCAGCTCGTACACCGCCGGGTCCTCCTGCGGCAGGGAGTGCAGGCCGAGCTCTCCGGCCGGCGCGCCGGCGGCGCCCGCGTCGCCGCCCGCGCCGCCGGCCCCGGCCGCCGCTTGGCGCTGGGCGTTGATCGCGTCGAACGCCAGCCGCAGCGCGGTGAGCATGCCCAGACCGAGCAGGTCGAACTTGACCAGGCCGGCGTCGGCGCAGTCGTCCTTGTCCCACTGCAGCACGGTGCGCCCGGGCATCGTCGCCCACTCCACGGGGCACACCTCGATCACGGGCCGGTCGCACAGCACCATGCCGCCGGAGTGGATCCCCAGGTGCCGGGGCAGGCGCAGCATCTGCTCGGCGACGTCGAGCACCTGGTCGGGGATGCCGCCCAGGTCGTCCGCCGGCAGGGTCGCCCGCCCGTCGCGGGTGGTCAATGCCGCGCCGGACTGGCCGTCGTCGGCGCTGCGCAGGCTCCCCCACCGCTCGATGCTCTTGGACCACGCGTCCTGCTGGCCGACGTCGTAGCCGAGCGCCCGGGCGGCGTCGCGGACCGCGGAGCGCGGCCGGTAGGAGATCACGTTGGCCACCTGCGCGGCGTGCTGGCGCCCGTAGCGGCCGTAGACGAACTGGATGACCTCCTCGCGCCGCCCCGACTCGATGTCCAGGTCGATGTCCGGCGGGCCGGAGCGCCCGGGCGAGAGGAAGCGCTCGAAGAGCAGGCGGTGCTGGACGGCGTCGACCGCGGTGATGCCCAGCGCGAAGCACACCGCCGAGTTCGCCGCCGAGCCGCGGCCCTGGCACAGGATGTGCTGGTCGCGGCAGAACTGCACGATCTCGTGGACGATGAGGAAGTACCCGGGGAAGTGCAGGTCGGTGATGATGCGCAGCTCGTGCTCGATCATCTCGTACGCCCCGGGCACCCGCTCCGCGCCCGGCCGCCCGTACCGCTCGGCGGCGCCGCGGAAGGTGAGCTCGCGCAGCCAGCTCGCCTCGGTGTGCCCGGCGGGCACGGGGTGCGGCGGCAGGTCGGGGGCGACGAGCTGCAGGTCGAAGGCACACTCGGCGGCGAGCGTGACGGAGGTGGGCACGGCGCCGGGGTGACGGCGGTGCCGGGCGGCCATCTCGGCGGCGGAGCGCAGGTGGGCGGGGGCTGCGGGCAGCCAGCCGTCGATCTCCTCCAGGCTCGCGCGGGCGCGGGTGGCGGCCAGGACGTCGGCGAGCATCTGGTCGCCGGGCCGGGCGCAGTGCACGGCGCCCGTGGCCACCAGCGGCAGGCCCGCGCCGCGGGCCAGGCCCGCGAGCGCGTCGCCCAGCGCGGAGTCCAGGGGCGAGCCGGTGTCGGTGATCTCCACCGCGACGTTCTCCCGCCCGAACAGCGCGGCCAGCCGGTCGAGCTCGGCGCGGGCCGCGCCCTCGCCGTCGGCCGCGAGCGCCTGCCGCACCGCCCCCTTGCGGCACCCGGTGAGCACCAGCCAGTGCCCGTCCGCCTGGGCGGCGAGGTCCTCGAGGTCGTAGTCGGCCCGCCCCTTCGCCCCCGCTGACAGGTGCGCCAGGGCGATGGCGCGCGAGAGCCGGTGATACCCCTCCGGCCCGCGGGCGAGCACGAGCAGGTGCGAGCCGTCGGGGTCCATCTGCCCGCCGCCCCCCGCGGCCGTGCCCCCGCCGGCACGCCCCGTGGTGCCCAGGTTCAGCTCGGCGCCGAGGACGGTCGGCAGGTGGAGGGCGCGGGCCGCCTCGGCCAGGCGGACGACGCCGTAGAGGCCGTCGTGGTCGGTCAGCGCCAGCGCCTCCAGCCCCAGGCGGGCGGCCTCGGCGGCGAGGTCCTCGGGCTGGTTCGCGCCGTCGAGGAAGCTGAAGGCCGAGTGCGCGTGCAGCTCGGCGTATCGGGGTGTCCCCACAGGTGGCTCCCCCTCTCGTGCGCGACCCGCGACCCGCGGGATTGCACTCCGACGCCATGCCCAGCTGTCGTGTCTACGAACGTACGTTCGAGCAATACGTTACCTTGTTGCACGTGACTCACGGCGCAGTGGCAACGCATTGGCCCCCGCCGCCGAGTAGGAGCCGAGCAGGTACAGGGTGACGCACTGGTCGAGCCGATTGCTGGGCCGGCGGGGATCAGCAACGGCACGATCGCCAAGGCGGGCGTGAGTACGGGGTCCAGCGGTGGCGCTCGTAGACGTCCAAGTTCTCCACCGATCCCATGCTGCTCGCCAAGGTCACCGACGCCGTCGGGCACTACCTGGCGCCACCGGGAACGCGATCGTGCTGTGCGTGGACGAGAAGTCCCAGATCAGGCGCTGGACCTGACCGCACCAATATCGCCGATGCGGCCCGGGCTGGCCGAACGGCGCGCCCACGACTACGTCTAGCACGGGACCTCCGACGCTCTTCACGGCCCTGGAAATCACCACCGGCACCGTGACCGCGGCGTGCAAGTCAGCCACCGATACCGCCACCAGAAGTTCCTCGCCTTCCTCAAACAGGTCACCCGCGCGTATCCCGAGGACGGGACCGGGCGCGATCTGCATCTGGTGAGGGATCACTAAGTCGCCCACAACACGGCCGAGGTCCGCGTCTGGCTCGCCCAGCACCCGCGCCTCCACGTCCACTTCGTCCCGACCTTGGCCTCCGAGCCCAACCTCGTCAACGTCTGGTTCTCCATCATCGAACGCCAAGCCATCCACCGCGGCAGCTTCGCCTCCGTCAAGGACCTCAACGCGAAGATCTGCGCCGTCATCGACGACTGGGACGACCGCTGTCATATCTTCGTCTGGACTAAGACCGCAGACGAGATCCTCAAGAAGGCGAACCGTCAGACCACTTCAAACGCGGACCACTAGCGAACTCCGCAATCGTCGAGCTTACGTAAGAGCAACGACACGAGCGCAAGGTAGTCCAGAGCTTCGTCCGGGTTATCGACAAGGTCTACCTCATGGCCCCGAGGGTTCCGTATCCCTGCCACGGCTCCCGCAAACAGGTGCCTGAAGCCCGACTGTTCGTCCACCTCTGACTCCGTCTGCAAGTCGTTCAGCTGAATTTTTGGTGCGTTCTCGTTGAACGCATCCATCATCAGTGGGAACCCCGTCTTTCGCACGCCACTCAGACGCTTGATCTCTTTCTCGATGTACTTGAAAGCTTCGAAGACCGCATGGTTCGGATGCCCGTCGTCAAACAGCTTCCGAACTTTGATGGGAAGATCGGGATGGATGTTGCGGGTCTCGAAGGGGTGTGTCTCCGCCGGGTCTAACAGTTCAGAGTCTCCCTGTCTCGCCTCCGTGGCGGGGAACTGTCGAACTATACGCTCGAACTGAGCGAGTAATGAGGTCACGACATCAGATGCTTCCTGATGCTCGCGAAGATGGCGTCGTAGGTGCCGGCGTCCCCTCCAGCGGGAAGGTTGACCTCGATCCGCACTGTGAGGCCCACTCCGGCCTGATGACTCGGAGCTGCGAAAAGTTCGCTTTTGATGGCTCCTGTCTCGGACTGGTTGGGGCTCTGAACCGATGCCTTCGCGGTGGCGCGGCCGTTAGAGGGTGGACTCTTCTTTGTGGAGCCGTTTTGCCCCTTGGGTGTGCTCACTCTGACTGCCGGCAGGTCTCCATGGCCGGCGAGAGCGGCGAGCGTGCCGAACGTTGTGGCCTGACGCTTCCCGACCAATTCAGACGTCTTGTCTGCCCCACGAAACCACTTACTGAGAGGCTCGCGCGTGTTGCCGAGCGCGTCGTCTCCCATCTCCGCGAAGAGTTCCGAGTAAACCTCGCGGAGAAGCTGCTCGAGGCCGGACTGAAACGCCTCGTCGTCACTGTAGAAGAAGCCCGTCTTGTCATCACTCTTGCGTCCGTCCTCCCCGATGAGGCCTAAGAACCGCAAGATGTTGATCACGTAGGACTCGTTGCCTGGGGCCAGGTTGAACCGCTGAAACCACCCAGCGTCCACCTTGTTTGGGACCTGCTTCCTCAGTTGCTCGAAGGTGTCAACGATGACTTTTGAGCCGGAGACGTACGGATAGGTCGCCATGGTGGACTTTCTCTCGACGGTCGGGACATCCATACAATAGCGCCGATCACTCTCGGTAATCGACACCCACGCAGCAGCCTCCTATTGCCCCACTTGCGTCACACTCCAGCCATGTATCTCAGTCCGATGGAAAGCGCTCGGGCGGGCCTTGGACACCATCGTGCTCATCCAGGTCTAGGGCCAGGCGAGCCACAATCCCGGCCAACTGCTCGTCGGGATCGCTCCTTCTGCAAACCGGTCAACTCCGAAGTCGAGCCGGATGCGTGGACAGAGAGTGAACGACGCGGAGTTGTTGTTAACTAGCCGCCAGGTCGCGCCCCAGATGAGGATGGTGAGCGCAGCCATAACCTCGGTTTGAGATGGGCACCGGCCAGGAGCGTGAGCGTCGCCCGCGACGAGGTTGGTCAACCAGTGCGCCCGCGTGACGTACTTGCGAACGTTCACACCCCCGGTGATGCCGTGTTGTTAGGACGATGCCATGCCCCGCTGCCTTCGTCGGGACTAAACAGCGTCCACCACCAACGCCGTGCAGGCCCGTCACGTCTCGTCGTCGTGGTCCCCGCGCACCCAGGCCATGTGCCGGTCCGCCGAGCGGCGCACGGCGGCCCGCGCGTCCATGTCGATGACGCCGCCGAAGTTGCCGTAGACCCGGTCGAAGTCGAGCTGCTCAAGCGTCCGGGCGATCCGGTCGACCACCGGCGCCGACATCGGGATCAGGTTCGGGTAGCTCCGCATGAACCCCACGGTGGCCCGGTCGGGGTTCGGGAACACCGTGTCGCCGCTGAGCAGCGCGCCCGCGCCGGCGGCGCCGGCCGCCCACCACGCCACGGCGCTGCCCGGGAAGTGGCCGCCGACCTGGTGCAGCACGATCCCCGGCACCACCTCGACCGAGCCCGACCAGTGCTCGATGACCGAGTCCGTGCGGGCCACCCAGCGCGCGTCGCCCGCGTTGACCAGCACGGGCACCCCGCCGAGCGCGCGGCTCCACTCCACCTGGACGCCGAACATGTGGGGGTGGCTCGCGGCGACCGCCACCACGGGACCGAGGTCGCGGACCTGCCGGGCACCGTCGTCGTCGAGGTAGCCGGTGGGGTCCCACAGCAGGTTGCCGGCGCGCGAGCGCACGAGGAGGGCACGCTGCCCGATCCCCACCCGGGGCTCGACGCTGATCCCGAACAGGTCCGGCTCGACCTCCTCGACCACCATCCGGCGACCGTCGGCGGCGAGCTCAGCCAGCGTGGTCCACTGCTGCCCGGCGGCGGGCACGTACTGGCGCTCGTCGGCGCAGATCGCGCACACCTCGGGCGGGCGGTCGGTGTCGGGGTGCTCGACGGCGCAGGTCCGGCAGATCCAGGCGGTCATGACGCGATCCTGGCACGGCGCGGGTCTATCGTCGGGAGCACGGGATGTCGAGAGCGTCTTGGGGACCAGCCATGGACCGTGCAGCGGGGCTCGATCCGCGTGAGGCCAGCCCGGTGCTGGACCTCACCCAGGTGGACGCGGACATGGGCCCGATGGTGGGCGGCAAGGGGGCGAACCTCGGGGCGCTCCTCGCCGCCGGCCTGCCGGTCCCGGACGGCTTCTGCCTCACGACGACGGCCTACCGCGTGGCCGCCGTCGGGGCCAACCTCGGGCCCGTCCTCGCGGCCCTGGAGGTGACGTCGGCGGGCACGGACCGGGGCGCCTCGGCCGGGGCGACCGCCTCCCTGGCGCGGCTCGCCGGGCAGGCCCGCACCGCGCTGGAGGGCGCCCCCGTCCCGGCGACCATCGCCGAGGCGGTCCGCGCCGCGTACGCGCGGCTCGGCGCCGACGTCCCGGTCGCCGTGCGCTCCTCGGCCACCGCCGAGGACCTGCCGGAGGCCAGCTTCGCCGGCCAGCAGAACACGTACCTCAACGTCGTCGGGGCGGACGCGCTGCTGGACGCGGTCCGCCGGTGCTGGGCGTCGCTGTGGACGGAGCGGGCGGTGGCCTACCGCAGCGACAACGGCGTCGGCCACCGCGCGGTGAGCATCGCCGTCGTCGTCCAGGAGATGGTGGACGCCGAGGTCTCCGGGGTGCTGTTCACGGCCAACCCGGTGACGGGCCGGCGCGGGGAGGCCGTGATCGACGCCGCCCCGGGCCTCGGCGAGGCGCTGGTCAGCGGCGCCGTCAACCCGGACCAGTTCGTCGTCGACGTCGCGACGGGCGAGATCCTCCGGCGGACGCTCGGCGACAAGCGGGTGGAGGTCAGGGCGGTTCCCGGCGGGGGGACAGAGGTGCGGGAGCGGCCGGCGGCGGGCGGGCCGTGCCTGACGGACGCGCAGGTCCTCGCCCTGACGGCGCTCGGTTCCCGGGCGGAGGAGCACTTCGGGCAGCCGCAGGACCTGGAGTGGGCGATCGAGCCGGGCGGGCGGATCCTGCTGGTGCAGTCCCGCCCCATCACCACCCTGTACCCCCTGCCGGAGCCGAGCGGCAACGACGACGGGACACGGGTCTACCTGTGCGCCAGCCTGATGCAGGGGCTGGTCCGGCCGCTGACGCCCATGGGGCTGTCCGTGTTCGACGTCCTCATCACCAGCAACGGCGCCGCCCGGTGGGGCACGCCCCCGCTGGGGACCTACCGGTACGCGCAGCCGGGGCTGCGTCTCTTCATGGACATCACGGACTCGCTGCGCAACGCGGGCGGCCGCAGGATGTTCTCCACCGCGATGACGGTCGGGGACGTCCGCGCCGTGGAGGTGCTGCGCTACCTCATGGACGACCCGCGGTTCTCCGTGAACCAGAAGGCGGACCTGCACTCCTTCGCCCGCACGTACCGCGCGGTGCCCCAGCTCTCGGCCGTGCCCGACGTCGCCCGCGCCATCCTCCGCCCGCGGGCCGCGCTGGAGCGCAGCCGGCGGGCGGAGCAGGAGCTGCGCCGCGCCCTGGCTCGGCCGGAGCCGGCCACCGCCGCGGCGCGGCTGGACCTGGTCGAGCGCATGATCTCCCGCGAGCTCATGCGGGCCGTCATCGCGCAGCTGCCCCCGGCGGCCGCGGGCTACGTCTGGTTCGGGATCGCCCGGTGGCTGCTGGGCCCGCTGGCCCGCCCCGGCGAGCTGCCGAGCGTGCTGCGCGGGCTGCCGAACAACGTGACCACCGAGATGGACCTGGAGCTCTGGCGCTCCGCCACCCTGATCCGTGACGACCCCGAGTCCGCGGCCACCCTCCGCGACGGGGACCCGCAGGACCTCGCCCGGCGCTACGCCGAGGGGTCCCTCCCCGCGACGGCGCAGCGCGCGCTGAGCGACTTTCTCGCCGCGTACGGCCACCGTGCCGTGGCCGAGATCGACCTCGGGGTCCCGCGCTGGTCCGAGGACCCCGCGCACATCCTCAACGTCCTGGCCAACTACCTCCGGCTCACCGACCCGGACCAGGCCCCGGACCGGCAGTTCGCCCGCGCCGCCCGGGAGGCGGGGGCCATGGCCGCGGAGCTGGCCCGCCGGGCCCGCGCCCGGGGCCGGCTCCGCGGGGCGCTGGTGGGCTACGGGCTGCGGCGCGCCCGCGAGTCGGCCGGCCTGCGGGAGCAACCCAAGTTCGACCTCATCCTGTTCTTCGCCGCGCTCCGCCGCCAGCTCCACCGGGTCGGCGAGGAGCTGGCGGCGGCCGGGCGGATCGGCGCGCCGGAGGACGTGTTCTTCCTCGACCTGACCGAGGCCCGGGTCGGGCTGCGCGGCGGGGACCTCCGCGACATGGTGGCCGGCCGCCGCCACACCTACGAGCGGGAGATGCGCCGTCGCCACATCCCCCGGATCCTGCTCTCCGACGGCACCGACGTGGAGGCCGCCATGGCCGCCCGGGAGTCGGCGACGACGACGGCCGGCGCGCCGCTGCCGCCCGGCACCCTCGCCGGGGCGCCCGCCTCCGCCGGCACCGTGACCGGCACGGCCCGCGTGATCCTCGACCCCTCCGGCGCCCGCCTGGAGCCGGGCGAGATCCTCGTCGCGCCGTCCACCGACCCCGGCTGGACCCCCCTGTTCCTGACCGCGGGCGCCCTCGTTATGGAGATGGGCGGCGCGGTCTCGCACGGCGCCGTCGTCGCCCGCGAGTACGGCATCCCCGCCGTCGTCGGCGTCCCCGACGCGACCACCCGGATCAGGACCGGCGACACGGTCACGGTCGACGGCGCCGCCGGGACCGTCACCGTGGGCGTGGAGGAACCCGCGCCCGTCGCCGGTGTTCACCCGTGACGGCCGACCCGGACATACCGGTACCCGTCCCGGATCTCGCGGTTGAAGTAGCGGCCCTTGGAGGGCGCGGCCAGCATGTCGGCGAAGACCTGTTCCGGGACGTCGAAGTACCGGTAGAGGCGCCCACCGGTGAACCGCAGCTCGAGCGTGCGCGACGACGGGTCGTAGCCGACCTCCACGATGGTGGAGGAGACGACACGTTCGCGGTCCATGACCCCTCCTTCGGTCCGCGACCTCAAATCACAAGAGCACACCGGGGCTCGTTCGTAGTGTGTGCGCCGTGACGGGCACCCGCGAGAAGGCGGACCAGCTCGTCGAGGGCCATGCGGACGCACCGCTCGCGCCCGCGGGTGGCCTGCCCGCCTAGTCGTAGACCCCCTCCACCCGCCAGGCCCCGCGCTCGACGGCGAGGAGCAGCGCGGGCGCGCCGTCCGGGACCACCTGGACGTAGGCGCGGCGGCTCGCCTCCGCCGCCCACCAGCGCTCCGTCGCCGGCCACGGGCCGGCCCAGGCGAGCAGCGGGTACTCCCCCGGGTCCACCGGCGCCGGCGCGGCCGGCCGCTCCGCCGCCCCGGGCAGGGGCTCGGGCGCGGGCACGACGACGCGGGCCGGGGCGGCGCTGGCCGTCCCCCGGGCGTCCACCCGCACGGTGGCGCCCGCGGCGTCCAGGAGCAGGATCGGCAGCGGCTCGGTGGGCACGGTGGCCGGCCACGGGGGCGGCACCCGGCCGGGCCAGGGGGCGTCCGTGCGGCGCAGCGGCGCCGGCTCGTCCCCCCAGGCCACGAGCCGCGCGGCCGCGCGCGGGTTCCGGCCACCCTGGAGCACAGGGACGAGCACCCCCTCCGCGCCGAGCAGGCCCTGCACGCGCAGGGCGGCCCGCTCGGCCTGGACCTGCCCGCGCCGGGAGTGCCCCCACAGGCCGTCCTGCACCGCGCCGGCGGGGCCGACCTCCTGCGCGGTCAGCTCGAGGTGGGTCAGCGGGGCCGACGGCGGCCGGCCGCTGCGCCCGGACAACCAGCCCTCGAGCTGCCAGCGCACCCGGTCGGTCAGCTCGGCGGCGGTGGGCGCCCCGTCGATGCTCCAGGTCCGCGCCAGCTCGTTGCCGTCCTCGGTGCGGGCCGTCACCTGCAGGCGCGCGCAGACCACCCCGCGCCGGAGCATGCGCTCGGAGAGCTGCTCGGCCAACGCGCGGGCCGCGAAGGCCGCGACGTCGGCGCGCTCGGCGGGCGGGTCGAGCTCGGTGGCGGCGACGACGTCGTCCTCGGGCCGGCGCGCGACCGGGGGGCGCATGTCCAGCCCCCGGGCCAGGCTGTGGGCGGCGAGCCCCCGCGTGCCGAGGCGGGCGGCGACGTCCCCCGTCTCCAGCCGCGCGAAGGCTCCCAGGGTGCGCAGGCCCAGCCGGCGCAGCAGGTCCACGAGCTCGGCCGTCTCGACGCCCGCCTGGCGGGTGCTGGCCGCCAGCGTGAGCGCGGCGACATCCTGGCCGGCGAGGAAGGTCGTGGTGGCGCCGGGCCCGGCGGGCACGAGCACCCCGGCACGCGCGGCGAGCATGGCGGTCAGCAGCCCGTCACCGATGCCCACCTGGCACTCGGCGCCGGTCTCGGTGGCGACCGTGCCCACGAGCAGCTCGGCCAGCGCGTCCTCGGAGCCCACGTGACGCACCGGGCCGCGGGCGAGGAACACCACCATGCCGGGGCGGACCACCAGGACGTCGGCGACGACCGTCTCCACGGCCTGCACGAGTGGCTCGAACGCCCGGGCGTCCCGCACCGGGTCGACGCCCAGCAGCACCAGCTCGGGGCAGAGCTGCTGGGCGCTGCGCCGGCGCATGCCGCGGCGCACGCCGGCCGCGCGGGCCGGGGCGGAGGCGACGACGACGCCACGCCCGTCGTGCACCGCGACCGGGACCTGGGGGTCGGCCAGGCCCTCGGCGACGGCGGCGGCCACGGGCCAGTCCGGGACCCACAGCACCCCTCGTCGCGCCGCCTGCCCCGGTTCCTGCCGGGCCACGTCACACCACCCGCAGCAGCGGCGCGGTGGGCCCGGCGGCCTCCCCGTGCCCGGCCTCGCGGTGCCCGGTCTCCCGGTGCCCGGCCTTCTGGTGCACGGTCTCCTGAGGCGCGCGCATCCCGTCCGGCCCCATCTGGACCCGGACCTCTCGCACCCGGCTGGCGCCGCCGCGTCCGGTGGCCAGCACCGTCAGCTGCTGCTCCATCAGGCGTCCCCACCCCTGGCCGAGCCCGTCCCAGACCGGCTGCGTCGCGCGCAGCACGAGCTGGGCGCCGGGCCACGGGTGCGTGCTCAGGAGCACGGCGCCCCGGGTCCGCAACCGGGCACCGAGCTGTCGCCGGTCCCGCTCGCCCAGGGCGGGGCACCGGCCGACCACGAGCACGTCGTACCCGTCGACCAGGGCCCCGACCACCCCGGCGGCGCCCGGACCGGGCCGCGGCACCACCGCCACACGGTCCAGGGCCAGTCCCGCCCCGGCGGCCGCGCGCCAACCGACGTCGGGCATGGCCACGAGCGCGCACCACGCCCCGTCCACGCTCGCCGCCGCAGCCAGGCCGAGGAGCAGCGAGGTGGAACCGGCCACCTGGACCACGCTGCCGCGGGCCAGGCCCCCACCTGGGAAGAGCGGGACGAGGACGTCGGGCACCGGGAGGAACTGGTCGGCGCCCTGGCCGACGCCCCGATCCGGATCCGTGGCACCGTCCGCGGCGCCCGCGAGGGCGGTCACCGCATCGCCTCCGGTACCCGGGACGACTACCAGAAGCGGGCTGGTGGCCAGGCGCGGCTCCGCGGCAGTCATCGCTCCCGACACCGGGACCGTCGTCCCCGGGACCGTCGCCGCGCCGGCCGTCGCCGCGCCGGCCGTCACCGCTGCGCCTGTTCTACCCGTCACCGAGCCTGTCGACGTCGGGCCGGCGAGGTGGGTGCGCAGGCCCGCCGCGAGCTCCGCCTTGACCAGCGCCGCACGCGCCGCGGCGAGTCGCGCCTGCGGGTCGAGGGCCCGGCCGGGCGGACGGGTTCCCCCGGCCGGAGCCCGGACCGCGACGGGCTCGGAGGGCCGGGCACCGGCGTCATGGGGGTGTGCGTGGAGGTCGTCATCGAGAACCTCGTCGTGGAAGGCGGTGAGCACGCTCCCCCTCCTTCGCCGGCGTTTGCGGTGCCCTGAAGAGCACCCTGTCGAACAGGCGTTCGATATTTCTTTCTAGTCTTCTTCCGCCGTCCCAACTTGTCAACCGAGCGACACCTCGGCGCGTGTACGGCGGGGACCGCGGCGGCGGCAGAGGCGGCGGAGGCAGCGGCGCCCACCGCCGGCGTGGCGGCGCGCACCGCAGGCGTGGCATAGGTTTGTCACCAGGGACGACGCCGTCCGTCGGCCCTTACCGTCGCCGCTCATCGGAGGACTGAAGTGAACCTTGACCGCCCGCTCGCCCAGGACCCGTACGAGAAGCTTCCCGCCGTCCCCTCCTTCACGCTGGCGTCCAGCGACATCACGGACGGCAAGCCGATGCGCGCGACGCACAGCGCCAGCGGCGGGAACGTCTCCCCGCAGCTGTCGTGGTCGGGCTTCCCCGAGACGACGCGCGGCTTCGTGGTCACGTGCTTCGACCCGGACGCGCCCACGCCGTCGGGCTGGTGGCACTGGACGGTCGTCGACCTGAGCGCGGACCTCACCGAGCTGGAGCAGGGCGCCGGCCAGTCCGACCTCATGCTGCCGGGCGCGGGCCTCCACCTGCGCAACGACGACGGCGAGCACGCCTACACCGGCGCGGCGCCGCCCCGCGGGGACCGGGCGCACCGCTACTACTTCGTGGTGCACGCGCTGGACACCGAGACGCTCGAGCTGGAGGAGGACGACTCCTTGGCCAAGGCCGCGATGCGGACCCGCGGCCACACCCTGGCCCGGGCCGTCCTGGTGGCCACGTTCCAGAGCTGAGCGCGGCATGACCGAGCAGACCCCCGCCACGCCCCCGGCCCGCTCCCTCGCGGAGGAGGTGGCGACCGAGCCGACGGCGGTGCTCGGCGAGACGGACGCCGTCGCCCTCGGCACCCTCGTGTGGGAGCCGGCCCTGGACCGCCCAGACCTGCTGGCGGAGCCGGTGCGCGACGCCGTCGCCGACCTCGCCCTCCGCGACCCCGACGCCGCCTCGCAGGTGCTGGTGGCCGAGATCGATCCCGACCTGGCCGACACGGCCGCCATGACCGAGGCCTACGAGCTGCCGCCGGAGGCCTCCGCCAACTGCGTGCTGGTGGCGGGCAGGCGCGCGGGCGAGGAACGCGTGGCGGCCTGCGTGGTGCGGGCGACCACCCGCACGGACGTCAATACCGCGGTGCGCCGGATCCTGGACGTGCGCAAGGCCTCGTTCTGGCCCATGGAGCAGGCGGTGGCCGCCTCGGGGATGGAGTACGGCGGCATCACGCCCGTGGGCCTGCCGGCCGGGTGGCGCCTGCTGGTCGACAGCCGCGTGGCCACCGGGCACGCGATCATCGGCTCGGGCGTCCGCCGGTCCAAGCTCCTGGTGCCCGGCGAGGTGCTCGCCGCCCTGCCGGGCGCCCAGGTGGTCGAGGGCCTCGGGCAGCCCGTGGGCTGACCCGCGTGCTCACCGCCGTCGCACCCGCCGGGCCGCGCCCGTGGGCGTTGGCGTCGACCGGCGTCGCCCGGCGCCTCACGTCCGGACGCCGTCGAAGGCCACCCGCAGGTGCCGTGGGCCGCGCAGGAAGGCGTTGCGCCGGTACGGCGGCGGGTCATTGACCAGCCGCGGGTTCTCCAGCCGCCGGAACAGCTCGCTGAGCGCGACCTGGGTCTCCATCCGGGCGAGCGGGGCGCCGAAGCAGTAGTGGATGCCGCCGCCGAAGCCGAGGTGCTGGACCTCCGCGCGGTCCGGGTCGAAGCGGTCGGGGACGGTGAAGTAGCCGGGATCGCGGTTGCCGGAGCCGAGCACCAGGGTGACCGCGGCGCCCTTCGGGATGGTCGTCCCGGCGACCTCGACGTCGGCGACGGTCGTGCGGAAGGGCACGAACTGCACTGGCGTGTCGAACCGGATCAGCTCCTCGAAGACCCGTGAGATCAGCTCCGGCTCCCGGCGCAGCCGCTCCACCACCTCCGGGTGGCGCAGGAGCGTGAGGGTGCCGTTGGCGATCATGTTCACGGTCGTCTCGTGCCCGGCGACGAGCAGGAGGACGGCGGTGCTCAGCACCTCGTCCTGGGACATCCGCCCCTCGGGCCCGTCGTCGGTCACCAGCCCGGAGAGCATGTCGTCGCGCGGTTCCCGGCGGCGCGCCTCCGCCAGCTCGGCGAAGTAGTCGCGGGCCTCGGAGATCGCCTGCTCGGCCCGCTGCCGCCGCTCCTCGAGGTCGTCCGGGCCGGTCGCCTCGCCGGGCTGGATGATGCCCTCGGCCCACTCGTGGAAGAGCGGCTCGTCCTCCTGCGGCACGCCGAGCACGTCGCAGATCACGGTGACCGGGAAGGGGTAGGCGAGCTCGTCGACGATGTCGACCTCCTGCCGGCCGGCGAAGCCGTCGATGCGGTCCCGGACGATCCGGGCCATGTCCGACCGCAGCCCGTCGAGGAAGGCGGGCCTGTGCGGCGGCCCGAACTGCCGCATCGCCAGCCGACGGAGCACGTCGTGCTGCGGAGGGTCGAGCAGGATGAAGCTGAGCGGCAGGCCGTCGCCCTCCTCCTCGCGGGCGGGGCCGGGGTCGGGCCGGTTCCGGACGTCGGAGCTCAGCCGCGGGTCGTGGAGCAGCTGGACGATCTCCCGGTAGGTGCCGACGAGATAGGAGCCGTCCTCCTGACGGCGCACCGGCGTCGTCCGCAGCTCGTCGTAGAGCGGGTACGGGTTGGCGCGGTTGGCGTAGTCGAGCATCTGCTGCAGCAGGTCGGTCTCGGTCATGACTGCCTCTCCTGGGCCTCGACGGCTTCCGGCTCCGGTGCCGCGACGGCTCGCGGTCCCGGCGCCGCGGGGGTGCGCGGGCGCCACACCGCCTGCCACTCGCTGGGCTGGTGACCGGTCACGGCGAGGGTGGCGTCCTCGGTGGCCCGCCACGGCACGACCGCGGCGGGCATCGCCGCGGGCACCGGCCGCATGCCGTCCGGCTTGTCGGCCGCGTCGTGGGGCGGGAAGGGCGCGCCGTCGGCGATGAGCCTCTGGTAGTACTCCAGCCACTTCGACTGGTTGACCGTGACGGCGGCGACGATGCGGCCGCGGTGGCCGTAGGCGGCGACGAACGACCGGTCCTCGACCGAGCCCTGCGTCAGCACCACCTCGTCGGCGAGGGCGGAGACGCCGGCCGACTTGATCAGGTGCCCGAACTGGATGGACCAGAAGATCGGCACCGAGAGGTGCGGCCAGCGACGCGCCTGGCCGCTGACCATGTTGTGCGCGGCGATCTCCGCCTGCGCGACGGCGTTGCCCCAGTGCTCGAGCGCGAGGAACTCGAACCCGAACATCGGGTGAGGGAACCGGGCCACGTCCCCGGCGACGAAGACGTCGTCGGTCACGAGGCCGTTGAGGTCGAAGGCGCGGCATCCCGCGTCGCACGCCACCCCCCACTCGCCGGCGGCCAGGCCGGAGCCGCGTAGCCACTCCACGTTGCGGAGGGCGCCGAGCGCCACCACCGCGACGTCGGCGTCGACGACGCCGCCGTCGGACAGCCGGGCCCGGCGCAGCCGTCCGCCGGGATCCCCCTCCAGCGCCGTCACCGTGACGCCGGTGCGGAGGTGGACGCCGTGCTCGCGCTGGATCTGGCCGGCCACGCGCCCTACGACGCCGCCGAGCGCCGCGAAGAGCGGCGCCGGTCCCCGCTGGACCACCGTCACGGGCACGTCGAGCTCACGGCAGGCGGAGGCGACCTCCGAGCCGGTGAACCCCCCGCCGATGACCAGGACGCGCCCGGGCCTCGCCGCGAGCCGCTCCCGGAGCCGTCCGGCGTCCTCACGCGTGCGCAGGGTGAGCACCCCGTCCAGGCGCGCCTCGGCCCGGTCGGGCCAGGGGCGGGCGCGGGTGCCGGTGGTGATCAGCACCCGGTCGAAGCCCACCTCCTCACCGTCGGCCAGCCGCACCCGTTTGCCGGCCAGGTCCAGGCCCGTGGCCGCCGCCCCGAGCTTCCACTCGGCGTCCAGCGCCTCGAGGCGAGGCAGGGCCGTGTGCTCGACGGGCATCAAGCCCTCCAGCACCTCCTTCGAGAGGGGCGGGCGGTCGTAGGGCTCGGCCGCCTCGTCACCGATCAGCGTGAGCCGGCCGGCGAACCCCTCCCGGCGGACCGCCTCCGCGGCCCGCAGCCCGGCGAGGGAGGCGCCCACGATGACGATGCGGCCGTCGGCGCGGGGGGAATCTTCGGGTCCCGCGACGGCGCGAGGTGCCCGAGTGGCCGGGGACGCGAGAGCGCCCCCCGGCTCCTCCGGCGGGGGCGGCGCCGGGCGGTTCTCGAGGCGCTCGAGGCGCTCGACGAGGATTGCCTGGACCGGGCACGCGGCAGCGGCCTGCAGGATCTTGTCCCGCTGCGCGTCATCGGGGCACGAGTCGTAGACGAGGGCCTCCTGGCCCCGCAGCGTGAACGTGTCAGGCGCAAGGAAGCAGCACTGGGCGTAGCTCTGGCATCGGGTCATGTCGACGACTAGGCGCATCTAAGCCTCCAGCAGCGGCGCCGACGCGCGGCGCCCTCACTCCTCGGAACAGGAGGCGCTCCGCCGCCCACCTTCGTTCGCCCATCAGTGGCCCCAGGAAAGACCGGCAGGCTGAAGGAAGGCTGACCGTGCGCGGACGCCCACGTCACCGACGCCGACGCCGGCGCGGCCACCTCATCGACGATAGTCGCCGAGCGTGCCCGCCACCACGCTCGCCGTCAGCCAGCGACTGATCATCGCGGCGGGCTCGCCAGCGCTGCCGGCGGCCCCGGACGGGCAACCGCGCCCCGGCCCAGGACAGCCGTCCCGGGGCGGCCGTAGCCGTCGACCGGCCCCCGGCGCTAGCGTGGCCACCATGACCGAGACGACGACGTCCGAGTTCCTCCGCCTGCTCCACGAGCAGGTGGGCCACGAGTTCGACGCCCACCAGCAATACATCGCGATCGCGGTGTGGTTCGACACCCACGACCTCCCCCAGCTCGCGCGGCACTACTACCGCCAGGCCCTGGAGGAGCGGAACCACGCGATGATGATCGTCCAGTACATGATCGACCGGAGCCTCGAGGTCCAGATCCCCGCGGGCTCGCCGGTGCGGAACGACTTCGCGGGCGTCACCGAGCCGCTGGGTCTGGCGTTGCGGCAGGAGCAGCAGGTCACCGCCCAGATCGAGGCGATCTTCCGCGCGGCCCGGGCAGAGAACGACGCCCTCGGCGAGCAGTTCATGCTCTGGTTCCTCCAGGAGCAGGTCGAGGAGGTGGCTGCGGCGACGACGCTGCTCACGGTGGCCGAACGCGCGGGCGCGAACCTGTTCGACCTGGAGAACTACGTCGCCCGGGAGCAGATCGGCGACCAGGGCGTCTCGCCCGGCGCGCCGTCGGCCGCGGGCGGGGTGGTGTAGGCCCGGCATGCCCCGCGGGCGTGACGGGCCGGGCCGGAGGGGCCAGTGGTGGCACCGGCTGGACCGGTGGCTGTACCGCGGCGGACGCCCGAGCCTGGTCGCGAAGGTGCTCAACCGGCTCGCGGCGGCCCAGTACTCCGCGGGGCTCCTGACGATGGGCCGCGGGGTGACCCTGGAGGTGGTCGGCCGGCGCACCGGCCGGCGGGTCGCGTTCCCGCTCGTCCTGACCAGGCACGACGGCGAGCGCTATCTCGTCTCGATGCTGGGTGAGGGCACGAACTGGGTGCGCAACGTCCGCGCCGCCGGTGGCCGCGCGGTCCTGCGGCACGGCCACCGGGAGGACGTCGTCCTCGAGGAGGTCGATCCGGGCGTCCGGGCGCCGATCCTCAAGCGTTACCTGGCGCTCGCGCCGGGAGCCCGGGCGCACATCCCGGTCGACCGGCACGCGCCACTGAGCCAGTTCGAGGAGATCGCGACGCGCTTCCCGGTCTTCCGCATCACGCGCGTCAGCTAGGGCGCAGCCGTGGTCGACGGCGGAGAAGACCGTCTGGTGGTTTCGCGCCGGCGTATCGGCCGATCAGGCGTCGTACTCAGCGACGAGCTGCGCCGACTGTGGCGTGCCGATGTGCCCGGCCTCCTGCAGGATCGCCGGGACGCCCGGGTCCGAGACGAAGTTCTGCCAGCCGTCCGCGTCCCAGCTGAAGAGCACCCAGACCCTGGTCTCATCGGCGGGATCACGGAAGACGGTCGCCCCCTTGGAGCCGTGCTGCCGTCGCTTCTCGGCGCCCTTGGTCGAGAAGATCCTCAGGAAGCGGTCCACGTCCTCGACCTTCGTCGTTGCCAGGATCATGTCGGTACTCCCGTCCGCCGCGTTGGCACTCCCCCCGCGCCGCGACTCGACGCGGATGCCGGTCAGGGTACGCCTCGTCCGTGCGCGCAACGCCGCGCGCTCCGCGCGCTGTTCCCGTGGGCCGACGCGGCCCGTGGGATCATCGACCCTCGTGTTCCACGTCATCTTCTACGAGCCCCGCATCCCCCCGAACACCGGCAACGCCATCCGCATGGTGGCGTGCACCGGCGCCACGCTGCACCTGGTCGAGCCGCTCGGCTTCGACCTGTCCGACGCGCAGCTGCGCCGGGCCGGCCTGGACTACCACGACCTGGCCCACGTCGTCGTCCACGCCGACCTCGACGCCGCGCTGGCCGCCGTCGCGCCGGGGCGGGTGTACGCCTTCACCGGCCATGCCAGCCGCAGCTTCGCCGACGTCGCCTACGCGCCGGGCGACGCCCTGCTCTTCGGGCCCGAGCCGACCGGCCTCCCGGCGGAGGTCCTCGCCGACCCCCGGATGACCGACTGCGTGCGGATCCCGATGATCCCCGGCGTCCGGTCGCTCAACCTGTCGAACTCGGCGGCGGTCGGCGTCTACGAGGCCTGGCGCCAGCACGGGTACGCCCGCGGCGTCTGAGAAGCACCCGGCCGGGCCGAACGGCCCCGCTGTAGGTTGTAGACCATGCGAACGCCCCGTTCGATCGTGCGGGTCTATCTGGTGCTCATGCTAGGCAACACCCTGGCCGCGTCGCTGATCTGGGGCATCAACACGATCTTCCTGCTCGACGCGGGGCTGACCAACCTCGAGGCGTTCTCGGCGAACGCCTTCTACACCCTCGGGATGGTCCTCTTCGAGGTCCCGACCGGCGTCGTCGCCGACACCGTCGGGCGCCGCTACTCCTACCTGCTCGGCACCGTCACGCTGAGCCTGACGACCCTGTTCTACGTGCTGCTCTGGTACACCCACGCGCCGTTCTGGCTCTGGGCGGTCGCGTCGGTCCTGATCGGCCTGGGGTTCACCTTCTTCTCCGGCGCCGTCGAGGCGTGGCTGGTCGATGCCCTGACCGCGACCGGCTACACGGGCGAGATGGAGCCGGTGTTCGGACGCGGCCAGGTCGTGTCCGGGGCGGCGATGCTCGTCGGCTCGGTGGCGGGCGGCGTCATCGCCCAGCACACCAACCTCGGGGTGCCGTTCGTGGTCCGCGGGGCCATCCTGCTCGTGATGTTCGCCCTGGCCTTCCGGCTCATGCAGGACATCGGCTTCACGCCGCGCAAGGGCGCGCGGCCGGCGGCCGAGGTCCGCAGGATCGTCCGCGAGTCGGTCGACAACGGGTGGCGCGTGCCCGCGGTCAAGTGGCTCATGGTCGAGGCCTTCTTCACCGGCGGCGTCGGGATCTACGTCTTCTACGCCCTCCAGCCGTACCTGCTCGAGCTCTACGGCGACCCGCACGCCTACCAGGTCGCCGGCCTCGTGGCGGCCATCGTCGCCGGCGCCCAGATGCTCGGCGGCATGTCGGCGCCGTGGATCCGCCGGCTGTTCCGCCGGCGGACGTCGGCGCTGATCGCGGCGGCGGCCGTCAGCGCGACGGCGCTCGTGCTGATCGGGGCGATCGAGCACTTTTGGGCGGTCATCGCGCTCATCGTCGTCTGGTCGCTGCTGTACGCGGCGGCCCTGCCGATCCGCCAGGCCTACATCAACGGCCTGATCCCCTCGCAGCAGCGCGCGACCATCCTCTCGTTCGACTCCCTCGTGAACTCCGGCGGCGGGGTCTGGGCGCAGCCGGTGCTGGGCCGCGCCGCCGACGTGTGGGGCTACGGGCCCTCCTACGTCGTCGGCGCGGGCATCTCCCTCCTCGCGCTGCCGTTCCTCGCCCTGTCCAGGCGGCAGAACGCGCCCGCGGACGTCCAGGTGGCCGCGCGGCCGGGGGAGCCGGCGGGCGAGCCCGGGCCGGGGGAGCCGGCGGCGGGCGAGCGGGCGGCGGAGGAGTGACCGTCAGCCGGGCAGCTGCTCCGCCACGGTGTCGAAGAGCAGGTTGAGCCCCTCCCCCATGGTCGGGTGGGTGATGGCGGCGTCCCGGACCTGGTGGTAAGTCAGATTGCCGAGCATGGCCATCTGGACCGCGGCGACGACCTCGCCCGACTCGTGGCCCAGGAGCGCGACGCCGAGGATCTCGTCCGTGCGCGCGTCGATGACGGCCTTCCAGTGCCCGGTCGTCTCGCGCAGCGTCTTGGCGCGCGGGATCGCCGCGACGGCGAGGCGGGCGACCGTGACCTCGAAGCCCTGCTCGCGGGCCTGCGTCTCCGTCAGGCCCACGCGCGCGAGCTCCGGGGTGACGAAGACGGTGTAGGGCACGAGCCGGCCCGCGGTGGAGGCGTCCCCGCCGGTCAGGATCTTCTTCAGGACCCGGAAGTCGTTCCAGGAGGCGTGGGTGAACTGCGGGCTCCCGGCGACGTCGCCCGCGGCCCAGACGTGGTCGGCGCTGGTGCGCAGGTGGTCGTCGACGCGCACGAAGCCGCGCTCGTCGAGCTCGACGCCGGTGGCCGCGAGGTCCAGGTCCGCGGTGACCGGGGTGCGGCCGGTCGCCACCAGCAGGTCCTCGGCGCGTACCTGGGTGCCGTCGTCCAGGGTGACGACGACGTCGCGGTGGCCGCCCTCCCGGCGCACCGCCGTCGCCCGCACGCCGAGCCGGACGTCGACGCCCTGGGCCGTGAGCACGTCGGCGACGGCCGCGGCGACGTCCCGGTCCTCCCGGGGCAGCACCTGGTCGCGGCCCTGCAGCAGAGTCACGCGGCTGCCGAAGACCGCGAGCATGGAGGCGAACTCGCACCCCACGTAGCCGCCCCCGAGGACGACGATCGACTCGGGCAGGCTCTCCAGCCGCAGGATGCTCTCGGAGTCCCACGCGTCCGCCTCGGCGAGGCCGGGCAGGTCCGGCGTCGCCGGCGTCGTCCCGGTGTTGACGAGGACGTCCCTGCCGCGCAGCACCCGGGTGCCGCCGTCGTTCACGGCGACCTCGACGGTGCGCTGCCCGACGAAGCGGGCCGTGCCCATGATGAAGTCCATGCCGGAGTCGTGGAACATCGTCCGGTGCGCGCTGACCATGCCGCCCACGACGCCCTCCTTGTGCGCGCGAAGCTTCTCCAGGTCGACGGCCGGCTCGCAGTCGATGTCAATCCCCATCTCGGCGGCGCGGCGAGCGTCGAGGAGCGTCCGGGCGGAGGCGACGAGCGCCTTCGTGGGGATGCAGGCGACGTTGATGCAGGTCCCACCGACCTTGTCGCGCTCCACCATCGCGACCGTCCAGCCGGCCTTGGCGCGGTCCATCGCCAGGGACTTCCCGGCCTTGCCGCCGCCGATCACCAGCAGGTCGACGTCCTCGATCTCGTTCATGCTCAGCTCCTCCTCGCGGGCACGACACGTGCCGAGGCAACCCTGCGCGCCCGACCCGGCAGAAGCAACGACCCGCCCAAGCGACTTAGTGACTTGATAGAGTCATCAAACCACTACTCGCACAGAGACCGGACCACGCCGTGCCCGAGCCCGCATCCATCGAGACGCCCCTCTACGAGATCAAGGCGGAGCTGTTCAAGTCCCTCGCCCACCCGGTGCGTATCCGCACGCTGGAGCTGCTCAGCGAGCGCGACCGGGCGGTGAGCGAGCTCCTCGCCGACATCGGCATCGAGGCCTCGCACCTGTCCCAGCACCTCGCGGTCCTGCGCCGCGCGGGCACGGTCACGAAGGTGCGGCGCGGCAACACGGTGACCTACACGCTGGCCGACCCCTCGGTGGCGCAGATGCTCGGCGCCGCCCGCGGCTTCCTCGTCCACCGCCTCGGGCACGCGGCCGGCGCCCTGGCCGGACTCGCCGACGGCGCGGTCACCCGCGCGACGCCGGACACCGGCACGACGCCGGCCACGGCCGACGACGCGACCACCGCCCGATGAGCGCCATCCCGGCGCTGCAGCCGCGACCGACCTGGCGCGGCGCCGGCCGCCGGCTCGCCTACCTCTCCCTGCCGCGCCGCTCGGACTACGCCGACCTGCCCAGGTCGTGGCGCCGAGACCTCGTGGCCGGCGTCACCGTCGGCATCGTCGCGCTCCCGCTCGCGCTGGGATTCGGCGTGGCCTCCGGCGTCGGGGCCGGCGCCGGGCTCGTCACGGCGGTCGTCGCCGGGTTCGTCGCCGCCGTCTTCGGCGGGTCCCACCTGCAGGTGTCCGGCCCGACCGGTGCGATGACGGTCGTGCTCGTCCCCGTCGTCGCACGCTACGGCGTCGAGTCCGTCTTCGCCCTGTCGATCCTCGCCGGGCTGCTCATCATCGTCATGGGGCTGGTGGGCATGGGCAGGCTGGTCTCGGTGATCCCCTGGCCGGTGGTCGAGGGCTTCACGCTGGGCATCGGGCTGATCATCTTCCTCCAGCAGGTGCCCCTCGCCCTGGACACCCCCAAGGCCGAGGGCGAGAACGCCGCGGTCGTGGCGGCGCGCACACTTGCCGCGGCCGACTGGTCCCGTGCCGTGACGCCGCTGGCCATCACCGTCGCCGTCATCGTCGGCATGCTCCTGCTCGCCCGGGTCCGCCGGTCCCTGCCGGGCTCGCTGATCGCCGTCGTCGTGGCGACGGTCGTCGTCGAGGGCGCCGGCCTCGACGTCGCCCGGATCGGTGCGCTCCCGGCGGCCCTGCCCTCCCCCGGTTTGCCGGCGTGGGACAGCTCGGCCATGGCCGCGATGTTCCCCTCGGCCCTGGCCATCGCCGCGCTGGCGGCCCTCGAGAGCCTGCTCTCGGCCCGGGTCGCCGACGGCCTGGTCGAGGGGGTGCCTCCCACCCACGCGAACCGGGAGCTCGTCGGTCAGGGGCTGGCGAACGTGGCGAGCGGGATGTTCGGCGGCATGCCGGCGACCGGGGCGATCGCGCGGACCGCGGTGAACGTCCGGGCCGGCGCGCGCACGCGCCTGGCCGCGGCCAGCCACGCGGTCGTCATCCTCCTCGTGGTGCTCGTCGCGACGCCGGTCGTCGCCCTCATCCCGATGTCGGCGCTGGCGGGCGTGCTCATCGTCACCGCCCTGCGCATGATGGACCTGTCGACCGCACGGTCCATCCTGCGGGCCACCCGGTCCGACGCCGCCGTCTATCTGGTGACGGTGGCCGTGACGCTCGTGTTCGACCTCGTCGTCGCGGTCCAGGCGGGCGTGGCGGTGGCCGCCTTCCTCGCGCTGCGCGCCATGGCGCGGGTCTCCGGGCTCGACCACGAGCGCGTGCCGCTCGACCTGGGCTCCGCGGAGCCGGACCTGCTCCTGCACGAGCACATCGTGATCTACCGCTTCCACGGCGCCATGTTCTTCGGCGGGACTAAACAGTTCCTCGACGAGACGACCGCCGCCAAGGACGTCCACGTGGTCATCCTCGCGCTGACCGACGTCCGCGTGATGGATGCCTCGGGGGCCAACGCCCTGGCGGAGATCGTCACGGACCTGCGCCGCCGGAGCGTCACCGTCCTCCTCAAGGGCCTCGACGCCGACCAGCTGAGGATGGCGGGCTCCGTCGGGGTCCTGCGTGCCCTCGGGCCGCGGGAGCACTACTTCCGCGACCTGCCGGCCGCCGTTGCCCACGCCCGCAACCACGTGCGTCACGAGCTCGGCGAGCTGTGGATGCTGGAGTGCGCGGCCCGGCCCGTCCGGTAGTCCCGCGGCGCCCGGCCGCGCGTGGCGCACGGGCCGACGGCGCGCCCGCGGGTGGCGCACGGGCCGACGGCGCGCCCGCGGATGACGGCGCACGGGCCGGGCGTCCTACTCTGGAGGCGGCGGCGAGGACGCCGCCGGAGCCGGAGGAGCGCGATGAGCCCGTTGCCTCGCAGTGTCGCCCGCGCGAACCGCGTGTTCCTCAACCGCGTGCTGGGGCTGGTCGCCCCCCGCCTGCCCGGGTTCGCCATGCTCACGCACCGCGGCCGGCACTCCGGGCGCGAGTACACGATCCCGGTCAACATCTTCCGGGAGGGCGCCGGCTACCGGGTCGCCCTGACGTACGGCCGGCACACGGACTGGGTGCGCAACGTGCTGGCGGCCGGGGGCTGCACCGTGGTCACGCGGGGCCGCCGCGTCGAGCTAGTCGACCCGCGGCTCGTCCACGACCCGTCGGTCCCGTGGGCGCCTCCCGTGGTCCGCCAGATCCTCCGGCTCACCCGGACGACCGACTCGATCGTCTTCGCCGTCAGACCCGGGGGCGCCGGCTAGGTCCGCCGTCGACGGCCGGGCGGCCCGCCACTGACCCGGCCGGCCCGCCTCGCCGCCGCGCCAACTTGCCACGGCGCCTACCGGCCCTGGTGAGGATTTGACGCTCATATGCCAGCGATCCCTCACCGCAGCGGCTGGCGCAGCGCCCTAGACCCGGGTGGCCCAGAAGGCGACGGCGGAGGCGGCCGCGACGTTGAGCGAGTCCACGCCGCCCGCCATCGGGATGCGCACGACGGCGTCGGCGACCTCGACCGTGGCGCGCGCCAGCCCGTCCCCCTCGGTGCCGAGCACCAGCGCGAGCCTGGAGTCGGGCGCCGTCACCTGCGGCGACGCGGCGAATTCGTCCAAGCTCACCGAGTCGTCCGACAGGGCGAGGGCCGCGACGGTGAACCCGACCTGGTGCAGCTTCTCGATCGCCCCGGGCCAGGTGGTCAGGCGGGTCCACGGCACCTGGAACACCGTGCCCATCGAGACGCGGACCGACCGCCGGTACAGCGGGTCCGCGCAGCGGGGCGTCACCAGCACGGCGTCGACGCCCAGCCCGGCCGCGCTGCGGAACATGGCGCCGACGTTGGTGTGGTCGACGATGTCCTCGAGGATCGCCACGCGCCGCGCCCCCGCGCCGCCGCGCGCGCCGACCAGCAGCTCCCGCACCCCCGCCAGGGGCGGGCGGTGCATCGCCGCGAGTGCCCCGCGGTGCAGGTGGAAACCGGTGATGGCGCGGAGCACGGGCTCGTCGGCGACGAAGACGGGCACGTCCGGGCCGCCGTCCGCCGCGCCCCCGCTGGCGGGGGCCGCCGCGATGACCGGGCCCATGGAGGTCAGCCACTTCTCGGCCATGAGGAACGAGCGCGGCCGGTGCCCCGCCTCGAGGGCGCGGCTGATGACGTTCGCGCTCTCGGCGATGTACAGGCCCTTCTCGGGCTCGTGCTTCGAGCGCAGCGCGACGTCGGTGAGGCCCAAGTAGTCGCCGAGCCGGTCGTCGTGGGGGTCCGTGATGCGGATCAGGCTCATGCGCCGTCGGCCGCCACGGGCGCCGCGGGCGCCGCGAACTGGGACTCGTACAGCCGGGCGTACGCCCCGCCCGCCTCGAGCAGGTCGGCGTGCGTGCCCTGCTCGACGATCCGGCCGTTCTCCATGACGAGGATGAGGCCGGCGTCGCGGATCGTGGAGAGCCGGTGGGCGATGACGAAGCTCGTGCGGCCCTTGCGTAGCTCGGCCATGGCCTGCTGCACGAGCACCTCGGTGCGGGTGTCGACGGAGCTGGTCGCCTCGTCGAGGATGAGGATCTGCGGGTCGGACAGGAACGCCCGGGCGATGGTGATGAGCTGTTTCTCGCCCGCGGAGACGCCGCCGCCCTCGTCGTCGATGACCGTGCCGTAGCCGGCCGGCAGGGAGTGCACGAAGCGGTCGACGCTGGTGGCGCGCGCCGCCGCGAGGACCTCCTCCTCGGTGGCGCCCGCGCGGCCGAAGGCGATGTTCTCGGCGATGGTGCCCTTGAACAGCCAGGTGTCCTGGAGCACCATGCCGATCTGGTCGCGCAGGTCGTGCCGGCTCATCTGCCGGGTGTCGACGCCGTCGAGGACGATCGCCCCGCCGTCGATCTCGTAGAAGCGCATGAGCAGGTTGACGAGCGTCGTCTTGCCGGCGCCCGTGGGGCCCACGATGGCCACCGTCTGCCCCGGCTCGGCGACGAGGTCCAGGCCTTCGATGAGCGGTGTGTCGGCCTCGTACCGGAAGCTGACGCCGGAGAACTCCACCCGGCCGCGCACCGGACGCGGGTGTGCCGCGTCCGGCGCGTCCGCCGACTCCTCCTCGGCGTCCATGAGCGCGAAGATCCGCTCCGCCGAGGCGACGCCCGACTGGACGAGGTTCGTCATCGACGCCAGCTGCCCCAGGGGCTGGCTGAACTGGCGCGAGTACTGGATGAACGCCTGGACGGCGCCGAGAGAGAGGGCGCCCGAGGCCACCTGCAGGCCGCCGACGACGGCGACGAGGACGTAGTTCAGGTTCGATACGAAGCCCATGGCCGGCATGATCGTGCCCGAGATGAACTGGGCCCTGAAGCTCGCCCGGTAGAGCCGGTCGTTCTCGGCGTCGAACGTCTCGGTGAACACGTCCTGGGTGTTGAAGGCCGTGACGAGCTCGTGGCCGGTGAAGGCCTCCTCGACGTGCCCGCTGAGGTCGCCGGTGGCCTTCCACTGCGCGACGAAGTGCGGCTGGGCCCGCTTCGCGATGACCATCGTCATCACGGCGGAGACGGGGACGGTCACCAGCGCGATGAGGGCGAGGTGCCAGGACAGGTAGAACATCATGACGAGCACGCCGATGACCGTGAGCAGCGACGTGATCAGCTGGGAGAACGTCTGCTGCAGGCTCTGAGTGACGTTGTCGATGTCGTTGGTGGCGCGTGAGAGCACGTCCCCGCGGGACTGCGAGTCCAGGTGGCTGAGGGAGAGCCGGTCGATCTTCGCCTGGACGTTCGTGCGGAGGCGGAACCCGGTGCGCTGGACGACGGAGGCCAGGATGAAGCCCTGCGCCCACATGAGGACGGCGGCGACGAGATAGACCGCCAGCACGGTCACGGCGATCGAGCCGAGGGCGTGGAAGTCGACGCCCTGCCCCGGCACGACGTCCATGCCGCTGAGCATGTCTGCCTGCCGGTTCTCGCCGGCGGCACGCAGCCCCGCGACGGCCTGGGCCTGGGTGGTGCCCGCGGGCAGCATCCGCCCGACGACGCCCTCGAACACGATGTTCGTGGCGTCGCCGAGGAGCTTGGGGCCGAGGACCTGCAGCGTGACGCCGGCGGCGCCGAGGAGGACCACCAGGACCATCCAGGCACGCTCCGGCCGCAGGACCGTCAGCAGCCGGCGCAGCGAGGCGCCGAAGTGGGCCGACTTCTGGCCGGGCGGCATGCCCGGCCCGCCGAGGCCGCCGGGCCCGCGCCCCCCGGGTCCGTGCCCGCTCATGCCGCCTCCTCCGCGCTCAGCTGCGAAAGCACGATCTCCTGGTAGGTCTCGTTGGTCTCCATGAGCTCGTGGTGGGTGCCGGTGCCGACGATCCGTCCGTCGTCGAGCACCACGATCTGGTGCGCGTCGCGGATGGTGGCGACCCGCTGGGCGACGATGAGCACGGTCGCGCCGCCGGTCGCCCTCGGCAGGGCGGCCCGCAGCCGGGCGTCCGTCGCGTAGTCCAGGGCCGAGAAGGAGTCGTCGAAGAGATAGACGTCCCCCCGGCGCACGAGCGCTCGGGCGATCGCCAGGCGCTGGCGCTGCCCGCCGGAGAAGTTCGTGCCGCCCTGCTCCACCGGCGCGGCCAGACCGTCGGGCAGCGCCTCGACGAAGTCGCGGGCCTGGGCGGCCTCGAGGGCCTCCCACAGCTCCTCGTCGGTGGCGCCGGCCCGGCCGTGCCGCAGCGTCGAGGCGATCGTGCCCCCGAACAGGTAGGCCTTCTGGGGCACGAGGGAGATGCGCTCGCGCAGGTCCCCCGGCTCGAGGTCGCGCACGTCGAGGCCGCCGACGCGGACCGTCCCGCCGGTGACGTCGAGGAGCCGGGGCACAAGGTTGACCAGCGTGGACTTGCCCGAGCCGGTCGCGCCGATGACCGCCGTCGTCCGTCCCGGCTCCAGGCGCAGGTCGACGTCGTGCAGCACGGGCGCCTCGGCCCCGGCGTATCCGAACGTCGCCCCGTCGAGCTCGACGACGAGCCCCCGGGTGCCGTTGCCGCTGGGCTCGCGCAGGGCCGCGGGGGCGGTCGGCGCGACGATCTGTGGCTCGGTGGCGAGGACCTCCCGGATCCGCCCTGCGCTGACCTCGGCGCGGGGCACCATGACGAACATCATCACGGCCATGAGCACCGACATGAGGATCTGCATGAGGTAGCTGAGATAGGCGATGAGCGAGCCGACCTGCATGTCCCCCGCGTCGATGCGCACGGCACCGAACCAGACCACCGCGACCGAGGAGGCGTTGATGATGACCTGAACCGCGGGGAACATCAGCGCCATGAGGCGCCCCACCCCCAGCGCGGTGGTCATGAGGCGGGTGTTCGCGTCCGCGAACCGCTCGCGCTCCGTGGGCTGCCGGTTGAAGGACCGGATGACGCGGACGCCCGCGATCTGCTCGCGAAGCACGAGGTTGATCCGGTCGATCCGCTCCTGCATCTGCTGGAAGAGCGGGCGCATCCGGACGACCACGAAGCCCATGACGGCGACGAGCACCGGGATGATGACGACGAGCAGGCCGGAGAGCTCGACGTCCTGGCGCAGCGCCATGATGACGCCGCCGACCATCATGATCGGCGCCATCACCATGATCGTGAAGGTCAGCAGCGTGACCATCTGGACCTGCTGGACGTCGTTCGTCGACCGGGTGATGAGCGACGGGGCGCCGAAGCGGCCCATCTCCGCCAGGGAGAACCGCTGGACGCGGTCGAACACCGATGCGCGCATGTCCCGGCCCACCGCCATGGCGGTCCGGGCGCCGAGGTAGACGGCGGCGATGGCGCTGGCCACCTGGACCGCGGTGATGGCGAGCATGACCCCGCCCGTGCGGAAGATGTACCCGGTGTCGCCGGTGACGACGCCCAGGTCGATGATGTCGGCGTTCAGGCTGGGCAGGGAAAGCGCGGCGATGGTCTGGACCATCTGAAGCACCACCACGAGCGCGACGTCCCGCCGGTAGGGGCGCAGGAAGTGCCTCAGGACTTTCAGGAGCATGGGACCTACCAGTCTCGCCGGCCGCACCAGAGCGGGCGACTGTCCATTCTAGGCGTCACCGCCCCGGCCGGTCACCACACGGCGAGCGGGCTCCGCGCTCATGAGCGGGAGCCCGCCGGCCCGGACGGCCGGTCGCGGGGATCGGCCCCCGACCGGGCGGTCGGGGATGCGGTGTGCCGGAGCCTCCAGGCGGTCAGGGACGCGGCGCGCCGGGCCCGTCCGGGCCCGCGCCGCCGGGGGCGTCGTCGGTCGGGCCGGGCTCGGGCGGGGCGAACCGGGAGGTGTCCGGCTGCTGCTCGCTGAGCTCGTCCGCCTTGCGCCGGACCTCACGCCGGGCCTGGTCGCTGCCCGCCGCGAGTGCCTCGTCGATGCGCGCCCGGGACGCAGACCGGCGCTCCTCGGGGGTGGCCTCCTCCTCGGCGGGGCGCTGACCGCGGGCGGCACTCCTCGAGAAGGGCACCCCGGATGCCACACCCGCACTGGTGGCCTCGGACGTCGCCCGCTCGGCCGAGCTGCGGGCCTCGGCGAGGGCCTCGTTCGGGTCCTGGAGGCTGGTCTCGCGCAGGCCCTCGGCCAGCTCGTCGGCCTGCCCGACGTCGGCCCGTGCGCCCGTCGGGCCGTCGCCCCGGCCGTTGCCCGGGCGCGCCATGCCGTCCGGGCCGCCGAACGCCGACGTGATCTGGCTGAGCGCCGCGGTGAACTCGGTGGGGATGACCCACATCTTCGAGGCGGTCCCGTCGGCGATCTTCGGCAGGGTCTGGAGGTACTGGTAGGCCAGCAGCTTGGGGTCGGCGTCGCCGCGGTGGATGGCGTCGAAGACCTGGAGGATGGCGCGGGACTCGCCCTGCGCCTTGAGGATGGTGGCCTGGGCCTGCCCCTCGGCCCGCAGGATGGCGGACTGCTTCTCGCCCTCGGCGGTGAGGATCTGGGACTGCTTGACGCCCTCGGCGGTGAGGATCGCCGCGCGGCGGTCGCGCTCGGCCCGCATCTGCTGCTCCATCGACCCCTGGATGCTCTGGGGCGGGTCGATCGACTTCAGCTCGACACGGTTGACGCGGATGCCCCAGCGGCCGGTGGCCTCATCGAGCACGCCGCGCAGCTGCCCGTTGATCTGGTCGCGGCTGGTCAGCGTCTGCTCGAGGTCCATCGAGCCGATGACGTTGCGCAGCGTCGTCACGGTCAGCTGCTCGATGCCGGTGATGTAGTTGGCGATCTCGTAGGTCGCCGACTTCGGGTCGGTGACCTGGAAGTACAGGACGGTGTCGATGCTCACGACGAGGTTGTCGGAGGTGATCACCGGCTGGGGCTGGAAGGAGACCACCTGCTCGCGCAGGTCGACGCCCGCCCGGACGCGGTCCACGAAGGGGATCAGCAGGTGCAGCCCCGCGTTCAGGGTGGTCTGGTACTTGCCGAGCCGCTCCACGATCAGGGCCACGGCCTGGGGCACGATCCGCACCGACCGCCAGATGGCGGTGATGACGAAGATGGCCAGCAGGATCAGGATGATCGTCAGGACGATCCCGCCCACGCTCTCGAACATGGTTGCCTCTCGTAGATGGCCGGTCAGCTGAACAAAGAGGTGTCCGCGGTGGCCTCGACGACGGCGGTCGCGCCGTCGATGCGGACCACCCGCACCGTGGTGCCCACCGGCAGGACGGTCCCCGGGTGCGCCGCGCGCGCGGTCCAGACCTCGCCGACGAGCTTGATGCGACCCGCCCGGTCGGTGACGTCCATCAGCACGGTGGCCTCGCGCCCGATCTGCGCGTCGACGTTCGTGCGCGTCTCCGGCGTCGAGCGCTCGAGCATCCGCTTGGCCCACGGCCGCACGCCGAGCAGGAGCACCATCGAGACGCCCGCGAACACCAGGGCCTGCATCCACGGCGGCGCGCCGAGCAGGGCGACGGCCACGCCGGCCAGCGCCCCGCCGGCGAACATGAGGAAGATGAGGTCGACGGTGAGCAGCTCGACCACGCCGAGCACCAGCGCCGCCCCGAGCCACCAGAGCCAGGCCATCGGTCCACTCTCCTCGCCCGGACGCTCCCGTCACGCCTGCGACGTGCGCCGATACAGATGTTGTGAGATTGATCCTACCGGCTGGCGGCACGCGGGACGGACACTTCCCGCCGTTCCGGCGGGTGCAGGGCCGATACCTGCGGCGTGGCGCCCGGTCCTCAGACCGCCGGCAGCGCGGCGTGGCTGGCGCGGGCGCTGAACCGGTCGCGGTGCCGCTCCACCTCGAGCTCGAGCCCGAACGCGCGCGAGAGGTGCTGCGGCGTGATGACCTCCTCGATGGGGCCGGCGGCCTCCACGGTGCCGCCGCGCAGCAGCAGCGCGTGGGTGAAACCGGGCGGGATCTCCTCCACGTGGTGGGTCACCAGGACCATGACCGGGGAACGACGGTCGCCGGCCAGCTCGGCCAGGGCGCGCATGAGCTCCTCGCGGCCCCCGAGGTCCAGCCCCGCGGCGGGCTCGTCGAGCAGGAGCACCTCGGGGTCGGGCATGAGGGCGCGGGCGATCTGCACGCGCTTGCGCTCCCCGGAGCTCAGCGTCCCGTAGGTCCGGTCGGCGAGGTGGCCCACGTCGAAGGCGTCCAGCAGCGCCTGGGCGCGCCCGGTGTCCATCTCCTCGTAGCGCTCCCGCCACCGCCCGGTGATGCCGTAGGAGGCGGTGACGACGACGTCGAGCACCTTCTCGCCGGCGGGCAGCCGCTGGTCCAGCGCCGCCGAGGCGAGGCCGACCAGCGGGCGCAGCTCGCTGACGTCGATCTTCCCGAGCCGCTCGCCGATGATCGTCACGGCGCCCGACGTGGGGTGCAGGCGGCCGGCGACGAGCTGGATCACGGTGGTCTTGCCGGCGCCGTTGGGGCCCAGGACCACCCACCGCTCGCCCTCGTTGACGGACCAGTCCACCCCGTCGAGGATGGTCTTGGCTCCCCGGCGCACGGAGACCTCGGCAAGTTCGAGCACATCACCCATACCCACGACCCTAGAACACCTGGCTGCCCGTCCGGCGCGCGCACGCCGACGGGCGGGTCCTGGCGCGTGCGCACCGGCGCCAGGACGGGCGTTCACCGACGTGGTCACCTCGTATCGTGGTGACCATGTCCGGTCCTGCCATCCTGGAGCTCCCGGCGTCGATCACGCTGGCGCTGTGGCTCCCCGCCGTCGGCGACGGCGCGAGCGCCCAGCGCGCCGCCGCGGCGGTGACCGGCACCGACGAGCCGCACCTCGTGCACCGGCGGGGCCCGGCACCGACGGCCGCCGCGCACAGCGCCGGCGAGTCCCTCGCCGACGTGCTGGCCATGCTCGTCCCGGTCGAGGAGGCGGCGGCGATCCTGCCGCGTCCCGGCGACCCGATGGGCGCCCCGGCGATGCGCTCGGCGGACCTGCTCGACGCCGGCGAGGGCGTGCTCGTGCGCCGCCCGGTCGGGGGCTCGGAGGCCTGCGGCGTCCTCGTGCCCACGCGCCTGCGCTACGGCAGCTTCCTGGAGCCGGGCGAGCTGGTCACGTGGACCGTCGACGACGACATCACCGACCTCCTGCCCGCCCCGAGCCTCCTGCTCGCCGGGGTGGACTCGTTGTCCAGCGCCCGGCGGGAGATCCAGTGGGCGCTCACCGAGGCCGTCGAGGTGCTCGAGGCGCTCGACGTCGCCCGCGACCGGCCCGACGTCGCCGACCATCTCCTCGACCTGTCGCTCGCCACCGTGCCGGACCGGCTGCTGCCGCAGGGTCTGGACCCGCGCCGCCTGGACGTCCTGGAGCGGGCCGCGCGCGTCCTGGCGATCGTCGACCTCGCGATCGGCGACGACGGCGGCGCGGTGACGGCGGCGCAGGCGCACCAGCGCCGCGCCGCCCTCTCCCGCGTGGAACGCTCTGCGCGGCACGCGCTGTGCGCCGCGAGCGCGACGCGCCCCGCCTCCTGACCGGCCCGGCACCTGATGGACCGGTCAGCCGCCTGACCGGCCCGGCACCCGACGGACCGGTCAGCCGCCTGACCGGCGGCGTCCCGCTACCGGTTCAGGACCGCCTCGTAGACCTCGATCGTGCGCTGGCCGATGGCGTCCCAGGAGAAGTGGTCCTCCACGCGGCGCCGCGCCGCCTCGCCCATCCGGGCGGCCCGCTCGGGGTCGGACACCATCGCGGTGAGCGCCTCGGCGAGGTCGTGCTCGAACGCCTGCGGGTCCAGCGGGGTGCCCGTCCCGTCGGCCAGCTGCTCGAGCGGGACGAGGGTGCCGGTGACGCCGTCGTCGACCACCTCGGGGATCCCGCCGGTCGCGGACCCCACCACCGGCAGGCTCACGGCCATGGCCTCCAGGTTGACGATGCCGAGCGGCTCGTAGATCGACGGGCAGACGAACACGGTGCCCGCGGCGAGGACCGCGACCAGCTCGGGGCGCGGCAGCATCTCCTCGATCCAGACCACGCCGTTGCGCTTGTCCTGCAGGGCCTCGACGAGCCCGGTGACCTCAGCGGCGATCTCGGCCGTGTCCGGGGCGCCCGCGCAGAGCACGAGCTGGACCTCGGGCGGCAGCAGCTCCACGGCGCGCAGCAGGTAGGGCAGCCCCTTCTGGCGGGTGATCCGGCCGACGAAGACGACGGTGGGGCGGGTGGGGTCGACGCCGAGCCGGGCGAGCGTGACCTCGGCGGCCGCCTTCTCCTCCTCGGTCTCGGGCCGGCGCCAGCCGGTGAGGTCGATGCCGTTGTGCACCACGTGCACCTTGGCAGGGTCCACCTGCGGGTAGGAGCGCAGGATGTCCGCCCGCATGCCCGCGGAGACGGCGATCACCCCCGCGGCGCCCTCGTAGGCGGTGCGCTCGGCCCAGCTCGACAGGGCGTAGCCGCCGCCGAGCTGCTCCGCCTTCCACGGCCGCAGCGGCTCGAGGGAGTGGGCGGAGAGGACGTGGGGCACGTCGTTGAGCAGGGCGCCGAGGGTGCCGGCGAGGTTCGCGTACCAGGTGTGCGAGTGCACGAGGTCCGTGCCCTTGAGGTTGGCCGCGATCTGCAGGTCCACGCCGAACGTGCGCAGGGCGGCGTTCGCGTGCTGGAGCTCGGGGAGGTAGTCGTACCCCGTGACCGGGACCTCGGCCGCGTTGGTCGAGTCGCCGTTGAGCCGGGGCCCGTCGAAGGCGTGCACGCACACGTCGATGCTCTTGCGCAGCACCTGTGCCAGCTCCGTGACGTGGACGCCGGCGCCGCCGTAGACATGCGGTGGATATTCACGGGTGAGCAGGTCGACCCTCATACCTGGTCCTCTCGTCTCGACCCGGCGAGCCGGGCTGCCGCTTCGGTGCGACGCCTCAGCATGCCCTGCCGGGCGTGATCTCCCTAACATCGTGCAACTTGTTGCCGTTCGCTCGCCGGTTACGGCGCGCGGCAATATGGTCAGGGGATGGTAGCCCCACGCGTACTGGCCATCGTCCTCGCGGGTGGCGAGGGCAAGCGGCTCATGCCGCTCACGGAAGACCGCGCCAAGCCCGCGGTGCCGTTCGGAGGTATCTACCGGCTGATCGACTTCGCGCTGTCGAACCTCGTGAACTCCGGGTACCTCCACATCGTGGTCCTGACGCAGTACAAGTCGCACAGCCTGGACCGCCACATCGCCAAGACGTGGCGGATGTCCAACCTCCTGGGCAACTACGTCGCTCCCGTACCCGCGCAGCAGCGGGTGGGCAAGCACTGGTACCTGGGCAGCGCGGACGCCATCTACCAGTCCCTCAACCTCGTCCACGACGAGCGCCCCGACATCGTCGTGGTCGTGGGCGCGGACAACATCTACCGCATGGACTTCTCCCAGATGGTCGAGCAGCACCTCGACTCCGGGTTCCCCCTCACCGTGGCGGGCATCCGGCAGCCGGTGTCGATGTCCGACCAGTTCGGGGTCATCCAGGCCGACGAGGCCAACCCGCACAAGATCGGCGCCTTCATCGAGAAGCCGAAGGACACGCCGGGGCTGCCCGACTCGCCCGAGGAGTTCCTCGCCTCCATGGGCAACTACGTGATGGACGCCGACGCGCTGATCGACGCCGTCAGCCGGGACGCCAAGGACGAGGGCTCCAAGCACGACATGGGGGGCGACATCGTGCCCGCCTTCGTCGCCCAGGGCGCCGCCGGGCTGTACGACTTCACCTTCAACGACGTCCCCGGCTCGACGGACCGCGACCGCAACTACTGGCGGGACGTCGGCTCGGTCGACGCCTTCTACGAGGCGCACCAGGACCTCATCTCCGTCTTCCCCGTCTTCAACCTCTACAACGACGCGTGGCCCCTGTTCACCGGCTACACCGGGCTGCCTCCGGCGAAGTTCGTCTACGGCCACCGCGAGCGCCTCGGGCACGCGCTCGACTCGCTCGTCTCCCCCGGCGTGATCGTCTCGGGTGGTGAGGTGGTCGGCTCGGTGCTCTCCCCCGGCACGCGCGTGAACTCCTGGTCCTCGGTGCGTGACTCCGTGGTCTTCGACGGCGTGGACATCGGCCGGAACGCGACAGTCTCGCGGGCCATCCTCGACAAGAACGTGCGCGTCGAGGAGGGGGCGCAGATCGGGCTCGACCGCGCGCGCGACCTGGAGCGCGGCTTCACCGTGACGGAGTCCGGCATCACCGTCGTGCCCAAGGGCAAGGTCGTCACCCGCTGAGCCGGCGGGCGGGCGCGCGCCGTCGTCGCGCCCGCCCGCCGCCCCGCGCCGCCGCGGACGCCGCCGTCGTCGCCCACGCCCGAGACCGTAGGCTGCCGCGCGTGACCTTCCCCGACACCGTCCTCCGCGCGGGCCTCGTCTCCCCACGCCCGGTCCCAGAGACGCTCGTGCGCCACGCGCTCGCACTCGTCGGACGCGTCGCCGACGGCGTCGTCGTCACCGACACCTCGCGGGAGGGCTGGTTCGGCCTCGCGGTGACCGGCTCACCGCGCCCCGGCGCGCGGGTGGAGGCGGTCGGCGCCGAGCTGCGCGGCCCGGCCACCGCCCTGGGCGTGGACACGGCCGTGACGGCGGGCCCGCTCGCCGCCGCCGGGCCCGGGCTGCTGGTCATGGATGTGGACTCCACCCTCATCACGGCCGAGGTCATCGAGCTGCTCGCGGAGCATGCGGGGACCCGCGCGGAGGTCGCCGAGGTGACCGAGCGCGCCATGCGCGGCGAGCTCGACTTCGCGGCGAGCCTGCGCCACCGGGTCGCGACCCTGGCCGGGCTGGACGTGGCGGTCCTCGCGGACGTCCGCGCCGCCGTGCGGCTGACCCCCGGCGCGGCGGAGCTGATCGTGGGCGTGCACGCCGCGGGCGGCCGGGTGGGCGTCGTCTCCGGCGGGTTCGCCGAGGTCGTCGCCCCCCTGGCGCAGTCGCTGGGCATCGACCACATGGTCGCGAACGTCCTGGAGGTCGACGGCGGACGACTCACCGGCCGCACGTCGGGCGCCGTCGTGGACCGCGCCGCCAAGGAGTCGCACCTGCGCGAGTGGGCAGCCGCGGACGGCGTGCCGCTGGAGCGGGTGGTCGCCGTCGGCGATGGTGCGAACGACCTCGACATGCTGGGGACGGCCGGCCTGGGCGTCGCCTTCTGCGCGAAGCCGGTGGTGCAGGCCGAGGCCGACGCCGCGGTCACCTTCCCCCGCCTCGACGCCGTGCTCGGCCTGCTGGGGCTGTAGCCGGCGCCCCGCCGGCCGCAGCAGCCCGGGCGGGTCAGTGCGAGGGGCGCACCAGCCGCGCCAGGTGGGCGGCGGACCGGTCGAGGTCGCGCCACGCGCCGGGCACCTCGAGGACGCACGCGGTCGCGGTGGGCACGCCCAGGCTCACCTGCTGGGCCAGGTCGTCGCGGGTGTCGTGGAGCAGGAACGCCAGCCCGGAAATGGTGGGCTCGTGCCCGACCACGAGCACCGTCCCGGCGGCCTCGTCGACCTCCTGGAGCATGGCGAGGACCTGC
Source organism: Georgenia sp. SYP-B2076 (assembly GCF_003991205.1). Lineage (GTDB taxonomy): Bacteria > Actinomycetota > Actinomycetes > Actinomycetales > Actinomycetaceae > Georgenia. Next base: position 32,837 of record NZ_RXOZ01000005.1, on the reverse strand, counting down.
CGGGGACCGGCGTGGTAGAGGTCCTCGACGACGGTCTGGTCGCGCACCGTCAGCGCACCCCGGACGAGCTTGAGCGTCTCGGTGGCGCGCAGCGCGGAGGACACCAGCGCGACGTCGACCGCCCCGGTCACGTCGCCGAGCGTCGCCCCCATCTTGGTGGCCTGCTTGCGGCCCTTGGCCGCGAGCGGACGCAGCGCGTCACCGAGCTCGCCCTCCGGCTCGGCCTTGGCGTGCCGGAGCAGTACCAGGGTGTGGCTCATCACACGCCCATGGCGTGCACGCCGCCGTCCGCGTGGACGATCTCGCCGGTGGTGGCGGGCAGCCAGTCCGAGCACAGGGCGACGACGGTGCGGGCCGTCGGCTCCGCGTCCGTGACGTCCCAGCCCAGCGGCGCCCGCTCGCCCCAGCCGCTCTCGACCTGGTCGAAGCCCGGGATGGAGGTGGCCGCCGTCGTGCGGATCGGGCCCGCGGAGACGAGGTTGACGCGGATGCCGTCGCGGCCGAGGTCGCGCGCGAGGTACCGCGACGTCGACTCGAAGGCGGCCTTGGCCACGCCCATCCAGTCGTAGACCGGCCACGCGAAGCTGGCGTCGAAGGTCAGGCCGACGACGGCGGAGCCGGCGCCCATGAGGGGCTTGGCCGCCACGGCGAGGGACTTCAGGGAGAACGCGGAGACCTCGATGGCGGTGGCCACGTCCTTCCACTCGCCGCTGAGGAAGTTCCCGCCCATGACGGACTGCGGGGCGAACCCGATGGAGTGCACGACGGCGTCGAGGTGGTCGGTGTGCTCACGCACGGCATCCGCCAGGCCGTCGAGGTCGTCCTGGCTCTGCACGTCGAGCTGGACCACGGGGGCGGTCTCGGGCAGGCGCCGCGCGGTGACCTCGGTGAGCCGGAACTGCCGGCCGAAGGAGGAAAGGATCACCTTGGCGCCCTGCTCCTGCGCGATCCGCGCCACGTGGAAGGCGATCGAGTTGTCCTTGAGGACCCCGGTCACCAGGATCGTCTTGCCCTCGAGCAGTCCCATTGTTCTCCTAGCTGTGTCGTGCGTGGGTGGATGGCGCGGCCGCGCCCCGGCGAGCGGGTGCGTCAGTGGCCCATGCCGAGGCCGCCGTCGACGGGGATGACGGCTCCGGTGATGTAGGCGGCGTCGGGGCCGGCGAGGAACTGCACGGCCGCGGCGACGTCGTCCACCGTACCGAACCGGCCGGCGGGGATGGCGCCGAGGTAGGCGGCCTGCTGCTTCTCCGGCAGGGCCTGCGTCATCGCGGTGTCGATGAAGCCCGGGGCGACGACGTTCGCGGTGATCCCCCGGCCGCCCAGCTCGCGGGTCAGGGAGCGCGCCATGCCGACCAGGCCGGCCTTGGACGCGGAGTAGTTGACCTGGCCGGGGCCGCCGTACAGGGCCACGACCGAGGAGATCAGTACGATGCGCCCGCGGCGGGCGCGGATCATGCCCTTGCTGGCCCGGCGGGCCACACGGAACGCGCCGGTGAGGTTGGTGTCGATGACCGTCTCGAAGTCGTCGTCGCTCATGCGCATGAGGAGCTGGTCGCGCGTGACGCCGGCGTTGGCGACGACGACCTCGACGGGGCCGTGCTGGGCCTCGATCTCGGTGAACGCGGCGTCCACGGACGCGGTGTCCCGCACGTCCCCCCGGGCGCCCAGGACGCCGTCGGGCAGCTCGCCCGAGCGGTAGATCGTGGCCACCCTGTCCCCGGCGGCCACGAACCGCTCCGCGATGGCGCGGCCGATCCCTCGGTTCGCCCCGGTCACCAGGACGCTGCGCCCGCTCTGCTCACTCACCCGACATCTCCTCTTCACGTCCGTGTCGCTGCGGGGAAACCGTAGCCGACGCGGCGGTCGGCCGACGACGAGACCTGGCGGGCGCCCGCCGCCGGGCGGCGTGGCGGGCGCGATCCCGCGGCCCGGGGCGGCCCCCGCGACGGGCCCGGCGTAACCTGGAGGGGTGAGCAGACGCGGCCGTCGCGATCGGCGCTCGCCGGTCCAGGCCATCACCTCGGCCCCGCGGGCCCTGGCCGAGGACGTCCACGACCGCACCGTCCGGTACCTGATCTCGATGGGGATCCGGACGGCGTGCATGCTCGCGCTCCTGTGGGTCCCCGGCCCCTGGAAGCTGGTGTGCGTGGTGGGCGCGGCCGTGCTCCCGGCGGTCGCGGTGCTCATGGCGAACGCCGGCCGTGAGCGCAGCGAGGTGCCGCCGACGCTCCTGCCCATGCCCCTCGTGGGCCCGGACCACCAGCTGCCGCCCGGTCCAGCGCCCCTCCCCTACGACCCCGACACGGAGTACCTCAGATGACCACGGACGCCACCGCACCCCCGGAGGACGTCCGCGACCTCACGTGCAGCGCCAAGGGGTGCCGCGCCACGGCCGTGCACGCCCTGGTGTGGAACAACCCCCGGCTGCACACCGCCGGCCGGCAGAAGGTGTGGCTGGCCTGCGAGGATCACCGCGAGCACCTGAGCCAGTTCCTCTCCGCGCGGTCGTTCCTGCGCGAGGTCATCGGCGTGGACGCGCTCGACGAGACGCACGGGTGAGCCGCCCGGAAGCCCGACGCGGGCGCTACGCGTTCCTCACCACGGGCCGGTGGCTGCGGCTCATCGGCGCGATGGTCGTCGTCTCGGTCGCCTGCGTGTTCCTCGGCATGTGGCAGTGGGGCCGGTACGAGACCAGGTCCGCGCAGGCCGCCCAGGTGGCCGCCGCGTACGACGCCGAGCCCGTGGCGCTCACGGACCTCCTTCCCGCCCCCGCCGGGCCCGTGCGGGCCGCCGAGGAGTGGCGGCCCGTGCAGCTCACCGGCCACTACGCCCCGGGCGGCACCGTGCTGCTGCGCAACCGCCCCGTCGACGGCACCCCGGCCGTGCACGTCATCGCCCCGTTCGTCGCCCGCGCCGGCGGCGAGGACGTGCTCGTCGTCGTCGACCGCGGCTGGGCCGCCGCCGAGGACGGGGAGGCCGCCCGCGCCGACCTGCCGCAGCCCCCACCCGGTGACGTGACGGTCACGGGCCGGCTCCGGGTGGCGGAGCAGCCGTTCGACCGTGCCGCACCGACCGGTCAGATCTACACCCTCGCGCCCACCCAGGTGCTCGCCGGCGTCGCGACGGTCACGGACCTGGCCGAGGTCGCCGCGCTGCCCGTCCTGGACGGCTATGTGCAGGCCGTGTCCGAGGACCCCGCGCCGCAGGTGGCCCTGGGCGGCTACACCCGACCCGAGTCGAGCTACGGCACGAACCTGTCCTACGCGTTCCAGTGGTGGTTCTTCGCGGCCGGCGCCCTCGCGGCGATCGTGATCCTCGCCCGGCGCGAGGCGGCAGAGAACGCCGGGCACGCGCCCGTGCGGCGCGCGCGCAGCGCCGAGGTGGAGGAGGACGCGCTCGTCGACGCGCAGCTCGCCGCCGCCCCGCGGCCAGAGGACACGCCGGCGGCGGACGGCGCGGCCGCAGGGCAGGCCGGGGCGGGCCAGGCCGGCACGAGCGTGCCGGCGGTCGACGGGGACGCGTCCACGACCCCGCCAGCGGACGCCCTGCCACACCGGGGCTCGGCGGCGAACGCCGCACCGGCCCCCGGCTCGCCCGTCAGGCGAGGGTGACCAGCTCGAGGTAGGTGTCGCTCCACAGGTCCTCGTCGGCGTCCGGCAGCAGCAGGACGCGCTCGGGGTTGAGCGCCTCCACCGCGCCCTCGTCGTGGGTCACCAGGACGACGGCGCCCGTGAAGGTGCTCAGCGCACCGAGGATCTCCTCGCGGCTGGCCGGGTCGAGGTTGTTCGTGGGCTCGTCCAGGAGCAGCACGTTGGCGGACGAGACCACCAGAACCGCGAGCGCCAGGCGGGTCTTCTCCCCGCCGGAGAGCACCTTGGCCGGCTTGTCCGCGTCGTCGCCCGAGAAGAGGAACGAGCCGAGCACGCTGCGCACGCCCGTCTCGTCCAGGTCCGGCGCGGCCGAGCGGAGGTTCTCCACCACGGTGCGCTCGACGTCGAGGGTCTCGTGCTCCTGGGCGTAGTAGCCGACCTTGAGGCCGTGGCCCGCGATGATCTCGCCGGTGTCGGGGTCCTCGACGCCGCCGAGGATGCGCAGCAGCGTCGTCTTGCCCGAGCCGTTGAGCCCGAGGATGACGACCTTGGAGCCGCGGTCGATCGCGAGGTCGACGTCGGTGAAGACCTCGAGGGAGCCGTAGGACTTGCTCAGGCCCTCCGCCATCAGCGGGGTCTTCCCGCAGGGCGCCGGGTCCGGGAACCGCAGGTGCGCGACCTTGTCCGCCTGGCGGACCTCGTCGAGGCCGGAGAGGAGCCGCTCCGCGCGGCGGGCCATGTTCTGCGCCGCGACGGTCTTGGTCGCCTTCGCGCGCATCTTGTTGGCCTGCGCCATGAGCGTCCCGGCCTTCTTCTCGGCGTTCATCCGCTCGCGGCGCCGGCGCTTCTCGTCGGCCTCGCGCTGCTTGACGTAGAGGTCCCACGTCATGTTGTAGACGTCGAGCACGCCACGGTTGGCGTCGAGGTAGAAGACGTGGTTGACGGTCTCGCGCAGCAGCTCGACGTCGTGGCTGATGACGATGAAGCCGCCCGAGTAGTTCCGCAGGTACTCGCGCAGCCACAGGATCGAGTCGTGGTCGAGGTGGTTCGTGGGCTCGTCGAGCAGGAGGGTGTCCACGCCGGAGAAGAGGATCCGGGCGAGCTCGACGCGTCGGCGCTGCCCGCCCGAGAGGGTCTCCAGCGGCTGCTCCAGCACGCGGGTGGGCAGCCCGAGGTTGGAGGTGATGCGCGCCGCCTCGGACTCGGCCGCCCACCCGCCGCGGGCCTCGAACTCCGCGTCCAGGCGTCCGTAGCGCGCGATGGCCTTCTCCTGCTCGGCGCCGGTGGCCGTGGCCATGGTCTGCTCGGCCGCGCGGATGCGGGTCACGATCTCGTCGAGGCCCCGGGCCGAGAGCACCCGGTCCCGGGCGAGCACGTGCAGGTCCCCGGTGCGGGGGTCCTGCGGGAGGTAGCCGATCTCGCCGGTGCGCACGATCTCACCGGTGTGCTGGACCACCGAGGAGGTGGCGTCCTGCCCCGAGAGCAGCTTGGTGAGGGTGGTCTTGCCGGCGCCGTTGCGCCCCACGAGGCCGATGCGCATTCCCGTGTCGACACGGAAGGAGGCCTCGTGGAGGAGCTCCCGGGCGCCGATGCGCATGGAGACGTCGTGGGCGGTGATCACAGGCAGACCTCAAGACATGGTGAAGAAAGGGGGGAGCGCGCCGGCGCGCACCCACCAGTGTACGGCGGCCCCCCATTCCGGCAGAGGAAGATGCGTCACACGGACGACCGCCGGTGCCCGGGCCGCCCGCGCGCTTCCCGAGACGCTCCCCCGCAGGGCCATCCCCGATCTCCTCACCAGGTCGCCCTCGAGGTGGCGCCGACCCTGACGGCGACTAGGTTTGTCGACCATGACGTTCAACGAGGGCATCCGCACCGACCCCAACCGGGTGCGCCGCTCCCGCGGCGGCAAGGGCGCGGCCGTCGGCGGCGGGCTGGGGCTCGTGGTGCTCGTGGTCTACCTCCTGACCGGAACGAACATCTCGGGCCTCGTCGGCGGGGACACGCCCGCGCAGGAGGGCGGCGCGGCGTCCGGGGAGTGCGTCGGCGCCGAGGCCGCGAACACCAACGTGGAGTGCCGCATGGTGGCCACGGCCGAGGCCCTGGACGCGTACTGGGGCGCGGCCCTGCCCGAGCAGGCCGGCATCCAGTACGCCCAGCCGGCCTTCCAGACCTTCACGGGCTCCGTCACGACCGGGTGTGGGGACGCCACCTCCGCCGTCGGGCCCTTCTACTGCCCGCCCGACACGAGCGTCTACCTCGACACCGGCTTCTTCGACCAGCTCGAGCAGCTCGGCGCCGAGAACGCCCCGCTGGCGCAGGAGTACATCGTGGCCCACGAGTGGGGCCACCACATCCAGAACCAGGTCGGCACGATGGCCACCATCGACCGGCAGGGCACCGGGGCGAGCTCCGACGGCGTGCGCCTGGAGCTGCAGGCCGACTGCTACGCCGGGCTGTGGGTGGGCCACGCCGCCAACGTCGTCGACCCCGAGACCGGCGTGACGTTCCTCCAGCCGCCCACCCGCCAGCAGGTCCAGGACGCGCTCGGCGCCGCGGCCGCCGTCGGTGACGACCGCATCCAGGCCGGCGCGGGGCAGCAGGTCAACCCGGACACGTGGACGCACGGCTCCGCGGAGCAGCGGGTGCGGTGGTTCAGCACGGGGTACGAGCAGGGCACGATGGCCGCCTGCGACACGTTCGGCGCTGCCCAGCTCTGAGCGGCTCACGAGGCCCCGCGCCGGCGGGACGCCGCAGGCCGTGCCGGCGGGACGCCGCAGGCCGTGCCGGCGGGACGCCGCAGGCCGCGCCGGCACGCGGACGGGCCGCGAGCCGGCACGCGGACGGGCCCCGCGCCGCGTCTGCGGGAGACGCGGGGCGGGCCCGTCCAGGCCTGCCAGCTCTAGATGTTGAAGCCGATGGCGCGCAGCTGCTCGCGGCCGTCGGGGGTGATCTTCTCCGGCCCCCACGGCGGCATCCACACCCAGTTGATGCGCATCCCGGCCACGAGGCCCTCCAGAGCCATGGAGGCCTGATCCTCGATGACGTCGGTCAGCGGGCACGCCGCCGAGGTGAGGGTCATGTCGATGACGGCCTCGCTGTTCTGGTCCACGGTGATGCCGTAGACCAGGCCGAGGTCGACGACGTTGATGCCCAGTTCGGGGTCGATGACGTCGCGCATCGCCTCCTCGACGTCGGCCGCCGTGGTCGGCGAGGCGTCGGCCGTGGCCGGCGAGGGGTTGATGGTCTCGCTCATGCGGTCTCCTTGGTCTGTTCCTGCGGCTCTGCCGTCAGGGCGTGGGCGAGTGCGTCCCGCAGGGCCATCCAGCCCAGCAGTGCGCACTTGATGCGGGCGGGGTACTTGGCCACCCCGACGAAGGCCGCGGCGTCCTCGAGGGCGTCCTGCTTGTCGGCCCCCAGCTCCTTGCCGCGGTTGTGCATGAGCTCGCGGAACGTCTCGTTCAGGCGGTCCACCGTGGCGATGTCCTGCCCCGTGACGAGGTCGTTCAGCACCGAGAGGGACGCCTGGGAGATCGAGCACCCCTGCCCCACCCAGCCGACCTGCGCGACGGTGGGGGCGCCCGCCGTGTGCTCGAGCCGTACCCGCAGGGTCACCTGGTCGCCGCACGTGGGGTTGACCTGGAACGACTCGGCGTCGAACGGCTCGATCTCCCCGGCGCCGTGGCGCGAGCGCGAGTGGTCGAGGATCACCTGCTGGTAGAGCTGCTCCATCGCGTCAGCCATGGTCCACCCCGAAGAAGCGGCGGACCCCGCCGAGCCTGTCCACGAACACCTCGATCTCCTCTGCTGTGGTGTAGACGCCGGCCGACGCCCGCGCGGAGGCGTTGACCCCCAGGCGCCGGTGGACCGGCTGGGCGCAGTGGTGGCCGACGCGCACGGCGACGCCGGCGTCGTCGAGAACCTGCCCCACGTCGTGGGGATGCACCCCGTCCACCTCGAACGCGACGACGGCGAGCCGGTCGCGCGGGTCCGCCGGGCCGAGGACCCGCACGCCGGGGACCGAGGCCATCCCCTCGAGCAGCAGCGCGGTCAGCTCGGTCTCGTGCGCGGCGACCGCGTCCATGCCGAGCTCGGCGAGGTAGTCGACGGCCGCGTGCAGCCCCACGGTCTGGGCGACCATCTGGGTGCCGGCCTCGAACCGGGCGGGCGGCTCGGCGTAGGTCGTCGCCTCCATGGTCACGACCTGCACCATCGACCCGCCCGTGAGGAACGGCGGCATGGCCGCGAGCAGCTCGCGCTTGCCGTACAGCGCGCCGACGCCCGTCGGGCCGAGCATCTTGTGCCCGGAGAACACGGCGAAGTCCACGTCCAGCGCCCTCAGGTCGAGGGGCAGGTGCGGGGCGCTCTGGCAGGCGTCCAGCACCACCAGCGCGCCGGCCCGGCGGGCCAGCGCCACGACGTCGGCCACCGGGCTGACGGCGCCGGTCACGTTGGACGCGTGGGTCAGGGCCACGACCTTGGTGCGCTCGGTGATGACGTCGAAGGTGCCCGGGTCCAGGCGCCCCTCGTCGGTCAGGCCGATCCAGCGCAGGCGCGCGCCGGTGCGCGCGCACAGCTCCTGCCACGGCACGAGGTTGGCGTGGTGCTCGGCCTCGGTGACGACGATCTCGTCCCCGGGCCCCACGCCGAAGAGCTCGCGGGCCCGGTCGCCGCCGCGCCCCAGCGCCGCGTTGGACATCGCGTACGTGACGAGGTTCAGACCCTCCGTCGCGTTCTTGGTCCACACGATCTCGTCGTCGCCCACCCCCACGAACGCGGCGACAGCCGCGCGGGCCGCCTCGTAGGCCTCGGTGGCCTCCTCCGCGAGCTGGTGCGCGCCGCGGTGCACGGCGGCGTTGGTCCGCTCGTAGAAGTCCGTCTCGGCGTCGATGACGCACTGGGGCTTCTGCGACGTCGCGGCGGTGTCGAGGTAGACCAGCGGCCGGCCGTCACGCACGGTGCGCCCCAGCAGGGGGAAGTCCGCGCGCACGGCCGCCAGCTCCGCCGCGCTCAGCGAGCGGGCGGGGCCGGCGGGCCGCTGGGCGGCCACCGCTGGGGACGTTCCGGCAGCAGTCATGCGTGTGTGGCCTCTCAGACCGTGGTGGTCAGGTAGCGGTCGTAGCCCTCGGCCTCGAGCCGGTCGGCGAGCTCGGGGCCGCCCTCGTCGGCGACGCGGCCGTCGACGAAGACGTGGACGAAGTCGGGCTTGATGTAGTTCAGGATCCGCGTGTAGTGCGTGATGAGCATGACGCCCAGCCCGGAGTCCGCGTGCACGCGGTTGACGCCCTCGGCGACGACGCGCAGGGCGTCGACGTCCAGGCCGGAGTCGGTCTCGTCCAGCACGGCGAAGCTCGGCTTGAGGAGCTCCATCTGGAGGATCTCGTGGCGCTTCTTCTCGCCGCCGGAGAAGCCGTGGTTGACGTCGCGCTGGGCGAACTCGGGGTCCATGCGCAGCTTGGCCATGGCGCCCTTCATGTCCTTGACCCAGGTGCGCAGGGCCGGGGCCTCGCCGGAGACGGCGGTCTTCGCGGTGCGCAGGAAGTTCGACACCGTGACACCGGGGACCTCGACCGGGTACTGCATGGCCAGGAACAGGCCGGCGCGGGCGCGCTCGTCCACGGTCATCTTGAGGACGTCCTCGCCGTCGAGGAGGATCTGGCCCTCGGTGGCGGTGTACTTCGGGTGCCCGGCGATGGTGTACGCCATGGTGGACTTGCCCGAGCCGTTGGGACCCATGATCGCGTGGATCTCGCCGGAGTTCATGGTCAGGTCGACGCCGCGCAGGATCTGCTTGGGGCCGTCGTTCGTCTCGACGCTGACGTGCAGGTTCTTGATCTCAAGGGTGGACATCAGAGGGTTTCTTCTCTTCCTTCAGGAGGCGGGGGGACGGGGGCGTCAGCTGGGGACGTCGGCGGTGGCGTCGACGTCGACCAGGACGCGCTCCCCGTCCAGGGTCACGGCGTAGACGGGGACGGGCCGCGTGGCCGGGAGGCTCAGCGGCTTGCCGGTGCGCAGGTCGAAGGTCGACCCGTGCAGCCAGCACTCGATGGTGCAGCCCTCGACCTCGCCGTCGGAGAGGTTCACCTGCCCGTGCGAGCAGATGTCCGAGATGGCGTGGAACTCCCCCTCCTCGTCGCGCACGAGCGCGACGGGCAGGGGCGAGCCGTCCGCCGTCTCGAGCTCGAGGCGCATGGCCTCGCCGGGCTCGAGGTCGGCGGTGTCGCAGGCGTGCTGGGCGCTCATCGGGACGCCGACTCCATCGTGCGGTCGAGCTCGACCTCGATGGCGGCCATCAGCCGCTCCTGGACGAGCGGGACGCCGATCTGGTTGATGAGCTCGGCGAAGAAGCCGCGGACCACCAGGCGACGGGCGTCGGCCTCGGGGATCCCGCGCGAGCGCAGGTAGAACAGCTGCTCGTCGTCGAAGCGACCGGTGGCGCTGGCGTGGCCGGCCCCCTCGATCTCCCCGGTCTCGATCTCCAGGTTCGGCACCGAGTCCGCGCGGGCGCCCTCGGTCAGGACGAGGTTCCGGTTGAGCTCGTAGGTGTCCGTGCCCTCGGCCTCGTGGCGGATCAGGACGTCCCCCACCCACACCGAGTGCGCGTCCTGGCCCTGCAGGGCGCCCTTGTAGGTGGCGCGGGACTTGCAGCTGGGCACGGCGTGGTCGACGAAGAGGCGGTGCTCCTGGTGCTGTCCGGCGTCGGTGAAGTACAGGCCGAGCAGCTCGACGTCGCCGCCGGGGGCCGCGAAGGCCACGTCCGGCGTCAGGCGCACGATGTCCCCGCCGAGCGTGACGACGATGTGCTTGAGGTGCGCGTCGCGGCCCACGCGGATGCGGTGGTTGCCCACGTGCACGGCCCCGTCCGCCCAGTCCTGGACGGAGACGAGCGTGAGGTGCGCGCCGTCACGGACGTCGATCTCCACGGTCTGCGCCACCTCGGCGGTGCCGCGGTGGTCCAGGACCACGAGGGACTCGCTGAGCTCCTCGGCGACCACCAGAAGGTGCTGGGCGGCGGGCGCGGCGGCGGAGAGCTCGTCGCCGTTGATGGCGACCATCGTGTGCTGCGCGCCCACGTGGTTGCGCGGCACGGTGATGACCGTCGCCTCGCCGAAGGACTCCCACGCGACGGCGGAGATGCGGTCCCCGGGCGCTCCGACGGTCCCCAGGCGGGGGTCGTCGCGGCCGACGCGCTCGACGCGCACGGCGTCGTCCTTCTCCACCGTGATGCTCGGGCCCGTGCCCGTCAGGCCGCCCGCGAAGAGCCGCTGGAGGCGGTCGACCGGCGAGAACCGCCAGTCCTCCTCGCGGCCCGTGGGGACCTTGAACGCGGCCAGGTCGAAGGACGTCGCGCGGTCACCGCGGGAGGCCTCGGGCGTGCCGCCCCGGCCATGGGTGTGCGCGCCGTCCGCGGTGGCGCGGGAGTGGTCGGTGGACATGTTCGTTGTGGCGGCGGTCATCAGCCGACGGCCCCTTCCATCTGCAGCTCGATCAGGCGGTTGAGCTCGAGGGCGTACTCCATCGGCAGCTCGCGCGCGATGGGCTCGATGAACCCGCGCACGATCATCGCCATGGCCTCCGTCTCGGGCATCCCGCGGGACATCAGGTAGAACAGCTGGTCCTCGCTCACCTTCGAGACGGTGGCCTCGTGGCCCATCTCGACGTCGTCGACACGGACGTCGACGTAGGGGTAGGTGTCGGAGCGGGAGATCTGGTCCACCAGCAGCGCGTCGCACAGCACGTTGGACTTGGAGTGGGTGGCGCCCTCGAGCACCTGCACCAGGCCGCGGTAGGACGCGCGCCCGCCGCCGCGGGCGACGGACTTGGACACGATCGAGGAGGACGTGTTGGGCGCCAGGTGCACCATCTTGGAGCCGGTGTCCTGGTGCTGCCCCTCACCGGCGAAGGCGATGGAGAGCGTCTCCCCGCGGGCGTGCTCGCCCATGAGGTAGACCGCCGGGTACTTCATGGTGACCTTGGAGCCGATGTTGCCGTCGACCCACTCCATGGAGCCGCCGGCCTCGACCGTGGCGCGCTTGGTCACCAGGTTGTAGACGTTGTTCGACCAGTTCTGGATCGTCGTGTACCGGACGCGGGCGTCCTTCTTGACGATGATCTCCACGACCGCCGAGTGCAGCGAGTCGGACTTGTAGATCGGCGCGGTGCAGCCCTCGACGTAGTGCACGTAGGAGCCCTCGTCCGCGATGATCAGCGTCCGCTCGAACTGGCCCATGTTCTCCGTGTTGATGCGGAAGTAGGCCTGCAGGGGGATCTCGACGTGCACGCCCTTGGGGACGTAGACGAAGGAGCCGCCCGACCACACGGCGGTGTTGAGCGAGGCGAACTTGTTGTCCCCCGCCGGGATCACGGAGCCGAAGTACTCCTCGAAGATCTCCGGGTGCTCGCGCAGGCCGGTGTCGGTGTCGAGGAAGATCACGCCCTGCTTCTCCAGGTCCTCGCGGATCTGGTGGTAGACGACCTCGGACTCGTACTGGGCGGCGACGCCCGCGACGAGGCGCTGCTTCTCCGCCTCGGGGATGCCCAGGCGGTCATAGGTGTTCTTGATGTCGTCGGGCAGCTCGTCCCAGGTGGTGGCCTGCTTCTCCGTGGAGCGCACGAAGTACTTGATGTTGTCGAAGTCGATACCGCTCAGGTCCGCACCCCAGCTGGGCATGGGCTTCTTGTCGAAGAGGTTCAGGGCCTTGAGGCGGCGCTTGAGCATCCACTCCGGCTCGTCCTTCAGGGCCGAGATGTTGCGCACCACATCGGCATCCACCCCGCGACGGGCGTTGGCGCCCTTGTCGTCGGCGTCGTGCCAGCCGTAGTTGTAGTTGCCGATCGAGGCGATCGTCTCGTCCTGGGTCATCGGCGCGCCTTGCGCCTTGACCGCCTGCTGGGTGGGACTTGTCATCGGTTTCCTTCCGTGACGTCGCCCGCGGGCGACGTGGTGGTCTGGGAACGGCGGCCCGGGGCGCCACGCAGCTGGGTGGCGCGCGGGACGGGGACCGTGGAGAGAGGGATGTGGGTGGTGCAGACGTGCTCGCCGCCGCTGATGGTGGCCAGACGCTGCACGTGGACGCCGAGGAGGCGGGAGAACGCCTGGGTCTCGGCCTCGCACAGCTGGGGGAAGGCCTTCGCGACCTCCTGGACGGGACAGTGCCCCTGGCACAGCTGCAGCGCGAAGCCCTCCGGGCCCACGGTGCGCGTGGTCGCGGCGTAGCCGTCCGCGGTCAGGGCCACGGCGAGCGCGCGGACCCTGTCCGCCGGCGCCGGGCCGGCCACCTCAAGGAGCGGGGCGTACCGCCGCTCGACCTCGCCGACCCGCGCCTCGGCAAAGGCGTCCAGCGCGCCGGGACCGGCGGCCTGGACGAGGAAGTCGAGGGCGTGCGTCGCGAGGTCCGAGTACGCGTCGGTCAGGACCGCGCGGCCGGCGTCGGTGGCGACGTAGTGCCTGGCGGGGCGCCCACGACGGCGCGCGCCGGCTCCGGCCGGCTCGTGGACGACGATCTGGCCCTGCGCCTCCAGGTGCCCGATGTGGCGGCGCACGGCGGCCGGGGTCAGCTCGAGCACCCGCGCCAGCGTCGCCGCGCTGACGGGGCCCTGCTCGACGACGAGCTCGAGCACGCGCTCGTGGGTGGGCGGCTCCGCCTCAGGGTTGACGACCGCTCCCCGTCGACCGATGGTGACCGGTACGGACGTGCTCATGGGCGTGGACCTCCCTCCTGCCGTGGTGGTTCGTGCGCGCGGGCCCTGCCCGCGGGGTGCTCACGAGGCCGAGATCGCGCCCCGTCTTTAGGTAACATTGTCGTTCCCTAAATCCTTCCCCGCAAGGAAGGACACACTTACCTGGCTGTGAGGAGCGGCACGGCGCCACCTACGCTGTGCTGGTGCCTGCCCTTCCTGTCGACTCCCCCGCAGCCTCCCACCGCGCACCCACACCGGCGCCCGCGGGTCCCGCCCTGGCGGTGCGGGGGCTGCGCAAGGCCTACGGCCCGCGGGAGGTGGTCCGCGGGCTGTCCCTGACGGCGGAGCGCGGGCGGCTGACCGCCGTCCTCGGTCCCAACGGCGCGGGCAAGACCACCACCATCGAGTGCTGCGAGGGGCTGCGCCGCCCCGACGCCGGCACCGTCGAGGTGCTGGGCACGGACCGCTCCGCCCGCGGCGCGGACGCCTACCTGCGCGAGCGCGTCGGCGTGATGCTCCAGGAGGGCGGCCTGCCGATGGCGCCGAGGGCGGGCGCCGTGCTGGAGCACCTCTCCCGCCTGCACGCCCGGCCGCTCGAGCCGGCCGCGCTGCTCACGCGCCTCGGCCTGGAGGACGTCGCGCGCACGTCGGTGCGCCGGCTCTCCGGCGGGCAGCGCCAGCGCCTGGCCCTCGCCGCGGCGGTCATCGGCCGTCCCGAGCTGGTCTTCCTCGACGAGCCGTCCGCGGGGCTGGACCCGCAGTCGCGCCTGGCGGTCTGGGACCTCCTGCGTGAGCTCCGCGCGCAGGGCACGTCCCTGCTGCTCACCACCCACCTCATGACCGAGGCCGAGGAGCTCGCGGATCAGGTGGTGATCATCGACGCCGGCCGGGTCATCGCCGAGGGCACGCCGCAGGCGCTGACCGGCGGCACCCGGGTCCAGGTCGCACCGCCACCGGGCACGACGGCGGAGGCGGTGGCCGCGGCCCTGGGCGCGGGGCTCGGCCGCGCCGGCCAGGCCGCGCTGGCCGTCGTCGCCGCCGACGACCGGGTCGAGGTCGCGACGCCCGCGGGGGTGGTCGACGGCGGCACCCTCGCCGCCGTCGGGGCCGCCCTGACCGGGGCCGGGTATGCCGGCGCTCAGGTCTCCCTGCACCGGCGGACCCTGGAAGACACGTTCCTCGAGCTGACCGGGCGGGCGCTGCGGGTGGCCGGGGAGGAGCAGGCGTGAGCCGGGCACGGACGGACGACGAGAGGGACGGCGCACAGATGGCCAACGAGAGGGACGGCGCACAGATGGCCAACGAGGTGAACGGCGCGCGCACGGGTGCCGCGACGCAGCCCTCCCCCGCCCGCACGGTCGGCCGCCGGGTGGCCGCCCAGGCACGGTTCGAGACCGTGGCGGTCCTGCGCAACGGTGAGCAGCTCCTGCTCACCCTGATCCTGCCGGTCATCGCCCTGGTGGTGCTGGTGCGCGTCGACGCCGCCCCGCTGCCGGGCGCCGACCGCACGCCGGCGGCCCTGGCCGGCGTGCTGTCGCTCGCAGTGGCCTCGACCGCCTTCACGTCCCAGGCCATCGCCGTCGCCTTCGACCGGCGGTGGGGCGTGCTGCGCATGCTCGCGACCACCCCGCTCGGACCGCGGGGCCTGCTGGCGGGCAAGTTCGGCGCCGTCGTGGCGGTGCTGGTGGTGCAGACCGTCACGCTCGTCGCGGTCGCCGCGGGGCTGGGGTGGCGCGGGCACGGGGCCGGGCCGGGCGTGGCCCTGGGGGCGGGCGTCCTGATGCTGCTGGGCGCCGCGGCGTTCGTGGCGCTGGCCATGCTCGTGGGCGGGACGCTACGGCCGGAGGCGGTGCTCGCGGTCGCGAACCTGCTGTGGGTGCTCATGGCCGCCGTCGGGGGCCTGCTGCTGCCGCTGAGCTCGCTGCCCGGGCCGCTGGCCGCCGTCGTCTTCCTGCTGCCCTCCGGCGCGCTCGGGGAGGGGATGCGGGCCCTGGCCACGACGGGGTCCCTAAACCTGGCCGCGGTCGCCGTGCTCGCCGTATGGGCCGCCGGGGGCGCGTGGCTCGCCGCCCGGTTCTTCCGCTGGGACTGAACCTGCTCGTTTCCCCGGTGTCTCCGGGCGCCCGTACCCTGGGGGCGTGAGCACGACGACGAAGGCGGGGCGGCGCCACGGGCCCCAGGACCAACCCAGCACCGGCGCCACCGCGGGCGCGACGAGGCCGGCCGACCGCGTGGACCGGCTGACCTGGGCCCTCGCCGTGGCCAACCTCGTCGCCCAGGTCGGGATCATCGTCACCGGCGGGGCCGTGCGCCTGACCGGTTCGGGGCTGGGCTGCTCGAGCTGGCCGATGTGCGAGCCGGGGTCCTTCACGCCCGAGCTCCACGCCGCCACGTCGATCCACCCGTACATCGAGTTCGGGAACCGCACCCTCACCGGGGTGCTGACCGTCATCGCCGTCGCCCTGGTGTGGGCGGTCTACCGCCGCCGGCCCACGGCCGCGCGCCCCGCCGCGCTCCGGCGGCTGGCGTGGCTGCCGCTGATCGGCATCGTGCTCCAGGCGGTCATCGGCGGCATCACCGTCCTGGTCGAGCTCGCACCGGCGATCGTCGGCTCGCACCTGCTCATCTCGCTGGCGCTCGTGGCCGTCTCGACGTATCTCCTCGTGCGGCTGCGCCAGGCCGACGGCCCGGCGGTGCCGGTGGCGGCGGGCGGGCTTCGGGCCGCCCCGTGGGTGCTGACGCCGCTCGCCGCGCTGGTCGTCACCCTCGGCACGATCGTCACCGGCGCGGGCCCGCACTCCGGCGACGCGGACGCGGCGTACCGCTACGCCCTCGACCCGCTCGTGGTGACCCGCATGCACTCCGGTTCGGTGTGGCTGTTCGTGATCGCCGCCGCCGTCGTGGCCGTGCTCCTGCGCCGCAGGGCCGGCGACGCCGCTCTGGACCGCGCCCGCGGCGCCTGGCGGTGGCTCCTGGCGGTGGTGGTCCTCGAGGGCGTCGTGGGATACACGCAGCACTTCCTCGGCCTGCCCGAGATCCTGGTGGGCGTGCACATGCTCGGCGCCGCCCTCGTGGTGGTCGCCACGACATACGCCTGCAGCGCCTTCTACACGCGCCGGGAGCCCTGACCACGCGTCTGGCGCGCAGGCCTCCCCCGCATCGTGCGGGTCGTGAGCGGTCCCCCATCTTGGGGCGGTGAGCGGTCAAGTCCTCGCAACTGCTAGGACTTGACCGCTCACCACCTTCGGGGCACTCGAGGATGCTCACCACCGTCGGCGGCGCTCACCCCTGCTCTTCCCGGCGTCAGCGCATCCACTCGGCGCCGGCGGGACGCAGCGGCGCCCAGCCGCGCGCGCGGGCGCTGGCCGTGGCAAGGATCCCGACGACGGCGCTGGGGTTGTGCACCCGACCGGCGTGCACGGCCGCGACCGCGTCGTCGAGGGGCACCCACCGCGTGGGCATGTCCCGCTCCTCGTCTTCGCGCTCGTGCCGCTCGTGGTCGTCGACGTCGGTGATGTCACGTGCGAGGTAGATCCGCAACGACTCGTCCGAGCCGCCCGGCGAGGTGAAGTAGTCCACGAGCACGTCCCACCGCCCGGCACGGACGTCCGCCTCCTCGTAGAGCTCGCGAGCGGCCGCCGCGGCGTAGTCCTCGCCGTCGACGTCGAGGAGCCCCGCGGGGATCTCCCAGAGCAGCGCGCGCACCGGGTGCCGGTACTGCTGGATGAGCAGCACCTCCTCCCCCCGCGCGCCGTCCCGTAGCGCGACGACGGCGACCGCGCCGGGGTGGGCCAGGTACTCGCGGACCACGGGGGCGCCGTCGTCGGCGGAGAGCCGCACCCGGTCGGAGACGAGGTCGAAGACCTTGCCCTCGTGGAGCACGGTGTGCGAGACGACCTCGCGGGTGGTGTCCTTGGCGTCGGCCGGGCTCACTCCTCGGTGCCCGCCTCGCCGCGGCCGTCGGCGACGGCCCCGACCGGCTCGGCGTGCTCGAGGCCGATGTCCTCGGGCTCGTCGAGCTCGAGGAGCCGGGTGGCGCGCTGGCGGTCGAGCGCCGCGCCGACGAGGCCGGCGAACAGCGGGTGGGCGCGGGTGGGCCGGGACTTGAACTCCGGGTGCGCCTGGGTGGCGATGTAGTACGGGTGCAGGGACCTGTCGAGCTCGACGAACTCCACCAGGGAGGAGTCGGGCGAGCGGCCGGAGATCTTCAGCCCGGCCTTCTCGAGGGAGTCGCGGTAGGAGTTGTTGACCTCGTAGCGGTGGCGGTGCCGCTCGCTGACGCGGTCGGCGCCGTAGACCTCCTCGGCCAGGGAGCCGGGGCTGAGCACGGCCTCATACCGGCCAAGGCGCATGGTGCCGCCCAGGTCGCCCTCGCCGCCGACGATCGCGAGCTGCTCCTCCATGGTGGCCACCACCGGGTCTGGTGTGCCGGGGTCGAACTCGGTGGAGCTCGCCTCGTCCAGGCCCAGGAGGTTGCGCGCGACCTCGATGACCATGCACTGCAGGCCCAGGCAGATGCCCAGGGTGGGGATCTGGTTCTCGCGGGCGTGGCGCAGCGCGCCGAGCTTGCCCTCGATGCCGCGGATCCCGAAGCCGCCGGGGACGAGGACCGCGTCGACGCCGTCGAGCGCCTTGCGGGCGTCCTCGGGGGTCTGGCACGTGTCGGAGGCGACCCAGCGGATGTGGACCTTGGCGCGGTGGTGGAACCCGCCGGCGCGCATGGCCTCGGTCACCGAGAGGTACGCGTCGGGCAGGTCGATGTACTTGCCCACCAGGGCGATCTCGACGTGCTCCTTGGGGTGGCGGACCCGCTCGAGGAGGCGGTCCCACACGGTCCAGTCGACGTCGCGGAAGCTCATGCCCAGGCGGCGCACCACGTAGGCGTCGAGGCCCTCGGCGTGCAGGACCGCGGGGATCTCGTAGATGCTCGGCGCGTCCTGGCAGGTGATGACGGCCTCGCGGTCGACGTCGCACATCAGCGCGATCTTCGCCTTGAGGCTCTCGGGGAGCTCGCGGTCGGATCGGCATACGACGGCGTCGGGCTGGATGCCGATGGAACGCAGCTGAGCCACCGAGTGCTGCGTGGGCTTCGTCTTGAGCTCACCACTGGCGGCGAGGTAGGGCACGAGGGAGACGTGCAGGAAGAACACGTTCTCGCGGCCGATGTCCTGACGGACCTGGCGGGCGGCCTCGAGGAACGGCTGGGACTCGATGTCGCCGACGGTCCCACCGATCTCGGTGATGATGACGTCCGGCGGCTCCTGCCCGTCGCTGGGCTCCGCCTGGGCCCGCATGCGGGTCTTGATCTCGTCGGTGATGTGCGGGATGACCTGCACCGTGTCGCCGAGGTACTCGCCGCGGCGCTCCTTGGCGATGACCGTGGAGTAGACCTGCCCGGTCGTCGCGTTGGCCCGGCCCGAGAGCTCGGTGTCGAGGAAGCGCTCGTAGTGGCCGATGTCGAGGTCGGTCTCGGTCCCGTCGTCGGTGACGAACACCTCGCCGTGCTGGAACGGGTTCATCGTCCCGGGGTCGACGTTGATGTACGGGTCGAGCTTCTGCATCACCACCCGCAGACCTCGTGAGCGGAGGAGACGGCCGAGGCTCGAGGCCGTCAGCCCCTTCCCCAGCGAGCTCGCGACCCCGCCGGTGACGAAGATCTGGCGGGGGATGCTGGCCTGGTTCCCGGGAAGCCGGGTCTGTTGGGTGACCACGGATTTTTACCCTAGCATCCCGGTCCCTCGACACGCCCAGCCGGCCTGCCGCCCCGGGTGTGGGATCACCCACCTGCGGTGCGACGCCGCCCGGGGGCCACAGCTCCTGTGTGCCCGGGCCGCCGCGCCGGGAGGGTCCGAGCCCTTTCGTGCCACTCGACGCCCCCACCCGAAGTCAGCAGTTTCGCCGCGGGCGACATGGGCGGGGCCCGCGAGCTCTGCGCCCAGATGCCGTGCCTGGGCGCCCCCTAGGGGCGGGCGTACACCGCGGTCAGCTGGGCGAGCACCTCCGCGGGGCCGGGCAGGGTCGCGGCCCGCTCCCGTGCCGTCACGCGCAGCCCCGCGCGCCGGTCGTCGTCGTCCAGGATGGCGCGCACGGCCGCGGCGAGTGCCTCGGCGTCGCCGCCGGGCACGAGCACGGCGGCGTCCCCCGTGACCTCCCGGGTGCCGCCGACGTCCGTGGCGACGACGGGCGCGCCGGCGCGCAGCGCCTCCTGGACCGCGATGGGCTGCCCCTCCCACGTGGCGGTGGAGACCACGACGTCGGCGGCCGCGAGCAGCGCCGGGACGTCGTCGCGGCGGCCGGCCAGGTGGACGGGCAGGCCCTCGGCGCGCACCCGCTCGGCGAGGTCCTCGCGCAACGGCCCGTCGCCCACGACGACCCACCGCCACGCGGCCGCCCCAGGGGCGGCGCGGTCAGGAGGGTCGGCGCGGTCGGTACGGTCGGCGCGGTCAGTGCGGTCAGCAGGGTCGGCGCGGTCAGCAGCGTCGGCGCGGTCAGCAGCGTCGGCAGGGTCGGCGCGGGCGAGAAGGCCCGCGGCGTCGGCCAGGAGGTCCAGGCCCTTCTGCGGCGCGAGCCGCGCCACGGTCAGGATGAGCCGCTCGCCCGGCGCCAGGCCCAGGTCGCGGCGCACGTCCTCCGGCGCCGTTCCGGGGACCGGACGCGCCGGCGCCGGCACGAGCGCCCGCCGTACGTCGCGCGCGCCCCGGGTGCGCATGCGGGCCACGAGGTCGCCGCTGACGGCGAGCACGGCGTCGGCCCCGCGCGCGACGACCTTCTCGAGCACGCCCGCCACGGCCTGCACGCGCGGGCCCCCGACGGGCAGGTTGTGCACGGTCACGACCAGGCGCGGCCGCGCGACCCCGAGGGTGCGCACGGCGAGGACGGCCATCGCGCCGGCGCGCAGCCCGTGGGCGTGAACGACGTCGGCCCCGGCCGCGAGCTCGCGCACGCGGGCGACGGCTCGCGCGTCCTGGGGCTGGGGGCGGTCGGCGATCTCCACGACGGTGGTGTGCACCGACCGGGCGCCGGGGAGGTCCTCCTCGGCCATGGGCCCGACCACGTCGGCGGGGCCCGCGAGGATCACCTCCGCCCCGCGGTCCCCGTGGCGGGCGGGCCCACCGGGCACCGGCCCAGCAGGCTCCGGCCCACCAGGCACCGGCCCAGCAGGCTCCGGCCCACCGGGCACCGGCCCGGCGGCGAGCAGCGCGCTGATCTCACGGGCGTGGCGTGCCACCCCTCCGGCGCTCGACCCGGTCAGCTGCAGCACCCGCATGCGTCCTCTTCTCGTGGCTGGCGACGAGCCCCAGTATCGCTCAGGCCGGGACGATCGCTCAGGCCGGGACGGCGGCGTCCCGCGCCCAGGAGCCGACGCGCCAGGTCCCCCGGTCGAACGCCAGGACCGCGACGGCGGTCAGGCCGGCGGACACCAGCGCCCCGAGCAGCGCCGCGACTACCGCCGCCACGAGGCCGTCGCCGAGCCCGCCGAGCAGCGCGTCGACCACCAGGCGGCCCAGCACGGCCCCCGCGGCGGCGCCCACACCGGCCACGACGACGGTGCGCCCCAGCCCGGTCAGCGCCCCGGCGCCGCCGACCCGGCGCACGGCCAGGACGAGCAGCACCCCGGCGACGACCATCCCGGCGCTCGAGCCCGCCGCCAGGCCCACCAGCGTGCCGGGCCCGTTGCCGCCGTCCGGCGCGAGGAGCTCGACGGCCGCCCAGGACGCCAGCGCCACGCTCACCCATCCGGTGGCGGTCGCCGCCACGGCGGCGCGACCCTGGTCCACGGCGTACAGCGCGCGGGAGAGGTGGAAGATCAGCGCGTAGCCCACGATGCCCGGCGCGAGGCCGGTGACCGCGGCGGTCATGCCGCTCATCTCCTGGCGCAGGGAGAAGACGGCCGTGGCGGCCGGGGCGACGGCGACGAGCAGGGCGAGGCCGACGAGGGCGGCCGCGACGACGGCGCGCGTGGAGCCGGCGGCCATGGCGGCGAAGCCGGTGCGGTCGGCGGCGCGGGCGGCCAGGCGGGGGAAGACGGCGGTGGACAGCGGGACGGCAAGGACCGCGTAGGGCAGGTAGTACACGGCCTGGGCGTACTGGAACACGTTAAAGGTGCCGTCGACGCCGTGACCGTTGGCCAGGCGCAGGACCACCACGACGCTGACCTGCTGCGCCAGGAGGGCGCCGATGCCGGCCAGGGCCAGGTGCCCGGCCCGCCGCGCCACGCCGGGCGGGAAGCGCAGGGCGGGGCGCAGCCGCACCCCGGAGCGCAGCACCGGAACGAGCTGGGGCAGGCTCATGGCGGCCACGCCCGCGGTCGTCCCCCAGGCCAGCCAGGCGACGGCCGCGCCCGCCAGGGCGCCGGGGTCGTCCTGGTGGCCCTCCGCGAGGGCGCCGAACGCGAGATAGCTCCCGATGACCACGGCGGAGGAGAGCAGCGGGGCGACGGCGGGCCAGAAGAACTTCTTCTGGGCCTGCAGCACCCCGGACAGGACCACGCCGACGCCGTACAGCGGTGCCTGGAGCGCGAAGACCCGCAGCAGGGACGTGGTGAGGTCGTGCTGGGCCCCGCCGGCGCCGGGGCCGAGTAGCAGCGCGGCGACGGGCCCGGCCAGCGCGACGACGGCGGCCGCCAGGGGCACCAGGATGAGCAGGGTCCAGCCCAGCAGGGCCGAGGCGGTGCGGTCGACGTCGCCGCGCAGGTGCCGGGCGAGCGGGACGGCCAGCAGCGGGACGACGGCGCCGGCGAGCGCCCCGCCGGCGGCGACCTCGAACAGCACGTTGGGCACGGTGTTGGCCGTCGCGTAGGCCGTGGAGGTCGCCGAGGCGCCCAGCGTCCACGACTGCACGAGCCAGCGGACGAAGCCCACGGCCCGGGAGAGCAGGGTGAGAACCGCGATCATGCCGGCGGCGCCGAGGACACCGCCGAGGGCGGCGCGCAGTCGGGGGGTCATCGACGCGTGCCTGGCCTGGTCAGCGGGCCCGCCGGCCCAGTGCGTCCAGGCGGCGCAGCACGGGGTTGGACTCGATGACGCCCGAGAAGCTCACCTGCTCGCTCAGCAGCGTCAGGGCGACGACGGCGGTGAGCGCGCCCGCCCGCAGCGCGCGGGAGGGGTGCGCGGCGAGGGCGGTGCCGACCAGGGCGCCGACGGCGTTGGCGCCGGTGTCGCCGAGCATGGTGCGTTCGGCGAGGTCGTCCGGGAGCCCGGCGCCGGCGATGCCGAGCGCCGTGGCGGCGAGGGTCCCGTGCCGGGAGCCCGGCGCGGCGAGCGCGAGCGGCGCGCTGATGCCGGCGGCGACCTTCAGGCTCCGGCCGGGCCGGAGGTCGAAAAGGTTGTGCAGGTTCGCGGTCCCGGCGACGAGGGCGGCGCCGGCGAGCGTCTCGAGGGCGCGCGCGGTGCCGCCGCGCCCAGGCGGTGTGACCATCGCGGCGGCGACGAGGGCGCCGGCCCCGATCCCCGCGATCTTCCAGGTGCCGGTGGTGACGCGCCCCTGGCGCAGCGCGCCGAGGTGCCCGCGCAGGCCCTTGGCGGGACCCGCGTCGGCGGGCCGCTCACCCATGTCGTCGAGCAGGCCCATGGCCGCCCCGGAGCCGGCGGCGACGGACGCCGCGACCGCGGCACGGCCCGTGGTGGCCACCGCGGCGAGCGGAGCGGTCAGCGCGGCGGCACCAACGGCGGCGCCGCCGAGGAGGCTGACGGTGCGCCCGGAGAAGTTCGTCCGCTCCCACCGGGCGCGCCCGCCGGGTGGGCGGCGCTCCAGGGCGGAGGCGGCCAGCGCGGTGCTCGCGGCGCCCACCGCGGCGGGCAGCGCGAGATCGAGCAGCCGGCTCATGCCGCACCGTCGGTGGCCGGCTCCTCGGTGCTCGGCTGGCCGGCGTCCGCGGACGCCGGGGCCGCCGGGGCGAGCTCCACCCGCGGGGGCACGGCCTCGACCGCGCCGCGCTCGAATCCGTAGTGGTCGTGACCCCCCGAGAGCGCGACGGCGACGGCGAGGGGCGTGCTGATGGCGGCGGTGATCTCCCCCACCGAGTCCACGGTGGTGACGACCCCGGCGGCGCCGTCGTCCGCCCGCACGGCGCCGACGAGGTCCAGGTCCGACGCGGCGGCGCCCACGGTCACGGACCCGGACACGGTCGCCAGCGCTTCGGCGAGCTGCACCCGGCTGGCGAGGACGTTCTTCGCGGCGTCGGAGTCCTTGGGCGAAACATCCTCGGCGGGCTGCTCGGCGGCTCGGGGGCCGACGAGGATGGTGGCGTCGGCGGGCCCGGAGGGTTCGGTGGTGACCGAGACGAGCGGGGCGTCCGCGGAGGTCAGCAGGTCCAGGAGCGTCGACGCGTTCGGCGTGAACGCGCCCCCCTCGCCGTCGGTCAGCGCGTGCGCCAGGGCGAGGCCGAAGATCGACTCGGTGCTGGCGTCGGCGGCCGGCGCCGGGGCGAGGTAGCCGAGCATCTGGCCGGCGAACGTCTGGCGGAACGACTGGCTCTTCGGGTCGGTCCACGCGTCGGTCACGGCGACCTGGCTCACGAGCCGGGCGCCCGTCTGGGCGAGCCGGTCCCGGACCGCCTGGACGTCGTCCTCGCTGGTGCCCGGCAGGGTCACGAGGGAGACCGACCGGTCGGCGAGGGTGCCCGCCAGGAGCACCGGCGCGGAGTCCTCGAGGTAGGTCGTGCGCTCGGCGGCGTCCGTCTCGGCGGCCGCGAGCTCGCCGCGCAGCCGGTCCCGGTCGGCGCGCAGGTCCTGCACCTGACCGGTGAGGGTGTCACCGATGGTGTCCCGCAGCGGCCCGGCACCGAGGACGATCCCGACGGCGAGGGCCAGGAACACCGCGATGAGCGAGACGAGGTGGTAGCGGAAGTCGATCACGACGGTCCAATTCTCCTTCTGGTCAGGACGCCGGCGCCGTGGGGGCGAGCCCCACCAGCGACCGGAAGAAGTTCACGAGGTCGTCGAGCCAGGCGCCGGACAGCCCGAAGATGGTCTGGCCGACGTTGGTCGCGGCCAGGGCGACGAAGAGCGCCAGCAGCCCGGCGAGGGCGAGGAGCACCAGCTGCCAGGTCGAGATGCGGGTGCGGTACAGGCGGGAGACGCCCTTGGCGTCGATGAGCTTGCTGCCCACCCGGAGGCGGGTGAGGAAGGTCGAGGCCATGCCCGAGCGGCCCTTGTCGAGGAACTCGACCATGGTGTCGTGCGTGCCCACGGCGACGATGAGCTCGGCGCCGAGGTCGTCGGCGAGCAGCATCGCGATGTCCTCGCTCGTGCCGGTGGCCGGGAAGACGACGTGCTCGACGCCGAGGTCCTGGACGCGCTGCTGCCCGGGGGCGCGGCCATCCCGGTAGGCGTGCACGACGATCTCGGCGCCCGAGCGCAGCGCCTTGTCGGAGACGGAGTCCATGTCCCCGACAATCATGTCCGGCTTCATGCCGGCCTCGAGGATGGCGTCGGCGCCGCCGTCGACCCCGACGAGGAGGGGCCGGTACTCCCTGATGTAGGAGCGCAGCATGGCGAGGTCCTCCTTGTAGTGGTACCCCCGCACCACCACCAGCGCCTGACGGCCCTCGAACGACGTGCGGACCTCGGGCACACCGACCCCGTCGAAGAGCAGCTCGCGCTCCCGCTGGACGTAGTCCATGGTGTTCGCGGCGAACGCCTCGAGCTGGACGGAGAGCCCCTCACGGGCCTCGGCCATGTTCTTCTCGATGGTCTCGGGGTCCTGGGCCGTGCCCTCGGCCACGAGCTCGTCGCCCGCCCGGACCTCGTTGCCGCTGACGTCGAGGTGCTGCCCCTCGCGCACCGACATGACCGCGGGGCCGAGGTCGTCCACGAGCGGGATGCCGGCGTCGACGAGGATGCCCGGCCCGAGGTTCGGGTACCGCCCCGAGGTGGAGCGGGCGGCGTTGAGCACCGCGACCGGCTTGCACGCGACGAGCGCCTCGGCGGAGACCCGGTCGAGGTCCTCGTGGTCGATCACCGCGACGTCGCCCGGCTGCAGACGCTTGGTCAGGTTCTTGGTCCGGGCGTCGACGCGGGCGGGCCCGGACGTCCCGGACCCGCTCTCGAGCACGGCACGGCGTCGTCGGAAGAGGGCAGTCACCGGCTCATGGTCGCACGCTCGCCCGTTCGAGAAGCTCAGCGGCGTGCCGGAGGGCGGTGTCGGAGTCGTCCTGCCCGGAGAGCATCCGGGCGAGCTCCCGCAGGCGATCCGGGCCCTCCACGCTGGTCACGTCCGTCGCGGTGACGACGGCCTCGTCGCCCGGGGTGTTCTTGCTCACGACGAGGTGCCGGTCGGCAAACGCGGCGACCTGGGCGAGGTGCGTGACGACCACGACCTGGGCGCCGCGGGCGAGCTGCGCGAGGCGCCGGCCCACCTCGACGGCTGCCCGTCCGCCCACGCCCGCGTCGACCTCGTCGAACACGAAGGTCCGCATCTCGGCGGCCCCCGTCCCGGCGTCGGAGAGGGCGAGCGCGACCTCGATCGCGAGCATGACGCGGGAGAGCTCGCCGCCCGAGGCGCCCTGCCCCAGCGGCCGCGCGGGGGCGCCCGGGTGCGCCGCGAGGAGCAGCTCGACGGCCTCCGCGCCGTGGGGGCCCGCCGCCTCCAGCGGGGTCAGCCGGGCGCTCAGGTGCGCGCCCGTCATGGCCAGGCCGGCGAGCTCGCCGTCGACGGCGCGCGAGAGGGCGTCGCCCACTCCGCGGCGGGAGGCGGTCAGGGCGCCCGCCGCGCGGGCCGCGGCCTGCTCGGCGCGGTCCAGGCGCTGGCGCAGCACCTCCGCGGTGTCCTCGGGGCCGTCGAGGTAGGCGAGGCGGGCGCGGGCCTTCTCGGCCCAGGCCAGGGCGGCGTCGACGTCGGGCCCGTACGTGCGGGTGATCTCCCCCAAGGCGGCGCGTCGCTCGTGGACGGCGGCCAGGCGGGCGGGGTCGGCGTCGAGGGAGGCGAGGTAGGCCGCGAGCTCGGTGGCGACGTCGGAGAGGAGGTAGGACGCCTCCGCGAGGCGGGCCGCCCAGCCGTCCAGGGCGGGGTCGTTCTCGGCGGCGTGCTCGAGGCTGCGGCGTGCGTCGTCGACGAGGGTGGTCGCGTCGGGCACGTCGGCCGCGTCCATGTCGCCCGTCAGCGCCTCGTGCGCGCGGCCCGCGGCCACCCGCAGCTCCTCGACGTGGCCGAGCCGCAGGGCCTCCTCGCGCAGGGCGCGGTCCTCGCCGGGCTCGAGCTCGAGGGCGTCGATCTGGTCCAGCCCGGTGCGCAGCGCCGCGATCTCGTGCTCGCGCTCCCCGGCCGCCTGCTCCCACGCGGCCAGCTCGGCGCGGACGGCGACGAGCTCCGCGTACGCCTGCCGGTAGGCGGCGAGCAGGGCCGCGTGCCCGGCGCCGCCGAACGCGTCGAGGGCCGCCCGCTGCTGGGAGGGCGCGCGCAGCCGCAGCTGCTGCGACTGGCCGTGCACGGTGACCAGCTGCTCGCCGATCTCGGTGAGGACCGCCGTCGGGACGGTCCGCCCGCCGAGGTGGGCGCGGGACCGCCCCGTGGCCGGCACGGTCCGGGCGACGAGCAGCTCGCCGTCCTCGACGGCGGCACCGGCCTCCTCGGCGCGCGCGGCGGCCGCGGGCGGCACGGTGAAGGCACCCTCCACCACCGCCCGGTCGGCGCCGCGGCGGACGAGCGCAGGATCGGCCTTGCCGCCGAGCAGCAGGTCGAGGCTGGTCAGCACCATGGTCTTGCCGGCACCGGTCTCCCCCGTGATGACGGTGAAGCCGGGGGCGAGGTCAAGCTCGGCGGCGGCGATGACGCCCAGGTTCTCGATACGGACCTGCTCGATCACGACGGCTCCCGGTTGCCCCGCCACCCGTGCACGGGGAGGTTGAACTTGGCGACCAGCCGCCCGGAGAAGGGCGCCTGGCTCAGGCGGGCCAGCCGCACGGGCTGCACGCCGCGGCGCACCTCGATCCGCGAGCCGGCCGGCGCGTCGAGCCGGCGTCGCCCGTCGCACCAGACGACCGCGTGGGTCTCCTCGTACGGGAGGATCTGGACCTGGAGCTCGGAGCTGGTGCTCACGACCATCGGCCGGGCGAAGAGCGCGTGCGCGGCGATCGGCACGACGAGCAGCGCCTCGACGTCGGGCCAGACCAGCGGCCCGCCGCCGGAGAAGGCGTAGGCGGTCGAGCCCGTCGGCGTGGCGAGGATGATGCCGTCGCAGCCGAAGGTGG
Organism: Georgenia sp. SYP-B2076; assembly: GCF_003991205.1. Classification (GTDB taxonomy): domain Bacteria; phylum Actinomycetota; class Actinomycetes; order Actinomycetales; family Actinomycetaceae; genus Georgenia. The sequence continues at coordinate 5,377 of NZ_RXOZ01000005.1, read as the reverse complement.
ACAGCCCGCGGCCGTCGACGCCGATCGTGGCCTCGACCATGCGGGCGCGCTCGCCCTTCTCCACCGCGGCCTCGTTGATGGCCCAGTCGTGCTGCTCGCGGCCGTCGGGGGTGCGGATGGTGACGTCGATTGTCATCCGCTCCTCGACGGTGTACTCGCGGGCCACGACGTGGGCGACGACGCTCGGCAAGGCCTCGGGCTCGGCCTCGGCCAGGAAGCCGACGTGCCCGAGGTTCACGCCCAGCAGCGGGACGTCGTAGGCGCGGGCCACCTCGGCGGCGCGCAGGAGGGTGCCGTCACCGCCCAGGACGATGACGAGCTCCGCGCCCTCGGCGCTGCCGTTGCGCACCGTCTCGATGCCGTGCCCGCGCAGGGCCGTGCTCACACGGTCGGCGGCGGTGACGGCGTCGGCGCGGCCCTCGTGGCAGACGACGAGGATCCGGCGGCTCACGGCGCCTCCTGCCCGCGGGCCGCCGGGCCGGCCGGTCCGGTCCGGACGGCCTCCGCGGCGGCGTGCTCGAGCGCCTCGCCGCGCAGGGCCCGGGGATGGTCCCGGCGCAGGGCGACGAAGTACTCGACGTTGCCCGAGGGCCCCGGCAGGGGGCTCGGCACGACGGCCCAGGTGTCCAGGCCCTGCTCGGCCGCGGCGGCGGCGACGGTGAGCACCGATTCCACGTGCAGCGCGGTGTCGCGCACGACGCCGCCGTGGCCCAGGCGTTCCTTGCCCACCTCGAACTGGGGCTTGACCATGAGCAGCAGGTCGGCGTCGGGCGCGGCCGCCCGCGCCAGGGCCGGGAGCACGAGCGTGAGGGAGATGAAGGACATGTCCCCCACGACGAGACCCGGGGCCGGGGCGACCATGTCCGGGGTCAGGGTCCGCACGTTCGTGCGGTCCAGCACCGTGACCCGCGGGTCGGTCTGCAGGGACCACGCGAGCTGGCCGTAGCCGACGTCGACGGCCACGACCTGGGCGGCCCCCCGGCGCAGGAGCACGTCGGTGAACCCGCCGGTCGAGGCTCCGGCGTCGAGGCAGCGCCGCCCCGCCACCACCGGTGCGTGCGCGCCGAGGGCGTCGAGCGCGCCAGCCAGCTTGTGGGCGCCGCGGGAGACGTAGTCGTCGCTCGCGGGCGCGTCCACCCGCAGGGCCTGCGCGGGGTCGACCTGCCGCGCGGGCTTGGTGACGACCTCGCCGTCCAGGAGCACATGGCCCGCGGCGAGGAGCTCGCCGGCATGCTGGCGCGACCGTGCCAGGCCCCGGCGGACCAGCTCGGCGTCGATCCGTACGCGGCGGGCCACGTCAGCTCTCGGCGCTCGACAGGCGCGCCGACAGGTGCGTGTGGATGGCCTCGAAGACGGCGACCTGGTCGGCCGGGGCGATCTGCTCGAGATCGTCGAGGCGTGCCAGCGGGTCCTCCGCCGGGTTCGACCCGGACGCCAGGTCGGCGGGCGTCACGTTCATCGTCGTCTCCTTCCCGCCGCGGTGGTGGTGCCGTAGAGAGGCTATCGCGGCGCGACGACCTCGAGCGCAGGCACCTGCTCCGGCGTGAGCGGGCGACCGGCGTCGGCCGCGGCCCACGCCGCCGCGGCGAGGCAGCGCCACGCGTCGAGCGAGACTGTCACCGGCTCGGTCCCGGCCTCCAGCGCCAGCGTCCGCTCCCCCGCCCGCACCTCGAGGTGCGGCTCGGGGCCGGCAACGCGCGCGGCCGCGGCGGCGCAGCGCCACCAGCCGTCGCGGTCCTGCCGCGGCACGGGGTGGGGCTCGGCCAGGCCGCGCAGGTCGACGGCGAGGAAGCTCGGCCGCTCCCCGGGGACGGCGAGGACCACGTCCCGTGCGTCGCTGACGCCGGTCAGCACGTGCAACCCGGGGACGCCGGCCGCGCGCGCGCCGGCGAGGTCGGTGTTCAGGCGGTCGCCGACGGCCAGCGGTCGCTCGCTGCATGCCCGTGCGACGGCCTGCCGGAAGATCTCTGGCTCCGGCTTGCCGGCCGAGACCGGCACGACGCCGGTCGCGTTGGTGACCGCGGCGACGAGCGAGCCGTTCCCGACCGCCATCCCACGTTCCGTCGGGAGCGTGGCGTCGAGGTTCGTGGCGACGTACCGGGCGCCGGCGTTGATGGCGAAGGCGGCCTCGCAGAGCTCCCGCCACCCGATCTCGGGGGCGAAGCCCTGCACGACGGCCACCGGGAGCTCGAGCGCCGTCTCGGCGAGCCGGAAGCCCGCCTCCGACAGCGCCGCGCGCAGCCCGGCGCCGCCGATGGGCAGCACCAGGGAGCCCGCGGGCAGGTCCTCGGCGAGGATCGCCGCGGCGGCCTGCGAGGAGGTCATGACCTCCTCCGCGCGGGTCGGGATCCCGAGCGAGGTGAGCTGGTCGGCCACCGTCTGCGGCTCGCGAGCCGCATTGTTGGTCACGAACATCATCCGCTGGCCGAGCGCGCGGGCGCGGTCGACGGCCTCGTCCGCGTGCTCGACCGGTTCGGGGCCGCGGTAGCACACGCCGTCCAGATCCATTAGGGCGACGTCGTACGCCTCGGCGAGGGGCCGCTCGCTGCCCCGCAGCGTGACCGGTGCCTGGCTCACTCGTCATCTCCGCGCTCGGGGGTGGGAGCGGGGTCGGTGGACCTCCGCCCGGTGCCCGTCTCGGCCCCGAGCGGGGTCTCCGGCTCGTCGGCGACCTCGTCGGCCTCAGGGGCCTCTGCCTCGTCGGCGACCTCGTCGGCCTCAGCGACGTCGTCAACCTCAGCCCGCGACGACACCGTGGTGTCGTCGTCCCAAACGCCGTCGGAGTCCTCGTCGAAGTCGTCCGCGAGGTCGACGACGATAATCTCCTCGTCCTCTTCGTCGGCGCCGGCCGCCTCGCGAGCCTGGTCGGCCTCGTCCACGCGCCCCAGCTCCTCGAGCCTCTCGGCCTTGACGAGCGTCAGACGACGGAGCAGCTCGGGCTCAGTCACGGGGTCCACGAGCCCGGACTCCAGCACCAGCAGGCCGGCCTCGTGCTCGCCGAGCTCGGCGCGGGCGCCGCTGGCGACGATCGCGAGCTCGACCCGTTCCTCGTGCGAGAGCGTCGCAGGATCGGTCTCCGCGACGATGGCCAGCGCACGCTCGGGACGCCCGAGACCGCGTTCGCAGTCGGCTTCCATCGGGCGGTGCGCGTCGATGCCGGAGAGGCGACGCACCGTGCGGAGCTCGCGCAGCGCCTCGGCGAACCGACCGGTCGCGTAGGCGGTCAGCGCCAGCGCCTCCCGGACGACGTCGACGCGGCCTGCCCGCCGCATGGCGGCCTGGGCGTGCTCGTATGCCGTCTGCGGGTCTGTGTCGATGAGCCGGCCAGCCATCACGAGATGGCGAGAGACGAGGTCCGAGTTGTTCTTCCCGAGCGTGCGCAGACGCTGGCGCGCCGTGCGGTCGAGCATCTGGGGCTCGACCTCGTCCGGGATGTGCGGCTCGGCCGGCCGCTCGTCCCGCTCCTCGCGCCTGGGCCGTTCGTCGCGCCCGGTCGAGGGCCGTGACGAACCTCCACGGTCGAAGCCACCTTCGCGACGGTCGGAACCGGCACCGCGGGACTGGTAACCACCCTCACGACGGTCCGAGCTGCCACCGGAACGCGGCTGGTAGCCGCCCTCACGACGGTCGGAACTCGCACCGCGGGACTGGTAACCACCCTCACGACGGTCCGAGCTGCCACCGGAACGCGGCTGGTAGCCGCCCTCACGACGGTCGGAGCTCCCACCGGAACGCGGCTGGTAGCCGCCCTCACGACGATCGGAGCTGCCACCGGAACGCGGCTGGTAGCCACCCTCACGACGATCGGAACTCGCACCGCGGGACTGGTAACCGCCCTCACGACGATCGGATCTCGCACCGCGGGACTGGTAACCGCCCTCACGACGATCGGAGCTGCCACCGGAACGCGGCTGGTAGCCACCCTCACGACGATCGGAACTCGCACCGCGGGACTGGTAACCGCCCTCACGACGGTCGGAACTCGCACCGCGGGACTGGTAACCGCCCTCACGACGGTCCGAGCTGCCACCGGAACGCGGCTGGTAGCCACCCTCACGACGGTCCGAGCTCCCACCGCGGGACTGGTAACCGCCCTCACGACGGTCCGAGCTCCCACCGGAACGCGGCTGGTAGCCCCCCTCACGACGATCGGAGCTGCCACCGGAACGCGGCTGGTAGCCGCCCTCACGACGGTCAGAACTCGCACCGCGGGACTGGTAACCGCCCTCACGACGATCGGAGCTGCCACCGGAACGCGGCTGGTAGCCCCCCTCACGACGATCGGAGCTGCCACCGGAACGCGGCTGGTAGCCGCCCTCACGACGGTCAGAACTCGCACCGCGGGACTGGTAACCGCCCTCACGACGGTCCGAGCTCCCACCGCGGGACTGGTAACCGCCCTCACGACGATCCGAGCTCCCACCGGAACGCGGCTGGTAGCCACCCTCACGACGGTCCGAGCTCCCACCGCGGGACTGGTAACCGCCCTCACGACGGTCCGAGCTCCCACCGGAACGCGGCTGGTAGCCACCCTCACGACGGTCCGAGCCCGCACCGCGGGACTGGTAACCGCCCTCACGACGGTCCGAACTGCCACCGGAACGCGGCTGGTAGCCACCCTCACGACGGTCCGAACTGCCACCGGAACGCGGCTGGTAGCCACCCTCACGACGGTCCGAGCTCCCACCGCGGGACTGGTAACCACCCTCACGACGGTCCGAGCCACCGCGCGACTCGTTACCTCGCCGTTGTGTCCGCTCACGGAAAGCTTCGGCGCCCTGGCTCGCAGGCCGAGAAGCTCCTCCGCTGAGCGGTCGGTCGGCACCTGACCTGCGGTCTGAGCGGCCGGCGCCCCCGTGGTTGTCACCGCGGCGCGGGCGCTCCGCGCCACGCCCATCATGCTCGGTTGACATAGTTTCCTCTACTCCTTCGGGGGCGCCGATCGAATCGTCGGCGCATGGTGATGCAACTAAATTGTCCAAAAACGACAAGGAGGCCGCAACGCTGGGTTGCGGCCTCCTTGTGAAGGGTGTTCGGCGGTGTCCTACTCTCCCACACAGTCTCCCGTGCAGTACCATCGGCGCTGAGGGGCTTAGCTTCCGGGTTCGGAATGGGACCGGGTGTTTCCCCCTCGCTATGACCGCCGTAACTCTGTGGAGATATCGGCCCAACCCTTTGTGAAGGGTTGTGGGGCGTATCTCGGGAACCGTACAGTGGACGCAGCATTGTCTTTGATGCCCTACCACCGAAGTGGTGTGTGGCAAGTTGTCGGCCAATTAGTACCGGTCAGCTTCACGAGTCGTTAGTCCTCGCTTCCACGTCCGGCCTATCAACCCAGTGGTCTGCTGGGGGCCTTCCCACCCGTGGGTGGTGGAAA
>NZ_RXOZ01000004.1 GCF_003991205.1 Georgenia sp. SYP-B2076 | reverse complement strand
CCCGCGTTGATCAGGTCCGGGTCCACGTCCGCGTCGGCCGGGTAGGGCCCCACGCCCAGGATCCCGTTCTCGGACTGGAGCACCACCGCCCGGCCCGCCGGGACATGGTTGGGCACCAGGGTCGGCAGCCCGATCCCCAGGTTCACGTAGCTCCCGTCGGCCAGCTCCAGGGCCGCCCGGGCGGCCATCTCCTGCCGGGTCAGTGCCATGGGTCAGCCCTCCCTCTGGCCGGCGGTGGCCGGCTCGCGCACGGTGCGCTTCTCGATCCGCTTCTCCACGTCCGGGCCCACGATCACGACCCGGTGGACGTACACCCCGGGCAGGTGGACCTCGTCCGGGTCCAGCGCGCCGGGCTCGACCAGCTCCTCGACCTGCGCGACGCACACCCGGGCGGCCATCGCGGCCAGCGGGGAGAAGTTCCGCGCCGCCTTGTTGAACACCAGGTTCCCGTGCCGGTCCCCCCGGATCGCGTGGACCAGGGCGAAGTCGGTGGTGATCGCCTCCTCCAGGACGAACTCCCGCACCCGCCCGCCCAGGGCGAACGAGCGGACCTCCTTCGGCGCCGACGCCACCGCCACCCCACCCGCGCCGTCGTACCGGCGCGGCAGCCCACCCTCGGCGACCTGCGTGCCCACCCCCGTGGGCGTGAAGAACGCCGCGATCCCCGACCCGCCCGCCCGCAGCTTCTCCGCCAGCGTGCCCTGCGGGGTCAGCTCCACCTCGAGCTCCCCGGCCAGGAACTGCCGCTCGAACTCCTTGTTCTCCCCCACATACGACGCCGTCATCTTCGCCAGGCGCCCCGCCCCCAGCAGCCGGCCCAGCCCCCAGTCATCCACCCCGCAGTTGTTCGACACCACCCTCAAGCCCCCAGTGCCCCGCGCGAGGAGCGCCTCGATCAGCGCGACCGGGTTGCCCGACAGGCCGAACCCGCCCACCGCCACCGACGCGCCGTCGAACACATCCGCCACCGCCTCCGCGGCCGAACCCACCACCTTGTCGATGCCTGCCATGCCGGGTGCTCCTCGTCGTCGGGGGGCTTCAGGTTGCGTGCGTGTCGCTGTGCTGCCGGGCTCATGGTGCCGGATTGCCGGAACCTTGACGGCCGATATGGCGCTGGTCGGTGGCCGCGGCGTGGCGGGCGGCGTCGCGCGGGCTACGGCGCCCACCACCTCCCGCGCCACGGCCGCGGCGCCGGGCGGCGTCATGACGATCGTGTAGTGGTTGACGTCCGGGACGTCGGTCACCCGCAAGGCCGGCAGGCGGGCGGCCCACCTGGCCACGTGCTCGGGCTCGTAGAGCGGGGCGGCGTCGAGCAGGCCGCGTGGGGCGCGCAGGAACACCGTCGGGGTGGTCAGCGCGTCCAGGGCCGGCAGGAGCGACGCCCCGGTGAACAGCTCGCGCTGGTCACCCATCATCGCCCCCGGCCGCGCCGACGAGCGGAACCCGGAGCCGGCGGGCTCGAGGTCGTAGTCGAAGTACGCCGCGACGGCGTCGCTCCAGCACCCCGCGAACGCCGGGTGGACGCGCCAGAACTCCTGGTACTCGGCGCGGTCGGGGAAGGTCATGGACAGCCGGTCCGCCGCGGGGCCCAGGGTCGCGGCCATGGCGGCATCGGCGTCGAGGCCCGGGGGGAGCGCCAGCGGCAGCCCGCCGTCGGCGAGCACGAGCGCGCTGACCCGCTCGGGGTGGCGGTGCGCGAGGACCATGGCGGCGAACGCGCCCATCGAGTGCCCGACGACGACCGCGCGGTCGGCGCCGACGTGCGCAAGGAGGGCGGCGGCGTCGTCGGCGTGGCGGGCCATGCCGTACGGCGGGGGCAGGGCGTTGCTGCGCCCGCGGCCACGCAGGTCCGGTGCGACGACGCGCACGCCCGGGAGCTGCTCGACCAGGCAGGTCCACGCCAGGTGCGTCGCGGTGATGCCGTGGATCGCGAGCACCGTCGGCACGGGGCCGTCCGCGCCGGCGGGCTGCCAGACGCCGGCGCGCAGCGAGCCGCCGTCGACGCGGGCGTCGACCGCCGAGTACGTGTGCGTGCTCATGACCGTCCTTCCAGCTCGGTGGGGGAGAGGGCGCGCTCGATGAGGTGCATGGCCGCCTCGAAGACGTGGGTGGGGACGCCGTCGGGCGCGACGCCGGCGCTCGGCTCCGGCCCGGTGCCCGGTCCTGGGACCGCCCCGGCACCCGCCGCGGTGCCGCCGGTGCCGCGGGGCCAGAGCACCCAGCGCATCCCGACGAGCTCGCCGATGCCCATGAGGGCCCAGGCGGTGACCTCCGGGTCGACGTCGGCGAGCTGGCCGTGCTGCTGGGCGGACCGGAGGCCGGCGACGTAGCCGGCGGCGATGCGCTCGTAGTGCAGGCGGAACACGTCGGGGGCGACGAACTCGGCCTGGCGGATGACCCGGTACAGCGCCGGGTTCTCGGCGGTGAACCGGAAGAAGGCTCGGAACCCCGCGCGCTCGGCCGCCAGGCGGTCCGTCTCGGCGCTCGAGGCCTCGAACATCGCCTGGCGCACGCGCGAGTTGAGGTCCTTGACGACCTCCTCGAAGATCTCCTGCTTGGAGGAGAAGTACAGGTAGAACGTGCCCTGGCCGACGTCGGCGGCCTCGGTGATCTTCACGATCGAGGCGTCGTGGAACCCGCGGGCGGCGAAGACCTCCGTTGCGACCTGCAGGATCTTCGCGCGGGTCCGGGACCCGCGCGCGGTGCGGGGCAGGCTGCTCATCGGGGAACCCCCGTGTCCCCGGCCACGGCACGGGGCGCGGCGACCGCCGTCGCCTCCACCGGCACCGCAGCACCGTCGAACGTCGCAGGACCGTCGAACGCCGCCGCGCCGTCGTCGGCCCGCGGGGCGTCGGCCGGTGCCGCGCCGTCGACCGGTGGCAACGCTCCGCGTTGGACCTTGTGCAGCGCCGTGCGGGGCAGCCGGTCCACGAAGCCGACGCTTCGTGGCGCCTTGAACGCGGCGAGCCGCGTGCGGCAGTGCTCCATGAGCTCCTCCTCGGACACGGCCGAGCCCGGCGCGCGGACCACGAAGGCGTGGCCCACCTGGCCCCAGCGGCGGTCCGGCACACCCACGACGGCGACCTCGGCGACGCCGGGATGGCAGCCGAGGGCCTGCTCGACCTCGGCGGGGGAGATGTTCTCCCCGCCCGAGATGTACATGTCGTCCAGCCGGTCCACCACCCGGAAGTAGCCCTCCGCGTCCCGCTCGACGAGGTCCCCGGTGCGCAGCCAGCCGTCCACCACAGCCGCGGCCGTGGCCTCCGGGTCCCGGAAGTACCCGGCGAAGACGGCGGGCCCGCGCACCAGCAGCTCCCCCTGCGCCGGGCCGTGCAGCAGGGCGCCGGTGGCCGGGTCGGCGACGGCGACGTCGACGTGCGGGTAGGGCTTGCCCACCCAGCCGATGCGGGACGGCGCGTCCCCCGGGGGCAGCGCCAGGACGTTGGGGGAGGCCTCAGTCAGCCCGTACCCCTGGATGATGCGCACACCGCGGGCGCGCCACCGGTGCAGCAGGGCCTCGGGCATCGGGGCGCCGCCGACGACGGCGTGGGTGAGGCTGGACAGGTCCGTCCCATCGAATCCGGGATGGTCGGCGAGGAGCTGGTAGACGGTGGGGACGCCCATCATGGTGGTCACGCCACGGTCGGCGAGCAGCTCAAGCATGCGGGCGGCGTCGAGCTCGGGCTCCAGGAGGACGGTGGCGCCGGTCCACCAGGCGAGCAGGGGCTGGATGTTCCAGCCGCCCACGTGGAACTGGGGGAGCACCGACAGCACGACGTCCTGGCTGGTCATGCCCGTGCCGCCGGACAGGGACAGGTTGGTCCAGAAGCAGTTCGCGTGCGTGAGCAGCACCCCCTTGGGTGCCCGGGCCGTGCCGGAGGTGTAGACGAGCAGCAGCGGGTCGTCGTCGGCCACGGCGCGGTGCGGCTCGGGGGCGGCGCCGTCCGTCCGGGCCGGGCCCGGCACGTGGAGCTCGACGCCGTCCGGCCCGAGCAGCTCCACCGGCGGCGCGGCGTCGAGGTGGGCCAGCGCCGCCCGGGCCGCGCCGGCCAGCGCGGCCTGCACCAGCACGAGCGCGGGGCGGGCGTGACGGAGCTGGTAGGCGAGCTCCTCCGCGGCGAGGCGCCAGGACATCGGCGTGAGCACGAGCCCTGCCTTGGCGCAGGCGAAGAAGAGCACCACGTGGTCGGCGCTGTTCCGGGTGAGGGTCGCGACCCGGTCGCCGCGCACGTACCCGGCGCGCAGCAGCCGCTCCGCCAGGGCGAGGGCCCGGGCGTCGAGCTCGGCATAGGTGAGGGTGGTCCCGCGCTCGTCGACGGCGACCTTGTGCGGCGTCAGGCGCGCCCGGTCTCGTGTCCACCTGCCCAGGGTGTGGGGGCCGGGCTCGCCGGCCGGGGGTGCGAGGACGCTCACGCCGGGTCCTCCAGCCGCTCTCGCGCGACGGCCTCACGATCGGCGGCCCCGCGATCGGCGGCCCCGCGGCGGGAGGCCGGGCGTCCGGGGGCCCGGCGGCCGACGTCGCCCCCGCGCCGCGCCCGCGGCGCCGGGCGGGCGCCCAGCCGGTGGGCCGCGCCGGCGATCCCGCCGGGCATGAACAGCACGACGAGGATGAACAGGGTCCCGAGGATGAACAGCGGCTGGCTCAGCGGGACCCGCAGGACGGCCGGCAGGCCGGCCACGAGGTCCGAGGAGGCGAAGACGCTCAGGCGCTGGTCGAGCAGCGTGTAGACCACGGCGCCCACGACGGCGCCCCAGCGGGAGCCGACCCCGCCGAGCACCACCATGACCAGAACGGTGATGGTGAAGTCCGCCGACGTGATCGCCGGCACGGCCTGGGACTGCAGCAGGAGGTATCCCATGCCGACCACCGCCGCGAGGCCGGCGGCGATGACGAAGGTGAGCAGCCGGATGAGGAACGGCTGCTGGCCGATGACCCGCACGCGCATCTCGTTCTCCCGGGTGGCCTCGACGACGTGGCCGGCGCGCGAGCGCTGCACCCACGTGACGACGAGGTACACGAGCACCAGCACGGCGAGGGCCACCCAGTACATGCTGCGGATGTTCACCACGCCCACGAGCGCGTCGGGCACGTGCGCGGTGCGCAGGGCCAGTCCCTCCTCCCCGCCTGTGACGCCGCCGGTGTTGCGCCGCACGAGCACGTTGCCCGCCTGGGCGAAGGCGAGCGTGACCATGGCGAAGGACACGCCGCTGACCCGCAGCGAGATGGCCCCGACGACGTGGGCGAGCGCGATCGTCGCGACCAGCACCAGGGCCGCCGCCGCGAGCAGCGGCAGCTCGGTGCGCCCCAGCACGACGGCCAGGCCGTAGGCGCCGGCCGCGAAGTACAGGGCGTGCCCGAAGCTGAGCATGCCCGCCACCCCGTAGAGCAGGTGGTAGCTCAGGGCGAGGGCGGCGAACAGCAGGCACAGGGCCAGGAGCTGCATGGTGCCGGGGGTGTACGTCGGTCCGGGGAGCACCCCGGGGAGGTGGAGGTTGAGCAGCGGCAGGCAGAACATCACGAGGACGGCGCCGGCGCCCAGCAGCCACGGCGCCAGGGCGCGGCGGGGCGTGGCGGAGGGCTCCGTGGTGGCGGCGCGCTCGACGGCGGGCGCCGTGGCGTGGGTGGTCATGCCTTCGCTCCCATCAGTCCGGAGGGTCGCAGCAGGAGCACGACGGCGAGGGCGAGCACCGCGATCAGGTCGCCGACCCCCAGGTAGTAGTTGGCGAACTGCTGCGGGATGGCCACGAGCACGGCGGCCAGCGCCGCGCCGCCGAGCGAGCCGAGGCCGCCGATGACGGTGACGATGAACGCGAAGATCAGCAGGGTGGCGCCGATGTGGGCGGAGACGTAACCGAAGTACTGGGACGCGAGCACGCCGCCCAGCCCGGCGGCGGCACCGCCGATGGAGAACACCAGCGTGAACGACCGGCGCACGTCGATCCCCAGGGCGGTGACCATCGCCCGGTTCTCCACGCCGGCCCGGATGACCAGCCCGTAGCGCGTGTGGCGCAGGAACAGCACCAGCGCGGCGAGGACGGCGACCGCGACGGCGATGGCCAGGAACCGGTCGTTGGGCACCCGCGCGCCCGCGATGGTGGTGGTCGAGCGCAGCCACTCGGGCCCGGAGATGAAGATGGCGTCGGTGCCCCACACGCCCTCGAACAGGGCGACGGTGACCAGGCCCAGCCCGACCGTGACGAGGACCTGCTCGATGTGCCGGTTGTACAGCGGGCGGATCAGCAGCAGCTCGGTGACGGCGGCGATCACCGCCCCGGCCGCCGCGCCCGCCAGCATGGCCAGCGTGAAGCCCGACCAGCTGCTGGCGTCCACCCGCCGGGCGACCTCCCAGCCGACCAGGGCGCCGAGGGTGAGGAAGGAGCCGTGGGCGAAGTTCAGCACGCCCATGAGCCCGTAGATCAGGGACAGGCCCGAGGCCACGAGGAAGTACAGCGCCCCGAGCCCCAGCCCGGTGACCAGCAGCAGGACGACGGTGCTCACTGGTGGGCCTCCTGGGTCGGAGTGGGGGAGAGGGGCGCCTGCTCCTCGGCGTGGACGCCGAGGAGACGCTGGACGGCCGCGGGGTCGGCGAGCAGCGCCGAGGCGGCGCCGGTGTGGACGACACGGCCGGCGTCGATGACGACGACGTCCTGCGCGAGGCGCTCGATGACGGGCAGGTTCTGCTCGACGAGCAGGATTGGCACCGTGCGGGCGGCCTCCTCGAGGGCCTCGGCCACCTCGGTGACGATCTTGGGCGCGAGGCCCTTCGTGGGCTCGTCGACGAGGAGGAGGCGGTTGGTGTTCAGCAGCGCCCGCGCGAGGGAGAGCATCTGCTGCTGCCCGCCGGAGAGGGTGCCCGCCCGCTGGCCGGCGCGCGCGACGAGGTCGGGGAAGAGCTGCTCGACGAGCGCGCGGCGCGGCTGCGCGTCGCGCTCGGCCAGGCGCAGGTTCTCCGCCACGGTCAGGGTCCCGAAGACCTCGCGGTCCTCAGGGACGTACCCGATGCCCCGGCGCACGATCGTGTGGGTGTCCTCCCGCTCGATGCGCTCGCCGTCGAACGTGACCGTGCCGGCGCGGGCGACCAGCCCGAGGATGGCCTTGATGGTCGAGGTCTTGCCGACACCGTTGCGGCCCAGGACGGCGGTCACGCCGGTGGCGGGGACGGTGAAGGTGATGTCCTCGATCACCTGCTGCCCGCCGACCGTGGCGGAGAGGTGCTCGACCTCGAGGATGGCGCTCATACGGGGGCTCCCAGGTAGGCGCTCTGCACGCGGGGGTCGGCCATGATGGCGCTGGGCTCGTCGAGGGCGAGGATCGTGCCCTGGTGGAGCACGGCCACCCGCTGGACGAGGCCGAGGACGACGTCGATGTGGTGCTCGACCATCAGGACGGTGCAGCGGTGGTCGCGGTGCAGGCGGCGGATGACCTCCGAGAGGCCCGGCACGTCGGCGCGGGCGACCCCGGCCATGGGTTCGTCGAGCAGGATCACGGTGGGGTCCATGGCCAGCAGGACGGCGATCTCGAGCTTGCGCTTGTCGCCGTGGGAGAGCCCGCCGGCCGGGGCGCCCGCCACGCTGGCCAGCCCCACCTCGGCCAGGTGACCGGCGGCGATGGCGCTCGCGTCGTCGCCGGGACGGGGGAACCGCCACACGGAGAGGTTGCCGCCGAGGCGCCGCTGGGCGGCCAGCCGCACGTTCTCCAGCGCCGTCAGCCCCGGGAAGAGGCTGGAGGTCTGGAAGGTGCGGCCCAGCCCCGCCCTGGCGCGGCGGTGCACCGGCTCGTGCGTGATGTCGGTGCCCTCGAGGAAGATCCGCCCGGAGGTGGGCGCGTGGATCCCGGAGATCATGTTGAACAGGGTGGTCTTGCCGGCCCCGTTCGGGCCGATGACGCCGATCATCTCGCCAGGCGCGACGTCGAGGTCGACGTCGTGCAGGATCGTGGCGCCGCCGACCTGGAACCCCAGGGACTCGACGGTCAGAGCGGTGGTGCGCGGCATGGTGTCCTCTCGTGGTGGTCCGGGCCGGCGCGGCCCGGACCACCTCGTGCGGGTGGGTCAGGGCGCCTCGGGCGGTGCCACGTCCTCGCCGTCGACCTGCCCGACCAGCTCGGGCACCCACGTGCCGCCGTCGTCGACCAGGCGCGCCTGGAACATCGGCTGGATCAGCGCGTGGTCGCTCGCGCGGATCGTGTAGCTGCCCTTGGGCCCGTCGAACGTCCAGCCCTCGAGGGCGCCGACGAGGGCGTCGACGTCGTCGGCCCCGCCCGCCTCCTCGATCGCGTGCACGATCATCTGGGCCGCGACGAAGCCGTCCGGGCTGAACAGGTCCGGGGTCTTGCCCGCGGCCTCGATGTGCTCGACCATCGCGGTGTTCACGGCGTTGTCCGCCGCGCCCGGGAAGTAGTGGTTGAGGAAGTCGATCTTCTGCGTGGCGGCCCCGTAGGCGCCGAACGTGGTGGAGTCACCCAGGCCGGTGACCACGGTGATGTCGTCGAGGACGCCCTGCTGGTCGAGCGCCTGCCACATGGCGCCGGAGGTCGCACCGGCCCACGCCACGAAGACCATGTCCGGTGCCCCGCCCCGCACCTGCGCCGCGAAGGGCGTGAACTCGGTGACGTCCTCGGGCACCATGACCGAGGTGACCTCCGCGCCCTGGGCGCCGAGGACGCCCTGGACGGCGGCGAGGTTGCCCTGGCCGAAGGCGTTGTCCTGCGCGAAGACGAGCACCTTCTTGCCGGCGGGGTCGATGAAGGTGCCGGCGGTCGCGACGTCCTGGAGCGACTGGCGCCCGGACCGGAAGGTGTGCGCGTTCACGCCCGTGAGCGCGTCCGCCGCGGCGGGCCCCGAGATGTAGAGGATCTTGTTCTGCTCGGCCTGCTCCGCCAGGGACAGGGCGATGCCGGAGGCGGCGGTGCCGCCCAGGATCGTGTAGCCCTGGCCGATGAGGTCGCGCGCCTGGCCGACGGCGCGGTCGGTGTCGCCGCCGTCGTCAAGAATGGTGATGTTCAGCTCGTGGCCGTCGACGGCGCCCGTGCCGTCGGTGGCGTAGTCCAGCCCGGCCTCGAAGCCGGCGAGATAGGTCTCGCCGTACGCCGCCAGCGGCCCGGTCGTGGACGTGATGATGCCGACGTCGATGGGCTCCGCCGCGGCCTCGGACGCCGGCGACGCCGCGCCCGCCGTGGTCGTGCCGTCGGCGGTGCCGGTGGACGGTGCGCACGCGGCCACGGCCATCAGGGCGCCGAGGGTGAGCGCGAGGGACTTCGTCGTGACTCGCATGGGACCGCCTTCCTTGGTGGTCCACCTCCCAACCTGAGAGGTGATTCAGGTTGGAGCATGTGGCGTCGGTCACGGTTTGTCAACTACCTCGGCCCGGTGAAGATTGGCGGAGGGTGCCGCCGGCGGGGGGAGACGTGCGCGCCGACGAACGGGTGCGGCCGTCCCCGGTGGGGGACGGCCGCACCCGTCTGGCGGTTCGGAAGGACTGGGTCAGAAGTCGGAGCGTCCCGTCCGCCTGGTGTCACGGTCCTTCGCGCCGCGCTCGCCCTCGTCGTAGCGGCCGTGCGGGCGGTCGACCTGGTCCTCGAGGGTCTCCTCGCTCGCCTGGCCCTCGTCGTAGCGGCCGCGGGGCAGGTCACCCTCCGCCGTCGCGGCGCCGCGCTCGCCCTCGTCGTACCGGCCGTGCGGGCGCTCGACCTGGTCCTCGATGGCCTCCTCGCTCGCCTGGCCCTCGTCGAAGCGGCCGCGGCTCAGGGGCCGGTGCTCCTTGTCAGGGTCGTGCCGTACCGGCCCCGGCCCGTCGTTTCCGGGGGTGTGTTCGCTCATCATGCCCATCTCCGTTCGACCCTCGTGCGGCCGCGCACGGCCGTCACCCTCAACGCCCTGGCTCGTCGTGCTCCGGGGTGGGGGTGCTGTCGGTGGCCTGGCCCTCGTCGAACCGGCCCTCGGGGAGCTCGGCCTCGAGCGGCGCGCTGGCGGCCTGGCCCTCGTCGAAGCGACCCTCGGGGAGCTCGGCCTCGAGCGGCGCGCTGGCGGCCTGGCCCTCGTCGAACCGGCCCTCAGGAATCTCGGCCTCTTCGGTGGTGTCGGCCTGCCCCTCGTCGTAGCGATCCTCGGAGAGGTCGGCGTCGGTGCGGCGCCCGGTGAGGTCGGCGTCGGGGTCGGTGCGCGCGTCAGCGTCGGCGCGGCGGTCGGCGTCGCCGAAGCGTTCGCTCTCGACCGATGCGGCATGCCGGCCGGCGACCTCGTCGACCACCTCGTTCTCGGCCCCGTCCCCCCGGGCGTTCGCGACGTGGCGTTCCGTGTTCTCAGTCATGGCATGCCTCCCAGGTCCCCCATTGGTCCTCGAACCGGTCGCGCCGATGTGCAGAGTGTCGACCCGCATCCGTGTCGCCGCAACCCGGCCGTCCCTTTGTCCTCGGCGGCTACTCGGGGCGCAACTGTTCGCCGGCTCACCGGCCGGCCGGCCGGCCGGCCGGTGAGCGACACCTGCGGGCGCGACCCGGACCATCGCCGTGCCGCGCCCGCGGGCGGCTACTGGTTCCCGATCCGCTCGTCGGGCTACTCGTCCCCGATCCGCTTGTCGGCGGCGTCGCGCCCCTTGTCGAGCTGCTCGTCGTACTTGCCCCCGGTCTTCTCGCCGAGGGCGTCGGTGCCCTTCTGCAGCAGTTCGTCGCTCTTCTGCTCGCCCTGCTCGGTTCCCAGTGCGTCCTGAGCCTTCTTGCTGAGGTCCTCGATGCCCATGAGGTTTCCCTTCCCGCGTCGGCCGTGCCGGGCGGCGCGGCCGTCTCGAGCCTCACCCCCGCACCACCCGCCCGCAACCGGAGCGTCACCGGGTGTCGGGGTGACGTCTAGCCTCGGTCTATGACGCAGATTCACGAGCTTTCCGCCCTGGACCTCGCCTCCGCCGTGCGGGCGGGGGAGGTGTCGCCGACGCAGGTGGTCGACCACACGCTGGAGCGTGCGCGGCGTCTCGGGCCGGCCGTCGGGGCGTTCGTCCTCCTCGCCGAGGACCGCGCCCGGGCGCAGGCGGCGGAGGCGGAGGAGCAGCTGGCCGCGGTCGGCACGTCCGGCGGCGAGGGCGCGCTCGCGCCCTTCCTCGGCGTGCCCGTCCCCATCAAGGACCTCTCGATGGTGGCCGGCATGCCGTTCGAGCTCGGGTCGGCTGCGTTCGAGGGAGCCGTGGCCCCCGTCGACGACGGCGTCGTCACCCTGCTGCGCGGGGCGGGCACGCTCATGGTCGGCAAGACGACGGTGCCCGAGATGGGCCTGCCGCCCTACACGGAGCCGGACGTCGCGCCCCCGGCGCGCAGCCCCTGGGACCTGAGCCGCACCGCCGGAGGCTCCAGCGGCGGTGCCGCCGCCGCCGTGGCCGCCGGCATCGTGCCCGCCGCGCACGGCAGCGACGGGGGCGGGTCGCTGCGCATCCCCGCCGCCGCGACCGGGCTCGTCGGCCTCAAGGCCAGCCGCGGGCGCGTGTCCCGCGGACCGCACGGCGTCGACGGCCCGGCGCTGGGCACGGAGGGGGTGCTTACCCGGACGGTGCGCGACACGGCGGCGTTCCTCGACGTCCTGGGCCAGCACTGGCCGGGCGACCACTACCTCCTGCCCGCGCCGCGCACCACGTTCCTCGACGCCTGCGACCGGCCCGTCCGGCCCCTGCGCGTGGGTGTCCTGACGGACCCGATCAACGTCGCCGATGCACCGGTGCACCCCGCCGCCCGCGCCGCCGTCGGGCGGGCATCCCGGCTGCTGGAGGGGATGGGGCACCACCTGGAGCAGGCGCCCGTGCCGTTCGCCCCCGAGCAGTGGGACGCCTTCATGCCGCTCTGGTCCGTCATGGCGCTCCAGGCCCCGGTTCCGCCCGAGCGGGAGGAGCTCCTCGTGCCCCTGACACGGTGGATGCGCGAGATCGGCCGGCAGATCAGCGGCGCGGGGTACGCCGACGCGGTCGGCAACGCTCAGCGCCTCGCCCGCCAGACGGCCCTGGCCTGGTCGCCGTTCGACGTGATCCTCACGCCCACGCTCGCCCAGCCGCCGATGCGCATCGGCGCCATGCGCGACGACGCCGACCCGGCCGGCGACTTCGAGGCACAGAAGGAGTTCACTCCGTGGACGTCGGCCTGGAACCTCATCGGGGCGCCGGCGATCTCGCTGCCGCTGCACCGCGAGGTCGTCGACGACGGCGCGGGGCGGGTGGAGCTGCCGTTCGGGATCATGCTCGGTGCCCGGCTGGGTGAGGAGGAGACGCTTCTCGGGCTGGCCGCCCAGCTCGAGGCAGCCGACCCGTGGCCCCACTTCGCCCCGGGCGCGAACATCTAGCCCAGCGCGGTGACCAAGACGTCCGGGCGGACGCGGCGCGGCGTGCTTGTAGATGACCGCTCGAGGCCGGTGGGGCGGCGCGGCGTGCTGGTAGATGACCGCTCGAGCCCTCTTTGGGGGCCGCTGCCCCGGAGTTGAGTGGAATACACTCAACTTTGGCCGCGTTGATCCGAGCAGACGCAGAACCATCCTGACCGGAGGTCCCATGGACACCAAGCTCACCACCAAGTCGCAAGAGGCGATCGCCGAGGCGATCCGCGCCGCCGGCGCCGCGGGCAACCCGCAGCTCGAGCCGGTCCACGTCCTGTCCGCCCTGCTCCAGCAGGACGGCGGCGTCGCCGTCGCGCTCCTCGACGCCGTCGGCGCCGACCGGGCCGCCATCGCCAAGCGCGCGGCCGCGGCTCTGGCCACGCTGCCCGGCGCCTCGGGCTCTTCGGTGGCCCAGCCGCAGACCTCGCGCGCGACGATGACGATGATCACCGACGCCGGGAACGAGGCGCGCGCGCTCGGCGACGAGTACGTCTCCACCGAGCACCTGCTCGTCGCGCTGGCCGCCTCGACCAGCCCCGCCGGGGAGATCCTGCGCGCGGCCGGCGCCGACCGCGAGCGGCTCCTCGCCGCGCTGCCGAACGTGCGCGGCTCCGCCAAGGTCACCTCTCCCGACCCCGAGGGCACCTTCAAGGCCCTGGAGAAGTACGGGCAGGACATGACCGCCGCCGCCCGGGACGGCAAGCTCGACCCGGTCATCGGCCGCGACAGCGAGATCCGGCGCGTGGTCCAGGTCCTCTCGCGCCGCACCAAGAACAACCCCGTGCTCATTGGTGAGCCCGGCGTCGGGAAGACCGCCGTCGTCGAGGGCCTCGCGCAGCGCATCGTCGCCGGCGACGTCCCGGACTCCCTGCGCGGCAAGCGCCTGATCTCCCTCGACCTGGCCGCCATGGTGGCCGGCGCCAAGTACCGCGGCGAGTTCGAGGAGAGGCTCAAGGCAGTGCTCGAGGAGATCAAGAGCTCCGACGGCGAGATCGTCACCTTCATCGACGAGCTGCACACCGTCGTGGGGGCCGGCGCGTCCGAGGGCTCCATGGACGCGGGCAACATGCTCAAGCCCATGCTCGCCCGCGGCGAGCTGCGCCTGGTCGGCGCGACCACGCTCGACGAGTACCGCCAGCACATCGAGAAGGACCCCGCGCTGGAGCGCCGCTTCCAGCAGGTCTTCGTCGGCGAGCCGTCCGTCGAGGACACCGTCGCGATCCTGCGCGGCATCGCCCCGCGCTACGAGGCCCACCACAAGGTCCGCATCTCCGACGGCGCCCTCGTGGCCGCCGCGGCCCTGTCGGACCGCTACATCAGCGGCCGGCAGCTGCCCGACAAGGCCATCGACCTCATCGACGAGTCGGCCTCGCGCCTGCGCATGGAGCTCGACTCCTCGCCCGTGGAGATCGACGAGCTCCGCCGGTCGGTCGACCGGATGAAGATGGAGGAGCTGGCGCTGGAGAACGCCGAGGACCCGGCGTCGAAGGAGCGGCTGGAGAAGCTGCAGGCCGACCTGGCCGACCGCCAGGAGGAGCTCGCGAGCCTGACCGCCCGATGGGAGGCCGAGAAGGCCGGCCACAACCGGGTCGGCGACATCAAGGCCCAGCTCGACACGCTGCGCACCGAGGCCGAGCGCGCCCAGCGCGACGGCGACCTCGAGACCGCCTCGCGCCTGCTGTACGGGGAGATCCCCTCGCTGGAGCGCGAGCTCGCGGCGGCCGAGCAGGCGGAGGAGGAGGAAGCGGCCGAGGGCACCCGCGCCACCCCGATGGTCACCGACCACGTGGGCCCGGACGAGATCGCCGAGGTCGTGGCCTCCTGGACAGGCATCCCCGTCGGGCGGCTGCTCCAGGGCGAGACCGACAAGCTCCTGCACATGGAGGACGTGCTCGGGCAGCGCCTGATCGGCCAGCGCAACGCCGTGCGGGCCGTCTCCGACGCGGTGCGCCGCTCACGCGCCGGCGTCTCGGATCCCGACCGCCCCACCGGCTCGTTCCTGTTCCTCGGGCCGACCGGTGTCGGCAAGACCGAGCTGGCCAAGTCGCTCGCGGACTTCCTCTTCGACGACGAGCGCGCCATGGTGCGCATCGACATGTCGGAGTACTCCGAGAAGCACACGGTCGCCCGGCTGGTGGGCGCCCCCCCGGGCTACGTCGGCTACGAGGAGGGCGGCCAGCTCACCGAGGCCGTGCGGCGGCGGCCCTACGCCGTCGTGCTGCTCGACGAGGTGGAAAAGGCCCACCCGGAGGTGTTCGACATCCTCCTGCAGGTGCTCGACGACGGCCGCCTCACCGACGGCCAGGGCCGCACGGTGGACTTCCGCAACACGATCCTCGTGCTGACCTCGAACCTGGGCTCGCAGTACCTCGTGGACCCGACCCTCGACGACGCCACCAAGCGTGAGGCCGTCATGGCGGCGGTCCACGCCGCCTTCAAGCCCGAGTTCCTCAACCGCCTGGACGACGTCGTCATCTTCGACGCGCTCACGCTCGAGGAGCTCGGCTCGATCGTCGACCTCCAGGTCGACCGGCTGGCCACGCGGCTGGCGGACCGGCGCCTCCGCCTGGAGGTCACCGACAGCGCCCGCGAGTGGCTGGCGCTGGAGGGCTACGACCCGGCCTACGGCGCCCGGCCGCTGCGCCGGCTGGTCCAGCGGGAGATCGGCGACAAGCTCGCCAAGATGCTGCTGGCCGGCGAGGTCCGCGACGGCGACACCGTCGTGGTGGACCGGGCCGACATCGACCCCGCCGAGGCGTTGGTCCGGACCGGCACGCTGCGCGATGGGGAGGGGCTGGAGCTCAGCGTCGTCACGCAGGAGCCGGAGCCCGCACCGCACTCGGCGTGAGATGACGCTACGGCGGTGATGAGGAGGGCCTGACCGTGCGGTCGGGCCCTCCTGGCGTCCCGGGCGCTCAGTCCCGGGTCGTCGGGTCCCCACCCGTCTCGAGCGCCGCTGGGGTGAGCCCGAGACCGGCCAGCACGCCGGTCCCGTCCTCGACGGCGAGGACCGCCAGCAGCACGTGCTCGCTGCCGATGGCCTCCGCACCGACGCGCTCCGCCTCGACGAACGTGCGCTCGAGCGCGGCGCGGGCGTGGGCGTCGAAGGGGACGAACGCGGGAACGGACGCAGCGGCGGGCGGCAGCGTCGCCGACGCGACCTGCCGGACGTCGTCCAGCGAGACGCCCTGGGCCGCGATCGTGCGTGCCGCTGCGCTGTCCGCGTCCGCGACCAGCGCCAGCACCAGGTGGCCGACGCCGATGGTGTCGTTCCCCGCCTCGCGTGCGAGCGTCTGCGCGGCGACCACGACGGCGCGGGCCTCGTCGTCGAACCGGCTGAAGCCCTGGCTCGGGTCCAAGGGGGTTGCGCCGGACCCGGCGCGAGCGACGAACCGCTTCTGCGCGGCCTGCTTGGTCACGCCCATGCTCTGCCCGATCTCGGACCAGGAGGCCCCGGCTCGGCGCGCCTGTTCGACGAAGTGGCCGATGAGGGCGTCGGCGACCTCGCCCAGATGCTCTGCCAGCAGCACGGCGCCGGCGAGTCGGTCGAGGGGCTGCTCATGCGCGCTCGCGACGGCACCGATGAGGTCGTCGAGGCGGACGGGAGGGGGAGGTGTGCTCATGTCGTCAACCCTAGGTTGACGATCATGTGTCGTCAACCCTTGGTTGACGGCATGGGTGTGCCGACGCGTCGCCGTCGCGTCGTGGCAGGCTGGGCGGGTGAGCACCTTCGCGGTCCTGCGTGACCTGGACTTCCCGGTCGGCGTCGTCGTGACCGACGCCGACGACGTCGTCACCACCTACGGCGACACGACCACCACGTTCCGCTGGGCGTCGGTGACCAAGCTGGTGAGCGCGATGGCGTCCCTGGTGGCGGTCCAGCGCGGGTTGGTGGACCTCGATGCCCCGGCCGGGCCGCCCGGGTCCACGGTGCGCCACCTCTTCGCGCACGCCTCGGGCGTCCCCTTCGACTCCGGCGCGGTGCTCTCCGCCCCCGGGAAGCGGCGCATCTACTCCAACCGCGGCATCGAGCTGCTGGCCGAGCACGTCGAGGAGCAGGTCGGCACGGACTTCACCAGCTGGGCGGAGGAGACGGTCATCGACCCCCTCGGCCTGTCCACCGTGCTCCTCGAGGGCTCGCCGGCCCACGCCGCCACGGGCTCGACGGAGGACCTCGCGCGCCTCGGCCGCGAGCTGCTCGCCCCGACCCTGCTCGGCCCGGAGCTCTTCCAGGAGGCCACGTCCGTCGTGTTCCCCGGGCTGAGCGGGGTCCTGCCCGGCTTCGGCCGCCAGCAGCACAACGACTGGGGCCTGGGCTTCGAGATCCGCGACCACAAGTCGCCGCACTGGACCGGTTCGTCCTCCTCCCCGCGCACCTTCGGGCACTTCGGCCAGGCCGGGAGCTTCCTGTGGGTGGACCCCGACGCGCGCCTGGCCGCCGCGTTCCTGGGCGCGAAGCGGTTCGGGGAGTGGGCCGCCGCGGCCTGGCCGCAGCTGACGGACGCGATCCTCGCCGAGCACGCCCGGCGCTGAGCACGCCTCCCGCTGCCCGCGACCGGGCGCGGACGGCAAACGGACGGTCGTCCAGGACGACGCGGCGGGGACCTCTGCCCGACACCGCGATGAACACTCCGCCAACAGTCGGCGAAAGGGCCGCCTGATGGCCTGGCCAGGCACGACGCCGCACCTAGCGTGGCATCCGCACTCATCAGAGAACGGATCCGCCACCCCGATGACCGTCATCACCGCTTCGGCGCAGACAGCCCCGGCGTACACCGCCTCCCGGCCCCCGCGCCGTCCGCCCGACCCCGCGGCGACGCCCGGCGCGGGGCCGGCGCTGGAGGACCCACGTGGCGTTCCTGCTCCTCGCCGCGCCGAACCTCGTCCTGCTGCTGGCCTTCACCTACCGGCCGCTCCTCCTGAGCCTGTACTACTCGCCCTCCAGTGGAACGTGGGCTCGCCCGTGGCGCGCCCCGTGGGCCTGGGGAACTACCTGGAGTGGTTCCAGGACCCGGACACGCGGCCCGGGGCGCTACACGCCCACCGGCGGCACCGGCCTGGCGATCCCCTCCTCGCGCACCCCCGAGCAGCAGCTCGCCGCCGCGATGCTCCTGGCCTTCATCACCGACGAGCAGAACACCTCCGAGTTCTCCAAGGGCACCGGGTACATGCCCGTGCGCACCTCGGCGATCAACGGGCCCATCATGGCTGACGTGTACGCGCAGACCCCGCAGTTCCGGACCTCCGTGGACCAGCTGACCGACAAGACCCGCACCCAGGACTGGGTCCGCGTGTTCGTGCCCTCCGGCGACAAGATCCTCACCGACAGCATCGAGGAGATCGTCCTGAAGGGCAGCGACGCCGGGACGGTCTGGGCCAAGGCCGCGCCGCAGCTCGACCGGGCGTTCACGGACAACGTGGAGCCCTACCTGTGAGCGCCGCGCCGGCACCCCTGCCGGTGCCGCCGGGCGGACCGGCGGGGGACGGCGTGCGCGCTGCGCCCCTGGTCATCGCCCACCGGGGCAACTCCTCGGTGGCGCCGGAGAACACCCTGGTCGCGCTCGAGTCGGCCTGGCGCGCGGGCGCCGACATGGTCGAGATCGACCTGCAGCTGACCCGTGACGGCGTGGCCGTCGTCATCCACGACGACACGGTGGACCGCACCACCGACGGGACCGGCCGCGTGGACGCGCTCGACGCCGCGCGGGTGGCGGCACTGGACGCCGGGTCCTGGTTCGCCCCGGGCTACACCGGCGAGCGGGTGCCCACCGCCGCGGAGCTGATCGGCTTCCTGGCCGCCCGGCCCGGGCTGGGGCTGCTCGCCGAGCTCAAGGGCGTGTGGGGCGCGGAGGACGTCCGGCGCGTCACCGACGCGGCCGCCGCGTTCGGCCTGGCGGAGCGGATCATCGTGCAAAGCTTCGAGGTCACCACCGTCGAGGCGCTGCGGGACGTCGCGCCCGCGCTGCCCCGGGGGCTGCTCATCGACGCCGTGCCCGACGACCTGCCGGCCCTGTGCCGCCGCCTCGCGGTCATGACCTGCAACCCCGCCGGCCCCCTGCTGGCCGAGGAGCCGGACCTCGTCGGCGCGCTGCACGACGCCGGCCTGCGCGTCATGCCGTGGACGCTCGACGAGTCCGTGCACTGGGACGCCGCGGTGGCCCTCGGGGTGGACGGCATCATCACCAACCGCCCCGACCGGCTGCGCGGGTGGCTGTCGGCAACCTGACGGCGCCGACGCGGCCGCCGCCACGGCGGCCGCGTCGCACCAGCCCGGCGGCGCGCCGCGCCGCCGTCACGACACCCCCGGTGGGCGCCCTCGTCGCCGCGGCCGGAATGGGACACTCACCGTCATGACCACGCCGCCCGCGAGCCCCTCGTCGCCCGCCCAGCCGATGCACGTCCCGGCGTTCTTCGTGCACCAGAAGGTCACGATGATGGTCAACCGGTACGAGATCCTCGAGGCACGCCCCGACGGGACCGAGGGGGCGCTGCTGGCCTTCGCCCAGCAGAGGCGGCTGGCGTTCAAGGAGCAGGTCACCTTCTACGCCGACCGGGACGAGAACCGGGCGCTCTTCTCCTTCCAGGCCCGCAAGGTGATGGACCTCGGTTCGGGCTACGACGTCCTCGACGGGTCCGGGCAGCCGATCGGGTTCTTCCGCAAGCAGTTCGGCAAGAGCCTGCTGCGCTCGAGCTGGGAGGTCTCCGGGCGCGGGCTGGAGGCCCTCGGCACCGAGCGGCGGCAGAGCGTCGCGGTCCTGCGGCGGGTGTGGGACTTCCTCCCGGTCGTGGGCGACGTCCCGGTCCCGTTCGTCTTCCACTTCGACTTCCGTGACGCGGCGACGGGCGAGCTGGTGATGACCGACGAGCGGAAGGTCTCCGTGCGTGACCGGTACACGGTCACGGTGCCCGACCGGCGCCTCGACTTCCGCGTCGCCGCCTCCCTCGCGGTGGCGCTCGACGCCCTCCAG
This sequence comes from Georgenia sp. SYP-B2076, assembly GCF_003991205.1. Taxonomy (GTDB): domain Bacteria; phylum Actinomycetota; class Actinomycetes; order Actinomycetales; family Actinomycetaceae; genus Georgenia. The sequence goes on along the minus strand of NZ_RXOZ01000004.1, from coordinate 99,199 downwards.
AGCCGGTAGCCGCCCCGCGACGCAAGAACGGCACCCTTGACTACCGCCTCATAGGCTGCTCAGTGCGTCTGCAGCGTCCCGTCCGCCAGGCTCCCGGTGAGGCCGCGCCCGCCGGCGTCGAGGATCACGCACCGGGCGGCGGTCAGGCCCTGGTCCCATGCGCGCTGGTCCGGGGTGATGACGGCGACCCGGATGTCGCTCGTGTCGGCGTCGGCGGGGATCGCGGCGTCCGCCGCGTCGAGGCAGCGGCTCTCGGCCCGGCTGACGACGGCGTCCGGGCCCGGGTAGGCGCCCCGCCCGAGGTCGACGTCGGCGAAGGCCTCGGCCTGATGGCGCTCGCCGCAGTCGACGAGCTCGACCGTGGGCACGCCGGGGTCGAGGTCGAGCGCGCAGTCACCGACCTCCATCGCGCCGATGGGCACCGGCCCCGGGCCGCCGGGACCGGGGGCGGCGTCGATCGTGGTCAGGGCGGTCGCGAGGGAGGTCAGGACCCACAGGGCCACCCCCAGCGTCATCAGCGCCCCGAGGATCATCGCCGCGACGCCGGGGGCGCGGGGGCCGTTCCCGCGTCGCGCCTGGGTGTAGGAGATGCCGCCGAGCACCACACCCAGCGGTCCCAGCGGGAGGGCGACGAGGATCGCGAGGAGGCCCAGCGGCCGGCCCGCGCCGGTCGTCGGCCGTGACGGTGGCGGGGAGTTGTGCGGCTGCCCGGTGCCGAAGGACTGCCCGTAGAGGTTCCGCGCCGGCGCGACGGCGCCCGACCCACCGAGCGGGCCGCCCTGCGGCGCTCCCCACGGCGTGGTCATGGGCCGAACCCTACCGGCGTCGGCGCCGGAGGCACGCCGGCGCCGCGGGGCGTGGCACCGGCCCGGCGGCTGTGCGCGCGACCACGTGGGGCCGCTCAGCCGAGGTCGACGATGACGGGGACGTGGTCGCTCGCCCCCTTGCCCTTGCGCTCGTTGCGGTCGATCTGGGCGCCGACGACGTGGGCGGCCAGCTCGGGGGACGCCTGGACGAAGTCGATGCGCATGCCCTCGTTCTTGGGGAAGCGCAGCCGCTGGTAGTCCCAGTACGTGTACTGCTCCGGCGCGTGCGTGCGCGTGACCTCGGTGTAGCCGACGTCCTCGAGGGACCGGAACGCCGCCCGCTCGGGCTCGGAGACGTGCGTGGCGCCCTCGAAGGCCCCCATGTCCCACACGTCGGAGTCGAGCGGCGCGATGTTCCAGTCCCCGACGAGGGCGATCTGGGCGTCGGGGTCGTCCGAGAGCCACGCCCCGGCGGCGTCGCGGAGCGCGCCCATCCACTGCAGCTTGTACTGGTAGTGCGGGTCCTCGAGCGTGCGGCCGTTCGGGATGTACAGGCTCCACACGCGCACGCCGTCGCACGTGGCCCCGAGCGCGCGGGACTCCGCGGCGGCCGGGTCACCCCAGGTGGGCATCCCGGGGAAGCCGATCTCGACGTCGGAGATCCCCACCCGGGAGGCGACGGCGACGCCGTTCCACTGGCTCAGCCCGTGGTGGGCGACCTGGTACCCGGCGGCCTCGAACGCTTCCATCGGGAACTGCTCGTCCTTGCACTTGGTCTCCTGCATCGCGAGCACGTCCGTGCCCGAGCGCTCCAGGAAGGCCACCACCCGGTCCACACGGGTGCGGATGGAGTTCACGTTCCACGTCGCCAGCCTCATGGGTCAGACGCTACCGTCCTGGTCCGACACGGCCGGGCGCGCGCCCTCGTCGCGCCCCCGCGCCGGGTGGCGACCTACGCTGCCAGCATGGGAACCGCACTGGTCACGGGCGCCACATCAGGGATCGGCCTGGAGCTCGCCTGGCAGCTGGCCGCGGCGCGGCACCACCTCGTGCTCGTCGCGCGCACGACCGACCGCCTGGAGAAGGTGGCCCACCAGATCCGCTCCGCGGCCGGCGTCGACGTGGAGGTCCTCACGGCCGACCTGGGCAGCGTCGAGGGCCGCGGCGTCGTCACCGACCGGCTGCGGCGCGACGCGCGCCCGGTGGGTCTGCTCGTCAACAACGCGGGCTTCGGCCTGGGGCAGCGCCTCGTCGGCGGGGACCTGGGGCGCGAGGAGCTGGCGCTGGAGGTGATGGTGCACTCCGTCCTGGTCCTGTCCAAGGTCGCGGCGGAGGCCATGGTGGCCCGCGGGCACGGCGCCATCCTCAACGTCTCCTCGATGGCCGCGTGGACCACGATGGGGACCTACGCCGCGCACAAGGCCTGGGTGCTGGCCTTCACCGAGGGCCTCGCCGGCGAGCTCGCGGGCACCCACGTGACCGCCACCGCCCTGTGCCCCGGGCTCGTGCGCACGGAGTTCCACGAGCGCGCCGGGCTCGACGCCGCCACGTGGCCCGCGTCGGCCTGGGTGGACGTCGAGCGGGTGGCGTCCGCCGCCCTGACGGCCGTGCGGCGCGGACAGGTCGTCGTCACCCCGTCCCTGCGGTACACCGCCGCCGCAGTGGCCCTGCGGCACACGCCGCGCCGGCTGGTGCGGAAGGTCGCCGGGGCCGCCGCGAGCGGGCGCGCCCTGCGCTGACACGCGGGGCGCGGCGGCCGCGGGCCACGTCGTCGACGGCGGTGCACGAACGCCGCGAACACTCGGGAGGTTGGGGTCATGGCATTCGACGTCGAGGGGCTGATGAGGCTGTGGACCGACCCGGGGCTCTCCGGGCCGGCGGCGGTCGAGGCCTTCCGCAGGTTCTACACCGACCCCGTGACCGTGAACGGGACGCCGTTGTCGGCCGCCGACCTCGCCGCGCGTGCGGCGGGCATCCGGGGGACGTTCGCCGACCTGCGCCGCGAGCTGCTCGAGGTCTGCGAGGGTGAGGACCGCGTCGCGGTGGCCTTCCGGCTGAGCGGCCGCCAGACCGGGCGCCTGGCGACCTCCGCCGGGACCCTCGAGGCGACGGGGGCCGCGCTGAGCCTGCGGGTGATCGACATCCTCACCCTCACCGACGGCCGGATCAGCAGCATCTGGATGGTCGCCGACGAGCTCGGAGCGCTCGCCGCGCACGACCTCGTCCGGCTCGGCCCCGCCTGACCGCGCGGGGCGCGTCTCGCCGCGGCGCCCTCGCCCGGGCCGCCGTCGTCGCCCGATTAGGCTGGCGTGCGTGAGCACCCCCAACGACACCCCCCGCGGCCAGCTGGCCGCCCTCGTCAACGAGCTCGCCGTCGTGCGCGGCGAGGTCACGCTGGCGTCCGGGCTGACGTCCGACTTCTACGTCGACATGCGCCGCGCCACCCTGCACCACGCGGCGGCGCCCCTGATCGGTCACGTCATGCTCGACATGCTCGAGGAGGCCGGCTTCGGACCCGAGGAGGTCGACGCCGTCGGCGGGCTGACGATGGGCGCGGACCCGGTGGCGACGGCCCTGCTGCACGCCGCCGCCTCGCGCGGGCTCAACCTGGACGCCTTCGTGGTGCGCAAGGAGGCCAAGTCCCATGGCATGCGCCGGCGGGTCGAGGGACCGGACGTCGCGGGCCGGCGCGTGGTCGTCCTCGAGGACACCTCCACCACCGGCGGGAGCCCGCTCAGCGCCATCGAGGCGCTGCGGGAGGCGGGCGCCGAGGTGGTCGCCGTGGCGGTCGTGGTCGACCGCGCCACCGGCGCCCGCGAGGCGATCGAGGCGACCGGGGTGCCCTACCTCGCCGCGCTCGGCCTCGCGGACCTCGGCCTGGACTGACTGAGCGCCGCGCCCCCGTCGTCCTGCCACCATGCCGGGGGTCCGCCGTGGCCATCGCCGGGCGGGCCGTGCCCACGGCCTGCTGTAATGGACCCAGCGGCGGCGTCGAGCGCGGAGGGCCCTGATGGACGCGACAGGTGTGGCACTGGTCCTCCTCGGGGCGGTCGTCCTGGTCCTCCTGCTCTGGGCGCTGGCGACCTACAACGGCCTGATCCGGCTCCGGCACCTCGTGGAGGAGGCCTGGCGCCAGATCGACGTCGAGCTCCACCGGCGGTACGACCTCGTCCCAGCCCTCCTCCAGACGGTCGCCGACCATGCCCCGCAGGAGCGGGAAGTCCTCGACGAGGTCACGCGGGCCCGGACGGCCGCGGCGGCGCCCAGCGCCACGCCGAGCCGGCAGGCGGACCAGGAGAACGTGCTCACCGCCGCGCTCGGCCGGTTGTTCGCCGTCGCCGAGGCGTATCCCCGGCTCCGGACGGCGGACTCCTTCGTCCGGCTCCAGGCCGAGCTCACGAGCACGGAAGACCACATCGCGGCCGGGCGGCGGTTCTACAACGCCAACGTGCGCCAGCTCAACACGCGGACGGCACGCTTCCCGGCCAACGTCGTCGCCGCGCTCCTCGGCCTGCGGCCCGCCGAGTACTTCGAGGCAAACGACCCCGCCGTGCGCGCCGCACCGGCGGTCAGCTTCGACCGTGACGGCGCGGCCGGAGGCTACGGGCGGCCCGAGGATCGCCGGCGCGCCCCCGGGCAGGCGCGGGGGCAGCGCGGTGCCGTCCTGCCCGGCGAGCCAGGCGGTGAGCGGGCCGCACGCTGAGGCGCCGCCCCCGTGGCGCCTCGGCGGTGTCAGATGAGGTCGACGATGTCGGCGATCGACTGGCGGACCTCGCTGGGCCGGAACGGGTACTTCTCGACGTCGGCGGCGTGCGTGGACCCCGTGAGCACGAGGTACGTGCGCAGGCCGGCCTCCATGCCGGCGAGGACGTCGGTGTCCATGCGGTCCCCGATCATCGCCGTCGTCTCCGAGTGCGCCTCGATGCGGTTCAGCGCCGCGCGGATCATGACGGGGTTCGGCTTGCCGATGAAGTACGGGCTGCGGTTCGTGGCCTTGGTGATCAGCGCCGCGACCGCGCCGGTGGCCGGGAGCGGTCCCTCCTGGGAGGGCCCCGTCGGGTCGGGGTTCGTGGCGATGAACCGGGCGCCGTCGTTGACGAGCCGGATGGCCCGCGTGATGGAGGAGAAGGAGTACGTGCGCGTCTCGCCGAGGATGACGTAGTCCGGGTCCGTGTCCGTCATCGTGTAGCCCGCCTGGTAGAGCGCCGTCGTCAGGCCCGCCTCCCCGATGACGTACGCGCTCCCGCCGGGCAGCTGCTGCTTGACGAAGTTGGCGGTGGCCAGCGCGGAGGTCCAGATGCGCTCCTCCGGCACCGTGATGCCGGATGCGGCGAGACGGGCGGCGAGGTCCCGAGGCGTGAAGATGGAGTTGTTCGTCAGCACGAGGAACGGGCGCTCGAGCTCCGTCAGCCGGGCGATGAAGTCGGCCGCCCCGGGAAGGGCGTTGCCCTCGTGGACGAGCACCCCGTCCATGTCCGTGAGCCAGCTCTGGATCTGCTCGGTCATGTGCTGCGGCCTCCGTTGCGTCAGGCACGGTCGCGCCGGTCGGGCGCACCCGTTGGCCCGGGGAGCGCCCGCGCCGCTCCTGACGATACCGACCCTGCTCGGCGCGGGCGGGACAGCGGCGCGTGTGACCGGTCACGGCTGGGAGGATGACCGCGTGAGCGAGAACGTGCGGACCGACGGGGGAGCGGGCGCCGAGGGCGGTGCGCCGGAGGCGGTGGCCGCGCCGGAGGTGGGCGTCGGCCCATGGCCCGGGGGGGTGGGCGCCTGGCCCGCCGACCCCCGCTACGACCCGGAGCTGCTCGCCGCCGGGGACCGGCGCAACGTGCTGGACCGGTACCGGTACTGGACGGTCGAGGCGATCGTCGCCGACATCGATGCCCGCCGGCACCCCCTGCACGTGGCGATCGAGAACTTCTCTCACGACATGAACATCGGTTCCGTGGTGCGGACGGCCAACGCGTTCGCCGTGGCCGGGGTGCACATCGTGGGCAGGCGACGGTGGAACAGGCGCGGCGCCATGGTCACCGACCGGTACCAGCACCTGCGCCACCACGCCGGCGTCGCCGACCTGCTCGCGTGGGCACGCGGCGAGGGGCTGCCCGTCCTGGGCATCGACAACGTGCCCGGGTCCGTGCCGATCGAGGGCCGTGCCCTGCCGCGGGCGTGCGTGATGGTCTTCGGCCAGGAGTCTGACGGACTGAGCGCCGAGGCGATCGACGGGTGCCAGGAGGTGCTGCGCATCAGCCAGTACGGCTCCACGCGCTCCATCAACGCCGGCGCGGCGGCCGCGGTGGCCATGCACGCCTGGATGCTGCAGCACGCCGCGCCCCCGCCGGGCTGAGAGGGCGCGCCCGCGGGCCCCGCGGGGCGTGTGCGGCGCAGGCGTGCGGCGACACCCGTATCCCCCGGTGCCGTGTGAGTCGGCGCATCCAGTGGGACAATGGCGTCCACAAGGACATCGAGCACAGGAGATCTGTCGTGCCAATCGCAACCCCAGAGGCCTACGCCGAGATGATCGACCGGGCGAAGGCGGGCAGGTTCGCCTACCCGGCCATCAACGTCTCGTCGTCGCAGACCATCACCGCCGCCCTCCAGGGCTTCGCCGAAGCCGAGAGCGACGGCATCATCCAGGTGTCGGTCGGTGGCGGCGAGTACGCCTCTGGATCCACCGTGAAGAACCCGGTCGCCGGCACCCTCGCCCTGGCCGCCTACGCCACCGAGGTCGCGAAGAACTACGGCGTGACCATCGCGCTGCACACCGACCACTGCGCGGAGTCGAAGATCGACCCCTGGCTGCGCCCGCTCCTCGAGCACGAGGCCAAGCAGGTCGCCGACGGCAAGCTCCCCGCCATGCAGTCGCACATGTGGGACGGCTCCGCGGTCCCGCTCGAGCGCAACCTCGAGATCGCCCAGGAGCTGCTCGAGCTCTCGCAGCGGGCCCGCACGATCCTCGAGGTCGAGATCGGCGTGGTCGGCGGCGAGGAGGACGGCGTCGCCCACGAGATCAACGAGAAGCTCTACACGACGGCGGAGGACGCCCTGGCCACTGTCCGGGCCCTCGGCACGGGCGAGCGGGGCCGCTACCTCACGGCGCTGACCTTCGGCAACGTCCACGGGGTGTACAAGCCAGGCGCGGTCAAGCTGCGCCCGGAGATCCTCGGCGAGATCCAGGACGTCGTCGGCAAGGAGGTCGGCAAGGACATGCCGTTCGACCTCGTGTTCCACGGCGGCTCGGGCTCGACGGCCGAGGAGATCTCGACGGCGGTCGACAACGGCGTCATCAAGATGAACATCGACACCGACACCCAGTACGCCTTCACACGTCCCGTCGTGACCCACATGTTCAAGAACTACGACGGCGTGCTCAAGATCGACGGCGAGGTCGGCAACAAGAAGCAGTACGACCCGCGCGCCTGGGGCAAGGCCGCCGAGGCCGGCATGGCCCAGCGGATCGTGGAGGCCTGCCAGCAGCTGCGCTCGGCCGGCACCAAGATGGCCTGAGCCGCTCCATCCCGCGGCCCCCGGGCCGGAGTCCGGACTCCCGGACCCCGGCCCGGGGCTCGTGCGGCGCAGCGTGCGGCCCTGACGCCGTGCGGCCAGGCCATGCGGACCTGGCGTGCGGCGTCGGGGCCGCGACGCGCGCCGGCCAGGACGCCGTCAGGCCGCGTCTGTCGGGTTCTCGGGGAAGCCCGGGTCGACGTCGAGGACGTCGATGACCTCGCCGATCCGCGTGACCTCGAGCAGGAACCGCACGACGTCGGGCGGCTGGATCATCGTGAGCCTGCCGGCGCGGTGCGCGAGGCGCGCCAGCATGGTCACGCCGGACGAGTCCATGAAGGTCACATGGCGGGCGTCGATCTCGACCGGCAGGCCGGCCCGCTCAGCGTCGTGGACGGCCTCGGCCAGGTCGCTCGCCAGAGCGACGTCCACCTCGCCGGAGAGCACGATCCGCGTTCGGGTCGCGGAGACCATGACGTGCACCGAGCCTGTCTCGACGCCGGCCATCGCGGCGTTCGTCGAGGTGTCGTTCGACGGCGGCTCTTGAGTCACGTCAGGCACGGCACATCCTTTCGGCCAGAATTGATCGGTGCGCACATGCGACGCACGCGCTTACGGGGCATCGTAAGGAACGCTAGACGATTGGAGACACCGATGGGCAATCCCCCCGACGAGTCGCGCGTGCGCGAGGCCGTCGGCGCGGCGCGCCACTCGGCGTCTGCGACGACGGCGACCGATCGTGGGACCTTGGTCCCCATCGACACTCCCGCCGGTGGTTCCGGGAGCCCCGACGTCGACCCGGCCGCGAGCCCGCAGGACGCCGCCGGCGCGCCCCACCCGCACCAGCCGGTCGCACGGACCTCCGCACGCGCCGACCACGACTCGGCCGTGGCCGTGCCCCGGTGGGCCGAGGCGGTCCTGGAGCAGCTGCCCGAGGCGGTCGCCGTCGTCGAGACGGGCCCGGAGAACGTCTGGAAGACCGTGGCGGTCAACCGGGCCGCCGCCGCGCTGAGCGGGTACAGCCGCGAGCAGCTGCTGGGTGACGGGCCGGACCTGCTCCGCGCCCCGTGCCTCGGCCTGGACGGGCAGCGCTCCGTGGGAGCCGCCCTGGCCCGTCGCGAGCCCGCGTCGCTGACGACGCTCGCCCGGCGTGCCGACGGCTCGGAGTACTGGGCAGGGCTCGAGCTCGCACCCCTCGACATGCCCGGCGCGCCGACGCAGCTGTGGACCGCCGTCATGCGCGACGTGTCCGCGCAGGTGGAGACCGTCGAGCTGGAGCGGGTCCGGGCGGAGGTCGAGCGGCGCGCCCGGGTCGGGCTGAGCCTCGTGGCCCGCGTCTCGGACCTGCTCCAGGAGGCCGACGCCGGGGACGTGCTGCGCGCCATCGCCGACCTGCTGACCCGGCAGGTGGTGGCCTGGAGCGGGTTCGTCGTCGCGGGACGCACCCTGCAGGAGGTGGACGGCATCGCCGACGACCCGCCCGCCGACCATGCCGCGGCCCTGCGCCGCGGCCGTGGGGCGGAGCGGGACGTGGTGCTCGAGCTGCTGCTCGGCAACACGATGCGCACGGTCCGCCTCGCCCCCGACGTCCCGGCGCCCGACGGCTCGCTCGTCGCCCAGCTGCTCGAGATCGTCCGGCCGCACCTCGAGCACGCGCCCGACGCCGCGGGCGAGGTGCTCGTGCTCCCGGTGCTGGGGCGCCAGCGGACCCTCGGGCTGCTGGTGGCCCTGCCGCGCCGGGAGCCCGCCGGCGCCCCGGTCGCGGACGAGCAGGACCCGGCCGAGGGGTCGCCGGTCCTCCCGGACGAGGTCGGCACCGTGCTCGAGCTGGTGGCGCGCCGGGTGGGCATGGCCATGGACAACGCCCAGCTCTACGCCCGTGAGCACGTGCTCGCGGAGACCCTGCAGCGGGCCATGCTGCCCGAGCAGGCCGACGTCGAGGGCCTGGACGTCTGGACGTACTACGCGCCCAACGCCGAGCACGCCCAGGTGGGCGGCGACTGGTACGACGTCGTCAACCTCCACGACTCCGTCGTCGCCGTGGTCATCGGTGACGTGGTCGGTCACGACGTCGAGGCGGCGGCCGCGATGGGCCAGCTGCGCTCGGTGGTGCGCGCCTTCGCGGCCGAGCTGGTGGACCCCGGCACGGTGCTCGCCCGGGTGGACGCGCTCGTCACCGGGATGCGGATCCCGCGGACGGCCTCGCTCGTCTACGCCACCCTGACGCCCCGCGGGGAGGTGTGGGACCTGGCCTACTCGCGCGCCGGCCACCTGCCGCCCCTGCGCCTGCGCGACGGCGAGGTCACCGCCCTGGACGGCGCGGGCGGCACGCTCGTCGGCTTCGGCACGGGGGAGCGGGAGACCGCCCGCACCGAGGTGCTGCCCGGGGACGTGCTCGTGCTCTTCACCGACGGGCTCGTCGAGCGGCGGGACCGGCCCATGCGCGACGGCGTGGAGGCCCTCCGGGCGCTCACCGCGCGGGTGCACGCGCCCGACGCCGCCGGCGTCGGTGAGGAGCTCCTCCAGCTCGCCGACGCGCCCGAGGACGACGTCGCCATCGTCGTCATCCGCGTGCCGGGCGGCCCGGAGAGCGAGGTCGACTCGGCCGCCCCGCGGCGCCGGCGCTGGCAGATGCCGGTGGACGCCGCCTCGATCGGCCGTGCGCGCCACGCGGTCCGCCGGGCGTGCGCCGCCTGGGGCATCGAGGACGTCGCGGCGGCCGAGCTGGTGATCTCCGAGCTCATGGCCAACGCCGTCATGCACGGCTGGGGACGGATCGGCCTGCGGCTGCAGGACACCGGGGACGGCCTGCGCATCGAGGTGGAGGACGCGAACCCTGCGCCCCCGATCACCCGGGAGCGGCACGCGGGCCGGGTCGGCGGGTTCGGCATGCACATCGTCGACCGTCTCGCAGACTGGGGCTGGCGGCCCACGCCGACGGGGAAGGTCGTGTGGGCCCGGCTGCGCTCGGAGTCCGGCCGGCGGCCCGACGCCGGGCCGGTGCTCGGCCGGAGTCCGGCCGGCGCCTGAGCGAGGGCGTCGGACGGGGCCGAGAGGGGAGCGGGCGGGCCCAGGGGCCGCCGGCGGGTGTCAAGCTGCGGCGGCGGGTCAGCTGCCGGCGCCAACCGCCGGCGGCGGTCATCAACCGCCGGTGCGGGCGGTCAGGCGTTCAGCCGCCGGAAGCTGCTCCGGCGTGAGGCGTCACACGCGTGGTCAGCGTCGATCCGGAAGAGGCCGAGCGCGCCACAGATGTCCAGCACGAACAGCTCGCGGTCGCTGATGCCGCGCAGCACCGCGGCGCCCCCACGCTTGGCGGAGGCGTCGGCGAGCGCCATGAGGAACGCCGCACCGGTGGAGTCCATGAAGGTGACGCCGCACATGTCGATCACGAGCAGCTGGCGGCGCAGCCCGCTGACGCGGGCCGTCACCTCGGGGAACTGGGCCCGTTCGGCGAGGTCGAGGTCGCCGGCGATGGTCACCGTCGCCGTCGAGGCGGAGGCCGAGATCTCGATCATGCTGGAGCTTCTTCCTCGCGTCCGTCTTGGGCTGGGCCCGGGTCCGCGGTCAGTTGCTGCCGGACACTTCGGCTGGTCACCTCCACGACGCTAACGCGCCGATCGCTCCCGTGCACGCCGGACACCCGGCACGAGACGGCCGGGTGCCCGCCGCCGGGCTCCGGTAACCTCGTCTGGGCGCCGTCCGGCGTCGTCGGGCCGGTGAGAGGATCGAACATATGCCAGCCGTGGTGGTCGTCGGAGCGCAGTGGGGCGACGAGGGCAAGGGCAAGGCGACCGACCAGCTCGGCTCGCGCGTCGACTACGTGGTCAAGTTCAACGGCGGGAACAACGCCGGCCACACCGTGGTGGTGGGTGACGAGAAGTACGCGCTGCACCTGCTGCCCTCCGGGATCCTCTCCCCGGGCTGCACCCCCGTGATCGGCAACGGCGTCGTCGTCGACCTCGAGGTGCTCTTCCAGGAGATCGACGGGCTCGAGTCCCGGGGCGTCGACACGTCCAAGCTGCTCGTCTCGGCGAGCGCCCACATCATCCCGCCGTACAACCGCACGCTGGACAAGGTGACCGAGCGCTTCCTCGGCAAGCGCCAGATCGGCACGACCGGCCGCGGGATCGGCCCCACCTACGCGGACAAGATGAACCGGGTGGGCATCCGCGTCCAGGACCTCTTCGACGCGAGCATCCTGCGGCAGAAGGTCGAGGGGGCGCTGGCCCAGAAGAACCAGCTGCTCGTGAAGGTCTTCAACCGCCGCGCCGTCGACGTCGACGCGATCACCGAGGAGCTGCTCTCCTACGCCGAGCGCGTGCGCCCGATGGTCGCGGACTCCTCGCTCGTGCTCAACACCGCGCTGGACGAGGGCCGGACGGTCGTGTTCGAGGCCGGGCAGGCCACCATGCTCGACGTCGACCACGGCACCTACCCCTTCGTCACGTCCTCCTCGGCGATCGCCGCCGGTGCCTGCACCGGCTCCGGCATCGGGCCGACGCGCATCGACCGGGTCGTGGGCGTGCTCAAGGCTTACACGACCCGGGTGGGGGAGGGCCCCTTCCCGACCGAGCTGCACGACGACATGGGGGAGTTCCTGCGCTCGACCGGCGGCGAGTACGGCACGACCACGGGGCGACCCCGCCGGACCGGTTGGTACGACGCCGTCGTCGCCCGCTACGCCACCCGGGTGAACGGGCTGACCGACCTCGTGATGACGAAGCTCGACGTGCTCACCGGCCTGGAGAAGATCCCGGTGTGCGTCGCCTACGACGTCGACGGCGTGCGGCACGACGAGATGCCGGCCGACCAGTCGTCCTTCCACCACGCCAGGCCGATCTACGAGGAGCTCGACGGCTGGGCGGAGGACATCACCGGCGCGCGGACGTTCGAGGACCTCCCGGCGGCCGCGCAGCGCTACGTCCTGACGCTGGAGGAGATGAGCGGCACGCGGATCTCCTCGATCGGCGTCGGACCGGACCGTGACGAGACCATCGTGCGCCAGGACCTGCTCGACTAGAAAGCCGCCGAGCGGTCATCTGCTGACAGGTCCTCGTCCCCGCGAGACGCCGGCCCGGCGCGCACGCGCGGCGATCAGCTGTCCGGTGCGTGGGCCTGGAGGAACTCGTAGACCTCGGTCTCGTCGACGCCCGGGAACGTGCCGGACGGCAGCGGGCGGAGGACGTAGGCGTGCATCTTCGCGCTCGGCCACGACTGCTCCCGCCACCGGGTGGCGAGCTCCGTGCGGGGGCGGCGGCAGCACGCCTCGTCCGGGCAGCTGGACTGCGCCCGCCGGGTGGTCTCCCGGCCGCGGAACCACTTGGCGTGCGCGAAGGGCACCCCGAGGGTGATGGAGAACTCCGAGTCGGTGCTCGAGCCGGTCTGCGTGCTGCACCAGTAGGTGCCGGCGGGGGTGTCGGTGTACTGGAAGAACTCCGTGGTGCGGTTGCGCCGCGCGAACGCCGCGCGGGCCGCCCACTTCCGGCACAGCGGCTGCCCCTCGATGGCGCCGGAGGCGTCCGCCGGGAGCGGCACCCCGTCGTTCTCGTAGCCGCGGTAGAGGGCGCCGTCGCTGTTGGCCCGGATGAAGTGCACGGGGATGCCCAGGTGCGACGTCGCGAGGTTGGTGAACCGCTGGGCGGCCGAGTGGTGGGTCACGCCGAACGCGTCGCGGAAGTCCTCCATCGCGAGGTCCTTCGCCGCCTTCTGCTTCTCCAGGAACGCGACGGCGGCGAAGCGTGGCACCAGGCAGCAGGCGGTGAAGTACGCGAGCTCCTGACGCTGACGCAGGAAGTCGCCATAGCTCTTCGGGTTCTCGTGCTCGAAGATGCGGTGCGCCATCGCCTGCAGCGCGAGGGAGCGGAGGCCGTACCCACCGGGGATCGACGCCGGCGGCAGGTAGATCCTGCCGTTCTCCAGGTCCGTGACCGTCCGCGTGGAGTGGGGCAGGTCGTCGACGTGGATGATCGTGAAGCCGAGCCGCTCGGCCATCTGGGCGACCATGTGGTGGGTCAGCGCGCCGCCGGTGTAGCCGACGGACCGCACGAACTCCTCGGCCTTCGCCTCGATCTCGGGCACGTAGTTGCCGCGGGCCTGCATGTCCAGGCGCAGCTCGGTGTTGATCCGGCGCGCCTCCTCCGGCGTGGCGATGGCCGCCCGCGCCCGCCGGTCCAGCTCAGCGTGCAGCGCCACCAGCGACTCCAGCGCCTCCATCGGCAGCCGGCGGCCCGGGCGCACGGGCGTCACGCCGAGCGAGGCGAACAGCGGGCCCCGCTGCGCCCGCTCGAGCGCGATCTCCAGCTCCGCGCGGCGGTCCGGCGGCGGCTCGGGGCTGAGCAGGGAGGCCACGGGCGTGCCGAGCACCTCGGCGATCGCGGTGAGCAGGGAGAGGCGTGGCTCGCGGCGGCCGTTCTCGACGAGGGAGAGCTGGCTCGTCGTCGACCCGACCGCCGCCGCGAGCTGCTGCAGCGTCAGCCGGGCGGCCACGCGGGCGTGGCGGATCCGCTTGCCAAGGACCAACGGATCCGTTCCGGGTCTGGGAGTCTGTGTGGTGGAGGTCTCACCGGCCATCTGTTGACTGTAGCGAAACTTTCGCGGTTTTTGCCAGCCGGCAGGCGTTGAAGGGGGCTTGAAGTGGGCTCAGAGTGGATGCAGCAGGACGCTCCGCCGCGTTCGCAGGGATCCTCGGAGGAAGATATGACGACGACAGAAGCCGTAACCCACCACGCCGCGCCCTTCAGCGGACTGACGATCACCGACCCGGACCTGTTCTCCTGGGTCCAGACCGTCGCCGCGCTGACCGAGCCGGACAACGTCTACGTGTGCGACGGCTCGCAGGCGGAGTACGACAGGCTCGCCGCGGGGCTGGTCGCGGCCGGGACCTTCATCAAGCTGGACGAGGCGTTGCGGCCGGGCAGCTACCTGGCCCGTTCCGAGCCGTCCGACGTGGCCCGGGTGGAGTCGCGCACCTTCATCTGCTCCGAGAAGGAGGCCGACGCCGGGCCCACCAACAACTGGTCCGAGCCGACGGCGATGCGCGCGACGCTGAACGGCGTCTTCGCCGGCTCCATGCGCGGGCGCACGATGTACGTCGTCCCGTTCTCGATGGGCCCGGTCGGTGGACCGATCTCCCGGGTCGGCGTCGAGCTGACGGACTCCCCGTACGTCGTCGCCTCCATGCGCATCATGACCCGCATGGGCGCGGACGCCCTCGCGCAGATCGAGCAGGGGGCGGACTGGGTCCCCGCGGTGCACTCGGTCGGCTACCCGCTGCGCGACGCCGACGGCGCGACCCGTGAGGACGTCGCGTGGCCGTGCAACGACGAGAAGTACATCGTCCACTTCCCGGAGTCCCGCGAGATCTGGTCGTACGGCTCCGGCTACGGCGGCAACGCCCTGCTGGGCAAGAAGTGCTACGCGCTGCGCATCGCCTCGGTCCTCGGCCGGGACGAGGGCTGGATGGCCGAGCACATGCTCATCCTGAAGATCACCGGTCCGGACGCGCGCGTCTACCACCTGGCCGCTGCCTTCCCCTCCGCCTGCGGCAAGACCAACCTCGCCATGCTCCGGCCCACGATCCCGGGCTGGAAGGTCGAGACGATCGGCGACGACATCGCCTGGATGCGTCCCGGCCCGGACGGCCGCCTGTACGCCATCAACCCGGAGGCCGGGTTCTTCGGCGTGGCGCCCGGGACGGGCGAGTCCACCAACCCGACGGCGATCGCCGCGCTCGGCCACGACGTCGTCTTCACCAACGTCGCGCTGACCGACGACGGCGACGTGTGGTGGGAGGGGCTGACCGACGACGTCCCGGAGCACCTCGTCGACTGGCAGGGCAACGACTGGACGCCCGACTCTGGCCGGCCCGCCGCGCACCCGAACTCCCGCTTCACCGTGCGCGCCGACCAGGCGCCGTCCATCGCCCCGGAGTGGGAGGCGCTCGGCGGCGTGCCGATCGACGTCATCCTCTTCGGCGGGCGCCGCGCCTCCAACGTGCCGCTGGTGGCCGAGTCCTACGACTGGGAGCACGGCGTCTTCATCGGCGCCACGGTCTCCTCGGAGCAGACGGCCGCGGCCGAGGGTGCCGTCGGCGCGCTGCGCCGTGACCCCTTCGCCATGCTGCCCTTCTGCGGCTACAACATGGCCGACTACTGGGGCCACTGGCTGAAGATGGGGGAGCGGCTCGGCGACAAGGCGCCCCGCATCTTCCAGGTGAACTGGTTCCGCAAGAACGCCGACGGGAAGTTCCTCTGGCCCGGGTTCGGTGAGAACGCCCGCGTGCTGGAGTGGGCGCTGCGCCGGGTCAACGGCGAGGTCGGCGCCGCCGACGCCGCCACCGGCCGCCTCCCGCTGCCGGGGGACCTCAACCTCGACGGCCTGGACGTCACCGAGGAGGACCTCGCCGAGCTCTTCGCCATCGACCCGGCCAGCTGGACGGCCGAGGCGGAGCTGACCGAGGAGTACTTCGGCCAGTTCGGCCACCGGCTGCCCGACGCCATGACGGACCAGCTCGCACGCCTGCGGGAGCGTCTCGCGCAGGCATAGCCGGCTCGAATGACGGCGATGTCCTCACCCGCGGCTGCGGGCGAGGACATCGCCGTCGTGCTGCGCCCGGCCGGGGCGCCGGTCTCAGCGGCGCGCTTGGCGGCCCGGTCTCAACGGCGCGCGAGGGGCCCGTCTCAGCGGCGCGCGAGGCGCAGCTTCCAGGCCTCGGGACCCTCCTGCAGGTAGCTGACGGCGAAGGCACCCGGCTCGCGCGCCTCGATCTGGGCGAGCAAGGGGAGCGGGTCGTGCGGCGCCACGAGGTCCAGCGCGAAGCCGGGGGCGATGGCCCCGAGGGCACCGAAGACCGTGGCGTGACGGATGGCGTGCGGGATGGCACGGACGTCCAGCTCCGGAACGGCCTCGTCGTGACCGCCGCAGGCGCAGCCGCCGCCGGCTGGTTCGTCCCGACGGGGAGAGATCTTGACGTCGTTGATGGCCATGCGGCACGTCCTTCCAGGGTTGTAGGCCCCTTCAGGTTATGGAAGGAGAATTCCGTGAAAAAGGCGCGCCGGTGGCGCCCACCGCCGCGTCAGCGCGGAGAGTGCTGCTCCTCCTCGCCGGGCCGCGGGTGGCGGTACGGGTCGGCGGACGCCGGCGGGGGGCCGTACGGGTCGGCGGACGCCGGCGGGGGGAACGGGTCGGCGCTGTACCGGGCGGCGGACGAGCCGGCTGGGTCATAGGAGCCGGGGGCGCCGCCGGGCCACGTGGCTCCCGGCCCGTCATAGGCGCTTCCCTGGCCGTAGATGGCTCCTGCGGGCATCGCCGTCGTCGCCGAGCGGTTCCTGCGCGTGACGAAGACCACCGCGCCGATCACCGCCAGCAGGACCAGGCCGGCGACCACCCACCACAGCCACGACATGGAGCTCGTGGGGCCGAGGAGGGTCGCGGCCCCGCCGTCGGCCTCGCCCGTGGCGGTGACCCCGGCGGCGATGACGGCCGGGTCCGTCCACGTGACCGTGTGACCCGTGACCTGGCCGCCCCCGGCGTCGATGACCGCGCCCGGGAAGGTCACCGCGAGGGCGACCTCCAGCCCCGGGATGTCCTCCACGTCGGCGGGCGTGAGGCCCGCCTGGCCGTCGAGCGTGAACGTGCAGACACCGTCGGCCTTGCTGATCGAGAGGCCCTGGGCGTTCATCTCCGTCAGCGGTGCCCCGGTGAAGGTCACCGCGCAGCCGAGGTTGCCTCCCTCGTCGATCGCGTCGACGGTGTGGTCGACGCCGCCAGGGAGGCCGGCCTGGCCGAGGGCGTCGGTCAGCTGCGAGCAGTCGAGCTCGTCGCGCGTCATCGCCCCCGTCTTGTCCACCACCGTGAGTGCGAGGTCGGCGGTGTCGTCGCCGTGGATGGTGATGCCCATGTCCAGGCGCATGCAGCCGGCGAGGAGGAGCAGCAGGGGGAGCAGGAGCAGGGCGTGGAGCTGCCCGGCGGTGCGCGGCCGGCCGGTGCTCATGGCATCAACCTAGCCGCCCCGGGGAGCCCGTCGCCCGGCTATGACGGGCCGTTCTCCGGGCGCCGTCACCGGGCGGGCGCCCGGGGGCGCACCTACAGTGCTGGGATGGTGCTCCGCCCGCGACGCGACCGCGGTCCGACCCTCCTGCTCGCCGATCTCGCCCGGGCCGCGGGGGTCCTCAGCCTGGCGGTGGCCGCCGTGTGGTGGGGCCCCGTCGGGGTGGCCGTCTTCGCGCTCGTCCTCCTGGGCCTCGTGCTCCCGCGCGTGGCCGCCGTCCCCGCCGGCCTCGACCTCGCCTGCGGCGTGGTGCTGCTCGCGGCGGCGTGGTTCAGCTTCGCCGGGCTCTACGCGGCGGTCGCGTGGCTCGACCTCGTGGTGCACCTCGCGGCCACCGGGCTCGTCGCCGCCCTGGCACACACCCTGCTGGTCCGGGGCGGCGCGCTCCCGTCGCCGGACGCCTCCGTGGTGCACCGGCCGCGCCTGGGGATCGTCGTGACCACCGCGGCGCTCGGCCTGGCGTTGGGCGCGGCGTGGGAGATGGGCGAGTGGGCTGGCCACACCTTCATCGACGGGGCGATCTCGGTCGGCTACGACGACACGATCGGCGACCTCGTCGCGGGCGGGCTGGGTGCCCTGACCGCGGGCGTGGCGCTGGCCCGCGCCCCGGGACGCCGGACCGCCGGTGTGCAGCCGCGCGCCACGGTGCGGCAGCCGCGCGCCACGGTGCGGCAGCCATGAGGACGGTCGACGTCTCCGTCGTCGTGCCGGTCAAGGACGACGCGGCGCTGCTGGAACGGTGCCTGCTCCTCCTGGCGGAGCAGAGTGTCGCGCCGCGGGAGGTCATCGTGGTTGACAACGCCTCCAGCGACCACAGCGCGCTCGTGGCGGCGGCGCACGGGGCGCGGGTGGTGCGCGAGCCGCACCCGGGGATCCCGGCGGCGGCGTCCGCCGGCTACGACGCCGCCGTCGGCGAGGTGATCGTGCGCTGCGACGCGGACACCGCCCCGGGCCCCGACTGGCTCGAGCGCATCTGGGCGCTCATGAGCGACGACCCGGGCCTCGACGCCGTGACCGGGACGGGGCAGTTCTACGACGTCGGGACCTGGCGGGCGCGGCTGGTGCGGCCGCTGTACCTCGGCGCCTACTACCTGCTCGTCCACGCCGCCCTCGGGCACCCGCCCCTGTGGGGCTCGAACATGGCCGTCCGGCGGGCCACGTGGCGTGAGGTCCGCCACCTGGTCCATCGCGACGACGCCGAGCTGCACGACGACATCGACCTGGCCTTCGCGCTGGGTCCGGAGCGGCGCATCAGCTACGACCCCGGCCTCTGTGTGGGGGTCTCGGGCCGGTCCCTGCGCGGCGGCGCCCAGCTGCGCCGACGCGTCCGCCGCGCCGGGCGCACGCTCGCCGTGAACTGGCGCGTGGCGCCGCCGTGGGAGCGATGGGCCCGCCGGTTCGCGGCGCGCGCGGCGGCGCGCGCGGCCGCGTCGCGGCGCTGACGGACGACGGCGCAACCACCTCCCGCGCCCAAGTAGGCTCTGCGCGTGAGGATCCTGCTGATCGGGTCGGGCGCGCGAGAGCACGCCCTGGCCCGGGCCCTGGCCGATGACCCCAGAACGACCGAGCTGGTGGTCGCCCCCGGCAACCCGGGAACTTGGGCGATCGCCCGCACGATGAAGCTGGACATCCTCGACCGCGCCGCCGTCGTCGACGCCGCCCGGGCGATGCGGGCCGACCTCGTCGTCGTCGGCCCCGAGGCGCCCCTGGTGGCGGGCGTGGTCGACGCCGTGCGCGACGCCGGCATCGCCTGCTTCGGCCCCAGCAGGGAGGCCGCGCGCCTGGAGGGGTCCAAGGCCTTCGCCAAGGAGGTCATGGCCGCCGCCGAGGTGCCCACGGCGATGGCGCACGTGTGCACGAGCATCGAGCAGGTCACCGCGGCCATGGACGCCTTCGGGGCGCCCTTCGTCATCAAGGACGACGGCCTCGCGGCCGGCAAGGGTGTCGTGGTGACGTCCGACCGTGAGGAGGCCCTCGCGCACGCCCGCGCGTGCCTCGCCAAGGAGGGCGGCGACGCGGTGACGGACGGCGCGCCCGCCGTCGTCGTGGAGGAGTACCTCGACGGGCCGGAGATCTCGCTGTTCTGCCTGTGCGACGGCACGGACGTGATTCCCCTCGAGCCGGCCCAGGACTTCAAGCGCCTCGGCGACGACGACGCCGGCCCGAACACCGGCGGCATGGGCGCGTACTCGCCGCTGCCGTGGGCGCCCGAGATGCTGCGGAACGAGGTCGTGGACCGGGTGGCGCTGCCCGTGGTCCGCGAGATGGCCCGCCGCGGCACGCCGTTCGTCGGCGTCCTGTACTGCGGGCTCGCGCTGACGTCGCGCGGCCTGCGCGTCATCGAGTTCAACGTGCGCTTCGGCGACCCCGAGACCCAGGTCGTGCTCGCCCGCCTCGCCTCCCCGCTCGGGGAGCTGCTCATGGCCGCGGCCACGGGGAACCTGCACCAGGTGTCCTCGCCGCGCTGGCGCACGGACGCGGCCGTCACGGTCGTCGTCGCGGCGCACGGCTATCCCGGGCCGGTCCGCAAGGGCGACGAGGTCTCCGGGATCGCGGACGCCGAGGCGCAGGACGGCGTGCACGTGCTGCAGGCGGGCACCGCGGCCGGCGAGGACGGCCAGGTGCTCAGCGCAGGCGGCCGCGTGCTCAGCGTCGTCGGCGTGGGCGCGGACCTCCCGGCCGCCCGGGCGGCGGCCTACGCGGGCGTCGGCCGCATCCACCTCGCCGGCTCGCAGCACCGCACGGACATCGCCGCGGCGCTCTGACGGCGCGCAGCCGCGGCCGCGGCGTCGTCATGTCGCCCGAAACGCCGCAACGGTGAGGGTTTGCTGGTCTATGACCGGCAAACCCTCACCGTTGCGGGATGAGGCGGTGGTGTCAGTCGGTCAGGACTGCTTCTCCTCCGACCGGTCCCCGGACCACAGCGTGTGGAAGACGCCGTCCTGGTCGACCCGGTGGTACGTGTGGGCGCCGAAGAAGTCGCGCTGGGCCTGGATCAGGGCTGCGGGCAGGTGCTCGGCACGGATCCCGTCGTAGTAGCTCAGCGAGGAGGCGAACACCGGGGTGGGCACGCCGTTGAGGGCCGCCTGGGACACGACGCGGCGCCACGACGCCAGGCCCTTGTCCATGACGTCGGTGAAGAACGGGTCGGCGAGCAGCAGGGGCAGGTCCGCCTGGCGCTCGTAGGCCTCCGTGATGCGGTTGAGGAACCGCGCGCGGATGATGCAGCCGCCGCGCCAGATACGGGCCATGGCGCCGCGGTCGATGTCCCAGCCGTACTCGGCCGACGCGGCGGCGATCTGGTCGAAGCCCTGGGAGTAGGCGACCACCTTGGACGCGTAGAGGGCCTGGCGCACGTCCTCGACGAAGGCGTCGCGGTCGGTGACGTCCCACGTGCCGGCGTTGCCGGGGAGGGTCCCGCGGGCGGCGTCGCGCTGGGGCACGGAGCCGGACAGGGCGCGCGCGAACGTCGCCTCGGCGATGCCGGTGATGGGCACGCCCAGGTCGAGGCCGTTCTGCACGGTCCAACGGCCGGTGCCCTTCTGCTCGGCCTGGTCGAGGATGATGTCGACGAACGCCTTGCCGGTCTGCGGGTCCGTGTGCTTCAGCACGTCGGCCGAGATCTCCATGAGGAAGGACTCGAGGTCGCCCGAGTTCCACTCCTCGAAGATGTCGCCGATCTCGGCGGCGGAGGCGCCCAGGCCCTTGCGCAGCAGGTCGTACGCCTCGGCGATGAGCTGCATGTCCGCGTACTCGATGCCGTTGTGGACCATCTTGACGAAGTGGCCGGCGCCGTCCGTGCCGACGTAGGTGGCGCAGGGCACGCCGTCGACGTGCGCGGAGATGTCCTCGAGCATCGGGCCGAGGCGGTCGTAGGACTCGCGCGTGCCGCCGGGCATGATCGAGGGGCCGTTCAGCGCGCCCTCCTCGCCCCCGGAGACGCCCATGCCCACGAAGTGCAGGCCCTTCTCCCTGAGCGTGTTCTCGCGGCGGATCGTGTCCGGAAAGTGCGCGTTGCCGGCGTCGACGATGATGTCGCCGGGCTCCATGTGCTCGGCGAGCTCGTCGATGACGGCGTCCGTCGGCTGGCCGGCCTTGACCATGATGATCGCCACGCGCGGCTGGGCCAGCGAGGCCACGAAGTCGGCGACCGACTCCGACGGCACGAACGTGCCGTCGGCGCCGTGCTCGCCGACGAGCTTCTCGGTCTTGGCGAAGGTGCGGTTGTGGACGGCCACGGTGTGCCCGTGCCGGGCGAAGTTGCGGGCCAGGTTCGAGCCCATCACCGCCAGGCCGGTGACGCCGATGTCCGCCGTGCCGACGGGCTTCTCGCTTGCCATGTCTAGTCCTCCAGGGGTCGAGTGGTGCTCGAGGTACGCCAAAACCGTACGCGACGCGGTGTTTGGGCGCCGCTGTGTGCCACGAGTTGCCGGTGAGACGCACGCCACTGCCGCGGCGGCGGGGCGTCCGCCTGCCAAGATGGGGCCGCCGGCGCCCGGGGAGCGCCTGCAAAAATGGCGGCATGGACATCGACGCCGGTTCCGCACCGGACCTCGAAGGCTGGGCGCACACCTACTCCGGCAAGGTCCGCGACCTGTACGTGCCCCGGGACGCCTCCGCCCACGCGGGGGGAGACGTCGTGCTTGTCGTGGCCAGCGACCGCATCAGCGCCTACGACTACGTCCTGCCGTCCACGATCCCGGACAAGGGCAAGATCCTCACGGCGATGACCCTGTGGTGGTTCGAGCAGCTCGCCGACGTCGTCCCCGGCCACCTCGTCTCGCTCGACGTGCCCGCCGAGGTGAGGGGACGGGCGATGATCTGCCGGCAGCTGCGCATGTACCCGATCGAGTGCGTGGCCCGCGGCTATCTCACCGGCTCCGTCATGCCCGAGTACCGCGCGACGTCGACCGTGTGCGGGATCCCGGTGCCCGCCGGCCTGGAGGACGGCGACAAGCTGCCGGAGCCCCTCTTCACCCCGGCCGCGAAGGCGAACCTGGGGGAGCACGACGAGAACATCTCCTTCGAGGAGACGGCCGGGCGCGTCGGGACGGCCGTGGCGCGGCGGCTGCGGGAGACCACGCTCGCCGTGTACGCCCGCGCGGCGGAGATCGCGGCGGCGCGCGGCATCCTGCTCGCCGACACGAAGCTCGAGTTCGGTGCGTCGCCCCAGCCGGGGGAGCCCGAGATCGTCCTCGGAGACGAGGTCCTCACCCCCGACTCCTCACGGTTCTGGCGCGCAGAGGACTGGACGCCCGGGCGGCCGCAGATGAGCTACGACAAGCAGTTCGTCCGCGACTGGCTCGCCTCGCCCGACTCCGGGTGGGACCGGCGGGGCGAGGCCCTTCCGCCCGCGCTGCCGGCCGACGTCGTCGAGCGCACCCGAGAGCGCTACGTCGAGGCCTACGAGCAGCTCACCGGCCGCACTCTCGACTGACGTGCCGGGTCCGCCCGCGACCGGTGGCCTGCGCCACGTCCCAGGGAAACCTACGTCACCGTAGCCTCCGCTTTCGCCGCCAGGTTATCCATGCCACACTCGAGCAGGCGGACGACCGTGTCCGCCAGTGCGGCCCCGGTCGTGCCCCCCCTCGAGCACCAGGCGGCGGCCCATGAGCCAGACCCTCACCCCCCACAGTCACGTCGACTCCGGCGGAGCCGGCGGGCATCCTCGCGGCAGCGCCCGCGAGCGGCAGATCAGCGACTTCACGACCCTGACGCAGCGCGTCCAGCAGGCCGGGCTCATGCGCCGGGCCTACGGATACTACTGGTCGAAGCTGATCGGGCTGACCGTGGCGGGCCTGGCCCTCGCGGGCGTCTTCGTCCTCATCGGCAGCAGCTGGTGGCAGATGGTCACCGCCGTCGTCCTCGCGCTGCTCATGACCCAGATCGCCTTCCTCGGCCACGACGCCGCGCACCGGCAGATCTTCGTCTCCGGGAAGTGGAACGAGTGGGTCTCCCTCATCGTCATCAACCTCTTCGCCGGCATGGGACTGGGCTGGTGGCAGCGCAAGCACAACAAGCACCACGGCGCCCCCAACAAGCTCGGCGCCGACCCGGACATCGAGTCCGGTGTCCTGGCTTTTACCCCGCAGGGCGCCGCGGCGCGCACGAACAGGCTGACCCGGTGGCTCGCCACGAAGCAGGGCTACTTCTTCTTCCCGCTGCTGCTGCTCGAGGGCGTGAACCTGCACGTGCAGGGGATCAAGCGGGTCGTCGGGCGCGGTGAGGTCAAGCGGCGGTGGGTCGAGCTGAGCTTCATCGCCATCCGCCTGGTCACGTACTTCGCGCTGGTCTTTCTCGTGCTCACCCCGGGCAAGGCCGCCGCGTTCATCGGGATCCAGCTCGCCGTCTTCGGTCTCTACATGGGCCTGTCTTTCGCGCCCAACCACATCGGCATGCCGATCGTGCCGCCGACGCTCAAGTTCGACTTCCTGCGCCGCCAGGTGCTCATGAGCCGCAACGTCACCGGCGGCCGCTGGGTCGACACGTTCATGGGCGGCCTGAACTTCCAGTCCGAGCACCACCTGTTCCCCTCGATGGCCCGCCCGAACCTGCGCAAGGTCGCACCCATGGTGCGCGAGTACTGCGACCAGCTCGGGGTGAAGTACACCGAGACCTCGATCGGGCAGTCCTACCGGGCGGTGGCGACCTACATCAACCGGGTCGGCCGCGGCGGCCTGGACGTGTGGACCTGCCCGCTGGCCGCGCAGTACCGCGTCTGAGCCAGCACGCACGACGACGGACGGCGGGGGTTTCGGCCCCCGCCGTCCGTCGTTGCGGGGCCGGTTCGCGCCCGCTGGTCCGTCGTCGCGGCGCCGGTTCGCGGCCCCGCCGTCTGTCGTAGCGGCGCTGGCCCTCGGCGTGCGTCGCCCGCCCTAGCGGCGCGGCGGGCGACCACGATGCGGTCGCCGGGACACCTGCGGACGTGCTTCGTCTCATTCCGCGGAACTTAATCTCCCCGCGCCACGCCCGCCTCCCCCGCCGCGACAGGATCCCACCTGCACTGCCGGGCCCAGAGCGGTACCGGCCACCGTGAGGCGAGCAGGAGCGACGAGATGACCGCAGAGCTGACGGCCACGCGCCCGGCGCCAGAGGCCTCGGTGCTGCGTGGGCGGCCGGGCAGCAGGGCGCTACCCGTGGCCTGGGAGGGCGTGGGCCGCAGCTTCACGCAGGGACCGGCCCGGCGCACGGTCCTGCGGGACGTCGACCTGCACGTCCGTCCGGGTGAGGTCCTCGCCATCCTGGGGCTCAGCGGGTGCGGGAAGTCCACGCTGCTGCGGCTCACGGCCGGGCTGGACGCCCCCAGCGCCGGTGCCGTGCGCATCGACGGCACGGACGTGGCCGGGATCGACCCGCGCAGCGCCGTCGCCTTCCAGGAGCCGCGCCTGCTGCCCTGGCAGACGCTCGAGGGCAACGTCCGGGTGGGGCTGCCCGCGCGCACCCCGCGCGGCGAGGGCCGGGAGCGGGTCGCCGAGCTGCTGGAGCTGGTAGGCCTGGCGGACTTCGCGCACCATCGGCCCCGCGAGGTCTCCGGCGGCATGGCCCAGCGGGCCTCCCTCGCCCGGGCGCTCGCCCGCGACCCGGGCGTGCTGTTGCTCGACGAACCGTTCGGCGCCCTGGACGCGCTCACCCGCATGAAGATGCAGGACCTGCTCCTGCACGTGCACGCGGCGTCGCCCACGACGGTCCTGCTCGTCACCCACGACGTCGACGAGGCGCTCCAGCTGGCGGACCGCATCATCGTGCTCGGGGCGGAGGAGGGCCGCGAGGGCGCCACCGTGACGAGGTTCCTCGACGTCCCCGGCGCGCGGCCACGCAGCCGCGGCTCCGCCGCGCTCGCGGCGCTGCGCAGCTCGCTGCTCGAGAGCCTCGGCGTCGACAGCCACAACCACTGACCGTTCGTTCCCCTCATCCACCACCCGGCCACCGGCACCCCCGGACAACCCGAAGGACCACCATGAAGCGCCCCGCCCGCACGGCCGCCCTGCTCACCGCCGCCGCCCTCGCCCTGTCCGGCTGCGTGCCGGGTGAGGGCACCGCCTCCGCCAAGGACGCGGCGACCGGTGGCGGCGAGCTGAGCATCGACTTCGCCACATACAACCCCCTCAGCCTCGTCATCAAGGAGAAGGGCTGGCTCGAGGACGCGCTCGCGGACGACGGCGTGAGCGTCACCTGGATCCAGTCCGCCGGGTCGAACAAGGCCAACGAGCTCCTGCGCTCCGGGGAGCTCGACGTCGGCTCGACCGCCGGCTCCGCCGCCCTGCTCGCCCGCTCCAACGGTTCCCCGATCAGGACCATCGACATCTACTCCCAGCCCGAGTGGGCCGCCCTCGTCACAACCCCGGACTCGGGCATCACCGCGGTGGGCGACCTCGTCGGCAGACAGGTCGCCGCCACGAAGGGGACGGACCCGTACTTCTTCCTCCTCCAGGCCCTGGCCGAGGCCGGTGTGGACGCCGGCGACGTGACGATCCAGAACCTCCAGCACGCCGACGGCCGCGCGGCCCTGGACTCCGGCTCGGTCGACGCGTGGGCCGGCCTCGACCCGATCATGGCCGCCGCCGAGCAGGGCGGCGACGTCCTCTTCTACCGCAACATCGACTTCAACACCTACGGCTTCCTCAACGCCACCGAGGAGTTCCTCACCGAGCAGCCGGAGGTCGCCCAGACCGTGGTCGACGCCTACGAGCACGCCCGCGCCTGGGCGCAGGAGAACCCGGAGGAGACCGTCACGATCCTCGCCGAGGCGGCCGGCATCGACCCGTCCGTCGCCGCGGCGGTCATCGAGCGGACCAACCTCGACGTCGACCCCGCCCCCGGGAAGGCCCAGCTCGACGTCCTCACCACCGTCGGGCCCATGTTCGTCGAGACCGGTGACGTGGAGAGCCAGGCCAAGATCGACGACGCGCTCGCCGCGCTGCTCGACGACTCGTTCGTGAGCAAGGCCGACCCGGCCACGATCGGCGCGTCGTGAGCGATGCGCGCCTGACGACCGTCGGGCTCACCGGCACCGGTGCCCGCTCCGGCGTCGACCGCACCGGCGTCGGCGGCACCAGCGGGGCCGACCCCGAGGACACGGTCAGCGCCCCCCGCGCGCCCGCGGGTCGCCGCCGGCCCGGCCGGAACGCGCTGCTCGGCCTCGTCGTCCCGGCCCTCCTCCTCGGCGCCTGGCAGCTCGCCTCGGTGCTGGGGTGGATCAACCCGGTCACGCTGCCCGCCCCCACCGACGTCCTGCGCGCCGGGGCCGACCTCGCCGGCCGCGGCGACCTCACGCTGCACGTCGTGATCTCCACCCAGCGTGTGCTGCTCGGCTTCCTCTTCGGGGCGGCGGCGGGGCTCGCGGCCGGCGCTGTCGTGGGGCTGTCCCGCTGGGCGGAGACGCTGTTCTCGCCGACGATCGGGGCCTTCCGGGCCGTGCCGTCACTGGCGTGGGTGCCGCTCCTCATGCTGTGGATCGGCATCGGCGAGGACTCCAAGGTTCTCCTCATCGCCATCGGCGCGTTCTTCCCGGTCTTCACCACCGTCTCGATGGCGCTGCGGCACGTGGACCGCCACCTCGTCGAGGCCGGCCGGGCCTTCGGTCTGCGCGGTCTCGCGCTCTTCCGCACGGTGCAGCTCCCCGCGGTCGTCCCCTCCGTCGCCTCCGGGCTGCGCCTCGCGCTCGCGCAGTCCTGGCTCTTCCTCGTCGCGGCGGAGCTGCTCGCCTCCTCCATGGGCCTGGGCTTCCTGCTCACCGACTCCCAGAACAACGGCCGCGTGGACCGGATGCTGCTGGCGATCGTCCTGCTCGCCGTCATCGGCAAGACCACGGACGCCGTCCTCGGTCTCGTCGAGCGGCGCGCGATCACCAGGTGGGCGTGACCGGGCCCGCGCCGGCGCGCGGTCGTCTCGCGGGTGCGGACGGCTCCGCGGCCTCCCGACGGCAGCGGTTACCCTGGGTGCGCCGTCGTCCGACACACGCAGGAGCACAGCAATGGGACGCATCGTCGTCGAGGTCATGCCCAAGCCCGAGATCCTGGACCCCCAGGGCAAGGCGGTCGCGGGGGCGCTGCCGCGGCTGGGCCTGAACCAGTTCACCGGGGTCCGCCAGGGCAAGCGGTTCGAGCTCAACGTCGAGGGTGCCGTCACCCCCGAGCTGCTCGAGTCCGCCAGGAAGGCGGCCGAGACGGCGCTGTCGAACCCGATCATCGAGGACGTCGTGGGCGTCTACGAGGCGGGGGCCACGCACTGATGGCCGCGACCGCGAGCGGCGCCCGCATCGGCGTCGTCACCTTCCCCGGGACCCTGGACGACCGCGACGCCCAGCGCGCCGTGCGCCTGGCCGGCGCCGAGCCGGTCGCCCTCTGGCACGCCGACGCGGACCTGCACGGCGTGGACGCCGTCGTCCTGCCGGGCGGGTTCTCCTACGGCGACTACCTGCGCTGCGGCGCCATCGCCCGCTTCGCCCCGGTCATGACGGAGATCGTCGCCGCCGCCGGGGGCGGCCTCCCGGTGCTGGGCATCTGCAACGGCTTCCAGATCCTGTGCGAGGCGCACCTGCTGCCCGGCGCGCTCATCCGCAACGAGGACCAGCGGTTCATCTGCCGGGACCAGCAGCTGCGCGTGGTCAGCGACCGCACCGCGTGGACCTCCGACCTCCGGGCCGACCAGGTCATCACCATCCCGCTGAAGAACGGCGAGGGCGGCTTCGTGGCCGACGAGGCCACCCTCGACCGCATCGAGGGCGAGGGCCAGGTGGTGTTCCGCTACGAGGGCGTCAACCCCAACGGCTCCGCGCGCGACATCGCCGGCGTGAGCAACGCGCGCGGCAACGTCGTGGGCCTGATGCCGCACCCGGAGCACGCCGTCGAGCAGGGCTTCGGCCCGGACATGGGCGGTGCGCCGCGCAGCGGGACCGACGGCCTGGCGCTCTTCACCTCGGTGCTCGGCTCCCTCATCAGGGCGTGACACGCCGCGTTCCCTGGTGAGGCAATGGGGACCGACAGGTTGTGAAGCAAAAAGGGGGGCGCCGACAGGTCAAGTACTCGCGCAGCGCGAGAACTTGACCTGTCAGCGCCATGGCGCGCGCGTGTGAGTACTTGACCTGTCGGCACCACCAGGGAGCTGTCAGGCGAGCACGGCGTCCAGCGCGACGGCCTCGAGCCCGTGCGCGGCGGCCACCGGCGCGCACACGACGGCGCCGTCGTGCGTGTTCAGCCCCAGCGCCAGCGCCCGGTCGGCCCGCATCGCCCCCCGCCACCCGAGCGCCGCCAGCTCCAGCGCGTACGGGACGGTCACGTTGGTCAGCGCGTAGGTCGACGTGGTCGGCACCGCGCCGGGCATGTTCCCCACGCAGTAGAACACGGAGTCGTGGACCCGGTAGGTCGGGTCGGTGTGCGTGGTGGGCCGGGAGCTCTCGAAGCACCCGCCCTGGTCGATCGAGATGTCGACGACGACGCTGCCCGGCTTCATCCGGCTCACCTGCTCGTTGCTCACCAGCATCGGCGCCTTCGCGCCGGCGAGGAGCACGGCGCCGATGACCAGGTCCGCGTCCGAGATCGCGCGCTCGATCTCGTAGGCGTTCGACGCGACCGTCTGGCAGTGACCCTGGTAGATCGCGTCGGCGTGGCGCAGCTTGGCGATGTCGCGGTCCAGGAGCAGCACGTCGGCCTGCATCCCGATGGCGATGGCCGCGGCGTTCATCCCGGAGACCCCGGCGCCGATGACCACGACCTTGGCGGCGTACACGCCCGAGACGCCGCCGAGCAGGACGCCGCGTCCGCCCTCGGCGCTCATGAGGGTGTGCGCGCCGACCATCGGGGCCAGCCGGCCCGCCACCTCGCTCATCGGCGCGAGCAGGGGCAGCGAGCGGTCCGGCAGCTGGACGGTCTCGTACGCGATGGCGGTGACGCTGCGGGCCAGCAGCTCCTCGGTCAGCGCCCGGTCGGCCGCCAGGTGCAGGTACGTGAACAGCACCTGCCCCGCCCGCATGCGGTGGTACTCGGACGGCACCGGTTCCTTGACCTTGAGCACCAGCTCCCCGGCCGCCCACACGTCGTCGGGGGAGGGGAGGATCGTGGCGCCGGCGGCCGCGAAGTCGGCGTCGGTGAGGGCCGAGCCCGAGCCCGCGCCGGCCTCGACGACGACCTCGTGCCCGTGCCGGACCAGCTCGTGGACCCCGGAGGGCGTGATCGCCACCCGCAGCTCCGTGTCCTTGACCTCACGAGGGACCGCAACCTTCATAACCACACCCTTGTGACCGGTTGTCGGCGGCCGGCTGCGCCGTCGATGGGCTGGCAGTCTACGGGCGGCCCGGTGCCGGCGTGGCCGAAGAGGCCCGGAGTGCGGGCCTCGGCGGTAGAGTCCAGCGAGGCGGGTCGTGCACGGGTGCGGGCCTTGACCGAGGAGGGACCGATGGCAGACTTCGGTGCGGAGCTCAGCGGTGACTGGATCCTCGATCCCGCCCACACCCGGATCGGGTTCTCGGCGCGTCACGCGATGGTGACGAAGGTCCGCGGCTCCTTCAACGACGTCGACGGGCTCGTCCACGTCGACGCCGGCGACCCCTCGCGGTCCACCGTGACGGTGCGGCTGAAGACCGCCAGCGTCGACACCCGCAACGCCCAGCGCGACGCGCACCTGCGCAGCCCCGACTTCTTCGACGCCGAGCGGTACCCGGAGATCGTGTTCCGGAGCACCTCCGTGGACGAGGTCGAGGAGAACACCTACATGGTGGTCGGGGACCTCACGATCCGGGACGTCACGAAGCAGGTCGCGGTCCCGCTCGACCTGGTCGGCGTCCACCGGGACGCCGACGGCGCCCTGCGCGCGGGCTTCGAGGGCACCCGCCGCGTCAACCGGCGCGACTGGGGCCTGGAGTGGCAGCGGGCGCTGGACACCGGTGGGGTCCTCGTCTCCGAGAAGATCACCCTGGAGTTCGAGGTCTCGGCGGTCAAGGTCGAGAACCGAGCCGCGTAGGCGGCCGCCCCGTCTCAGTCGAGGGGCAGCTCGGTGAGCCGGCCCGCGTCGAGCTCCCACCGACGGGTGGCGCGGACGTCGGCCAGCATCCGGCGGTCGTGGGTGACCAGCAGCACCGTGCCGGGGAAGGACTCGATCGCCTGCTCGAGCTGGACGATGGCCGGCAGGTCGAGGTGGTTCGTCGGCTCGTCCAGCACGAGGAGGTTCACGCCCCGCGCCTGCAGCAGCGCCAGGGCGGCGCGCGTGCGTTCGCCGGGGGAGAGGGACGAGGACGGGCGGACCGCCTGCTCCCCGCCCAGCGCGAACTTCGCCAGCAGGGTGCGCACGTCCGCCTCGGGCCAGTCGGGCAGCAGGCGGCCGAACGCCAGCGCCAGCGGCTCGGTCCCGTTGAACAGTGCCCGCGCCTGGTCCACCTCACCGACGGCGACGCCGGAGCCCAGGGAGGCCCTGCCCGCGTCGGGGTCGACGCGCCCGAGGAGCAGGCCGAGGAGGGTGGACTTCCCCGCGCCGTTGGCGCCGGTGATGACGATGCGGTCGCCGTAGTCCACCTGGGCGGTGACCGGGCCGAGGGTGAAGGCGTGGCCGGGAGCGTCACCGCCGCGGCGGACGACGGCGCCGTCGAGGGTGGCCACGACCGTCCCGCTGCGGGGGGCGGCCGCGATGGACATCTGCAGCTCCCACTCCTTGCGCGGCTCCTCGACCACCTCGAGCCGCTCGATCGCCCGCTCGGTCTGGCTCACCTTGGCCGCCTGCTTCTCGGTGCGCGAGACGGCCCGGGCCTTGACGTGCTTGTCGGACTCCTTGGCGGCCTTCTTGCGCGCGTTGCGCACGCCCTTGTCCACCCACGACCGCTGCATCTGCCCGCGAGCGGTGAGGTCCCCGAGGCGACCGGCGTACTGCTCGTAGTCCTCGCGGGCGTGCTGGCGCGCGAGCGCACGCTCGGCGAGGTAGGCGTCGTAGCCCCCGTCGTACACGGTGACCTGCCGCTGGGCGATGTCGAGCTCGATGATGCCCGTGACGCTGCGGGCGAGGAACTCGCGGTCGTGGCTGACGATGACGAGCGGCGCGCGGGAGGCCTGCACGAAGCGCTCGAGCCGGTCCAGGCCCGCGAGGTCGAGGTCGTTCGTGGGCTCGTCGAGCAGCAGGATGTCGTAGCGGGAGAGCAGCAGGGTCGCCAGGGACGTGCGCGCGGCCTCCCCGCCCGACAGCGTGCTCATCTGGGCGCCGAGGTCGACCCCGAGGCCGACGTCGGCCGCGACGGCCGCGGCGCGCTCGTCCAGGTCCGCCCCGCCCAAAGCGAGCCAGCGCTCCAGGGCCTCGGAGTACGTCTCGGCGACGGCGGCGCTCTCGGGGTGCTCGGCGAGGGCCTCCGCGGCGGCGTCCATGGCGGCGGCCGCGCCGGCCACACCGGTGCGGCGGTGGAGCAGCGCGAGGACCGTCTCGCCCGGGCGGCGGTCCGGCTCCTGGGACAGGTAGCCGATCGTGGCCGACGGCGGGGCGAGCGTGGTCCGGCCCTCGAGCTCCGCGCTGGCGGGCAACCCGGCGAGCGCGGTGAGCAGGGTCGACTTGCCGGCGCCGTTCGCACCGACGAGCCCCCACACGTTCCCGGGGGCGATGGTGACGGTCAGGTCGGAGAACAGCTGCCGGGCCCCCTGGGCGGCGCCGAAGCCGGAGACGTGAAGGGTGGCGGGCATGCCTGCAAGGGTACGGGGCCGCCCGGGCGCCACGATCCGGCGAGAAGAATCGCGCCCGGCCCACTGTTGCTGCCGCCCCCGGGCGCGCACAATTTTCTCAGGCGGACGCCGCAGGCGCCTCGCCGTGGAGGGGTTGCGATGACGCAGTCACAAGCCGCCCTGCCCGAGCACCGGCCGGGCACCCCCTACGTGGACGTGCTGAGCTGGGGCGCGCACCAGGGGGACCGCATCCTGCTGACCCAGGACCGCCTCGTGCTCGGCCGGGCCGAGACGTGCGACGTCCGGTTCGACGACCCGCAGGTGAGCCCCACCCACGCCGCGCTCCGGCGCCAGGACGGTGTCGTCGTCGTCCAGGACCTCGGCTCCATGGTGGGCACCTTCGTCAACGGCGTGTCGGTGGCGGACGGGCGGGAGGTGGCCCCGGGGGACGTCATCACCCTCGCGGACGTGCGCCTCCGGTTCGGGACGCTGGACGACGCCGCCGACGGCGCCGACGCCGCCGCGGCGGAGCCCGCGAGCGCGTCGGCCGACCCGCTGGCGCTCTTCGAGACGAACCAGGAGGCCGACGTGGCTGCTCCCGACGTGGGACCCGAGGAGTACGCGGGGCTGGTCGTCGCGCGACGCGCCGACCTCCTGCGCGAGGTCGCGGCGACCAGGGCGAGGTCCCGGCGCCTCATCTGGATCGGCGCCCTGCTGTTCGTGCTGGGGTCCGTGGTGCTCACCGCCGGGGCGCTCGCCTTCGCCGGGCTGACGGGGGGCGTGCTGGACCGGTTCGGGCGTCCCGGGAGCCTCCTCGGCTGGGACGTCGCGGGCTTCCCGACCGGCTACCTGGGCTGGGCCCTCGCCGCACTCGGGCTGCTGCTGATCGGCGCGGGGGTCGCCCTGCACCTCCTCGCGCGGTGGCGCCAGAAGAGGATCGACACGGAGATCCCGCCGCCGCCCCCGTCGTTGCAGGCCCGCGCCGGGACGGCACCGGGCTGACGCTTCGCCGGGGCGGTGCCTCGCCCGGGTGCTACCTCGCCGGGTGCTGCCGCGGCGGGTGTTGCCGCGGCTCCGCGGCGATCGGTCGTGGACCCGCGGCGATCGGTCGCGCGTCGGTCAAAGGTTCCGACGGGCATAGACGCGCATCGCGTCGCGGACGTACCGGGCACCGTCGTCGCCGCCATAGTTGGCCGCGAACCGCGGGTCGGTCGCGTACATGTCGCCGAGCCCGAGGAAGTACTCCTTGGAGACGGGCCCGGTGCTCACCGCCAGCCAGTCGTGGTGCCGTCGGACGATCCCCTGCACCTCGTCGCTCCCGACGTCGGCGCCGCCCGCGAGGGCGCGGGCGTAGTCGGCCGCGATCTCCCTGTGCCGTCGCTGGAAGTCCGCCTTCTCCTCCGGGGACAACGAGCGCCACCACGAGTCACCCCTGGCGTAGGCGTCCTGGCCCCATCGCCGCTCGACCTCGTCCTTGTGCGTCGTGTGGTCGAAGCCGTCGAACATCTCCTGTGCCATCAGCTCTTCTCCTTCGTTCCTCTTGCGGATGGTGACCTCCACCGACGCGATCTGCCGTTCGAGCCGATCCTTCTCCCGCCGGAGCAGGTCGAGGTGGGTGGCGAGCGCGCCGACGACGTCCTGGCGGCCCGCGAGCACCGCACCGATCGCGGGCAGCCCGAGCCCCAGCTCGCGCATCAGCAGGATGCGCTGGAGCCGCACGAGGGCGTCCTCGTCGTAGTAGCGGTAGCCGCCCCGGCCGATCCTGGAGGGCTCGAGGAGCCCGAGGTCGCCGTAGTGACGCAGGGTCCTGCTGGTGGTGCCCGTGACCTTGGTGATCTCTCCGATCGACCACTCCATCCTCGCCGCCTCCTCCCGGTGTCCGTCCAGCATGCCCGTTGACGTAACGTCAAGGTCAAGGCCACGAGAGGCCCGCGGGGCGCGGGAGTGTAGCGCGCAGGTGAGGCCGACCCCGCCGCTGCGTAGCGGCCGACGGGCCAGGCCGCCCGCATCGACACCTGTTGCGGACGGATGGAACAGGTTATCCACAGCGCTAACGGCGCGCCTGTGGGTATGTGCACAAGCCTGTGGGAAAAGGGGGTGGATAACTCCCGGCCGGAGCCGGTCCCACGCGTGGGGAGAGTCACACGACGGCGGTGGTTGCCCCTCGCGCTCGCCGTCCGGTCACGGCGCTCGGGGCCGTGCCCGGACGCCGTCCGCGACGCACCGGACGGCCCGTGACGGCCCAAGGACCGTGCGACGACGGTGCGCGCCGACGTCAGAGCGGCGTGACGGTGCCGCCCAGGTGAGGCTTGCCCGAGCGGGGCGACCACGCCGTGTAACGAACCCCCTTGCCGGTCCGCTCGGCGGCGAAGGCGACCGTCGCGGGCAGCAGGACGGGTCGGACGAAGTGGACGGTCCAGACGAAGGCCTCGCCCCGGTCCCGCGCCGTTGCGGCGAGCGCCAGTGCGGCGGTGTACATCCCGTGGGCGATCGGCCGACGGAAGCCGAAGAGGCGGGCACCCAGCCGCGAGACGTGGATGGGGTTGCGGTCCCCGGAGACGGCGGCGTAGGCGCGCCCGGCGTCGGCCGGCAGGTGCCACAGGGCGGCGGGTGCGGCGGACCGCTCGTCCGGCGCGCGTGCGGCCCGATCGTCCGGCGAGGTTGCGGCCGGCCGTTCGTCCGGCGCGGGCGGGGCGGACCCGCCCACCTCGAGATCCCGCGGACGGCGCCCCTTGGCCAGGTACGTGGAGACCCCGCGCCACAGCTCCTCACCGACGCCGCCGAGGCCGACCCCGGTGCCGGTGCCCGGGGCCGTGCTCACGGTGACCACGAGGTCGACCTCGGTGCCACGGGCGTGCTCCCGCGCGTCCTGCGCCCACGCGCGCACGGTGAACGCCTCACCGAGACGGAGCGCCCGGTGCTGCTCGACCCGGTTGGCCACGTGGACCATGCCGAGGACCTGCAGCGGGAAGTCGGGGCGAACCATGAGCGCCATCGCCAGCGGGAACGCCAGGACGTGCACGTACCCGGCGGGCAGGACGTCGGTGCCCGGCTCGCCGACCAGGTGCTGGTAGTCGGAGAGCTGCTCGGCCGTCGCCGTGACGCCGTCCACGCGGAGCACGACCTTGGGCAGGCCGCTGCGTGCGAGCGGTGCGGAGGAGAGGACCAGGGTGCGGGTCCGCCCGACCGCCCGGGCGTACAGCGCGCCCAGCGACGGCATCCGTGCGAGGACCTCCTCGCGGTAGCCGGGAGGCGCCTGCGCAGGCAGGTCCGAGAGCTTTCCGGTGCCCCGGAGGGCGCGGCGGCCGTCGTGGCCGGCGCCGCCGTCGGGCCCCGCGTGGCCGTCGGGCCCGGCGCCGCCGTCGGGCGCCGCGCCGCCCCGGCCGGACGGACCGCCCCGGCGGCTCACTGCCCCACCAGGAGCTGGCCGCACACGCGCAGCACCTGCCCATTGATGCCCCCGGCCTGCGGGGATGCGAGGAACGCGATCGCCTCGGCCACGTCGACGGGCTGGCCGCCCTGCTGCAAGGAGCTCGACCGGCGGGAGATCTGCCGTGGCAGCGGCGGGATCGTCGCGGTCATGTCGGTCTCGATGAACCCGGGGGCGACCGCGTTGACCGTGCCGCCGGCCTGCGCCAGCGCCGGGGCGAGGGAACGCGTCATCCCGATGATGCCCGCCTTCGCGGTGGCGTAGTTCGTCTGCCCCCGGTTGCCGGCGATGCCCGACGTCGATGCCAGCGAGATGATCCGCGGCGAGGTCCCGGGGCCGCCGAGGGTGCCGGGGACGGCGAAGGTCTCGTTCATGCGCAGCGGCGCGGTGACGTTGACCGCGAGCAGGCCGTCGAAGCGGTCGGGCGTCATGTTGGCCAGCAGCTTGTCCCGGAGGATGCCCGCGTTGTGCACGACGATGTCCAGGTGCCCGTAGCGCGCCCGCGCGACGGCGAGGATCCGTTCGGCCGCGTCGGGGGCCGTGATGTCCAGCTGCAGCGCCGTCCCGTGGACCTCGTTCATCACGGCGGCGAGGCTCTCGCCTGCGGCCGGCACGTCCACGCCCACAACCTGCGCGCCGTCGCGGGCGAGCACCCGGGCGACGGCCGCGCCGATCCCGCGCGCGGCGCCGGTCACGACGGCGACCGAGCCGGCCAGGGGCCGGGCCCAGTCCGCGGGCGGGTGCCCGCCGTCGGTGCCGACGGCGAGGAGCTGGCCGTCCACGAACGCCGAGCGGGCCGAGAGCAGGAACCGCAGGCCCCCGCGCACCGACGGTGCGGCGACGCCCACGCCGTCGCCGAGCACGAGCCCGTTGGCGGTGGCGCCGGCACGCAGCTCCTTGGCCAGAGAGCGCAGGAACCCGTCCACGCCCTGGCGGGCGGCGGCGACGGCGGGGTCGCCGTCCTGGCCGGCCGGCGGGGCGGGCCGGGAGAGGGTGACGACGCGGGCGCCCGGCGCGAGCTGGCGCAGCACGGAACCGAGGGCCAGCGCGGGTTCGGACAGCTCGGCGGGGTGCGCGAGGCGCGTGAGGACGACGACGACCCCGCCCCAGCGCCCGTGCTCACCGAGCCGGGCGTCGCGGCGCACGTCGACGTCCCAGTCGAGGAGCCCCTCCGCCACGGCGTCGGCGTCGCCCATGGACCGCGGGTCAGAGAGCACCAGCACCGGCCCGGGCGCGAGCGGCACGTCCACCGAGGACGGGTCGGTCCGGCGCAGGCGCGCCGGGCGCGGCAGGCCGAGCTTCTTGGCGAGGGCGGCGGGCAGCCCGCCGCTGACCAGGTCGAGGTACTTGTCGCTCACGCCGCCTCCAGGATCATCGTCACGGCCTGCCCGCCGGCGGCGCACACGGAGATCAGTCCGCGGGCGGGCTCGCCCGGACGGACCTGGGACTCGCCGCGCTCGTGCAGCAGCTTGGCGAGCGCGCCGACGATCCGGCCGCCGGTAGCGGCGAACGGGTGCCCGGCGGCGAGGGAGGACCCGGTGACGTTGAGCCGCGAACGGTCCACGGAGCCCAGCGGCCGGTCCAGGCCCAGGCGGGTCCGGGCGAAGTCCTCGTCCTCCAGCGCCGCGAGCGTGGCCAGCACCGTGGCGGCGAAGGCCTCGTGGATCTCGACGAGGTCGAAGTCGCCCAGGCCCATGCCCTGCCGGGTGAGCAGCCGGGGGATGGCGTAGGCGCCGCCCATGAGCAGGCCCTCCGCTCCGCCGGTGAAGTCCACCGCGGCCGTCTGTGCGTCCACGACGTGGGCGAGCACCGGCAGCCCGCGCCCGGCGGCCCAGGCGTCGGAGGCGAGCAGGACGAGGGACGCGCCGTCGGACAGGGGCGTCGAGTTCCCCGCCGTCATCGTGGGGGCGGGACCGTCCGCCGTCGCCGTGCGCTGCCCGAAGACGGGCTTCAGCTTGGCCAGCTTCTCGAGGGAGGTGTCGGCGCGCAGGGACTCGTCGCGGCCGACGCCGCGGTAAGGGGTGATCAGGTCCTCGAAGAACCCACGCTCGTACGCGGCGGCGAGGTTCTGGTGGGAGGCCAGCGCCAGGGCGTCCTGGTCCTGGCGGGAGATGCCCCAGCGCGCCGTCGTCAGGGCCTGGTGCTCGCCCATGCTCAGGCCCGTGCGCGGCTCCGCCACGTCCGGCGCCACCGGCGCGAGGTCGCGGGGCCGGACGGTGGCCAGCGCCCTGAGCCGGTCCGGCAGCGTCCGCGCGCGCGACGCCCTGAGCAGCGCCTTGCGCAGCCGTTCCGAGACCACGATCGGCGCGTCCGAGGCGGAGTCCACGCCGCCCCCGACGCCCACCTCGGCCTGGCCGAGGGCGATCTTGTTGGCCACGCCGATGATCGCCTCGAGCCCGGTGCCGCAGGCCCGCTGGACGTCGTAGGCGGGCGTGTGCGGGTCGAGGGACGAGCCGAGCACGGTCTCGCGCGTGAGGTTGAAGTTCTTGGGGTGCTTGAGCACCGCGCCGGCGGCCACCTCGTCGAGGCGCTCCCCGGCCAGGCCGAAGCGGGCCACGAGGCCCTCGAGGGCCGCGGTGAGCATGTCCTGGTCGGACGCGCTGGCGTAGGAGCCGCCCGCCTTGGCGAACGGGATGCGGTTGGCGCCCACGACCGCGGCGCGCGTGGGGGCGCCGCCGGTCAGGGGCGAGAGGCCAGAAGTGGTCACGTCGTCGTCCTCTTCCTGGGTGCGAGGGCGGTGCCGGCCGGGACGTTGGTCCCGTGTGGCGGTGGCACCATTGCGATACCCAGAGTACCTGATACTGTCGGTAGCGTGATACAGGTCACCGACAGCACGGACGGGGAGCCGTCGGACGGGCGGGCCACCCGCTGGGCGGGCCACCGCACCTCCCGGCGCGCCGAGCTCGTGCGGGCCGCGCGACGCGCGGTGCACCGCCTCGGGCCGGATCTGTCCATGGAGGAGATCGCGACCGAGATCGGGACGTCGAAGTCCATCCTCTACCGCTACTTCACGGACAAGACCGGCCTGCAGACCGCCGTCGGCGATGCCGTGCTGGCGCGGATGCGCGGGGCGCTCGAGGAGGCGGCCGACCGGGCGCAGGGCTCGCGGGAGCGGATCTCCGCCATGGTCACGGTCTACCTCGAGATGGTGGCCTCCTCGCCGCACGTCTACACCTTCGTCACCCGCCCGGAGGCGGCCGCGGCCGCCGGTGCCCTGCGGGGCTTCGTCGCCGAGGTCAACGACATGGTCGCCGAGTCGCTGCTCCCGGCGCTGCGCGGCGCGGGCGGGGACGAGGCGGCGGACGGGCCGGTCGACGACGAGACCCTCGCCGTCGCCAACCTCTGGGCGTCCGGCGTCGTCGGCCTGGTGCGCGGCGCGGCCGAGCGATGGATCGGCGAGCAGGTCGACGGCCCGGACGCGAACACCCCCGGCGTCGACGCGGCGCTGACCCGCATGACCCGCGAGGAGCTCGCGGCGCACCTGGCGGACTGGCTCTGGGACGGGGCCGTCGGCGTCACCCGCCGCGCCCGCCGCCGCACCACCTGACAGCAACCACGTGACCCGAAGCAACGACGCGAGCGGAGCACCCATGACCAGCACCACCCGAACCACCGGGCCCCTCGACGCGGCGCCCGCCGCAAGCACGACGGCGCCCGGCACGACGGCGCCCGCGCCTGCCGCTGCGAACCTGAGTGCGCCGTCGGCCGCCACCCCGCCCAGCCCGGGCGCCGTCCGGCCCGAGCCCGGCGAGCGGATCGACGTCACCGCCCTGGGCAGGCTGCTCGACGGCCGGTGGTGGCAGCTGCGCCGCCGGGCCCGCGACCTCGCCCTGGACCCCGACCTGCAGAAGATCGAGGGGCTGCCGATGGCGGAGCACCGCGAGCGTGTGCTGCGCCAGCTCCGCACGCTGGTCGCCCAGGGCGAGGTGCTGCGCGCCTTCCCGGTCGCCCTCGGCGGCAAGGACGACCCGGGCGGCAACATCGCCGGCTTCGAGGAGCTCGTCGTCGCCGACCCCTCGCTGCAGATCAAGGGCGGGGTGCAGTGGGGCCTGTTCGGCTCCGCCGTCCTGCACCTGGGCAACGCGGAGCACCACGCCCGCCTGCTGCCGGGGATCATGGACCTCACCGTCCCCGGCTGCTTCGCCATGACGGAGATCGGGCACGGCTCCGACGTCGCCTCCATCGCCACGACGGCGACCTACGACGCCGGCACCGAGGAGTTCGTCCTCCACACGCCCATCGCCGCGGCCCGCAAGGAGTACATCGGCAACGCAGCGCTCCACGGCCGCGCCGCCGTCGTCTTCGCGCAGCTCATCACCCGCGGCGTCAACCACGGGGTCCACGCCCTCTACGTGACGTTGCGGGGCGACGGCGCCGACGGGGCCCCGGTGCTCCTGCCCGGCGTGCACGCCGAGGACGACGGCGTCAAGGGCGGCCTGAACGGCATCGACAACGGCCGGCTGTGGTTCGACCACGTCCGCGTCCC
This sequence comes from Georgenia sp. SYP-B2076, assembly GCF_003991205.1. GTDB lineage: Bacteria > Actinomycetota > Actinomycetes > Actinomycetales > Actinomycetaceae > Georgenia. Next base: position 59,295 of record NZ_RXOZ01000004.1, on the reverse strand, counting down.
GCGGGCGAACCTGCTGAACCGGTACGGCGAGGTCACCGCGGACGGCACCTACTCCTCGCCCATCGAGAACCCCGGGCGGCGGTTCTTCACCATGCTGGGCACGCTCGTGCAGGGGCGGGTGTCCCTCTCGGGCGCTGCGGTGACCGCCTCGAAGATGGCCCTGGACATCGCCGTGAGGTACGGCCTCGAGCGGCGCCAGTTCACCGGCGCCGACGAGACGGGCGAGGTGGTGCTCCTGGACTACCAGCAGCACCAGCGCCGCCTGCTGCCGCTGCTCGCCCGCACCTACGCGGCGGCGTTCGCGCAGGCGGAGCTGCTCGAGCGCTTCCACGACGTCTTCTCCGGTGCGCACGACACCGACGCCGACCGCCAGGACCTCGAGACGCAGGCGGCCGCCGCCAAGCCGCTGACCACCTGGCTCGCGCTCGACGCGCTGCAGGAGGCGCGCGAAGCCTGCGGGGGAGCGGGGTTCATCGCGGAGAACCGCCTGGCGGGGCTGCGCCAGGACATGGACGTCTACGTCACCTTCGAGGGTGACAACAACGTGCTCCTCCAGCTCGTCGGCAAGCGCCTGCTCACCGACTACGGCAAGTCCATGGCCAAGATCGACATCGCCGGCGCCGCCCGCTACGTGGCCGCGCGGGCCGCGGACATGACGCTGCACCGCACGCCGCTGCGCCGGGCGGCGCAGTCCATCCACGACACGGGGTCGCGCGCCCGCGCGGCCGGCCACCTGCGCGCCGCCGACACCCAGCGCGAGCTCCTCGAGGACCGGGTCGAGGCGATGGTCGCCGAGATCGCCGGTGCCCTGCGGTCGCGCCACGCCTCGCCGGTCGAGGCGGCCGCCGTCTTCAACGCGCACCAGCACGAGCTCATCGAGGCCGCCCGCGCGCACGCCGAGCTGCTGCAGTGGGAGGCCTTCACGGCCGCGCTGGCCCGGGTCCGGGACCCGCGCACGAGGGAGGTGCTCACCACCCTGCGCGACCTCTTCGGCCTCACCCTGGTCGAGAAGAACCTCGCCTGGTACCTCATGAACGGCCGGATCTCCGCCCAGCGCGCCAAGACGGTCACCAGCTACGTCGACCGGCTGCTCGTGCGCCTGCGGCCGCACGCGGGGGACCTGGTCGCGGCGTTCGGGTACACGCCCGCGCACCTGCGGGCCACGATCGCCACCGGGGCGGAGGGGCAGCGCCAGCACGAGGCCCGGGAGTACTTCCGGCGGCTGCGCGCCGCGGGCCTGGAGCCGGTGAACGAGAAGGAGCTCCACGCCAGCCAGCAGCGCTCCGGGCTGGCGACGCCCGCCGAGTAGCCGGTCGGCCCGGCTGGCGACCCCTGCCGCGTAGCGGGTGGCCGGGCCGTCCCGAGGGGGCCAGATGAGGCGAACGCCGTCCGTTTGCCGCCCGTACACAGAGGTCTATCGTCTGTGACCAAGGCTCTGCCTGGTCGATGGAGACTCATCATGGACGATGACGCACCTGTCCTCTCCCAGCTCTTCACTGCCACCCCGACGCGGCGGGCGTTCCTGGCCGCCGGCGGTGCGCTGGGACTCGGCGCCCTCCTTGCCGCGTGCGGCGGGGGCAATGGCGGTGGTGGGGGTGGTGGTGGTAGTGGCAAAGGCAGTATCCGGGCCCTGTTTATGAAACAGGCGGGGTACTCCGAGGAGAACATCCGCGAGATGACCACCGCGTTCCAGAAGGCCAACCCGGACATCACCGTCACGCCTGACTTCGTCTCCTACGAGGCGCTGCACGACAAGATCGTGGCCGCCGCGCCCGCCGGCACCTACGACGTCGTCCTCATCGACGTCATCTGGCCCGCGGAGTTCGGGAGCAAGCGGATCGTGGCCGACGTGACGGACAAGTGGCCCGCCGAGTGGAAGAGCCAGATGCTCCCCGGCGCGGTGGCCACGCCGCAGTTCGACGGCGCGTTCTACGGCGTGCCGTGGATCCTGGACACCAAGTACCTCTTCTACAACACCGCGCACCTGCAGAAGGCCGGCGTCGACGCCGGCCAGCTCGACACCTGGGACGGCGTCATGGCCGCTGCGCGCTCGCTGCGGGACGGCGGCGTCGTGCAGTACCCGCTGATCTGGTCCTGGCAGCAGGCGGAGGCGCTGATCTGCGACTACGCCCAGCTGCTGGGCGCCTTCGGCGGGAAGTTCCTCGACGACGCGGGCAAGCCCGCGTTCAACCAGGCGGGGGGCGTGCAGGCGCTGGAGTTCATGCGGCAGAGCGTCGTGGACGGTCTGAGCAACCCCACGTCGACGCAGTCCCTCGAGGAGGACGTCCGGCGGGTGTTCTCCGCCGGTCAGGCCAGCATCGCGCTGAACTGGACGTACATGTACGGCATGGCGAACGACCCCTCCCAGAGCCAGATCCCGGGCGACGTGCAGGTGCTGCAGACGCCCGCCGGCCCGGCCGGCCGCCCTGGCGTCAACGGCAGCATGGCGCTCGCCCTGGCGGCAGGGAGCAAGAACCAGGACGCCGCCTGGAAGTACATCACCTACCTGACCAGCCAGCCGGTGCAGAACAAGTACGCCCTGAGCTCCCTGCCCGTGTGGACGAGCTCCTACGACGACCCCGCCGTCATCAAGACCAACCCCGCGGTCATCCCGCAGGCCAAGAAGCAGCTCGCGGACCTGATCCTGCGGCCCCAGGTCGAGGCCTACAACGCCATCTCGCAGTCCCTGCAGTCCGAGATCCAGAAGGCCCTGCTGGGCCAGAAGCCGTCGCAGCAGGCGCTCGACGACGCCGCCTCGCAGGCGGCCTCAGTGCTGGGATAGCGGGCCGTGACCACCGTCGGTCGCCCGGCGCGCCTCGCACGTCCGGGCCGCGCGCGTCCGGGCGGCGCGGCAGGCCCCCCTGGGGCGGGCACGGGGCCGGGTGACGTCAGCCCCGGCGGCGCCGGGGGGCGCCGCCGTCGCGGCGGCGTGGGCGGCGCCCGGGGCGAGGCCCGCCTCGCCCTCGCGCTCCTCCTCCCCGCCGCGATCGTCGTCTTCGGCGTCGTGCTCTACCCCGTGGTGCGCACGGTCGTGGTGTCCTTCTTCGACATCAACAGCCCCATGCCGGGGTCCTACCCCTTCGCCGGACTGGCCAACTACACCCGGGTGTTCCAGGACAGCGCGTTCTACACCGTGCTCGGCCACACCCTGTACTTCACGCTCGTCTCCACGCTGGCCGAGCTGACCCTGGGGATCGCGGTGGCCCTGCTCCTCAACGCGCCCCTGCGGGCCCGGTGGCTCTGGCGGAGCATCATCGTCCTGCCGTGGGCGCTGCCGACCATCGTCAACGGCGCGCTGTGGCGGTGGATCTACAACGGCCAGTACGGCGCGCTCAACGGGCTGCTGAGCACCCTCGGCATCTCAGACACCCCGCACCAGTGGCTGGGTTCGCCGTTCCTCGCCCTGAACATGGTCATCGTCGCGGACGTCTGGAAGAACACCTCGATCGTCGTCTTCTTCATCCTGGCGGGCCTGCAGACCATCTCCGGTGACGTGTACGAGGCGGCACGGATGGACGGCGCCGGGGCGTGGCGAACCTTCTGGCGGATCACGATGCCGCTCCTGGCGCCGAGCATCGCCGTCGTGCTGATCCTGCGCACGATCGAGGCGTTCAAGGTGTTCGACATCATCTACGTGATGACGGGTGGTGGGCCGGCCAGCGGCACCCAGACCATCGCGTTCTACACCTACCTCCAGGCCTTCTCCAACCAGCTCTTCGGCTACGGGGCGGCGCTGGCCGTGCTCATCGTCCTGGCCGTGTTCGCGCTGGCGATGGGATATCTGCGGATCCTGAGGCAGGGTCAGATGGCGGGTGTGGAATGAGGACCAGCACGAGGTACGTCATCGGCATCCACGTCGCGGCGGTGGTGATGGCGGTGATCGTGCTGGCGCCGATCGCCTGGTTGTTCATCTCGAGCATCTCGCCGTCCACCGAGCTGCTCGCGGCGCACCCGCACTGGTGGCCGAGCGACCCCACCCTGAGCCGCTACCACCAGATCTTCACCTCGGCGCCCGGCGGTGACAATGTCGCCGCCACCTTCCGCCTGGCCATGCTCAACAGCCTGATCGTCGCGGCGCTGACGACGGTGATCTCCCTCGCCGTGGGAGCGCTCGGCGGCTACGCGTTCGCCCGGCTGCGGTTCCGGTTCCGGCGGACCTCCCTCTTCGGCTTCCTGGCCATCTACATGCTCCCGCCGATCGCCCTGGTCATCCCCCTGTACCTCGCCCTGGCGAACCTGGGTCTCCTCGACACCAGGACCGGGCTCGTGCTGACCTACTGCTCCATCGTCACCCCGTTCGCGCTGTGGACGATGAGCAACTTCTACCTGAGCATGCCGCCGGACCTCGAGGACGCGGCGCGGGTCGACGGGTGCACGCGCCTTGGCGCCCTCGTCCGGATCATCCTGCCGCTCGCGAGCCCGGGACTGCTGGCGACGGCGATGTTCGGCTTCCTGCTCGCGTGGGACGAGTTCCTCTACGCGCTGATCTTCACCTCCACCACCCAGGCGAAGACCATCCCGGTCTCCATCGCCGAGTTCACCGGAAAGTACTCCTCCGACTTCGGGCTGATCGCCGCCGGGGGCGTCCTCGCCACCGTGCCACCGGTGCTCCTCGCCCTGGTCTTCCAACGCTACATCGTGGGAGGGCTCACCTCCGGCGCGGTGAAGGGGTGACGCCGGTGCGGTTCCACGAGGGCATCGACGCCCAGCCGGCGGCGCTGGAATCCAGCGCGGCGGCGCTGGCGACGACGCTGCCCCGGCTGAGGCCGCCGCCGCGCGACGCCGTGGTCGCCCTCGTCGGCATCGGCGCGAGCGAGTACGTGGCCCGCGGTGCCGCGCCCGTGTGGCGCAGCTGGGGGTTGCGGGCGTTTCCCGTCTCGGCCGCGGAGCTCGCCGACGGCGGCCACGGGGGCGCCGACGTGTACGTCGGCATGAGCGAGTCCGGGCGCAGCGCCGAGACGGTCGCCGCGCTCGAGAGCGTGGCCGCCCGGAAGGTGTGCGTCACCAACGACGGCGACTCGCCCCTGGCCGCCGTCGCGGACGAGGTCGTGCTGCTGCAGAGCGGACCGGACAGCCCTGTGTACACCACGGGGTACACCGCGACGCTCCAGGCCGTGGGCATGCTGGGTGAGCAGTGGGCGGGGCGGGGCAGCGACTGGTCCGCAGTGCCGAGGCTCGTGGCGGACGTGCTGCGGTCCGCGGAGCCGGTGGTGAAGGACGTCGTGGACGCGTCCGACCATGCGCGTCTGGTCGACGTCGTGGGCTCGGGTGCCTCCAACGCCACCGCGGGGGAGGGGGCTCTCCTGCTGCGGGAGGCGGCGCGCCTCCACACGGCGGCGCACGAGACGCGCAACTACCTCCACGGGCCCATGGAGACGCTGGATCCCCAGGCCGCCTGCATCATCGTCGGGGACGGCCGAGAGGTGGAGCTCGCCCACGACGTCGCGGCCCTCGGCTGCCACACCCTGCTGATCACCACCCGCCCGGATGTTGCGGGGACGGGCGCGCTCGCCGTCGTCCGCCTGCCGCGGCCCCCATCGGCGCTGGCGGGGGCGGTGCTGCAGATCCTTCCGGTCCAGCTCCTCGGACGGGACCTCGCCGACCGGAGAGGCCTGGCCGTTCGCGGGTTCCGGTACCGGCAGGGCGACACGAAGCTGGACTAGTCGATGGGCCGCGTCGTTCACGTCATCGGCAACATCCAGCTCGACGTGCTGGCGGGCCCGGTGACCGCGCTGCCACGCCCGGGCGGCGACGACGTGGTCGAGCGGATCGCCGTCCGGCCCGCCGGCGCGGCGGGGAACGTGTCGCTGGCGCTCGCCGGTCTCGGCGTCCGCCACCGGCTGTTCGGTGCGGTGGGGGATGACCAGGCCGGCCGGTGGGTGGCGGCCGAGCTCCGGCGCGCGGGGGTCGGCGCTGACCTGCAGGTGGTCCACGGCCAGGAGACGGGCATCTCGATCGCGCTCGAGGCACCCGGCCGTGAGCGCGCCTTCCTGACCGCGCACGGCGTGCTGACCAATTACGGCGAGGGCGACGTGCCCGTGCAGGCCTGCGAGGCGGACCTCGTGCTCCTCACCGGGTACTTCTCCATCCCCGGGCTCCGCGGGGAGGCGACGGCGCATCTGCTCCAGCGGGCCCGCAAGCACGGGGCCGTGACGCTCTTCGACACCGGCTGGGATCCCGACGACTGGCAGGGCGGTGCCGTCCGCGAGGTCCTCGAGCTGCTGCCGCTCGTCGACATCTTCCTGCCCAACGAGCCGGAGGCCCTGGCGCTCACGGGGGAGGACGACGTCGAGCGGGCGCTCGCGACGCTGGTCGACCGCTGCGGCGGCTGGGTGGTGGTCAAACGCGGAGAGCGCGGGGCGGTGGCCCTGGGGCCACCGGGTGACGTGGTGCGGATCTCCGCGCCGCCGGTGGCCGCGCTGGACAGCACCGGCGCCGGCGACAGCCTCGCGGCCGGCGTGCTCGCCGATCTCGCCGAGGGCGCGAGCCTGCCGGCCGCCCTGACCACCGGGGTGCGGCTCGCCTCCACGGTGGTGGGGAGAGGGTCGCTGGACAGGTATCCGGGGCGCGATGACCTCCTGGCGGCGGTCGAGGCCGACGACGACCGGGTCGGCTGAGCGACGACGGGGGTCGGCTGAGGGACGACCGGGCCGGCTTCGCGACGACGGGACCGGATCCCGGCCGGCTCCGGGGTCCTTGGCCTGCGCCTGGTGGGGCGTGGCAGCCCGCGTCCCAAGACGGGCGGAGCCCGGCATCACGAGGACGCCGGGCTACCGCAGGTTGTGTGTGGGTGATGGACGAGAGCGCAGGGACTAGTGAGCGCTCGTGGGCTCGAACTCCTCCATGACGAACTCTGCCGGGACCTCCGTCTCGACGGTCTCAGGCTTGTCAGCGGTGGTTTCCTCCTTCGGCGCTTCCTTTTGCCTGCTGCCCCACCAGCGCTCCCTTTCGGCGCGGGTGGTGCGTTCGCTGTAGCGGCTGTCGTAGCACATCGTCGTTCCTTTCTCCGACCATTCGATTGTGCGCTGTTCGCGACGAGAGGCAAGAGGGTGAGGCGCCCTTGTGTGGCGAGCTTCGATGGACGGCGTGCGGCGACCGGCCGCTGCGGCGACGACGGGCGCCGGGCCTAGCGCCGGATGCGAACGTCGCGTGTGCCGCCCGGTATGTGTCACCGCAGGTGGAGGGCGACCCAGGTCGGATGTCAGTGGTCGTTCGTAGGGTGTGGTTATGGTCACAGGCGACGGGGGAGTCGAGCCGGGCGGGGAGCTGCCGCTTCCTTCCGGCTCCCGGCGTGTCGCCGCCGCCGAGACTGCCGCTGAGGTCCTCGAGGCTGGTCCTGCCGCCCACGCCCGTGACGTCACCACGTCGGCGGATGCCGCGTCCGCAGACGCCACGGCCCCCTCCACCCGGGTGGCCGAAGAGATCCCCACCGCCGTCGAGGACGTCGCCACCACCGCAGCCGAGGACGCTGCCGAAGCCACCACCGCAGCCGAGGACGCTGCCAAGGTCACCACCGCGGTCGAGGATGCCGCGGTGGTGTCGGCGTTCCGGTTGACGTCTGCGGGGGCGGTGGCGTTAGAGGGGCAGCGTCCGGGGGTAGGGCTGGTGGTGGCGCTGGACGAGCTGGCCGTCGCGGATCTCGATGACGCGACCCTTGTCGAGGCGATCGCGGGCTGGGAACGGGTCGCGTCCTGGGCCCTGGCCAGCCAAGCCCGGGTCGTCAGGGAGCTGTGGGACCGGCGTGGCTCGTCCACGGCCGCCGTGCAGGCGGTGACCGCGGAGGTCTCCGCCCGGCTGGGGACCACGCACAGCGCGGCCGAGGTCAAGGTCAACCTCGCGGCCGGCCTGGACCTGTACCCCGAGGTCGCCGACGCCCTTGCCGCGGGCCGAATCGACGCGCGCAAGGCCACCGTGCTGATCGCCCGGGAGCCGGGCCTGTCGATCGCTGAGCAGCGCCGCGTGATCCTGGACCTGCTCCCCGACGCGACCAACCTGACGGGCCCGCAGCTCCACGCCCGGCTCCGGGCCGGGGCGCTGACCACCGACCCGGACGCCGGCGCGAAACGCCGCGCCGCGGCCCTCGCGCAGCGGCACGTGAGCATCGAGCCGGCCGGGGACGCTATGGCCTGGGTCGCCGCGCTGGTCCGCGCGGACCTGGCCGAGGCCACCCGGGTGGTGCTGGACTCCCTGGCCGTGGCGGCCAAGTTCGAGACCGACACCCGCACTCTGGACCAGCGGCGCGCGGACGCGTTCACAGACGTGTTCACGACCCTCCTGGACCGCGGCGTCGACCCCCGCGGACAGGACCTGCCCACGTTCCACGGCCGGCGCGCCCAGGTCCACGTCACCATCGGCGCCGGCACCCTGCTGGGCACCGACGACGAGCCGGCCGTGCTGGGTGGTCACGGGCCCATCCCGGCCGACCTGGCCCGCTGCCTCGCCCAGGACGGGACGTGGCGGGCGTTGTTCACCGATGCGGCCGGGGAGTTCACCGCCCTGGGCACCCACGCCTACCGCCCCGGCGCGGACCTGACCCGCACGGTCATCGCCCGCGACGTGACCTGCACCTTCCCCGGCTGCCGGCAGCCCGCCTGGAAGTCCGACCTGGACCACATCGACTCCTACGATCCCGCCGTGGCCGCCCAGCTCGAGCAGACCACCAAGATCCGCCTTCAGGCCCTGTGCCGACGTCACCACAACCTCAAGACCCAAAAGATATGGGACGCGACCCGCGCCCCGGACGGTGCCATCACCTGGACCGCGCCCACCGGCCACACCTACACGCGAAAACCCGACCGGCCCCCCGGCGCCCTATCCAGCACCTCCGGAGTCGTCCTGTCCAGAACGGCGGGAGCGCTCGCCGCCGGCCCATCAGGTTCCCACCAGCACGTTGACGACGCCCCACCGCCGTTCTAGGCACCAGGCCGTTCAATCCTGACCTCGTCAGACCATCCATGGGACGAGCACGGATTGGACGGCCGTGCCGACCTGTCGAGGACGAGAGCGGCAAGATGGCACGGTGCACACCGATCGGCACCCAGCCTCGGTCGACGTCTGGCTTCTCGATCCGTCGACCACACCGATCGCCCGCATCGCTGCCCGTGCCACGATTCTTGCCGTCCTGGGCGATGCCGAGCGCGAGAGGGCCGCGGCCCTGCCGGAGGGGCAGGCCGCGCGTTTCGTGACGGCACGGGCTCTGCTCCGTGCCGTTCTGGGCGAGAGGCTCGGCGTGCCGCCGCAGGGAGTTCCCTTGTCGGCCCGGTGTGACGTCTGCGGGCGCCCGCACGGCCGGGTCCGGGTGGGCGTCGAACCGCCGTTGCACGTCAGCGTCACCCGGTCCGGGCCCCTGCTGGGCGTCGCCGTGTGCGCCGACGGCCCGGTCGGGATCGACATCGAGTCCTCGCTCACGGTGGGGGCCGCGCCGGTCGCCGACGTCGCCCTGACCCCATCCGAGCTGGCTCGGTACAGGCGGCTGCCCGCCACCGAACGTGCCTCGTCCCTCACCCGGCTCTGGGCGCGGAAGGAGGCGGTGCTCAAGGCCCTCGGCGCAGGCCTGGACCTCGAGCCCTCCCGACTCGACCTCGGTGAAGATGGGCGGTCCGCATGTGTCCTCGGGGCGCCAGCCCCCCGAAGCCTCGGCCGGCAGGCGGCCGCAACGGGCTCGACCGCAACGGCCCGGGGCGCAACGTCCCCGACCGCAACGGCCGCGGGCGCCGGGGGTCAGTATTCGGAGAGAGGTGACCCGGGCATCGTCCTTGCGGACCTCGACCTGGACCCGGGCATCGCCGGTTCCGTGGCGTTCCTCGCGGCGGGCGGCTCGGACCTCGCCGAACCGGCCGCCCGCGGGCTCGTGGTCCGGGTACACGACGGCGCCGCGGCCCTCGCGCCCTAGCGCCGGCTCACGCCTTCGGCAGTGCCGGCTCACGCCTTCGGCAGTGCCGGCTCACCGCCTTCGGCAGCGCCGCTCACCGCCTTCGGCAGCGCCGCTCACCGCCTTCTGCAGTGCCGGTTCACGCCTTCGGTAGCGCCGGCAGCCGCGCGTCGTCGAGCCAGTTCGCCAGCAACGACCGCACGGACCGCGTCAGGGTGTCCCCGCCGGCCGCCTCGGCGTGCTCGAGGGCGAGCGCACGGAAGTCGTCGGTGGTGACGCCGCGGTACCGGTACCGCGCGGCCCAGTCCCGCAGCAGCGGGAAGAACACCCCGTCGCCGACCGTCAGGCGCAGCGCGTGCAGGGTCATCGCGCCGCGCTTGTAGATACGGTCGTCGAAGATGTTCGTCGGTCCAGGGTCGGCCAGGACGAGGTCCTGCTCGTCGGCGGCGAGGTGCTTGTGCCACGTCCGGGCCAGCGCGTCGGTGCCCGCGCCGCCCGCGAGCGGGGACCACAGCCACTCGGCGTAGCACGCGAACCCCTCGTTGAGCCAGATGTGCTGCCAGCGGTCCACCGAGACGGAGTTGCCGAACCACTGGTGCGCGAGCTCGTGCGGGATCAGCCGCTCCTCGCCGTCCTGCGCCGCCAGGTGGTTGGTGCCGAAGATCGAGACGCCCTGGGCCTCGACGGGGATCTCAAGCTCGTCGTCGGTAAAGACGAGCGTGTAGGCGCTGAACGGGTACGGCCCGAACATCGCGGTGAGCTCGCCCATGAGCTGCCCGTGGTACGCCAGCTTCTCCCGCGCGAGACCGCGCAGGTGGGCCGGGACCAGGGCGCGCTGGGGCACCGGCCCCTCCGCCAGGACGACCTCCTCGTAGCGGCCGATCTGCACGGTGGCGAGGTAGGCGCTCGTGGGGTGCCGCTCCTCGTAGACCCACCGGGTGGTGCCGGCCCGCACGTGGCGGCCGGCCAGGGTGCCGTGCGCGAGGACGCGGTAGGCGCTCTCCGTCGTCACCGAGGTGCGGTAGGTGGCCTTGTCCGCCGGGAGGTCGTTGCAGGGGAACCAGGACGAGGCCCCGATGGGCTGGCTCGCCACGATGACGCCGTCCGTGAGCTCCTCCCAGCCCACCTCGCCCCAGGCGCTGGGCACCGGCGCCGGATAACCCTCGTAGCCGACGGTGACCTCGAACGTGGTCCCCGCGGCCACCTTGTCCGCGAGCTTGAGGCGCAGGCGCGACTGCCGGTGCGCGTACTTGGCCAGCGCGGCCCCCGAGACGGCGACCTTCTTCACCGTCAGGCCCTCGAGGTCGAGGGCGAGCTCCTTGAGGTCCTCGCGGGCCTGCACCCGCAGCACCGCGGTGCCCGTCAGCCGGTTCGTGGACACCCGGTAGGACAGGTCCAGGTCGTAGTGCTCGACGTGGATGGTCCGGCAGCCGTGGGTCGGCTCATAGGGGTCGGTCGCGCTCACGCGGCACCGCCCGAGCGCCACGGCGCGATGGGGTTGCCCACCCAGCGGGTGCCGGCCGGCACGCCCTCGCCGCGCATGACCAGCGACGCCGGGCCGACGCAGCTGCCCGCGCCGAGCGTGGAGGCGGGCAGGATCACCCCGTGCGGGCCGAGGGTGGCGCCGCCCGCGAGGGTCACGGTGTCCAGGCTCATGATCCGGTCGTGGAAGAGGTGGGTCTGCACCACGCAGCCCGGGCCCACGCTGGCGCCGCGGCCCAGGCGGACGAGGTCGGCCTCGGGCAGCCAGTACGTCTGGCACCACACGCCGCGCCCGATGCGGGAGCCCATGCCGCGCAGCCACCACACCAGCGCGACGGTGCCGGTGGCGGCGTCGGCGAAGAACGGCGCGGCCAGCATCTCGGTGAAGGTGTCGGCCAGCTCGCCGCGCCACACGAACGAGCTCCACAGCGGGTGCTCCCCGGGCCGGACCCGGCCGACGAGCAGCCACTTCGCGGCGATCGTCACCAGCGCCGCCACCGCCCCGGCGGCCAGCAGCACGATCCCGCCGAGCCACGCGGCCAGCCCCCAGCCGCCGGCGAGGACGAGCGCCTGCAGCGTCAGCGCCGTGGCGAGCGCGAGGATCCCGACGAGGACGGCGGGCGCCACGCGGCACGCCTCGACCATCGCCCGGGCCCGGCGCAGGCGCGCGGGCGGGGAGTACGTGAGCTCGCCGTCGTCCAGGGTCGCGGCGCGGGGGAGCAGCACGGGCGGGCTGCCGATGTAGCTCGAGCCCGCGCGGGTCTTGGCCGGCGTGGCCGAGAGGACGGCGACGAGGCCGTTCTTCGGGACCGTGCGTCCCGGCGCCGTCATGCCCGAGTTGCCGAGGAAGGCCCGCCGGCCCACCTTCGCCCGCGCGACCCGCACCCACCCGCCGCCGAGCTCGTAGGGGGCGATCATGGTGTCGTCCGCCAGGAAGGCCCCCGACTTCACGCGCATCATGCTGGGCAGCCCGATGACGGTCGAGGCCTCGACGCCGTCGCCCACCTTGGCGCCGAGCAGCCGCAGCCATGCCGGGGTGACGACCGAGGAGTACAGCGGGAAGAGCGCCGTGCGGGCGGAGTCCATCAGCCGCTCGGTGCACCAGGCCTGCCACCCCACGCGGGAGCGCACCGGGTGGAAGCCCTCGACCAGGCCGAGGCCCAGCAGCCGCACCGCGACGACGACGAGCACCGCGTACACCACGTACGCGACCACCGTGGCCGCCAGGCCCGCCAGCAGCGCCGGGCCGACGGCGGAGCCGAGCGTCGTGCTGCCGCGCACGGCGACGCCCACCAGCGCCAGGCCGACGGCGACGGCGGCCACCGGCAGCAGGGCGAGCGTCGCCGCCGAGAGGCCGTAGCCCCACACCCACACGGCCGGCTGCTCGGGGCGCCGCGAGGGCCACGGGTGCCGGGCGTCGTGAACCTTCGCCGCGGGCGACCCGGCCCAGTACTCGTCCTCACCGGTGCGCCCGTGCACCGCCGAGCCGGCGGCGATGTCGGTCCCGGCGCCGACCCGGGCGCCGGGGTAGAGCACGCTGCGCGCCCCCACGGTCGCCCGCTCCCCGACGACGATGCGCCCGATGCGCACCTCGTCGCCGTCGACCCAGTGCCCGGACAGGTCCACCTCGGGCTCGACGGCGCACTCCGGGCCCAGCGTGAGCATGCCCGTGACGGGCGGGACGGCGTGCAGGTCCACGCCGCGGCCCATGCGCACCCCGAGCGCCCGGGCGTACAGCGCCACCCACGGGGCGCTCGCGGTGGTCACCGCGCCGAAGCCGTCCACCAGCCGCTCCGCCGCCCACAGGCGCAGGTGCACGCCGCCCGCCCGCGGGTACGTGCCGGGGGACACCCCGGCCAGCAGGAGGCGGGCGCCGAGGGCGCTGACGCCCATGCGCCCCAGGGGGCTGACCGTGAGCAGCCAGCCCACCGCCACCCACCACCACGGCACCGGCACGGCCCAGGGCACCTGCCAGGCCCAGTCGAGGACGTTGTTCATCGCGGCCAGCGCCGTCAGCCACCGCAGCGCCACGAGGGTGCGCAGGGGGACCAGCGCGAGCAGCTGGGCCAGCTGGCTGCCCACGGGCACCGGGCGGACCTCGCGGGCCTCGCCGAGCGCGTCGGCGTCGGTGGCGCTCGCGGACGGCGCCGGGTAGCTCGCTTCCAGGTGGGTGGCGAGGTCACCGACCTCCGGGTGGCGGTAGACCTCGGCGACGGTGACCTCGGGATAGCGGGCCCGCAGCGCGGAGACGAGCTGCGCGGCGGTCAGCGAGCTGCCGCCGTGGGAGAAGAAGTCGTCCTCCGGGCCGGTGGGACGCACGCCCGTCACGGCCGACCACTGCTCGCCGATCCACGCAGCGGTCCCGGTCAGGGTCGAGGGGCGCTCCTGCGCCCCAAAGTCCAGCGGCCACGGGAGGGCGGCGCGGTCGACCTTGCCGGAGGTGCGGGTGGGGATGGAGTCGACGACCGCGAGGAGCGGGATCAGCGACGCCGGCAGCTCCTCCCGCAGCTCCGCGAGCAGGGCGCCGGTGTCCAGCCCCCCGGGGCCGGCCGGGACGACGTACCCGACGAGGACGGCGGTCCCGGTGGGGGTGTGGCGCACCGCCGCGGCCGCCGCCCCCACGCCGGTCAGCCCGAGCAGCGCCGCGTCGACCTCGCCCAGCTCGATCCGCCGCCCGTTGACCTTGACCTGGTCGTCCGCACGGCCCACGAAGATCAGGCCCGACCGGTCCAGCTGGACGAGGTCCCCGCTGCGGTAGGCGCGCGCCCAGCCGAGCGAGGGCATCGGCGCGAACTTCTTCGCGTCGAGCTCCGGGTCGAGGTACCGGGCCAGGCCCACGCCGCCGATGATGAGCTCGCCGGTCTCCCCCTCGGCGACGGGGTTGCCCCCCGCGTCGACGACGGCGAGGTCCCAGCCGTCCTGCGGCAGCCCGATGCGCACGGGCTCGTGGGGCTCGAGCTGCGCGGCGCACGCGATGACGGTGGCCTCCGTGGGGCCGTACGTGTTCCACAGCTCCCGTCCCGGGCGGGACAGGCGGGTGGCCAGCTCCGGCGGGATGGCCTCGCCGCCGAAGATGAGCAGGCGCACGTCGTCGAGGGTGTCCACCGGCCACATCCCGGCCAGGGTCGGCACGGTCGAGACGACCGTGATCTCCCGCTCCACGAGCCACGGGCCGAGGTCCGTGCCCGCGCGCACCAGCGCACGCGGCGCCGGGACGAGGGTGGCGCCGTGGCGCCACGCGAGCCACATCTCCTCGCAGGACGCGTCGAACGCCACGGACAGGCCGGCCAGGACCCGGTCGCCCGGGTGGATGGGGTCGTGCTGGAGGAAGAGGCGGGCCTCCGCGTCCACCAGCGCGGCGGCGCTGCGGTGCGTGACGGCCACCCCCTTGGGCTTGCCGGTGGAGCCGGAGGTGAAGATGACCCACGCGTCGTCGTCCAGCCTGGGGGCCTCGGGCGCGTCCGGGGTGCCATCCGGGCGGGGCGCCGCCGCGGCGCCGTCGGTGGTCCCCGCTGCCGCGCCGGTCGTCCCCACCACCGGGCCGGTCGTCCCCGCTGCCGCGCCGGTCGTCCCCACCACCGGGCCGGTCGTCCCCGCTGCCGCGCCGGTGGTCCCCGCTGCCGGGCGCCTTGACACGGTCGTCCCGTCCGCGCGGGCGAGGAGGCCGTCGCCCTGGACGACGCCGACCACGTCCGCCTCGGCGAAGACCAGGGCGGCCCGCTCGTCAGGGTCGTCCGCGTCGACCGGAACGTAGGCGGCGCCTGCCTGCAGGATGGCGAGGATGCTGAGGTAGAGGTCCACCGTGCCGGAGGTGGCGCGCACCCCGACGCGGTCGCCGCGGCGCACCCCGGCCGCCGCGAGTCGGCCGGCCCGCGCCTCGACGGCCTCGAGGAGGGCCTCGTACGTGAGCTCCTCGTCGCCGTCGTCGATGGCGAGGGCCGCGGGGAACGCGGCCGCCGTGGCGGCGAGGACGTCGACCAGGGTGCGTGGTTCGGGGACGCGGTCACCGGCCAGCAACGGGTCCGGGTCGACCGACGGTGACGGGGCACTCACGGGGGCTTCTCCTCAGGCGATCGAGCGCCGCCGTCCGGCGGCGTCAGGTTGGCCGCGGCGATCTTCTCACGCAGGCGGCGTGGGGACGCCGGGCCCCCCGGGCCGCCCGGTCGGCTGCGCGCCCGGCCGCGCGGGCCTACCGCGAGCTCGAGGCGGCGGGGCTGGTCCTGTCCCGCCGCGGCGGGGCACCCGCGTGGCGCCGACGAGCACGTACTCCAGCGGGCGCCGGGCCGAGCTGCTCGCGGAGCTCGCCGCCACGTACGTGCTCCAGGCGCAGCACCTGTCCGTCGACGACGCCCGGACTGCCGACGCCGTCCGCGACACCCTGCGGGGGTGACGGTGGGACGATGACGAGATGGATCTCGTGGAGACCCTGCTGCCCGGCGTCGGCATCCGCTACGAGCTCAAGACGAGCGCGGGGCCGTTGCTGGGGATCGTGGTGCGCCGCGACGGGCCCGTCGAGATCGTCGTCTACGAGGAGAAGGATCCCGACCGCGCGCACGCGATGCTCCACCTCGACCCGGACGAGGCCGACGCCGTCGCCGACATCCTCGGCGCGCCCCGGCTGACCCAGCGGTTCGCCGACATCTCCCGCGAGGTGCCCGGCCTCCGCTCGGCCAGGCTCGCCGTGAGGCCCGGCTCCCGGTACGCGGGCCGGCCGCTGGGGGCGACGCGGGCCCGCACCCTGACCGGCTGCTCGATCGTGGCGGTCGTGCGGGACGCGGACGTCGTCGCCGCCCCCGGCCCGGACACGGTGCTCCAGGGCGGCGACGTGCTCGTGGTGCTCGGTTCCGAGGAGGGCCTCGCGGAGCTCGACGCGATGCTGGCCGAGCACGGCTGAGGCGGTGCCCCGTGGGCGAGATCACCGCGCTGCTGCTGGAGCTCGGTGCGCTCTACCTCGGCCTGTCGCTGCTGGGCCTGCTCGCGCGGCGACTCGGCGTGCCGGCGATCCCGTTCATCCTGCTCGCCGCGCTCGCCCTGGGCGACGGCGGCTTCGTGGACCTCAGCGCCGCGAAGTCCTTCGTGGAGACCGCCGCCGAGATCGGCGTGATCATGCTGCTGCTCACCCTCGGCCTGGAGTTCTCCGCGACGGAGCTGGTCATCTCCCTGCGCCGCCACTGGCCCTCCGGCGTCGTCGACCTCGCGCTCAACGCGCCGCCGGGGCTTATCGCGGGGCTGCTCCTCGGGCTGCCGTGGCAGGGGGCGATGGCGCTGGGCGGCATCACCTGGGTCTCGTCGTCGGGCATCATCGCGCGCCTGCTCGGCACCCTCGACCGGATCGCCAACCGTGAGACGCCGGCCGTCCTCGCGGTGCTCGTCCTGGAGGACGTCGCGATGGCGCTGTTCCTGCCCGTGCTGGTCGTGGCGCTCGCCGGCGGCACCCCCGCGCAGGCGGCGGGGGGCGTCGCCCTCGCGCTCGGCGCGGTCCTGCTCGTGCTGCGCGCCGCGCACCGGCACGGGCACCGGCTCGGGCGGCTGCTCACCCACCCGGACGACGAGCAGGTGCTCCTGCGGCTGCTGGGGCTGACCCTGCTCGTGGCGGGGCTCACCCAGGCGGTCGGGGCCTCCGCTGCGGTCGGGGCGTTCCTCGTCGGGATCGCCGTGCCCTCGTCCTTCGCCGACCGCGCGCGGTCCATCCTGGGCCCGCTCCGCGACCTGTTCGCGGCGACGTTCTTCGTCGCCTTCGGGCTGTCCACCGACCCGGCAGCCGTGTGGCCGGTCCTGCCGGCGGTGCTCGCGCTGGCCGCCGTCACCCTCGTGACGAAGATGGCCACCGGCTGGTTCGCCGCCCGGCGCGACCACGTGGGAAGGCCGGGGCGCCGGCGGGCCGGCGCGGCGCTCGTGGCCCGCGGCGAGTTCTCCATCATCATCGCCGGGCTCGCGGCGAGCGCGGGGCTCGCCGGCGTCGGCCCCGTGGCGACCGGCTACGTGATGGTCCTCGCCGTCGCCGGTCCGCTGCTCGCCCGCTACATCGAGCCACCGTCCGCCCGCGTGCTCGCGCCGGGCTGAGCGCCGCGCCGCTGGTCACCCCGTGCTTGCACGGTGCCGGTCCACTGTCCGTCGCGGCGCCGCAGCGCTCTGGTTGCGGCGCACCCGGGCCTGGAACAGGCTCGGCGTCATGGCCCAGACCGCGCAGACCCCGGACACCTTCGACGTCGTCGTCATCGGCGGCGGGTCCACGGGGGAGAACGTCGCCGACTACGCCCACGAGGGCGGCCTCAGCGTCGCGATGGTCGAGCGCGGCCTCGTCGGCGGCGAGTGCTCCTACTACGCGTGCATGCCCTCGAAGGCGCTGCTCCGGCCGGGCCAGGCGCTCGCTGCAGCACGCCGGGTGGACGGCGCGGCGCAGGCCGTCGACGGTGGCCTCGACGCCGCCGCGGTGCTCCAGCGACGCACCACCTTCACCCACGGGTGGGACGACAGCTCCCAGGTGAGGTGGGCCGACGGTGCCGGGATCACCGTCGTGCGGGGCTCCGCCCGCCTGGACGGCGACCGCCGGGTCGTCGTCGCCAGCGAGGGGGGCGGTGCGGGTGAAGGCGAGGGTGGCGGCGCGGGCGCGGGCGCGGGCGGCAGTGGCGGCGCGGGCGCGGGCGGCGACGCGGGCACGGCCGGCGGTGGCGGCGAGCGGGTGCTGCGGGCGCGGCACGCGGTGGTCCTGGCGACCGGCTCCGAGCCGAGGACCCTGCCGGTCGAGGGGCTCGCCGGCACCCGGCACTGGACGACCCGGGACGCGACGAGCGCCCGGGCGGTGCCGGGGAGCCTGGTCGTGGTGGGCGCCGGGGTGTCCGGGGTCGAGCTGGCCCAGGCCTACGCCCGCCTCGGTGCGCGCGTCACCCTGGTCGCGCGCCACCAGGTGCTCGCGTCGTTCGCGCCGCAGGTGAGCGAGCGGGTCGGCCGCGCCCTGGGCGAGAGCGGCGTGGACGTGCGCGAGGGCGTCAGCCCTTCCAGCGTGGAGCGTCCGGGCGGGCCGGACGCCGCCGTCGTCGTCCACCTCGACGACGGCACCGCGGTGACAGCAGATGAGCTCCTCGTGGCCGTCGGCCGCCGTCCCGCGACCACCGGGCTCGGGCTGGAGACCGTCGGCGTCCAGCTCGACGACGGCGCGCCGATCGAGGTCGACGACTCCGGGCGGGTGACGCAGGTCGAGGACGGCTGGCTCTACGCCGCCGGCGACCTGACCGGCCGGGCGCCCCTGACGCACCAGGGCAAGTACGCCGGCCGGGTGGTGGGCGACGCCATCGCCGCACGCGCCGCGGGCACGCTCGGCGACGAGGTCGAGGCCTGGACCCGCTACGCGTCCACCTCCGATCACGTGGCCGTGCCCCAGGTGATCTTCACCGACCCCGAGGTCGCCCACGTCGGCCTGACGGACGCCGACGCGCGGGAGCACGGGCGCCGGGTCCGCACCGTCGAGGAGGACCTCGGCGACGTCGCGGGCGCCAGCCTGGTCGCGGACGGGTACTCCGGCTGGGCGCAGCTGGTGCTCGACGACGAGAGCGACGTCGTGCTGGGCGCGACCTTTGTGGGCCAGGACGTGGCCGAGCTGCTGCACGCCGCGACCATCGCCGTCGTCGGCGAGGTGCCGCTCGGCCGGCTCTGGCACGCGGTGCCGGCCTACCCCACGATGAGCGAGGTGTGGCTGCGTCTCCTGGAGGCCGACCGCCGGCGCTGAGGTGGCGCCCACGGCCCCGGCGCCGAGGGGCACGCCGACCACGGACGCGGGGCCGGGGGGCACGCCGCCACGGCCGGCGCGCTGACCGGCAGGGCGACCATGGCCCCGGCGCCCATCAACCCGTGTGGTGAGGATTTGCCGGTCATATGCCAGCGATCCCTCACCACAGTGGATGCGCAGGCCGCGTCGGGCTGGCGTGGTGCCGGAGGAGCGAGACGGATCGGCCACGGCGCCCGTCGGGCGGCTCAGTCGCCCAGGTCCAGCCTGAGGACCTCTCCGGCGTCGGGGGTGACCGCCTTGTTCGTGATGTATGCCGTCGAGCCGTCCACCGCCACGCCGCCCGGCGCGGCGAGGTCCTCGGTGAGGACCTCACGGTCGTCCGTGTCCTTGCGGGAGACCTCGATGAGCGCACCGGTGGGCAGGGCGCCGGGCGGGGTGGCCAGCAACCCGTCCTTCGCGATCTCGAGGACCAGGAGGTTGCCCTCGCGCGTGAAGGCGAGGTCGATGATGTTGGTGAAGCCGTCTGCGTAGACCTTCGGGTCCTTGCCGGGGGTGACGCGCCAGACGGTGGCGGTGCCGGGGACGAACGGGAAGCCCGTGAGCTGGCCGACGTAGAACGCGCCGTCGGGTCCGCGGACCACGGCGTTGGGCACGGCCTGGGGCTCGATCATCGTCCCGGGCGGGGCCCCGGGCACCTGGACCGACGCCTCGTCGGGGAACACCGCGAGCGTGGAGACGTCGCCGTTCCGCTTGACGCGCAGCAGGGTGTTGCCGCCGGCGTCGGCGACCACGCGCACGCCTCGGCTCGCGGCGATCGCGTACGGGTTGGTGTCGAACGGGACGTTGCCGTCAGGGTTGTGGGCGACCTCGAAGGCGCCGACGTCCGCGTATGCGTCGTAGGTCCCGTCGTGCCGGTCGACAAGCCCCGCCGTCGCCAGCTGGTCGGCGGGCGCCTCGGCACCGAGCGCCTTGGCGGCCTCGGGGTTCCCGCCCAGCCCGATGACGGCGTGCAGCCGGTCGTTGCCGTCGACCGTGACGTCCGTGGGGCCGACGGCCTGGGCGCCCCCCTCGCCCGCGAGCGAGGCCAGGCCCGTGACGACGTCGGTCACCTTGGCCGTGCCGTCGTCGTCGACGTCGAGCCGCGAGATCTTCCCGGTGGCGCCCAGGCAGACGCGCATCTCCTCCGCGCCGATGAAGCACCGCTCCGGGTCGCCGGCCGCCCTGCCGCTGCCCGCCTGCGCGACGTACACGTCTCCGTCCAGCACGGCGAGGCCTCGCGGGTTGGCGAGGCCGGACGCGACGACCTCGACGCCGCCGGCCGCCGCACGGGGCCCGTCGTCGTGGCCGGCGAGGGCGGGCCCGACCCCGACAAGCGGCAGGGTCAGGCACGCCGCTGCCGCGCCGGCCAGGGGTACTCGTGACTTCATGGCTTCTCCCGCAGCGGACCGGACGGACCGGCTGGCGGCTGAGCCTCTCGCAAGTGGCGCGCGTCATCGCCAGCCCTGGCAGGTCGAGTATCCGCGCAGGTCGGGGCGCGCCGTCAAGGTGGCGCGGCCCCCCGCGCTGACCTCGCGGGCCACGCCCGGCCTGCCCACCCTGGAGGCCCGAACGGTGCTCCCCGTGGTCGCGGGCGCGGGACCCGGGGCGGCCCCCAGGGCGCTCCCGGGCGGTACCCCGCCCGGAAGTGGGTCCCTCGGTGTCAGCCCCGAAAAGAACGTACGGATTGTCCGTACGTTCTCTTCGGCTCCGCGCCGGCTCGAGCCCCGGCGGGGCGGGTCTCCGCGCCGGCTCGAGCCCCGGTGGGGCGGGTCTCCGCGCCGGCTCAGGCCTGGCAGCTTCCCGCGCCGTCGGCCGTCACAGCAGCTCCTCGAGCACGTCGACGTACTGCAGCAGATGGCGGTCGCTGAGGAACTCCCGGCGCACGCGGGCCTGGGCGGTGGCACCGAGCTGCGCGGCGAAGCCGGGCTCCGCCAGGAGCCGGCACACCCGGGTCATCAGCCCCTCCAGGTCCCTCGGGTCGGGCACGAGCAGGCCGTTGGTGCCGTCCTCGATCTGGTCGAGGATCCCGCCCACCGCCGTGGCGACGACGGGCCGCCCCTTCCACAGCGACTCCGCGACGGTCAGCCCGAAGCCCTCCACGAGGCTCTTCTGGACCACCACCGTGGCGTAGCGCTGGAGGGCGTTGACCAGCAGGGCGTTGTGCGCGACATCGTCGGCCGGCAGGCACACCACGTGCACCCGGGCGCGGACGTCGCCCTCGAGCCCGTGCCACATCTGCAGGCACTGCTCGAGTACCTCGGTGCCGGCGCGGTCCTCCGCCCGCGCCTCGGCGCCCGCGAGGACGAGGTGGACGTCCGGCGGGACCTGGTCGAAGCCCTCGTCGAAGGCGATGAGCACCCCGGTCATGTCCTTGAGGCGGTCCCAGCGGGAGACCTGCAGCACCACCCGGGCGTCGGCGGGGACGGGACCGCCCGCCCTCTGCGACGACGGCCCGCCGGTCTCGCCGGTGGCGGGGTCACCGGCGTCCTGGGTGTCGCCGGTCGGGCCCGCGTCCGCCCCGCCCGCGAGGGCGCCGCACGAGCGCAGCAGCGAGGTGACGGTCGCCGCGTCGAGATGGCGGTTCTTCGGCGAGAGGGGGTCCACGGACGGCGCGATGACCCGCACCAGGCCCTCGTCGAGGAAGCCCGGCCGGTAGGTCGCGCGGGTGAGGATGACCCGGTCGACGCGGTCCAGGGACGGCTCGAGGAAGGCCCACGCCCGGTCCGCCACGCCGTCGGCGGCGTCGGTGCCGATGTGGCTGCGCCACAGCACGATCGCGCCGCGGCTCTTCAGGCCGGGGACCAGCCCGGCGGTGGCCGGGTCGTGCAGGATGACGACGTCGCCGGGGGAGACGACGTCGCGCACCTCCGCCAGGTTCGCGGCCAGGACGCGGTCGTAGTGCGCCATCTCCTCGGGCCCGAGCTCGCCACCGTCGCCCGGGTCGCCGTGGAGCACGAGGTGCAGCCGCGTGGCCAGGGCGAAGAAGTCGGCGTCCCCGTCCAGCACGAGCCAGCGGGTGTCCACCCCGGCGTCGCGGACGTAGGGCAGGAGGGTGCGCAGCAGCTCGGCCACCCCGCCGCCGCCGTCCGTCGCGCTGATGTTCCACACGACGCGGTCGCGGAGCAGCGCGCGGGCGCGCTGGGCGCCCGCCTCGAGACGCCGGGCCGCCACCTCGTCAAGTTCCGCGGCGAGCGCCGCCAGGGGGGAGGTCTCGACAGCGACGGTCCTCATGCCTCCTGATCCAACTCCCACTTCGGTGCGGAGGCGAGCGGATCGCCGGAGCGGCCATGGCGCAGGTCACCTCTCCCGCGGACGACCCTCCGGGCGCGCGCGCCGCGCGGGTAGCCTGGCACCCGTCATCGCCGTACCCAGCTCGCGGAGGAATCATGACCAGCGTGGCCGAGCAGATGCCGGACACCGTCGAGAACGCAGCGGCGACCCCCGAGGTCGCGCTGCCCTACCGCGAGCTCGGTCTCAAGACCGACGAGTACGAGCGGGTCGTCGCCATCCTCGGCCGGCGGCCCACGGCCGCGGAGCTCGCGATGTACTCGGTGATGTGGTCCGAGCACTGCTCGTACAAGTCCTCGAAGAAGCACCTGAGCCAGTTCGGCGAGAAGACCACCGACGCCATGCGCGAGCACCTCCTCGTCGGCATCGGCGAGAACGCCGGCGTCGTGGACATCGGGCAGGGCTGGGCCGTGACCTTCAAGATCGAGTCCCACAACCACCCCAGCTACGTCGAGCCCTACCAGGGCGCCGCGACCGGCGTCGGCGGCATCGTCCGCGACATCATCTCCATGGGGGCGCGTCCCGTCGCCGTCATGGACCAGCTGCGCTTCGGCGCCATCGACCACCCGGACACAGCCCGCGTCGTGCACGGCGTCGTGGCCGGCGTCGGCGGCTACGGCAACTGCCTCGGCCTGCCCAACATCGGCGGCGAGGTGGACTTCGACCCCTCCTACCAGGGCAACCCGCTGGTCAACGCCCTGTGCGTGGGCGTGCTGCGCCACGAGGACATCCACCTGGCCAACGCGTCCGGCGCCGGCAACAAGGTCGTCCTCTTCGGCGCCCGCACCGGCGGGGACGGCATCGGCGGCGCGTCGATCCTGGCCAGCGAGACCTTCGTCGACGGCGTGCCCACCAAGCGCCCGAGCGTCCAGGTCGGCGACCCGTTCATGGAGAAGGTCCTCATCGAGTGCTGCCTCGAGCTCTACGCCGCGGGCGTGGTCGAGGGCATCCAGGACCTCGGCGCGGCCGGCATCTCCTGCGCGACCTCCGAGCTCGCCTCCAACGGCGACGGCGGCATGCACGTGGAGCTGGAGAAGGTCCTGCTCCGCGACCCCACGCTCACCGCCGGCGAGATCCTCATGAGCGAGTCGCAGGAGCGGATGATGGCCGTCGTCGCCCCGGACAAGCTCGACGCGTTCCTCGCCATCACCTCGAGGTGGGACGTCGAGACGGCCGTGATCGGCGAGGTCACCGGCACCGGCCGGCTGACCATCGACCACCACGGCCACCGCATCGTCGACGTCGACCCCAGGACCGTCGCCCACGAGGGACCGGTGTACGACCGGCCCTATGCGCGCCCGTCCTGGCAGGACGAGCTCGTCGCCGACGCCGCCTCCGCCCGGCACCTGCCCCGGCCGGCCACGGCGGCAGACCTGCGCGCGCAGGTCCTCGCCATGGTGGCCTCGCCCAACCTGGCCTCCAAGGCCTGGGTGACGGACCAGTACGACCGGTACGTCCAGGGCAACACCGCCCTGGCCCAGCCCGACGACGCCGGCGTGGTCCGCGTGGACGAGACCACCGGCCTCGGGGTCGCGCTCTCGACCGACGCGAACGGCCGCTTCACGAAGCTCGACCCCTACGCCGGCGCCCAGCAGGCCCTCGCGGAGGCCTACCGGAACGTCGCCACCGTGGGCGCCCGGCCGCTCGCGGTGACCGACTGCCTGAACTTCGGCTCGCCCGAAGACCCCGACGCCATGTGGCAGCTGGTCGAGGCCATGACCGGGCTGGCCGACGCCTGCCAGGTGATGGGCGTGCCCGTCACGGGCGGCAACGTGTCCCTCTACAACGGCACCGGCGAGCCGGGCCGCATCGACTCCTCGATCAACCCCACCGCCGTGGTGGGCGTCCTCGGGGTCCTCGACGACGTGACCCGCGCCACCCCGTCGGGCTGGACCGAGGCCGGCGCCGCGGTCTACCTCCTGGGCGCCACCGCCGAGGAGCTCGACGGCTCCGCCTGGGCCGACGTCGTCCACCAGCACCTCGGCGGCACCCCGCCGAAGGTGGACCTGGCCGCCGAGATGCGCCTCGGTGACGTGCTCATCGCCGCCGCGGGCACCACCGCGCACGCCGCGCACGACGTCTCCACCGGCGGCCTGGTCCAGACCCTCGTCGACAGCTCGCTGCGCTTCGGCGTCGGCGCTTCGGTGGACCTGGGCGAGGTGGCCGCCCGGGACGGCGTCGACCTCGCCACGCTCCTGTTCGCCGAGACCGGCGCCCGCGCCGTCGTCGCCGTCACGCCCGAGCACGAGGCCCGGCTCATCGAGCTGGCCGAGGGCCACGGCATCCCCGCGGCGCGGATCGGCACCACCGGCGGCGCGGACCTCAGCGTCCGGGACGGCTTCACCATCCCGCTGGCGGAGCTGGCCGAGGCCTCGGCGGCGACCCTGCCGAAATACTTCGGCTGACGCCCGCCCCCCCGCCCCGCGAGCGGTCAAGTCCTGACCGGCAGGCCCCGTTGGTCAGGACTTGACCTGTCGGTCAATACTTGACCGCTCGCCAGTAGGGTCTTGACCGCTCGGCCCCTGGGCGTGGGCTTGCCACGACAGACCGGACACCGACCCGCGGCCTCACGGCCGCATCCCGACAAGGAAGTAACTCACGTGCTACAGCAGCTTGACGTGCAGCAGGAGCTTGAGGACGTCTACGAGAAGGCGCTGCGCCGCAACCCCGGCGAGCCCGAGTTCCACCAGGCCCTCCGTGAGGTGTTCGACACACTCGGACCGGTGGTGGCCAGGCACCCCGAGTACCACGAGCAGGCCATCCTGCAGCGCATGGTCGAGCCGGAGCGCCAGATCATGTTCCGGGTGCCCTGGGTGGACGACGCCGGCGTGGTCCAGGTCAACCGGGGATTCCGTGTGCAGTTCAACAGCGCGCTCGGCCCGTTCAAGGGCGGTCTGCGGTTCCACCCCTCCGTGAACCTGGGGATCGTCAAGTTCCTCGGCTTCGAGCAGACCTTCAAGAACGCCCTGACGGGCATGGGGATCGGCGGCGGCAAGGGCGGCTCCGACTTCGACCCCCACGGCCGCAGCGACGCCGAGGTCATGCGCTTCTGCCAGTCGTTCATGACCGAGCTGCACCGCCACATCGGCGAGTACACCGACGTCCCCGCCGGTGACATCGGGGTCGGCGGCCGCGAGATCGGCTACCTCTTCGGCCAGTACAAGCGCCTGACCAACCGCTACGAGGGCGTGCTCACGGGCAAGGGCGTCGGCTGGGGCGGGTCCCTCGCCCGCACCGAGGCCACCGGCTTCGGGGCCGTGATCTTCGCCGACCGCATGCTCGCCACCAAGGGCCAGTCCATGGAGGGCCAGCGCGTCATCATCTCGGGGTCCGGGAACGTGGCGATCTACGCCGTCGCCAAGGCCCAGGAGCTCGGCGCGCACGTGGTGACCTTCTCCGACTCCTCGGGCTACGTCGTCGACGAGGCGGGCGTGGACCTGGGCCTGCTGCGCGAGGTCAAGGAGGTCGAGCGCGGCCGCGCCGCCGACTACGTCGCCCGGCGTCCCGGCTCCCGCCTGATCCAGGGCGGGCGCGTGTGGGACGTGCCGTGCACCGTCGCGCTGCCGTGCGCCACCCAGAACGAGCTCGACGTCCACGGCGCCGAGGCGCTCGTGCGGGGCGGGGTGGTCGCCGTTGCCGAGGGGGCGAACATGCCCACGACGCCGGACGCCACCGAGGCGCTGCAGGGCGCCGACGTCCTCTTCGCGCCGGGCAAGGCGGCCAACGCCGGGGGCGTGGCCACCTCGGCGCTGGAGATGCAGCAGAACGCCGGGCGCGACCCGTGGAGCTTCAGCCAGGTCGCCTCCCGGCTCGAGACCATCATGGACGGCATCCACGACGAGTGCGCGAACACCGCCGAGGAGTACGGCGACCCGGGCAACTACGTCCTCGGCGCCAACGTCGCCGGCTTCACCAAGGTCGCCGACGCCATGCTCGCCCACGGTGTCATCTGACCGCGCCGCTCTCCGCCCGACCGGGCGGGTCGGTGCGGGCGGCCGTGAGGCCGTCGGCGAGGATGTGGCGATGAAGCTCGAGATCGCGGTGCAGGACGTCGACGGCGTGCGGGTCGCCGCGCAAGGCGGCGCCGACCGGGTCGAGCTGTGTCAGGCCCTCCCGCTCGGCGGCCTCACGCCGAGCCTCGGCCTGGTCGAGCTCGCCACCGGCGTCGGCACGGACGTCCACGTGCTCGTGCGGCCCCGCGCCGGGGGGTTCCTCTTCACCGCCACCGAGGTCTCCGTCATGGTCCGGGACATCGAGGCCCTCGTCGACGCCGGGGCCGCCGGGGTCGTCGTCGGCGCGCTCACGGACGACGGCGGGGGCGTGGAGCTGGACCGGCACGCCCTCAAGGCGCTCGTGCGCGCCGCCGAGGGCATCGAGGTCACCGTCCACCGCTGTGTCGACGTGCTTCTGGCGCGCGCGGCGGACCCGGCCGCCCTGGTCGAGCGGCTGGTCGGCCTCGGCGTCGCCCGGGTGCTCACCTCCGGCGGGGCGCCGTGGGCGCTGGGCGGGGTCGGCACGCTGGCCGCGCTGGTCGACGCCGCGGACGGCCGCCTCGAGGTCATGGCCGGCGGGCGGGTGCGCCCCGGGCACATGGCCGCGCTGGCCCAGGCGGGCGTGGACGCCGTGCACCTGTCCGCCCGCACCCCGGCGCACGACGCCGGCCCGGCGGGCCCGGGCGGGGGGCCGGTCGTGTACGACTCCACCGACCCGGCGCTCGTCCAGGCGGCGCGCTCCGCCGTGCTCGAGGCCGGCCGCTCGCCGCGCTGACGGGCCCCGCGCCGGCGGCCCCGCGCCGGCGGCTTCGCGCCGGCGGCTTCGCGCCGGCGGCCCCGCGCTCACTACGCTGGCGGCATGCTCTTCGCCTTCTCCGTCGCCCCCACCACTTCCGACACCCCCGACGGCTCGGTCAGCGCCGCCGTGGCGGAGGCGGTGCGCATCGTCCGCGAGTCGGGCCTGCCGAACGAGACCACGTCGATGTTCACGACCGTCGAGGGCGGGTGGGACGAGTGCCTCGACGTCATCAGGCGCGCGACCGAGGCCGTCGCGGCCACGAGCCCGCGGGTGACCCTGGTCATCAAGGCGGACATCCGCCCCGGCCACACCGGGCAGCTGACCGAGAAGGTCAGGCGGGTGGAGGAGCGCCTGCAGGGCTGACGGGCTCGCCGTGCGAGCGCCGCACGGCGTCGACCACGGCGATCAGGACGGCGAGGACGAACAGCCCCAGCGTGACCCGCAGACCCGCGCTCAGGGCCGGGCCGAACCCGTGGGCCAGCGCGCCAGGGCCGCCGTCCGTGGCCAGGGTGGAGAAGAACACCGAGCTGATGATCGCGATCCCCACGGCGGCGCCGATGCGCTGGGTGGTCTGCAGCACCCCGCCCGCGGTGCCGCCCTCGGCGACGGGCACGTCGTGGAGGGTGAGGGTCTGGTTCGGCGAGATCACCACGCCGTTCCCGAGGCCCGCCAGCGCCAGCCACGCCGCCATCGCGAGCGCGGCGGGGACGCCGTCCGTGCGGCCGACGGTGATGTCCACCCCCACGATCCCCGCCGACATCACGACGATCCCGACGACGACGGTCCACCGCCCGAAGCGCTCGACGAGCCGCCCGCTCAGTGCCGCGGAGACCGCGCCGACCAGCGCGAAGGGGGTCTGCACCAGACCCGCCTCCAGCGGCGTCAGGCCGAGGCCGAGCTGGAGGTACAGGGTGCCGACGAGGAAGATCCCGGTGAAACCCGCGAAGTAGGCGGTCCCCACCGCCGCGCCGAAGGTGAACGAGCGCGTGCGCAGCAGCGAGGCCGAGAGCACCGGTGCGCGGCCGGCGCGCTCGGTGCGCCGCTCCCACCACCAGAACACGACCAGGACGACCACCGCGACGCCCAGCAGCCACCAGGGCGTGTTCGCGGAGCGCTCCGCGAGGGAGATGAACGGCAGCATCACGCACAGCACGCTGGCCGCGACCAGGACGAGGCCGACGACGTCGATGTCCAGCCGCGCCCGGGGCGCCCGGTCGGCGCCGGGAGCGGGCCGGGGCAGGTACCGCAGGGCGAGGACGATCAGCACGGCGCCGATGGGGACGTTGACGAGGAAGACCGACCGCCAGCCCTCGGCTTCGCCGAAGAGGGCCAGCAGCGCCCCGCCCAGCAACGGCCCGGTGGCCGTCGAGATCCCGATGGTCGCGCCGAACAGCCCGAAGGCGCGCCCGCGGTCGCGGCCGGTGAAGAGCTGCTGGATGAGCCCGACCACCTGCGGGTTGAGCACCCCGGCGCTGAGGCCCTGCACCACCCGGGTCAGCGCGAGCATCTCGGGGGTCGTGGCGAGGCCGCAGGCGGCCGAGGCGAGCACGAACGCCGTGAGGCCGGCGACGAAGACCCCGCGGCGCCCGAGCACATCACCGATCCGGCCCGCGGGCACCAGGGACAGGCCGAAGGCGAGGGTGTACCCGGCCACGATCCACTGCAGCTCGGCCGGGCCGGCGGCCAGCGACCTCTCGACCGAGGGGAGCGCGACGTTGACGATCGAGACGTCGAGGAGCGTCACGAAGCCCGCGCCCAGGCAGACCGCGAAGGCGCGCCACCGGCTGCGGTCGGCGTCGCGCTCGCCGGGGGAGGGCGTTGCCCGAGGGGTCATCGCACTGGTTTAGCAGGGCGGGGGGAGGAAGGAAACCGGGGGCGCCGAGCCGCCTGGGGCCGCGGCGTCGTCCCGACCGCCGGGGCCGCGGCGTCGTCGCGTCCGACCCGGCGGCGGGGGGCCGGTTACGGTGGAACGGTGCCACCCCGCAGACGCATCGACCCCTCCGACGGCATGACGGCCCTGCGCCGGTGGTCGGCGTTCCAGGATTCGGGCGACGGACCCGCCGGCCCGGCCCCGGAGGCCGGGGCGGGCGACGCGGCGGCCCTGCCGGCCGCCGTCGTGCGTACCGCCGTGCGCTTCACCCTCGAGGAGCTGGCCGTCAGCTCGCCCGGCAACAGCGTGGAGGTGCGGGTGCCCCCGGCGGGCGCGGTCCAGGCCATCGCCGGCCCCCGCCACACCCGCGGCACGCCGCCGAACGTCATCGAGACGGACCAGGAGACCTGGCTCGCCCTCGCGACGGGCCGGATCGCGTGGCACGACGCCGTCGCCGCCGGGCGGGTGAGCGCGTCCGGGACCCGCGCGGACCTGAGCGCCGTCCTGCCCCTGGTGCGCATCCGCCCGCCGCGGCGCTGACGCTCGCCCGCCGCGGCGCTGAGGGCCGCCGACCGAGGCGCTGACGCCCCGCCGCCCGCGGCACTGACGGGCCGGCCGCCGCGCAACCCCACACCCCAGATTCTCTGCCACAGGTGTTGCCAACCACACACAGTCGGGCTTAACCTCACATCAGGCAACATCCGGTTGGGTTTGTTCTGTCGGTCGACACAGGGGCGAGGGCGCCATGCTTGCCGAGGAGAGCCACATCCATCGCCGACCGGGCGATGACGCAGAGCCCGGCCTCGACGTGGTGACCGCATGATCGTCACCCTCACGGCCAACCCGAGCCTGGACCGCACCGCGACCCTCGCCGGGCCGCTCGTCCGCGGCGGGGTCAACCGGATCGTCTCGGTCGGCGTCGAGGCGGGCGGCAAGGGCGTCAACGTCGCCCGGGTCGTCACGCTCGCCGGCGAGGAGGCGCTCGCCGTGCTGCCCGCCCGCCCGGACGACCCGCTCCTGGCCGCGCTCGACACCCTGCGGGTCACCTACCGCGCCGTCGCGGTGCCCGCGCTCGTGCGGACCAACCTGGCGGTGACCGAGCCGGACGGCACCACGACCAAGATCAACGAGCCCGGCACCGAGCTCGGGAGCGAGGAGCTCGCGGCGCTGGCGCGGCGGGTCCTGACCGCGTCCGACGAGGACGGCTGGGTCGTGCTCTCGGGCTCCCTCCCGCCCGGGGTGCCGGCGAGCTGGTACGCCGAGCTCGTCGTCCAGGTCCGGGCGGCCGGGGCGCGCGTGGCCGTGGACACCTCCGACGCCCCGTTGCGGGCGCTCGCGGCCGCCTTCCCCCGTTCCGCCCCGGATCTGCTCAAGCCGAACTCCGAGGAGCTCGCGCAGCTCACCGGGACGGACCCCGCCGCGCTCGAGGCCTCCGCCGCGGCCGGGGACCTTGGCCCGTCGGTCGGCGCGGCCCGCGGCCTCCTCGACGCCGGCGTGGGCGCCGTGCTCGCGACGCTCGGCGCCGCCGGTGCCCTGCTCGTCACGGCGGACGGCGCCTGGAGCGCCGCACCGCCCCCGATCGTGCCCCGCAGCACCGTCGGAGCCGGGGACTCGGCGCTCGCCGGGTACCTGCTCGCCGCGACCTCGGGCGCCGACGCCCCGGGCCGCCTGCGCCACGCCGTCGCCTACGGCTCTGCCGCCACGTCCCTGCCGGGGACGTCGCTGCCCCGTCCCGACCAGCTCGACGTCGACCGCGTCCGGGTCCAGCACGTCGACTGACCGTCCATCGACCCGTCCGGGCCCACCAAAGTGCCCGGCCCCCGTCCCCCACATCCCGAGAAGGAGACCCCCATGCCCATCGACGCACCGGGGCTCATCACCACCGACCTCGTCCGGCTCGACGCCGACCTCGGCACGGCCAAGGACGAGGTCATCGCCGGCCTCGCCGCGATGGTCGCCGCCGCCGGGCGCGCCGACGCGGAGGGCCTCACCGCCGACGCGCTCGCGCGTGAGGCGAAGTCCGCGACCGGCCTCCCCGGCGGTATCGCGATCCCGCACTGCCGATCCCCCCACGTCCGCCAGGGGTCCCTGGCCTTCGCCCGGCTCTCGCCCCCCGCCGACTTCGGCGCCCCGGACGGGCCGGCCGACCTCGTCTTCCTCATCGCCGCGGCGGAGGAGGGCGGCGCCGAGCACATGAAGCTCCTGACCAAGCTCGCGCGCGCACTGGTGCGCAAGGACTTCGTCGCCTCGCTGCGCGCGGCCCGGACGCCGCACGACGTCGTCGAGCTCGTCGACGCGGTCGTGAACCCCCCGGCCCAGCAGGCGACCGTCCCGGCCGGCGCCGCGACTGCGGCCGCCGGTGCCACCGCGGTCGGCGCCACCGGCGCCGCCTCGGCCGGTGCGGCGGGCTCCGCCCCGGCCGGCATGGACGCGGCCCTCCGGGCCGGGGCGGCCACCGAGGTCCCCGCCGGCACCGGCACCCCCGGCGGCGACGGCGCCCGGCGCAGCATCGTCGCCATCACCGCCTGCCCGACCGGCATCGCGCACACCTATATGGCCGCGGACGCCCTCGTGGCCGCGGGCAAGGAGGACGGCGTCACCGTCGAGGTCGAGACGCAGGGGTCGGCGGCCACGACGCCGGTCAGCGCCGAGGCGATCGCCCGGGCCGACGCCGTGATCTTCGCGACCGACGTCGGCGTCAAGGGCCGGGAGCGGTTCGCCGGTAAGCCCGTCGTCGAGTCGGGCGTCAAGCGGGCGATCAGCGAGCCGCGCGTGATGATCGCCGAGGCCCTCGCCACGGCCGACGACCCGAACGGCAGGCGCGTGGCCGCAGGCGCCGCCGGCGTGGCCGCCGCCGCCTCCACGACCGGCGTCGGCCTGGGCTCGAACCTGAAGCGGGCGCTGCTCACGGGCGTGAGCTACATGATCCCGTTCGTCGCGGCGGGCGGCCTCATCATCGCGCTGGGATTCCTGTTCGGCGGGTACGACATCGTCAACAACTCCCACGACATCGTCCTGCAGAACAGCCTGCTCAACCTCCCACCCGGGGGCCTGGCGATCTACGTCGGCGCGGTCTTCCACCAGCTCGGGTCGGCTGCCTTCGGCTTCCTCGTCCCGGCCCTCGCCGGCTACATCGCCTTCGCGATCGCCGACCGGCCCGGCATCGCCCCCGGCTTCACCGCGGGGGCGGTGGCCGTCTTCGTGGGCGCCGGCTTCATCGGCGGCCTCCTGGGCGGCCTCCTGGCGGGCGTCGCGGCCCTGTACATCTCCCGGATCAAGGCGCCGCGCTGGCTGGCGGGCCTCATGCCCGTGGTGATCATCCCGCTCCTGGCCACGATCGTCGCCGGCGGGTTGATGTTCCTCTTCGGCCAGCCCCTGGCCGCGATCTCCACCGGCCTGTCGAGCTGGCTCAGCGGCCTGAGCGGGACCTCCGCCGTCGTCCTCGGCATCATCCTCGGCCTGATGATGTGCTTCGACCTGGGCGGCCCGGTCAACAAGGCGGCGTACGCCTTCGCCGTCGCCGGCCTCAACGTCAGCGACCCGGCCACGCTGCGCATCATGGCGGCCGTCATGGCCGCCGGCATGGTCCCGCCCCTCGCGATGGCCCTGGCGACCGTGATCCGGCCCAAGCTCTTCACCGAGGTGGAGCGGGAGAACGGCACCGCGGCGTGGCTGCTGGGCGCCTCGTTCATCTCCGAGGGCGCCATCCCGTTCGCGGCCGCCGACCCGCTGCGGGTGATCCCGTCGATGATGGCCGGCGGGGCGCTCACCGGCGGTCTCGCCATGTTCTTCGACGCCCAGTCCCGCGCCCCGCACGGCGGGATCTTCGTCTTCTTCGCCATGACGCACGTCGCCGCGTTCGTGGGGGCGATCCTCGCCGGGATGGTGGTCTCCGCGCTCCTGGTGGTCGCCGCCAAGCAGTTCGTCGGCGTCAAGAAGCCCGAGGAGGTGCGTGCCCAGCCCGAGCCCACCATGGCCACCGCCCGTTGACCCACCACCAACTCCCCGAAGGAACCCCCATGCCCAGCAAGACCGTCATCGTCGGATCCTCCATCGGCCTGCACGCCCGTCCCGCCGCCCTCATCGCCGAGGCGGCCGGCCGGTACGAGGACGAGATCACCCTGGCCGTGACCGGCGAGGAGCCCGTGGACGCGGCCTCGTCGCTGATGATCATGACGCTCGGCGCGGAGCACGGCGCCGAGGTCACCGTCACCTCGGACAACGCGCAGGCGCTCGAGGAGATCGCGGGACTCGTCGAGAAGGACCTGGACGCCGTCGACGCGTAGGCGGGCACCGCGGAGGGCGGCCCCCGGTCCGGGCCGGCCTCCGCGGCGCCAGGCGGCGGCGTCCCACCTGGTCCGGGTGGCCTTCGCCGCCATGCGGAAGGGAGCGCACGTGAGACCGCGACGCCTTCGGCTCGCCGCGGCGGCCAGCGCACTGCTCGTCTGCGCTGCCTGCACCGCGATGCCGCAAGAGGCCGGTTCGCCGGGTCGTTCCGCCGGGCCCAGCGCGAGCACCGCCGCGTCCCGGCCGTCCTCGGCCGCCTGGGTGAGCATCGAGAACGGACAGCCGGGAACACCCGGATGGCAGATCTCGCAACCCGGCCGGCCGGGCGAGATCGAGGGCTACGCCGACTCCGTGAGCGCGCGGCCGGGCCAGCGGGTGCGGCTGTTCGTGTCGACCACGGCCACGGGGTTCCGCGCCGAGGCGTTCCGGGTCGGCTGGTACTCGGGGGTCGGGGCCCGCCGGCTCTGGTCCTCACCGCACGTGCCCGGCCGGCGGCAGGCCCCGGCGGTCACCGTAGGCTCCACCCGCACGGCAAGCGCCCCGTGGCAGCCGTCGCTGACGCTGCCGACCTCACGCTGGACGCCCGGAGACTACGTCGTTCGCCTCACCTCGGACTCCGGCGGCCAGACCTACGTGCCGCTCACGCTGCGCACCCCTGACGCGGCCGGCCGCGTCATGATCCTCAATGCCGTCACTACCTGGCAGGCGTACAACCGGTGGGGCGGGCGAAGCCTGTACGCCGGACCCGGCGGCTTCACGGACCGCTCCTACGCGGTGAGCTTCGACCGGCCCTACGACGACAACGTCGGCACCGGACTGTTCCTGGCCGACGAGCTGCCGGCGGTCCGCCTCGCCGAGCGGCTCGGCCTCAACCTGGGCTACCTCACCGACGTCGACCTCGACCGCGACCCCGCCGCCGTGCAGGGCGCCCGGGCGGTGATCTCCCTCGGCCATGACGAGTACTGGTCCAGCACCATGCGGGACCGGCTGACCGCCGCCCGCGACGCCGGCACGAACATCGCCTTTCTCGGCGCGAACGCCGTCTACCGGCACATCCGGTTCGCCGGCACGAGCACCGGCGATCGGCGCCTGCAGATCGACTACAAGGAGCCGAGGCTCGACCCGTTGCTCGGCAAGAACGACGCCGAGGTGACGGCGGACTGGCCGAGCGGCCCGCGCCCGCGCCCGCAGTCGGACCTGACCGGCACCTTCTACGAGTGCAACCCGGTGAGGGCTCCGATGGTCGTCACCGACGCCCCGGGATGGTTGTTCGGCGGCAGCGGCGCGGGCCCCGACACGACCCTGACCGACCTGGTCGGCTCGGAGTACGACCGGGTCAACACCGCGGTGCCGACGCCGCGACCGATCCAGATACTGGCGCACTCTCCGGTGACCTGCCGCGGGCGCCACTCCCACGCCGACATGGCCTACTACTCGGCGCCCAGCGGCGCCGGCGTGCTCGATGTCGGCACGAACATGTGGGTGCGCGCGCTGGACGACGGCGCGGGCAGCGGCCCGGACGCCGCCCGCAACGACGCGATCGTCAGCCAGGTGACGACGAACCTGCTGCGGACGTTCGCCGCCGGCCCGGCGGGCCGGGCGCGCCCGGCCGTCGACAACGTGGCCCTCGAGGGCTCGGCGACACCTTCGCGCTGAGGTCGTGCCCACGCGCCGTCGAGCGGGTGGGAGGCGCGCATGCGCCGGTGGTCGCGCACCGTCCGACGGCGCCACAGCTCAACCGGGCCAGGGCGACAAACCGTGGCGAGGAACGCCGCCATCGGGCTCCCGCGGTCCGGACGGTAGGTTGGGCCCGTGAGTCCGAGCCCTGCCGACGAGAACCTTCCCGCCCCCGATCAGCCGGAAGGAACGACGCCGGAGCCTCAGCCGGACCCGCAGCGTGCGTCGGTCGCGGCGGGCGACGAGGAGCCCGAGGCTGTGACGCGGGACGGCGCGGGCGTGGAGACGCCCGGCGCCGACACGCGGGAAGCCGCCACACCCGACGCCGACGACGCCGCCGACGCCGACGCCGACGCGCCGCTCTACCGCGTCGCCGACGTGGTGGACCCCGGCACCGTGCGCCACGCCCCTCGCTTCGGCCGGTTCATCCTCGTCGGCATCCTGGTCGGCGCCCTTCTCTCGTTCCTGCTCACCCTCGTCCCCGGTGCCGGGGACCTCGCACGCTCGGACCTCTTCTGGCTCCTCTTCATCTCGTTCGGCAGCCTCGGGGCGCTCGGCGGCGCCGTCGTCGCCCTGTGGCTCGACCGGCGCTCGCTGCGAGGGCGCGCCGCCCGCCCCGCCGACGCCGCCGCGTCCTCGGCCGACGCCGGTGCGTCCTCGCCCGGTGACGAGCCGTCCGCGCCCGGGGCCGTCCCCGGCGCGTAGCGGCCGGCGGCCGTAGTCTGCCCACGTGCCCAGCCGCTACCTGAGGATCCAGGCCGCCGCGCCCGAGAAGGTGCGCACCGCTCTCGCCCGCCTGCGGGACGAGCTCGACCTCCCCGCAGAGTTCCCGCCCGAGGTGCTCACCGAGGCGACGTGGGCCAGCCGGCTCGCCCCGGACGGGGCCGACGCGACGGACGTCCCGTTCGTCACCATCGACCCGCCCGGTTCCAGGGACCTCGACCAGGCCCTGCACATCCAGGCCGACGGCGACGGCTACCTGGTCAGGTACGCCATCGCCTCCGTGGCCAGCTTCGTCGCCCCGGGGGGCGCGATCGACCGCGAGACCCACCAGCGCGGCGTGACCGTCTACGGTCCCGACGGCACGGTCCCGCTGCACCCGCCGATCCTCAGTGCCGGGGCCGCCAGCCTCCTCGAGGGCCAGGTGCGTCCGGCCTGCGTGTGGCACCTGCGGCTCGGCGCCGACGGCGGCCTGGTCGACGCGCGGGTGGAGCGGGCCACCGTGCGGTCCCGCGCCCAGCTCACGTACGAGCAGTTGCAGGCCGCGCTCGACGGCGGTGCGCCCCTGCCGCCGGCCGTCCCCGGGGACCTGCCCGAGCGGCTGCGCGCCGTCGGACGCCTCCGGCAGCGGCAGGAGGTCCGGCGCGGCGGGGTCTCGCTGGACATCCCGGAGCAGGACGCCGAGCGAGCCGACCACGGGTACGTGCTCACCTACCGGGCCACCCTCCCGGTGGAGGGCTGGAACGCGCAGATGTCCCTGCTCACCGGGATCGCCGCCGCCGGGATCATGCGCGACGCGGGCGTGGGCATCCTGCGCACCCTCCCGTCGGCCGACCCACGAGATGTCGCCCGCCTGCGCCGCACCGCCACGGCCCTCGGCGTGCCGTGGCCGGCGCCGATGGGCTACGGCGAGCTGCTGCGCACGCTCGACTCCGGCGTCCCGGCGCACGCGGCGTTCCTCAACGAGGCCACCACGCTCTTCCGCGGCGCCGGATACCTGGCCTTCGGCGTCGACCCGCAGCCCGCCGCCGCGGTGCCCGCGGGCACCGCCCAGCCCGCGGGCACCGCGGAGCCCGCGCGTACCACCGCGCACGCCGCCATCGCGGCGGAGTACGCGCACGTCACGGCGCCGCTGCGCCGGCTCGTCGACAGGTACGGGCTGGAGGTGTGCGTGGCCCACTGCGCCGGCAACGAGGTGCCGGACTGGGTGCGGGAGGCGTTGCCCGGGCTGCCCGGGACCATGGCCGGCACCGTCCGGCGCGCCGGCGCCTACGAGCGCGGGGCGCTCGACGCCGTCGAGGCGCTGGTGCTCGAGGGCCACGTGGGGGAGACGTTCGACGGCGTCGTCGTGGACGTCGACGGCGACCGCGACGGCGCGCCGCAGCGGGGCACCGTGGTGCTGAACCGGCCCGCCGTCCGGGCGCGGGTCGACGGCGACGCGCTGCCCCTCGGCGAGCGGGTCACGGTCCGCCTGGACGACGTCGACGTCCCCGAGCGCAGGGTCCGCTTCGTGCTCGCGTGACCCGCCGGAGGAGGCCGCTTACGCCACCCGCAGCGCCACCGAGGGGCGCCCGGCCCCGCCCCGCGGTGCCACCACTTCTCTGAGCAGGCGTGACGCCGCAACCAGGTCCACACTGTGGCCGTGGGACGCTCGGGACGCGGTTCGCGGCGGAAGGGCGTGGCCCGCGGCGTGCACGGTCTCGCGGCGGCGGGGCTCGTCGCCGCGGGCCTGGCGGGGTGCACCCAGCCCGGCGGCGTCACCGGTCACCTCTCGGTCGCCGCGGCCCAGGCGGCGTCCGCATCGGCGAGCAGCGCCCTCGGGCTCGAGCTCTACCTCGCGGGCTCGACCACCGCGACGGTCGCGGACATCACGCTGATCGACATGCTCGACGAGGCGGGACGGGCCCAGGACGCGGCCGCGGCCCAGGCCGTCGCCACCCCGCAGGACCAGGAGCTGCGCACCACGGTGTCGGCGGCCATCGGCAAGGCCGCCGACCGGATCGTCCAGGCGCGGGC
Source organism: Georgenia sp. SYP-B2076 (assembly GCF_003991205.1). Taxonomy (GTDB): domain Bacteria; phylum Actinomycetota; class Actinomycetes; order Actinomycetales; family Actinomycetaceae; genus Georgenia. Next base: position 21,528 of record NZ_RXOZ01000004.1, on the reverse strand, counting down.
GATCGTGGCCGGCGCCGCGCCCCGCGCGGACGGTGCGGCGCTCGTGGAGGACCTGCGGACCCGCGCCGACACGCTCTCCGCCACGGCGGACCGCCTCGAGGCGGCCGCGGGATGAAGAAGGTCCTCGGCCTCGCCCTGGGCATCCTCACGGCCATCGGCGGGTTCCTCGACATCGGGGACCTGGTGACCAACGCCGTCGTCGGCTCCCGCTTCGGCCTGTCGCTGGCCTGGGTGGTCGTGGTCGGCGTCATCGGCATCTGCCTGTTCGCGGAGATGTCCGGGCGGGTCGCCGCCGTGAGCGGCCGCGCCACGTTCGAGATCATCCGGGAGCGGCTCAGCCCCCGCATGGCCTTCGCGAACCTGAGCGCCTCGTTCCTGATCAACCTGCTCACCCTCACGGCGGAGGTCGGCGGCATCGCCCTCGCCCTGCAGCTCGCCAGCGACGTCGCCCCGCGGCTGTGGATCCCCGTCGCGGCGCTCGCCGTCTGGCTCGTGGTGTGGCGGGTGAAGTTCCAGGTGCTGGAGAACGTCACCGGGCTGGTGGGGCTCACTCTCGTGGTCTTCGCGGTCGCGCTGTTCCTCCTCGCCCCCGACTGGTCGCGGCTCGCGCAGGACGCCCTGGCGCCGTCGGTGCCCACCGGCGAGCACCCCCTCACCTACTGGTACTACGCGATCGCGCTGTTCGGGGCGGCGATGACGCCGTACGAGGTGTTCTTCTTCTCCTCCGGTGCGGTCGAGGAGAAGTGGAGCGTGAAGGACCTGGGCCAGGAACGGCTCAACGTCCTCGTCGGCTTCCCGTTCGGCGGGCTGCTGTCGCTGGCGATCGCCGGCTGCGCGACCGTCGTGCTCCTGCCCGCAGGGATCGAGGTGACCTCCCTGTCCGAGGTCGTCGGACCCGTCGCCCTCGCCGGCGGCAAGCTCGCGCTCGCCGTGGTCATCGTCGGCATCGTCGCCGCCACCTTCGGTGCCGCCCTGGAGACGGCGCTGTCGGGCGGGTACACCGTCGCGCAGTTCTTCGGCTGGTCCTGGGGGAAGTTCCGCCGCCCCGTGCAGGCCGCCCGCTTCCACCTCGTCGTCATCATCTCCCTGCTGGTGGCGGTGGGTGTGCTGATGACGGGGGTGGACCCGGTCAAGGTGACCGAGTACTCGGTGGTGTTCTCCGCGATCGCGCTGCCGCTGACCTACCTGCCCATCCTCATCATCGCCAACGACCCGCAGTACATGGGCGAGCACGTCAACGGCCGGTTCACCAACGGCGCGGGGATGGTCTACCTGGTGATCATCGTCGTCGCCTCCGTGGCCGCCATCCCGCTCATGCTCCTCACCGGGGCCGGCGCATGAGCCCGCGCGCGCGCCGGGCCGCCGAGCGGCTTCAGACGCCGCCCCGCCCCGCGGGGCAGGTCCTCGACGCCCGCCTGCACCTGCTCGACCGTCAGGTGCTCGACGTCGACGACGTCCCCGTCAGCACCGTGGACGACATCGACATCGCGGGCCTCGAGCCCGGCCGGCGGCCCGGGCACGAGGCCGGGGAGGTGCCGTACATCGCCGCGCTCCTGACCGGGCCGGTGCTCGGCACCCGGATCTTCGGCGGCCATCCGCCCAGCCACCGCTGGCTGCGGATGCCCTGGTCGGACGTGAGCAACGTCGGCGTCGCCGTGTCGCTGGGCGTCCGGGGCGAGAACCTCGACCTGACCTGGTTCGAGCGCTGGGTCCGCGACCACGTCATCGCCCGGATCCCCGGGGGGCGGCATGCTCCTCACTGAGCTCATCGGGCTGCCCGTCCGCGCGGCCGGCGAGGCCGTCGGCTACGTCACCGACGTGCGGTTCGTCCTCGACGGCCCCCCGGAGGGGCGCCTCGCCCGGGCGCGCCTGCACGGGCTGCTGGTCAGCCCCCGCACCCGCGGGTCCTTCCTCGGCTACGAGCGCTCCACCGTCACGTCACCCCGCCTGATCGGCTCCTTCCTCGCGTGGCGTCACCGGGGCACGGTGCTGGTGCTCTGGCCCGACGTCGTCTCGGTCACGACGGAGGGCGTCACGCTGGCGGCGGGCTACCGCCGCTACGACCCGGTGCTGTGACCGATTCCCGTGGACGGGCCTCCGCCGGGCGGGCGGGGGTGTGCGACCATTGCGCCGTGGCACGCGGTGATGGACGGCTCTCGCACGAACTTCTACCAGGTGAGAAGGGCCCGCAGGACGAGTGCGGCGTCTTCGGGGTCTGGGCGCCGGGGGAGGACGTCGCCCGCCTGACCTACTTCGGCATCTACGCGCTGCAGCACCGCGGGCAGGAGTCCGCCGGCATCGCGACCTCCGACGGCGAGAAGATCCTCGTCTACAAGGACATGGGGCTGGTCTCCCAGGTCTTCGACGACCGAGCCCTCCAGGCGCTGACCGGTCACATCGCGATCGGCCACACCCGCTACTCCACCACCGGCTCCTCGTCGTGGGAGAACGCCCAGCCCACCCTCGGCCCGACCGCCTCCGGGACGGTCGCCCTCGGGCACAACGGGAACCTCACCAACACCCGCGCCCTGATGGGCCTCGTCCACGAGCGCTTCGGCAAGGACCTCAGCGGCGAGCTGGGCCGCGGCTCCTCCACCGACACCGCCGTCATCACTGCGCTCCTCGGCGGCACCGCGGAGGGCGGGGACCGGCTCGAGGACGTCGCCATGGAGGTGCTCCCGCTCCTCGAGGGCGCCTTCTCGCTCGCCTTCATGGACGAGCACACCCTCTACGCTGCCCGGGACGCGCACGGCATCCGCCCCCTCGTGCTCGGCCGGCTCGAACGGGGCTGGGCCGTGGCCTCGGAGACGGCGGCGCTCGACATCGTCGGCGCGACCTTCGTCCGCGAGGTGGAGCCGGGCGAGCTCCTGGTCATCGACGCGGACGGCATGCGCTCCCGTCGCTTCGCCGACGCCACTCCGCACGGCTGCGTCTTCGAGTACGTGTACCTCGCCCGTCCCGACACGAAGATCGCCGGGGTGCCGGTCAACGGCGCGCGCACCGAGATGGGCCGGGTCCTCGCCCGCGAGAACCCGGTCGACGCCGACCTGGTCATCCCCACCCCCGAGTCCGGCACGCCCGCCGCGATCGGCTACGCGCAGGAGTCCGGGATCCCGTTCGCCCAGGGCCTGGTGAAGAACTCCTACGTGGGCCGCACCTTCATCCAGCCGACCGACACGATCCGCCAGCTCGGCATCCGGCTCAAGCTCAACCCCCTCAAGGAGGTCATCGCCGGCAAGCGGCTGGTGGTCGTGGACGACTCGATCGTGCGCGGCAACACCCAGCGCGCCCTGGTCCGGATGCTCCGGGAGGCGGGAGCCGCGGAGGTCCACGTGCGGATCTCCTCCCCGCCGGTGAAGTGGCCCTGCTTCTACGGCATCGACTTCGCCACGCGGGCAGAGCTGATCGCCAACGGGCTGACCATCGAGGAGATCAGGAGCTCCCTCGGGGCCGACTCCCTGGCGTACATCTCCATCGACGGCATGGTCGAGGCCACCACCGTGCCCACGAACCGGCTGTGCACCGCCTGCTTCACCGGTTCGTACCCCGTGCCGATCCGGGGGGCCGCCACCGTCTCGGGGGCGGACGCACCCAGCGTCCCCGGCGCACCTGGTGCACCGACCGCCGGGCCGGACGTCCCGGGCGTCCCGGCCGAGCCCGCCGTGGCCGGCCCCACCACGATCTCAGGAGCGATGCAGCAGTGAGCGAGACCAGCCCCGCCCGGCCCGACGCGCCGATCACCTACGCCGCCGCGGGGGTGGACACCGAGGCGGGGGACCGGGCCGTCGAGCTCATGAAGGAGGCCGTGCGCGCCACCCACACCGGCGCCGTGGTGGGCGGCGTGGGCGGGTTCGCCGGGCTCGTCGACGTCTCGGCGCTGAAGGACTACCGCCGGCCCCTGCTCGCCACCTCCACCGACGGGGTGGGCACCAAGGTGGCCGTCGCGCAGGCGATGGACGTGCACCACACCATCGGCCACGACCTCGTGGGCATGGTCGTGGACGACATCGTCGTCGTGGGCGCCCGGCCGCTGCTCATGACCGACTACATCGCCACCGGCAAGGTGGTGCCCGAGCGCGTCGCGGACATCGTCCGCGGCATCGCCGAGGCGTGCGCCCTCGTCGGCACGCCGCTGCTGGGCGGGGAGACCGCCGAGCATCCGGGGCTGCTCGGCGAGCACGAGTACGACGTGGCCGGCGCGGCCACCGGCGTGGTCGAGGCCGACGCCGTGCTCGGCGCGGAGCGGGTGCGCGCGGGGGACGTCGTCGTGGCGATGGCCGCCTCCGGCCTGCACTCCAACGGCTACTCGCTCGTCCGCCGGGTCCTCGACGTCGCGGGCTGGGCCTACGACCGGCAGGTGCCGGAGCTGGGCCGCACGCTGGGCGAGGAGCTCCTCGAACCAACCAGGCTGTACACGCCCGCCTGCCTGGACCTGGTCGACGACCCTGCCATCGACGTGCACGCCTTCAGCCACGTCACCGGCGGGGGGCTCGCGGCCAACCTCGCCCGGGTGCTTCCCCGGGGGCTCGTCGCCGACGTCGACCGGTCCAGCTGGGTGGTGCCGCCGATCTTCGAGCTGGTCCGCAGGCTCGGCCAGGTGCCGTGGCAGGACCTGCAGAACACGCTCAACCTGGGGATCGGCATGGTCGCCGTGGTGCCCGCGGCCGACGTCGACGCCGCGGTCGCGGCCGTGACCGCGCGCGGGATCGACGCGTGGGTGCTCGGCGGCGTCAGCGAGGACGACGGCACGCCCGGAACCGACGGCGACGCCGTGCGGGGCACCAAGGGCGTCGACGGCGGGGCCGTGCGCCTGGGTGGCCATTACCGCACCAGCTGAGCCGTCGCGGCGCTGCCGGCCGCTACCGCACGAGCTGAGCCGGCGCCGTGTGCCGGGTTCGGCCGGGCGGGGTGCGCCGTGACCCCGATGGGTCGCCCCAGACCGGGCATGGTGCGCCGTGGCTCGGCGGGGAGCGCCGCGCCCCGGGCGGGCCACGTCGGCGCACGGAAGATCGCCGTGCCCACCACTGGGGTGGGCACGGCGATGAGTCGCGGAACTGACCGGACGACGTGCGGGAGGCTGTCACCGCGCCCGGAGGCGACGGTGGCGGCACATCAGCTGGAACGGATGTCCCAGTCCTTCCCAGGTTCGTCCCAGTCCTCCGTGGCAGGAGGGATCCGGCCGTAGGCGTCGCCGTCTACGTCGTCAGTACGCGACGTGAGCTCTTTCTCGAGAGCTCGGTAGTCGGTCTCGGGGCTGAAGTACTTCAGCTTGCGAGCGACCTTCGTCTGCTTGGCCTTTTGACGGCCGCGCCCCATGGCGTCGACCCCCTCCAACGTAGAACCGGGGCAGGCACCGTGCGGTGCGGCCCCGTGTTTATGGTCATCTGTGTCGTGTGGCCACGGTACATGGTCTACGTGCCCCGCAGCCATTCCACGGGGGCCGCCACGCTGTGGACACTGTCTCATCCGGGCGCTGTCGGGGTTGCGCGCTTGGCGGTCATACGGGCGTATACGTCCTGATTGTCGGGACCATGGGCCCGATCGGGCGTGCGGGGGGCGTGATTGGCTGGCTCCAGCCCCACGCGCACCCGGCGCGCGAGAGTTGAGTTTCCCGGGAGGGTAGCCATGGCGACGATCAATGGCACGGCGGAGCAGCTGCTCACGCCGTCGGAGGTGGCAGCGAGGTTCCGGGTGGATCCCAAGACGGTGACCAGGTGGGCAAACGCGGGGAAGATCTCCTCGATCCGCACCCTGGGCGGTCATCGGCGGTTCCGCCGCAGCGAGGTCGAGGACCTCCTCGTGGCCAGCGGCATGACGCCCGACGAGGGGCAGCCCGACGCCGCCGCACCGTCGCGGTAGACCGCACCTGAAGGCGGTCGACGGCGGACCGGGCCCGAACGAGGTCGACGGCGTCCCGTGGCCGGCGCGGGCGTACCCGCGGCGGCCCGGTCCGCCTGCCCTGCCGCCGGCGTCCCGTGGCCGCGGCCCGCACCCGGGCCGCGCCGAGGTCAGCGGGAGCGGCGGGCCACCGCGATGAGGGTGGCGCCGGCCGCGAGGACGGCGCCGAGCACCGTGAGGGCCTTGCGGTCCCCGCTCCCGAGGTCGTCGGCGAACGCCTTGGCCTGGCCGCCCGCCGCGGCCGCGGCGGCCTTGGCCCGGCCGCCCGCCGCGGCCGCGGCGGCCTTGGCGCTGTCCTTGGCCGCGTCGACCTGACGCCGGGGGTCGAGCTTGTCGCTGAGCTCGTTGACGGTGCTCGTCAGCTCGAGCCGCGTGCGGGCGAGGTCCGCCTCGATCTCCTCCGGCGTGCGCTTCCTGGGCTGCTCTGTCGCGTGGCTCACCGCTTGATCCCTCTCTTGACGGCGTCGACGTCCTCCTTCAGCCCCTCCTGGGGATTCGCGGCGAACGCCTTGGAGGCGTCGATCTTCTTCTTGCCCAGCAGACCCGCGATGGCGGCGACGATCAGCAGCACGACACCCACGATCAGCGCCGAGAGCCACGCCGGGAGCACGGTGGCCAGCCCGAGCACCGCGGCGGCCAGGAGCACGCCCACCGCGTACAGCGCGACCACTCCCGCGACCCCGAGGAACCCGGCACCCGTGCCGAGCCGCTTGCCCTTCTCGGCCAGCTGCAGCTGGGCGAGCTGGAGCTCGTCGCGCACGAGCCGCGAGAACTGCTCGGACACCGAGGCGACGAGCTCACCGACGCTGCGCCCCTTGCCTGGTCCCTCAACACGTTCGGCCTCGACCACTGGGGTGGTCCGCTCTGCGGATGTGCTCACCGCGATCTTCTCCTCGCTGGCGCCGTCGCCGGCGCCCTGGTTGCTGCCGCGGGCGCGTCGGCCCGGACACCCCATGATTGCGGTCCGTAGCCGGGCATGCACGCCCACCCGCCCTAGGTTTCCACGTTTGTGACCTGCGTGGGGACCAGCCACGCCCACGTCCGGCGTCGACCGGTCGCCTGCGCACCGGCAGGGCGGCGGCAGGACGGCGGCACCCGGGGCGCCGCCGTCCTACTCCTGGGCCACGGCGTCGAGGACGGGCAGGCTGGTCGCCCGCCAGGCCGGCAGGAGGGCCGCGACGACGCCGACGACGCCGGAGAGGAGCACCATCACGCCGAGCAGGTCCCACGGGATGGCGAGCTCGGTGAGCCCCTGGTCGGCGAAGACGGTCGGCAGCGCCGAGGCGAGGGAGACGCCCACGGCCACGCCCAGCAGGGTGCCGAAGACGGCGGTCAGCACCGACTCGATGACGACCGTCGCCGCCAGCTGCAGCCGCCCGAGCCCGACCGCCCGCATCAGCCCGATCTCGCGGGTGCGCTCGATGACCGAGAGCGCCAGCGTGTTGACGATGCCGAGCACCGCGATGACCACGCTGAGCCCGAGCAGGGCGTAGAGGATGACCATCGCCCGGTCCACCTGCTCGGCCAGCGAGCTCGTCAGCTCCGCCGCGTCCTGGACCGTGAGCACCACGTAGGGGGCGACGACGGCGTCCAGCGCGCCGCGGAGCGTCTTCTGGTCCACGCCCGGGGCGCCGTTGACCAGCACGGCGAGGACGGCGCTTTCGTTCGCCGGGACGGCCGCGGCGAAGAGGCCGGAGTCCATGACGACCGGGGCGGCCAGCAGCTGGGAGTCGATGACGGCGGCCACCCGGGCCTCGCGCGGGCCCTGGGCCGTGGTCACGGTCAGGGCGTCACCGACCCTCCAGCCGTGCTCGACGGCGGCGGTCCGCGCCACCGCCACCTCGCCGGCGCCGAGGCCGCCGAGCGAGCCTTCGTCGACCTTCACGGCGATGGTGCGGCCGAGGGCGCCGGCGGGCAGACCGGCGACCCGGTAGGTCCCGGCCGTGCCGCCCGGTCCGGTGATGCCGGCCCGGCCGATGGTCACCGTGTCCGCCCGCCCGACGACGTCGAGCGCGGCGATGTCCGTGGCCACCTGCCCGGGCACGGTCCGGGTCGCCGACTGCACCCAGAAGTCGGCCCGCGACTCGGACGCCACGATCGCGCTGGTGGAGGCCTGCGCGGACTCCGCGAGCACGGCGCACGCGCCCACAAGGGCCATGCCGATCATGAGGGCGCCGGCCGTGCTCGCGGTGCGCCGCGGGTTGCGGGTGACGTTGCCGCGGGCGAGGCGCCCCATGGGCCGCGCGAGCGAGACGAACGGGACCGCCAGGACGCCCAGGGTCACCGCGGCGATGACGGGGGAGACGGCGAGCGTGCCCAGCAGCACGCCGCCCGCGCCGGCACCGAGCCAGCTCCCTGCGTGCGTGGTGCCGTCCCGGACCGACAGGATCGTCGCCGCCACACCGCCGGCGAGGACCGCCGCGCCCACCACGGCGCGGACGCGGAGGGTGCGCTCGACCAGGACGACGTCGTCGCGCATGGCCTCCACCGGCGGCGTGGTGGCGGCCCGCCGGGCGGGAACCAGGGCGGCGAGCACCGATAGGGCGGTGCCGAGCGCCAGGACGCCGAGGCCCTGGCGGGACGTGATCACGACGTCGCCGGCGAGGTCCATGCCCATGGAGGCCAGCCACTCGCGCAGCAGGGCGATGAGCCCGATGCCGGCGGCGATGCCCGCGGCGGAGCCGACCACGCCGACGACGACGGCCTGGCCGAGCACCGTGGTCAGCACCTGCCGCGGGGAGGCCCCGACGGCGCGCAGCAGCGCGAACTCGCGCTGGCGCTGCCGCACGGCCATCGCGAACGTGTTGGCGATGATGAAGGCACCGACGAACAGGGAGATCAGCGCGAACACCAGCAGGAAGGTCCCGAGGAACCCGAGCAGCTGGTTGATGGCCTGGTTGGCCTCCTCGCGCACCTGCTCCCCGGTGACGACCTCGACGCCCTGCTGACCGGCGACGGCCGCGGCGACGCGGTCCTTCAAAGCCCCCAGGTCGGTGCCGGGGTCGGCGAAGATGGCGACGGAGGGGACGAGCCCCTGGGGGGCGAAGGCGGCCTCCCCGGTGGCGGGATCGAGTAGGACGAGCGTGGTGCCGACCATGGGGTTGCCGTAGGTGGCCTCGCCGACCACCCGCACGTCCGTGAGGCGCCCGGCGCCCACGACGACCCGGGTGGTGTCCCCGATGCGCAGGCCGGAGGTCTTCAGCGCCGTCGTCTCCAGCGCGATCTCGCCGGCGTTGCGCGGCGCGCGGCCGGCCACGAGGGTGCCGGACGGGTCGTGCTCGCGGAGCACGCTGCCCAGCGAGGGGGCCTGGCCGTTGACCACCGCCTGCCCGTCGGCGCCGATGAGGACCACCGCGCCGAGGATGTCCGGGACGGCCTGGTCCACCCCCTTCACGCCGGCGACCTCGTGCGCCAGCTGGATCGGGACGGGCGTGCGCGGCTGCCCGAACTGCTGCGGCTGGCCCTCGGGGCCGGCGTCGCCGCGGGCGTCCGGCACCCCCCGGAGGTAGAGGTCGCCCTGGGTCGTCGAGGCGATGATCGAGCTGAAGGTGTCCGCCAGCATCGCGCGCAGCGAGAACGTCCCGGTGACGAAGGCGATCCCGAGCGTCACGGCGAGCACGCTGAGCAGGAAGCGGCCGAGGTGGGCGCGGACCTCGCGCAGGGCGACCCGGAACATCAGGCCCGGTGCCCGCTCGGGTCGTGGCCCGCGTTCGCCGGCACCGCTCCCGGTCCGGCCCCGGCGCCCGGAACCTCGGCGGGTGACGCGCCCGGAACCGCGGCCGGCACTGCGCCCAAAACCGCGGCCGGCTCCGCCGTCGTGCCTGCCGGCGCGTCACCGGCCAGGCGGCGCTCCCGGGCCGCGCCGAGCGCGCCGAGGGCGTCCAGGATCGTGGCGGCGTCGGGGCGCAGCAGCTCGGCCTCGAGGCGGCCGTCGGCGAGGAACAGCACGCGGTGGGCGTATGCGGCGGCGGAGGCCTCGTGGGTGACCATGACCACCGAGTGGCCGAGGTCGTCCACGCTGCGGCGCAGGAAGCCGAGCACCTCCGCCGCGGCGCGGGAGTCGAGGTTGCCGGTGGGCTCGTCGGCGAAGACCACCGACGGCTCGGCGATCAGGGCACGGGCGCACGCCACGCGCTGCTGCTGCCCGCCGGAGAGCTCGCTCGGGCGGTGGTGGAGGCGGTCCTCCAGGCCCACGGCGCGCACGACGGCGTCGAAGCGGGCTTGGTCCACGGGCCGGCGCGCGATGTCCAGGGGGAGGGTGATGTTCTCGGCCGCGGTGAGCGTGGGGACGAGGTTGTAGGCCTGGAACACGAAGCCGATGCGGGTGCGCCGCAGCTTGGTGAGCTGGCGCTGGCTCATCCGGGAGATCTCCACGCCGTCGACGACGACGGAGCCGGAGGTGGGGGAGTCGAGCCCGGCCATGCAGTGCATGAGCGTGGACTTGCCCGACCCGGACGGGCCCATGATGGCGGTGAGCTCCCCGCGGCCGAGGTCGACGTCCACCGCGTCGAGCGCGCGCACCTGGGTGTTGCCGGCCCCGTAGACCTTGGTCAGGCCGCGCGCCGAGGCGATGGCGCCGTCCCCCGGCGGGTCCGGGAGGTGCGCCGGGGCGGGACGCAGTTGCGCGGGCGCGCCGGCGTGCGCCGCGGCCCTGTTGTGCGTCGGCGTGCCGGCGTGCGTCGGGGTGCCGGCACCCGGCTCGTGCCTCCCGGCGGGGGAGTCGTCCTCAGGTATGGCGTTGGTGTGCCTGCCCATGGAGAGATTCTCGCTCACGGCGGCCGAACGGGCCCAGTATCGGCGTCGCCGCCGCGCCGGGGCGCCCGACGCCCGCGCGGGAAGGTGCGGACGCGGCGCGTGCCGGGCGCACGAGAGGCGGACGCGGGCCGGTGCCGGGCATGAGAGAGGCCCCGCACTCGGTGAGTGCGGGGCCTCTGGGTGGTGGCTCCGACCGGCGTCGATCCGGTGACCTTTCGATTTTCAGTCGAACGCTCTACCAACTGAGCTACAGAGCCAAGACACGAACGCCCAGTCCTAGGACTGGGCGTCCGTACCGGCGACCCCGACGGGACTTGAACCCGCGACCTCCGCCGTGACAGGGCGGCGCGCTAACCAACTGCGCTACGGGGCCTCGTGTGAGGCGTGGAGCCTGGTACTGCTTGTTCTGTTCTCATACTACCTGTGGTGCGTACCCCCAACGGGATTCGAACCCGTGCTACCGCCGTGAAAGGGCGGGGTCCTAGGCCGCTAGACGATGGGGGCCCGTTACTGCCGTGGACGCCCGTGACGCTTGCAGCGCCCCAAGACCTCCGAAAGCATATGGGAAGGATGTCCTCAAGAGCAAAACCAGGACGGTGTGCTTCCCGTCACGCTCGCGTCGGGTCTGGCGTCCGGGGCGCAGGAGGGCAGGATGGACCCCGTGGTGGACATGTCGCGCGAGGCCTTCGAAGAGGCAGTCTCCGATGCCCTGGACCTCATCCCCGTCGAGCTGACCGACCGCATGGACAACGTCGTCGTCCTCGTCGAGGACGAGCCGACGGCGGAGCAGATGCAGGGCGAGGAGGACGAGGACCTCCTGGGGATCTACGAGGGCACGCCGCTGACGGAGCGGGACTCGTGGTGGGCGGCCGGCTCGCTGCCGGACCGCATCACGATCTTCCGGGGCCCCACCCTGCGCCTGTGCGAGACGACGGAGGAGGTCGTCGACGAGGTCGCGATCACCGTCGTCCATGAGGTCGCCCACCACTTCGGCATCGACGACCGGCGCCTGCACGAGCTCGGCTGGGCCTGAGGGCGTGGCCGGGCCTGACGGCGCGGCCCGGCGGGTCTGACGGCGCGGCCCGTCACTCCCCGGCGCCGGCCTGCCCGTCCGACGACCCGGCGCCGGTGGACATGACCGTGCCGGAGCTGACCTCCACCAGGGGTGCCTCGGCGGGACGCCCGCCGGCGCGGCCGTCGAAGGTCGGCAGCGTCAGGCCGCTGTCGTCGTCGACGGGGGCGCGCAGCATCGTGGCCGTGGCCCACCCGCGCGCCAGAAGGTAGTGGTCCGTCCCGGGCTCGTCCTCGGCCTCGACACCGGAGTAGGTCAGCTGCACGTACCCCTTGCGCCGCTCCTTGACCCGGGCTTGCACGGCACCGAAGCTCGCCAGCTCGGCTGACCGGAGCCCGCGCAGCCGTTCAGGGGCGACGTCGGGCACGTTGATGTTGAGGACCCGGTCGTCCTGGTCCTGCTTGACGAGCCAGTCCAGGCCGAGGGCGGAGACCTGCTCGGCGGTGTCCCAGTGCTGCGGGTCGGCCGAGGCGATCGACACCGCCATCGCGCGGATGCCGTGGCCGGAGGCGGAGAGCGCAGCGCCGACCGTGCCGGAGTGCAGGATGGCGCGGCCCGTGTTCGCACCAAGGTTGATGCCGCTCATGACGACCTCGGGCTTCTCGCCGAAGGCACCGAAAGAGGCCACGAAGGTGATCAGCGCCGGGGCGGCCTTGACCCCGAAGGCGCGCACGCCGTCGGGCAGGCCGGGTGGTCGCTCGTCGACGAGGACGAGGTGCCCGTCCTCCTCCTGGGCGGTCAGGGCCGCGCTGGCACCCGAGTACTGGCGGTGGGGGGCGACGACGACGACCTCGTGGCCCGCGTCGAGCGCCGCGCGCGCGAGGACGGTCAGACCCGGCGAGGCGATGCCGTCGTCGTTGGTGACGAGTACACGCACCTGAGAACCATCTCCTTAGGCCATCTCTTCGATGGTGATCCGTTCCGCGAAGCGTTCGATCTGGTCGCGGCGGCCGGTGCCCAGGCCGCGCCGGGTCACGTTCAGCGCGCCCGCGGCGGCGCCGAGCCGTACCGCGCCGTAGATGTCGAGGCCGCGGCCGATCCCGACGGCGATCCCGGCCGTCATCGAGTCCCCGGCGCCGCGGTGGTCGAGCGGGGTCACGACGGGACCCACCGCCCGGCGGGAGCCGTCGGCGGTGACGATCAGTGCGGGATCCTGGGCGCGCGAGACCACCATCGCCTCCACGCCGCCGGCGACCATCTCGCGGGCGACGGCCAGCAGCGACGCCGGCTCGGCGTCCTCGGTCAGGCCCGCGGCGCGCACCTCCTCGTGGCTCATCTTGAGCACGCTCGGACCGGCCTTGGCCGCGACGCGGGCGGCGTTGCCGGAGAGGTCGGCCACCACCGGCTTCCCGGCGGAGCGCAGATCCCGGATGATCCGGCCGAAGAAGCTCGAGGGCACCACGGACGACGGCTCCGCGCCGGTGACCACGAGGACGTCGGAGTCGAGGGCGTCGACCAGCAGCGTGCCGTAGAGGTCGTCGAGCTCGTGACGGTTCAGGGCGGCAGGGGGCATGTGGGAGACGATCTCGCGGTCCTCGCCGCGCAGGTCGTAGACGTAGGCGCCGTTGCCGCCGTTGTACGTCACGGCGTGGATGGTGAGCCGGTCGCTGCTCAGCATCTGCGCGACCGCTGGCCCCAGCTCGCCGCCGAAGGGCCCGCAGACGGTGACGTCGGCGCCGAGCGAGACGGCCATCCGGGCGACCCACAGGCCCTGACCGCCCGGGTGGAGGTGGATGTCCGTGTGCTCGGGCGCCCGGCCGGAGTCCTCGTGGGGCGAGGCGATCTCGACGACGAGCAGCGGCGTCGGCGCCAGGACGCAGATGCGCGGGCGGCCCGCGCCACCCCCGACGGCGACGTCCGGGGTGCCCGGCAGGTCGCCGGCGGCGAGCCGAGACGCCGGGACGGGTCGCGCAGGCGTCGCCGCGACCGGCGCGGGCCCGGGCAGGACGGGGCGGTCGGAGACCTCGGTGGGGGGACGGCCAGGAAACCCTCCCGGGGCGCCCTGCGCGAGGGGCTGCCGGGGGGAGCGCCCCTCGGGCGAGCGGCCGTCCATGTGCGGGAGCCTATGCGGCCACCGGGGCCCGCGCGAGAGGTTGGCGGGCCGTGCGAAAGGCCCGCGGGCCGCGCGAGGGATCGGCGGGCCGTCCGAGGGGTCCGCGTGGCAGCGAGGGGCCGCGGGCCCGCGAGAGGTCCGCCCGGCGCCCGGCAGGTTCCCGCCGTCGAAGGGCTGGCAGCGGGTGGGCGGGCGGGGCACGATGTGGGGATGACGATCCCCGAGGGAACGACGACGTCGCCGGCCGGGCCCGTGCGCATCCTGGAGGGGCAGGCCGCGAGCGAGCGTGCGGCTCGGGCGCTCGCCCGCTACTACGCCGAGCTCGGTGAGCGGATCGAGGGCTTCGACGTCTCGCTGCTCGAGGCCGCCGACCCCACCGACGTCACGCCGCCGCACGGGGACTTCATGCTGCTGACCGAGCTGGTCACCGGGACGGTCCTCGGCTGCGGCGGGGTCCGCGTGCTCTCCGGCACGGAGGTGGAGCTTCGGCGGATGTGGCTCTCGCCCGACGCGCGGGGCAAGGGCCTCGGGCGGTTCCTGCTGAGGGCGCTCGAGAACCGGGCGCGCTCCCTCGGCGGGCGCCGCGTGGTGCTCAGCGTCAACGAGGCGCTCACGGAAGCCGTCAGCCTCTACGAGTCCGCCGGGTACGAGCCGACCACGCCCTTCGGGGACAACCCGTTCGTGCAGATCTACCTCGGCAAGGATCTCGGCTGAGGTCGCCGGCCGGGGTCCCGCGCCACCCCCGGCCGTACCGGACGACTCGTCCCGGCTTCATCTCGGGTCCCCAGCGGACTCCCAGGAAAGCGCACGTAGCCTGGAGACATGACGCCCGCCTCGCTCGATAAGACCGTCGAGACCACCGTCAGCTTCCTCACCGTCGTCCTGTGGGTCGCGGGCGGGATCTTCGTCGGCCTGCTGGTCTCCTACGCGATCACCGGCGCCATGCGCGTGGTCAACCGCAGGCACCCGATCATCACGCTCATCTCCCGGCGGGAGCGCAAGCCCCTCCGGGTGATCCTCGTGATCGTGGGCGCCTGGACGGGCCTGGTGCTCGCCACCCCGGTCGCGGCCGGCATCCGGGAGCCGACGTGGCGCGCGCTCGCCCAGCACGGCCTGCTCATGGCCCTCATCGCCGCGATCACGTGGCTGGCCGCCGGCCTCCTGCGGGTGATGGAGGACACCGCGCTCGCCCGGATCCGGGCCGCCGGTGACCCCACCTCCCATGCCCGCCGGATCCAGACCCAGGCGCAGGTGCTGCGCCGCGTGGGGGTCGCCGTCATCGTCGTCCTCGGGATCGCCGCGATCCTGCTGACGTTCCCCGGGATGCGCGCCGCCGGGGCCAGCATCCTCGCCTCGGCGGGCATCCTCTCCGTGGTCGCCGGCCTTGCCGCCCAGACCACGCTCGGGAACGTCTTCGCCGGGCTCCAGCTGGCCCTGACCGACGCCATCCGCGTCGACGACGTCGTCATCGTCCAGGGGCAGTTCGGCCACGTCGAGGAGATCACCCTGACGTACGTGGTGGTGCGGCTGTGGGACGACCGCCGCATGATCATGCCGTCGACCGACTTCACCACCAAGCCGTTCGAGAACTGGACGCGGCAAGCCCCCGAGCTGCTCGGGACGGTCGAGTTCGACGTCGACTGGCGCGTGCCCGTCCCCGCCGTCCGCCTGGAGCTCGAGCGGCTGCTGCGGCTGACGGACATGTGGGACGGGCGGGTGGGCATCCTCCAGGTGGAGAAGGCCGTCGGCGGGGTGGTCCAGGTGCGCGCGCTGGTCTCCGGGAAGGACGCCCCGACGCTGACCGACCTGAAGTACTACCTCCGCGAGAACCTGGTCGACTGGTTCCAGACCCAGGCGCCCTACGCGCTGCCGCGCACCCGGCTGGAGCAGCAGGACGTCGTCGAGGTCACCGAGGACCGCAACGACATCCTCTACGACGAGCTGGCACAGGAGCTCACCGAGCTGGCGGACCTCGACGGGGCGCAGGTGCCGACGCAGGACACGCTCGTCGAGGCGCCCGTCCAGCAGGACCCGGAGGAGCGCCGCAAGCGCGAGGCGGCGGCGCGCCGGGCCCGCCGTCGTGCGAGCCGGGAGGATCGCCGGAGCCTGCGGACCGGCGGCGGCCTGGGCCGGGCGGGCGACGAGCAGCGCCGGCGCCCGTCCTCGGACGCCACGCAGGTCATGGATCCCATCGAGCTCGGGCTGGACCCGGCCGAGGCACCCGGCGGGGCCCACCGCGACGACGCCCGGACCGCCTCCTCGCCCGAGCGGGCGGCGGCCGCTCCGGCACCCGCGCGGACACCGGCAGCTGAGCCCGTGGGCGCACCGGCACCCCAGCCTGAGGGCGCTCCGGCACCCGCGCCCTCAAGTGCGCCGGCGCCCGAGCGAACGGGCGCCTCCGAGCCCGTGCCCGCGGCCGACCATGACGGGCAGCCGAGACCGGACATGCGGCGCCGCCGGTCCCTGCGCGAGCGCCTCCAGCCCGGCCCGGCGCCGGAGCCGCCGGGGGCCAGCACCGCGGTCCTCGCGCCGATCACCACCACCGCGGGGCACGAGGCCAGCCTCTTCACCGGCTCCCCCGAGGCGGAGGAGCGGGCCCAGGCCTTCTCCGGGCCCGGGCCGGAGGCGCAGGAGGAGCGCGAGCTCGTCGCCGAGCGCAAACGTGCCGCGGCGGACGGGTCGCAGGGCGGCGACGACGCGCAACGGGCCCGGGAGGTGTTCGGGAAGGACGCCTCGCCCGACGGCGACGGCGGCGACGGCGACTGAGCAGCGCCGGGACCGAGATGACGGGGCGCCGCCGGGGGAGGACCATGGAGCCATGAATGAGTCCAGGAAGGCTGTCGAGAAGACCGACGAGGAGTGGCGGGCCGAGCTCGACCCGTTCGAGTACCAGGTGCTGCGCCAGGCCGGCACGGAGCGTCCCTTCACCGGTGCGCTGCTGAACGAGCAGCGCGAGGGCGTCTACCGCTGCCGCGCGTGCGGGGCGGAGCTGTTCCGCTCGACCACCAAGTTCGAGGCCCACTGCGGCTGGCCCAGCTTCTACGCCCCCACGGACAACGACGCCGTCGAGCTCATCCAGGACCGCTCGCACGGCATGGTGCGCACGGAGGTGCGCTGCGCCAGCTGCGGCTCCCACCTCGGGCACGTCTTCGACGACGCCCCGCAGACCCCCACGGGCGACCGGTTCTGCATGAACTCCGTCTCCCTGACGTTCGAGGAGCGCCCGGACGGGGCCTGACGGCCGCCCCGTGAGCGACGCCGTCGCCCCGCTCGCGGGGCGCGGGCCCGACCCCCTCCGGCTGCTTACCCTCAACCTCCAGCACGGCACCCCCGCCCGGGGCACCGCCCGCGAGGACCGCGCCACGGAGGGCGGCGCGCTGTTCGCCGCCGCCCACGAGATCGCCGCGACGGGCGCGGACGTGGTCCTCCTGCAGGAGGTGGACAGGGGGCAGCGGCGCTCGGGCCGCGTCGACCAGGCGGCCCTGCTGGCGGATGAGCTCGGCATGCGGTGGCGCTTCGCCCCCAGCCTCGCCGGCTCCGCCACGGGGCTGCGCCTGCCCGCCGTGCGGGCCACGGCGCCCCGGCTCCCGGGCTACGGCGTCGCCCTCCTCACGCGCCTGCCCGTGCGCTCCTGGCACGTGCGGCGCCTGCGGGGCGGCGGCCCGCGCGTGCTGCGCGGCGGTTCGCCCTGGTGGGCCGCCCGGGCCTGGTCCCCGCGCCTGGACCCCGCCCGCGTGTGCCTCGCCGCCGTCCTCGAGACCCCCGGAGGGCCGCTCTCGGTCGCCGTCACGCACCTGTCCGTGGACCCCCCGACGGCACGGCGCCAGCTCGCCGACGCCGTCGCCGTCCTCGGCGCCCTGCCCGGCCCGCGCGTGCTCGGCGGGGACCTCAACCTCCGCCCGGCCGAGGTCGCCGGCGTGGTGGCCGACGGCGGCCTCACGCCCCTCGCCAGCGCACCGACCTTCACCAACGCCCGCCCGCGCATCCAGCTCGACCACCTGCTCGGGGACGGGGCCGTCACGGCCGTGTCCGCCGCCCGCACCCACCACCTCGCGATCTCCGACCACGCCGGGCTCAGCGTGGACGTGGTTCTGGAGCACTAGCGACCGGGTGCGAGGATGAACCGCCGTCGCGGCGACGGCTCCAGACGCTGAGGAGGACATCGCGTGGCTGCCGTGTTCACCGGGTTCCTCTCGCTGGCCGTGATCGTCCTCCTCGGCTACCTGCTCGCGCGGTGGCACGTGCTCGGCCCCGGCGCCGCCGAGGGCCTCTCGAAGCTGACGTTCTTCGTGGGCACGCCGGCGCTGATGTTCCTCACCCTCGCGCGCGCCGACGTGGCGGCCGTCTTCTCCGAGAGCGCCCTGGTCAACTGGATCACCGCGGTCGTGCTCGCCGCCGTCTACGCCCTCGTCGCCCGGTTCGTGCTGCGCCGCCGCGGGGCGGAGGTGACCCTCGGTGCCCTGTCCGCGAGCTACGTCAACGCCGGGAACATGGGCATCCCCATCCTGGTCTTCGCCGCCGGCAGCGCCGCGGCGATCGCCCCGGTGCTGCTCTTCCAGCTGCTCGTCATGGTGCCGGTGAGCTTCACCATCCTCGACCTGCAGACGGGGCGCCGCGGCGTCTCCCGCGTGGCCACCCTGACGTCACCCCTGCGCAACCCGCTCGTGGTCGGCGTGGCCCTCGGGCTCGTGTTCTCCCTCACCGGCTGGCAGCTGCCCGCGCCGGTGCTCCTGCCCGTCCAGATGATCGCCGACATCGCCGTGCCGATCATGCTGCTCTCCTTCGGCCTGTCGCTGCGCGGCGCGCCCCCGCCCGGCCGCGGCGAGGGTCGCGGGACGCTGTGGTTCGCCGTCGTCCTCAAGAACCTCGCGGGACCGGGTCTCGCCTTCGTCCTGGGCCGCTACGCGTTCGACCTGACCGGGACGGCGCTGCTCGCGCCCGTGGTCGTGGCCGCGCTGCCCACCGCGCAGAACGTCTTCGTCTACGCCATGCGCTACGGGCAGGCGGTCGCGGCCTCCCGCGAGACGATCCTCCTCACCACCGTGGCGTGCGTCCCGGTCGTCGTCGCCCTCACGGGGCTGCTCGGATGATCCGCCGCGGCGCGCCACGGCCCCGGCCTGGCGGGCCGGGCGGGCGCGGGACGGGTGGCCCCCGCCGGGGCGCGGTGGTGCCGGCCCCCGCGCTCTTCATGGTCTCGGGCGCCAGCCAGTACCTGGGCGCCGCGCTCGCCGTCGGGCTCTTCGCCATCATGCCCGCCACCACGGTGGCCTGGTGGCGGATCCTCGTCGCCGCCGTCCTGCTGGTGGCCTGGCGCCGGCCCTGGCGCCGCGTGTGGACCGCGCGCACGGCGGCGGCCTCCGCGCTGTTCGGCATCATCCTCGCCGGGATGAACCTGCTGTTCTACGTCGCCATCGACCACCTCCCGCTCGGCAGCGCCGTGTCGCTGGAGTACCTCGGGCCCGTGGCGGTGGCGGCGGTGGCCGGCCGGGGCCTGCGGGTGCGCGGCGCGATCGTCGTCGCCCTGCTCGGGGTGCTGTCCATCTCCGGGTTGGGGCTCGACTGGTCCCGCCCGGGCACCGGCGTCGGCGTGGCCTTCGCGCTCGCGGCCGGCGCGGCGTGGGCCGGCTACATCGTGCTGGGGCGGCGCATCGCCTCGGGGCGCAGCGGCCTGGACTCACTCGCCGTGGGGATGGCGGCGGGCGCGCTCGTGTACGCCCCGGTGGCCGCCGGCACGGCCGGGGAGGCGCTGGCGTCGCCGGCGCTGCTGCTCGGCGTCGTCGGCGTCGGGGTGCTCTCCTCGTTCCTGCCCTACGCCGTGGACCAGGTGGCGCTCACCCGGCTGCCCGCCCCGACCTTCGCGCTGCTGACCTCGCTGCTGCCCGCGACGTCGCTGCTGGTGGGGCTCGTCGTGCTCGGCCAGGTGCCGTCGCCGGGGGAGGCGGCGGGGCTCGTGCTCGTCAGCGTCGCCGTGGCCCTCGCCTCGGGGGCGGGCGAGGCCCCGGCGAAGGCCTGAGCGGCGCCCGCTCCGGGTGCCTGGGCGACGCCCGTTCCGGGCGCCGGAGGGGTGTCGCGGGGCCGCCGGCGCGGGCGGCCGCCCGGCAACGCTGTGAGTGCAGTCACCGGACGGAGACGCCCCACAACACGCGTCGCGTGCCATACTGACAGCAGGGACCGCTGCTTGACGGCGCCCCGACATCGCACAGCACGGCTTACAGCGCCGGCGGCTCGGCCGCCGATGACGCAACTGCGGAGATGCCTGCGGTGACCTCCTGCTGAGAGAAGTACCTCTTCGTGCTCGACACCACCACTGTTTCCCCCTCCATGCCCGCGAACGCCGACGGCGCAGCCACCTTCGGCGCGCTCGGCGTGCCCGCGGTGCTGGAGAAGTCCCTGATCTCCCGCGGCCTCACCGCGCCCTTCCCCATCCAGTCCGCCACGCTGGTGGACACCCTCGCCGGGCGCGACGTGCTCGGCCGCGGCCGCACCGGCTCGGGCAAGACCCTGGCCTTCTCCCTGCCGCTCGTGGCCCGGCTCGCTGCACTCGTGCCCTCGGGCGAGACGCTCCCCGGCCGCAGCGCGCCGAGCCACCCCCGGGGCCTGGTGCTCGCCCCCACCCGCGAGCTCGCCACGCAGATCGCCGAGACCATCACGCCGCTGGCCACCGCGGCCGGGCTGCGCGTCACGGTCATCTTCGGTGGCGTCAAGCAGGGCCGGCAGGTCGAGGCGCTGCAGCGCGGCGTCGACATCGTCGTCGCCTGCCCGGGCCGCCTCGAGGACCTCATGAACCAGCGCCTCGTGCACCTCGACGCCGTCGCTGTGACCGTGCTGGACGAGGCCGACCACATGGCCGACCTCGGCTTCCTGCCCGGCGTCACCCGCATCCTCAAGGCCACCCCGGGCGGCGGGCAGCGCCTGCTGTTCTCTGCGACGCTCGACAACGGCGTGGACCGGCTGGTCAAGCAGTTCCTGGACAAGCCGCTGCACCACAGCGTCGACTCCGCCGAGTCGCCCGTCGCGGCGATGGACCACCACGTCTTCGAGGTCGCCGGGACCGCCGAGAAGAACGACCTCGTGCAGGCCCTCGCCTCCGGCACGTCCCGCCGGCTGCTGTTCACCCGCACCAAGCACCAGGCCAAGAAGCTGGCCCGCCAGCTGACCGCGTCGGGCGTCCCCGCCGTCGAGCTGCACGGCAACCTCTCCCAGAACGCGCGCGAGCGCGGCCTCGAGGCGTTCGCCTCCGGCGAGGTCCGGGTCATGGTCGCGACCGACATCGCAGCGCGCGGGATCCACGTCGACGACGTCGACCTCGTCGTCCACGTCGACCCGCCGGCCGAGCACAAGGCGTACCTGCACCGCTCCGGGCGCACCGCCCGCGCCGGTCACGCCGGGGACGTCGTCACCGTCGTGCTGCCCGAGCAGCGCGGGGACTTCCGGTCCCTCGCCCGCGCGGCGAAGATCCACGCTACCCCCGCGAGGGTCGTGGCGACGGACCCGCGGGTGGTCGCGCTCGTCGGCGAGACCGCCGGGTACGTCGCCCCGGAGCAGGCGCCCGTCGCGGCGTCGCGCAAGGTCGACGCCCAGCAGGCCGGGCGCGGCAACGGCGGGGCCCCCCGCACGTCGGCCGGCGCGGCCGGGCGCTCGTCCACGCGCAGCCGGCGCGGCCGCGGCGGAGTAACCCATGTCGCCGATGGGCTGCCTGGGCACCACGGTCGACCCGCCGAGGGAGGCGACCTTCTCGAGCGCCGAGTCG